>NZ_CP053985.1:2576693-3220866 GCF_013267355.1 Achromobacter pestifer
CGCATCGGTCTGCAGCATCACATAGCCGTCCGGCTCGTAGCCCATGACCGACTCCTCGGCCTCGGGACGCTCGCCGCCCAGCCGCAGGCGCGTGACCTCCCGGCTGGCCGCAAAGTTCAGCGCCATGTAGTCGCCCTGCATCAGCGAACGGGGATCCACCGGCGCCAGTTCCAGGATGACCACCTTGCCCGAAGCCAGCAGCTTTTCACGCTGCCAGATGCCGCCGTTGGTAACCGCCAGCACCAGCGCCAGGCCGCCCAGGATGGCCAGCGTGCGCCAGCGCAAGGGCGCCGACACCGGCGGCAGAGGCGCGCGCCGGCTGGGGGCAATGGTGCGCATCAGGCGCGGCACCAGCCACACCAGGGCGCGCAGCACGAAAAGCAGCAGCGCGGCGCCGCCCAGCCACAAGGCCTTTTGCAGCAGCGGCACGTCCAACTGGTAGTAATAGACGCCCAGATAGGCCAGCAGGCTGATCACCCCGAACACCACCACGCGCGACTGGTTCAAGCCGAAGCCCAGCAGCAGCCAGGCCAGTGCGAAGCCCACGCCCGGGCTAGGCAGCCAGAACAGCGACAGGATCAGCAGGGCTATCGGAACGCCCCAGGTGACGCCCGCGGTCAGCACATGGCGGCGGGGCCAGAGCACCGCGAAGGCGGCCCCCACGGGCAGCAGCGCGCCTGCAATAACAAGCACCGCCGTGTGCGGATTCAGCTGCCACATGGCGGGCAGTTGCTGGGCGGAGATGCCGCCCGCCAGCCACACCATGCCCTGCACCGACAGCAGGAAGGCCCAGGCCAGCGGCTGCAGCGCGTGGGCGCGCTTGCCGCCCAGGCGGTGGCTCAGGCTGAAGATGACGGCGGTGGCCCAGGCGCCGGTCACGGCGATGGGCAGCCACACGAAGGTGGCGCGCATGGCGTCGAAGCCCAGCCAGGCGTCCAACAGGTCTTCGCCGCCCAGGTCGGGCGACAGGCCGCGCCAGATCAGGCCCGCCCCCGCCGCCGCGATCAGCAGGCCACTCAGGAAGCGCAGGATGACGTCGGGCCCGACCGCGTAGACCGTGGCCGCCATCAGCAGCACGAAGACGCAGGCGCTGGCGAACGAGGTCGAACTGGACAGCCCGAAGATGATCAGGATCTGCCCGGCAAAGGCCATGGCCGTGCCGCACTGGCGCCAGAACGGGCCCGCATCGCTGCGCAGCACCGCCACGCCGGCCGCGCACAGCACCAGCCCGGCCACCAGCGCGCCGCCTTCGGAGGTGATGAAGCCCGAGAAGGCGATGAACACCAGTAGCAACACCGTCGACAGCCAGGCGCTCAAGCCCAACAGGCACTGCACGTACCAGGGCGGATCCGCCTGCGGCGCCGGGGCCGGCGCCAATTGCGCGACCGGCGCGCTGGCGTCGGCCGGGTCCACCGAGTTGCCGGCCGAAGCCGCAGCCGGCTCGGAATCGGCGGCCGCGGCCACCGCCGTCTGCGGGTCGCCGGCAAGCCGGCGCAGCCAGCGCGCGGCCAAGACGGCCTCGGCCATGAGCAGCGCCGCCAGCGGCAGGGCCGCCCAGACGCCGGGCTCCAGGCGCAGCAGCCATTCGCCCGCCACCCGCAGCGACACGCAGATGACGCCGGCGGCCAGCATGGCCAGGATGATCAGGTCGCGCCGGCCCTTCTGATAATAGAAGCCCAGGCCCAGGGTCACCGCGACCCAGGCGATGCCGTTATAGAGGCCCAGGCCGCGGCCCAGGAAGTCGCCAAGCATCTGGGTCAGCACCAGCACGCTGATCGCCAGGGCGGCCAGGACCCGCGGACCGACCAGGGTGCTGGCGCGCCAGCGGCGGGCAGCCAGCTCCCAGCCCAGCAGCAGCACCAGGTTCAGGCCGGCCATCATCAGACCGGGCACGCCCGGGCCGCCGAATATCAGCACCCAGGAGAACACCCGCTCGCCCAGCCACAAGGCCACCGCCACGTTCAGCACCAGCGCCCACAGCAGCCAGACGGCCTGGCTGCCGGCGGCCAGCGCCCAGGGCAGCAGCAGCAACGCCCACCAGGCGAACAATTCCCAGGTATCGGCGCCAGTCTGGTAAGTTTGGCCTAGTAATGCGAGCAGGGCGCCCAGGAGGATGCCGGCCAGGGCGAGCAGGGCGCCCGGTATGGTGCGCCGCACGCCTGGACTGGCCCTCAGGCGCAGTCCGGCCCACGCGGCGGCCAGCGCACAAATCGCCAAAAGGCCCTGGATGCCGGCGAAGCGCTGCACTTTTGTCATGTCTTGCCAGTTGGCGGCGACCCAGCAAACCGCGGCGCTTCCCAGCAGCAAAACACCTAGCCAGAGGGTGCTCCGCGCCAGAAATTGACGCCAAGCGTGTAGTTCGGATCCCGCTTGTCTTTCAGTGCCGACTTGCATCTGGCGAATCTCCGATCTTATTATCCGCGCTACTACGGCGGGACTGCCGCCACTGGATACACATGAATAAAACGCTGATTATTGCCGAGAAGCCCTCGGTGGCCCTTGATATATCACGCGCCTTGGGAGGCTTTGCGCGCGAGGGCGACTATTTTGAAAGCGAACGTTACGTCCTCGCATCGAGCATCGGCCACTTGCTCAGCTTGGTCGCGCCCAACGATCCGGTCAAGGGGAAGTGGAGCTTCACGCACCTGCCCGTGATTCCGCCCGAGTTCGAACTGGGCCCCACCGACAAGAAGTCGGCCGAACGGCTCAAGCTGCTGGTTCGCCTGGCCAAGCGCAAGGACGTGGACGCCATCATCAACGCCTGTGACGCGGGACGCGAAGGCGAACTGATCTTCCGCTACATCATCCAGTACGCGGGCGTGAAAAAGCCGATCCAGCGCCTCTGGCTGCAGTCGATGACCCAGGCCGCCATCCGCGAGGCCTTCGCCAACCTGCGCGACGACGTCCAGCTCAAGCCGCTGGAAGCGGCCGCCCGCTCGCGCGCCGAAGCCGACTGGCTGGTGGGCATCAACGGCACCCGCGCCATGACCGCCTTCAACAGCAAGGACGGTGGCTTCTTCAAGACCCCGGTCGGCCGGGTGCAGACGCCCACGCTGGCCATCGTGGCCGAGCGCGAAGAGCGCATCCGCCGCTTCGTGCCGCGCGACTACTGGGAAGTGCGCGCCACCTTCGTGGCGGCCGCCGGCCTGTACGAAGGCCGCTGGATCGACCCGCAGTTCAAGAAAGACGACCGCGACCCGGAAAAGCGCGAATCGCGCCTGTGGTCGGCCGCCGCCGCGCAAAGCGTGGTGGCCGCCTGCCGCGAACAGCCGGGCAACGTCACCGAGGAATCCAAGCCGTCGACCCAAATGTCGCCGGCCCTGTACGACCTGACCTCGCTGCAGCGCGAAGCCAACGGCCGCTTCGGCTTTTCGGCCAAGACCACGCTGTCGCTGGCCCAGACCCTGTACGAACGCCACAAGGCACTGACCTACCCGCGTACCGATTCGCGCTACCTGCCCGAGGACTACGTCACCACGGTGCAGGAAACCATGCGCGCGCTGGCCAAGGGCGGCTCCAATGCCGTGGGCGGCCTGTCGCGCCACGCGGAAACCGTGGTTGGCAATCAATGGGTCAAGCCGAACCGCCGCATCTTCGACAACAAGAAGGTGTCGGACCACTTTGCCATCATCCCCACGCTGCAGATCCCGCACGATCTGAGCGAGGCCGAGGCCAAGCTGTACGACCTGGTGCTCAAGCGCTTCCTGGCGGTGTTCTTCCCCGCCGCGGAATACCGCGTGACCACCCGCATGACCGAAGTGCAGGGACACCGCTTCCGCACCGACGGCAAGGTGCTGGTCAGCCCGGGATGGCTGGCTGTCTACGGCAAGGAAGCCCAGGGTGAAGACGCCAACCTGGTGCCCGTGGCGGACGGCGAGACCGTACGCACCGAGGACGTCGAGGCCGTCGGCCTGTCGACCAAGCCGCCGGCGCGCTTCAACGAAGGCACGCTGCTGTCGGCCATGGAAGGCGCGGGCAAGCTGGTGGACGACGAAGAACTGCGCGAAGCCATGTCCGAGCGCGGCCTGGGCACGCCGGCCACGCGCGCCGCCATCATCGAAGGCCTGCTCAACGAGGTCTACCTGCGCCGCGAAGGCCGCGACCTGGTGCCTACCGCCAAGGCGCGCCAGCTGATGACGCTGCTGTCCGGCCTGGACGTGACCGAACTGACCTCGCCGGAACTGACCGGCGAATGGGAACACAAGCTCAAGCAGATCGAGCAGGGCGCCCTGGACCGCGAAGCCTTCATGCGCGAGATCGCGCAGATGACGCAGGTCATCGTCAAGCGCGCCAAGGAATACGAGCGCGACACGGTGCCGGGCGACTACGCCACGCTGCAGACGCCGTGCCCCAAGTGCGGCGCCGTGGTGAAGGAAAACTATCGCCGCTTTGCCTGCACCGCCTGCGACTTCTCCATCGGCAAGCACCCGGGCGGCCGCACGTTCGAACTGCCGGAAGTCGAAGAGCTGCTGGCCAAGCGCGAGATCGGCCCCCTGCAAGGTTTCATCAGCAAGATGGGCCGGCCGTTCGCCGCCATCCTGCGCATCAGCGATGAATTCAAGCTGGAGTTCGACTTCGGCCAGAACGACGAAGACGACGCGGAAGCCGTGGACTTCTCCGGCCACACGCCGGTGGGTTCCTGCCCCAAGTGCCAGTCGCGCGTGTTCGAGCACGGCATGAGCTACGTCTGCGAGAAATCCGTCGGCCCCGAAAAGAGCTGCGATTTCCGGTCGGGCAAGGTCATCCTGCAGCAGGAAATCTCGCGCGAGCAGATGGAAAAGCTGCTGACCAACGGCCGCACCGACCTGCTCGACGGCTTCGTCTCCAGCCGCACCAACCGCAAGTTCAAGGCCTTCCTCGTCCGCCAGCCGGACGGCAAGATCGGCTTCGAGTTCGAGCCGCGTCCTGAAAAGCCGGGCCGCGCGCCGGCCAAGACGGCTGCCAAAACCGCGACCAAGACCGCCGCCAAAAAGGCGCCGGCCAAGAAGGCCGCTGTGAAGAAGACCGCAACCAAAACGGCCACGAAAACGGCCGTCAAGAAAGCGGTGAAGAAGGCTGCGCCGAAAAAGACCGCCGCGTAAAACGGGCACGGCGTCCGACGCGCCGCTACCCGACCATCGCGCACAACGCCCGGGCAACCGGGCGTTTTCCATTGTTGGACGCCAGTGGCTGGGGTATTGTCTACGCCAAACCGCTGCAACCAGACCTATACCGAGGACGACATGAGCAACAGCCCCGACTTCACCACCCGCCGCCGCGTGCTCGCCGCCGCAGGCGCGCTGGCCAGCTTCAGCCTGGTCAATGGCCGCGTCGCGTTCGCGCAGCCCAAGCTCGGCCGCGTCGTCTACGGCCAGGGCAGCATCGACCCGTTCTTTGCCGCGGGCTATGTTGCACTGAAGAAGGGCTACTTCGGCGAAGGCGGCCTGGAAGTCGAATACCTGAATTCGCAGAGCGGTCCGCGCACCAACCAGCTGCTGGCCGCGGGCCAGATCGTGTTCGGCGCCACGGCAGCCACGGCCGCCCCCGCGCTGACGCTGGCCGGCAAGCCCGCCACGCTGGTGTTCGGCTTTGACCGCAAGCTCACCTACGCCAACGTCATCGTGCGCCGCGAGGACTTCGACAGCGGCAAGATCAAATCGCTGAAGGACCTGGCCGGCAAGCGCGTGGGCGCCACCCAGCCGCAGTCCAGCACCTGGCTGATGGCGCTGTACCTGATGCAGAAGGCCGGCGTGGCCGACAAGGTGGACATCCGCCCCCTGGGCGATCTGGCCACCATGCTGGGCGCGCTCAAGACCGGCTCCGTGTCGGCCAGCATGGCCACCATGTCCATGATGGAACAGGCCAAGCAAGAAGGCTGGGGCGTGCCCATTTTCGACGCCACGACCGAGAGCTCGTGGAACGAATTCATGGGCGGCGACGTGCCCGGCATCGCGGCCCTGACCTTGCAGGACACCATCCAGAAACGCCCCGAAGTGGTGCAGGCCTTCGTGACGGCGCTGGTCCGCGCGCAGGACTTCATCAGCGCCAACAGCGCCGCCGCCGTCACCGACGCCATCTACGACGACTACCTGAACGCCTTCCCGCGCGCCGCCATCGAGAAGACGCTGGGCGTCTACAAGGAAACGGTGTTCCTGAAGGACAACATCATCACCCAGGACGCCTATGACCGCATGACGGCCATCATGGGCGACGGCCGCCAGTTCTCCAACGACGAGATGAAGACCGTGCCTTACGACCGTTGCGTGAACATGAGCTTCGTGCGCCGCGCCCGGGGCCTCTGATGATCACGCTGGACCGGGTGGGCAAGGCCTACCAGACGCGCCAGGCCACCACGCATGCGGTGGGCGAGGTCAGCCTGACGATCCCGGAAGGCGAGTTCGTCTCCATCGTCGGGCCGTCCGGCTGCGGCAAGAGCACGCTGCTGAACATGATCGCCGGCTTTCTGCGCCCAACCACCGGCACCATCCGCGTGGATGGCCGCGTCGTCGACGGGCAGGTGCCGCCGGCCCTGGGCTACATCTTCCAGAAGGACACGCTGCTGCCCTGGTTCAGCGTAAGGAAAAACGTGGCGCTGGGCCTGAAGTTCCAGGGCGTGGCCGCCGACAAGATCGAGCGCCGCGTGGCCGAGCTGCTGGAAATGGGCCACCTAAGCCAGTTCGCCGACGCCTTTCCGCACCAGCTGTCGGGCGGCATGCGGCGGCGCGTGGCGCTGCTGATGAGCCTGGCGGTCGAGCCGCGCATCCTGCTGCTGGACGAACCCTTTGGCGCGCTGGACACGCACACCAAGACGCACCTGCACCGCGAACTGATCGAGATCTGGCGCAAGCTGGGTCAGACCATCGTCATGGTCACGCACGACCTGGACGAGGCCATCCTGCTGTCGGACCGCGTGGTGGTGCTGTCAGGTCCGCCCAGCCGCGTGCTGCTGGACGAACGCATCGACATCCCGCACCCGCGCGACGTCTTCACGCTGCGCGAAACGCCGCAGTTCGTGACCCACGTGCAAAGCCTCTGGAGTGTGCTGGGACAGCAGTTCCGCGCCGCCGCCTGAACCGATACGCGTCATGACCACGACTTATTCCGCCGACTCCTTGCAGGACCAGCTGCGGCTGGACCGCCGCGCCAGCATCGCGCGCCGGCTGCGCATCACGCTGTGGCAAGTGCTGATACTTGCCGTCATCCTGGGCTCCTGGGAAACGCTTACGCGCATCCCCTGGTTCACCCAGAACACCTTGTTCGATCCCTTCTTCATCAGCCAGCCCTCGCGCGTGGCGGTGCGGCTGTGGGAATGGCTGCAGCCCGGCCCGCGTTCGGTCTGGCCGCATTTATGGCTGACACTGCAGGCCACCATGGTGGGGCTGCTGGTGGGCGTGGGCAGCGGCTTCGTGGTGGGCATGACGCTCAGCCGCAGCCGCTTCCTGGCCGATGTGTTCAACCCCTTCATCGTGGCCTTCAACTCGATGCCGCGCATCGCCTTCGTGCCGCTCATCACCATGTTCTTCGGGCTGGGCCTGGCCTCCAAGGTGGTGACGTCCTGGTTCGTGGTGTTCTTCCTGGTGTTCTTCAACACCTACAAGGGCGGACGCAGCGTGGAGCGCGAACTGGTGGACTTCTGCCGCACGCTGGGCGGCTCGCCGCGCCAGATCCTGTGGCGCGTGCGCATCCCGACCGCGGCCGCGTGGACCTTCGCGGCCTTGCCGAATGCCATCAGCTTCGCGCTGATCGGCGTGGTGCTGGCCGAGTTCGTGGGATCCACGACGGGCATGGGCTATCTGATGATCACCGCGCTGGCGACGCTGAACGCCACCGATATGTTCGCGGCGGTGACGCTGCTGTCCATCGTCGGCATCGCGCTGGTTTATTGTGTGACCTGGCTGGAACGGCGGCTGCTGCACTGGGCGCCAGAGTTCCGGGAATAGGTAGATCCCCCCGCAGCGCTGCGCGCCTCCCCCCAGGGGGCGCCGCTGCGGACCCGCGGAGCCGGATCCGCGCGGCCCTGATCGAGACGAAGCACTCTGGACGATGGACATGAACACCCTGCCGTATTTGCGTAATTTCGACCTGACGGGGCAAGTCGCCCTGGTGACCGGCTCGGCCCGCGGGCTGGGCTTCTGTATCGCACGCGCATTGGCTGGCTGCGGCGCGCGCGTGCTGATCAACGGCCGCAATGCCGAGGCCGCCACGGCTGCGGCGGGCGAACTGACTGCCGCCGGCCTGGACGCGCATCCGCTGCCGTTCGACATCAGCGACGACGCCGCCATGGAACGCGCTTTCCTGGACATAGACCGCGACCACCGCCGCCTGGACATCCTGGTGAACAACGTCGGCGCGCGCAACCGCAAGACCTTGCGCGACACCAGCCCCGCCGAGATCCGCGAACTGATCGACACGGACCTGGTCGCCGGCATGCTGCTGGCCAAGTTCGCCGCCGAACGCATGGTGCGCCAGGGCAGCGGCCGCATGATCGCGATCACCTCGGTGGTGGGCGAACTGGCACGCTCGGGCGATGCGGTCTATCCCGCGGCCAAGCAAGGCTTGACGGGCATGGTGCGCGCGCTGGCGGCGGAATTCGGCCGCCACGGCATCACCAGCAACGCCATCGCGCCGGGTACCTTCGCCACCGAGACCAACGCCACCATGGTGGCCGACCCTGACGTGGGCCCGCGCATCGCCACGCGCAATCCCATGGGGCGCTGGGGCGAACCCGAAGAAATCGCAGGCGCCGCCGTGTTCCTGGCGTCGCCCGCGGCGTCATACGTGAACGGGCACGTGCTGGTGGTGGACGGCGGCTTGTCGATCCAGTTTTGAAGCGGGATGCAGGGCTGCGCCCGCAGCCCTGCGGCGATCAGGTCGTCTCGTCCTGATACCAGACGCCTTCGGCCAGCATCATCTTCTGATGCCCGTGCCCGGCAGGCATCATCGGGAAGCAGTTTTCCTGCGCCGAGACCGCCACGTCCAGGAAGTAGGGGCCGTCATGCGCCAGGCATTCGGCAAGCGCCGCATCCAGCTGCGCCGGGTCATCCACGCGGGCCGCCCCCCAGCCGAAGGCGCGGGCCAGCGCCACGAAGTCGGGCAGCGAGGCGTTGTAGCTGTGGCTGTAGCGCCCGCCATGGATCAGCTCCTGCCACTGCCGCACCATGCCCATGTAGCCGTTGTTGCACAGCACGACCTTGACGGGCGTCTGGTGCTGCATGGCGGTGGACAGTTCCTGGATGTTCATCAGCACTGATGCGTCGCCGCTGACGCAGACCACCGTCTTGTCCGGATGGGCGACTTGCGCACCGATGGCGGCGGGTACGCCGTAGCCCATGGTGCCTGCGCCGCCGGAGGTCAGCCAGCGGTTGGGTTTGTCGAAACGCAGGTACTGCGCGGCCCACATCTGATGCTGGCCCACGTCCGTCGAGACAATGGCGTCGCGGTCCGCCAGCGCCGCGTTCAGGCGCGACATCAGGTGCTGCGGCAGGATCGCGTCGGCCGCCGGGGTATAGCCCAGGCAGTCCTGGGCGCGCCAGGCGGCGATGCGCTTGTACCAGGGCGCCAGCCGCGCCGCGTCCATGGGGTCGTCGCCAAGTTCGGCGCGCAGCGCGCGCACCAGCGGCAGGCAATCGCCCACCAGCGCCACGTCCACGCGCACCACCTTGTTGATGGAGGCGGGGTCGATGTCGATGTGGATCTTGCGCGCATGCGGGCAGAACTCCGACAGCTTGCCGGTGATGCGGTCATCGAAGCGGGCGCCGATGCAGACCACCAGGTCCGCGTTATGCATGGCCAGATTGGCCTCGACCGTGCCATGCATGCCCAGCATGCCGACGAACTGCGGGTCGGACGCGGGGAATGCGCCCAGGCCCATCAGGGTCAGAGTGCAAGGCGCGCCGGTATGGCGCACCAGATCGGTAAAGGCCTCGCAGGCTTCGGGACCGGCGTTCACCAGCCCGCCGCCGCCGTAGAAGATGGGCCGCTTGGCCTGGGCGATCAGCGCAGCGGCGCGGCGCACGGCGGATTGCGGCAGCTTGGGCGCCAGCTTGCCCGCCTGGCGGCGCGCGCGCAGCGCGGCCAGCCGCTGTTGCGAGGGCACGGCATCGTCATCCGCGTCGCGCGGCACCGCCAGCTGCACGTCCTTGGGGAAATCCAGCAGCACCGGGCCAGGGCGCCCCTGGCGGGTCAGTTCGAAGGCGCGGGCCACCACGGCCGCCACATCGTCCACCGAGCGGACCTGGGTATTCCACTTGGTCACCGAGCGCGAGATGCCGATGGCGTCGCATTCCTGGAAGGCGTCGGTGCCGATGGCCGCCGTGGCGACCTGGCCGCTGATGCACAGCACCGGGATCGAATCGCACATGGCGTCCAGCAGGCCGGAGGTGGTGTTGGCCATGCCGGGGCCGGACGTGACGAAGACCACGCCGGTACGGCCGGTGCTGCGGGCATAGCCTTCGGCGGCGTGCACGGCGGCCTGCTCGTGGCGCACCAGCACGTGGCGCAGGCGCGGCTCGGCGTAGAGGGCGTCATACAGCGGCAGCACCGCGCCCCCGGGATACCCGAAGACGGTATCCACGCCGTAGGCAATCAGCGTGTCGAGCAGAATTTTCGCCCCGTTATCGGCGGGGCGTTCAGTGGCGGCAAGCGCGGCGGCGGCGGTGGGGTGCAGGCGATCATTCATGCTATCTATCTTATTCGTAGATCGGAAGAATATTTATCTTCTTTTCCACGAATAACCACCAGACAGAGTAAATTTATCTTTGATTTTAGGGAATCAAAGAAAATGAACCTGGACAAGTTCGATCTCGCCATTTTGAAGGTGCTGCAGGACAACGCGCGCGCCAGCCTGAACGACATCGGCGCGGCCGTGGGCCTGTCATCCACGCCGTGCTGGAACCGCATCAAGCGCATGGAAAGCGCCGGGGTGATCCGTGGCTATACCGTGGACATCGATCCGGCCAGCCTGGGCTTCATGGACACGGTGATCGTCCACGTCACCCTGGAGAGCCATAGCGAGGAAACGCTGTACGAGTTCGGCCGGGCGCTGGCGCAGATTCCCGAGGTGCTGGAAGCCTTCCTGGTGTCGGGCGACTACGACTATTACATCCGCATCGCCGTGCGCGACACCCGCGACTACGAGCGGCTGCTGCGGGAGCAGCTCTACCGCATCCCGGGCATCCGGCACAGCAAATCCTGCTTCGTGCTGCGCCGGTTGAAGGAAACCAAGCTGCCGCTGACCGGCATGGCGGAATAGACGCGCGTCAGCGCAACACGAAGTCCACCGGCACGGCGGGCTCGGGCAGGGGCCGCACACCCAGGCCTTCCAGCAAATCGATCTCGATCACGCGGGCCAGGGCCGACAGCGGCAGGTCGTTCTCGTCGGAGCCGAACGGGTCTTCCAGTTCGTCGCCCACGGCGTCCAGGCCGAAGAAGGTATAGGCCACGATGGTGACGGCCGCCGGCATCATGTATTCCAGCGTGCCCACCAGGCCGAAGGGCAGCAGCAGGCAGAACAGCCAGGCCGTGCGGTGCAGCAGCAGCGAATAGGCGAAGGGCGAAGGCGTGAACTTGATGCGTTCACAGGCCGCCTGGATGGCGGCGCAGGCGGCCACGCGCTGAGTCAGGCCCTGGTACAGGATGTCGCTCAGCTCGCCGCGCCGCAGGCAGGCCGCCAGGTCGCGGTTGATGGCCATGAGCAGGGCGTCGGGCACGTTGCGGCAGCCGTTAAGCGTCTCGGCCTCGTCCTGCTGCACCCAGGGGCGCGCGGCAGAAGCCATGTCTTCCTGCCGCAGCCGCGCCGCCAGCGCGTAGCCGAAGCCGATGCAACGCCGCACGATGCGTTCCTGCACCGGATTGGCGGTGCTGGCCGCCAGCAGCACCGCGCTTTCGCGCGCCAGGCTGCGCGCCTGCACGATCAGGTCGCCCCACTGCTTGCGCGCTTCCCACCAGCGGTCGTAGCAGACGTTGTTGCGAAAGCCCATGAACACGGACAGGGCCAGGCCGAACAGCGAAAACGGCACCGCCGACAGATGTGCGGGCGAAAACCATTGCTGGTGGTACATCCACACCACGGCGCAAGACAGCAGCGTGATGACAAGAATGCGGCTGAAGATGCGGGGGATGATGGAGCCGCGCAGGACAAAGAACAGAGCCAGCGCGGAAGGACGCGGACGGACGATCATGATGCGTATTCAGGGAGGGACAGGGCGGCGCACACTATACGCCCATCAAGCTGTCAAATAGGCGCCGATATAATTCTGTTTCGTCTCACCGCCACTTCCACTCAACAATGACCAACGAAGACACCCCGATCAAGCCCTGGCATGTCGTCCGCCGCTCCAAGCTGCACGGCAACGGCGTCTTCGCCGCGCGCAAGATTCCCGCGGGCACGCGCATCATCGAGTACGGCGGCGAACGCATCAGCGCCAAGGAAGCCGACCGCCGCCATCCGACCAATCCGGACGATCCCTTCCACACCTTCTTCTTCGCGCTCAGCTCCGGCCGCGTGATCGACGGTGGCGACAAGGGCAACGACGCGCGCTGGATCAACCATTCCTGCGAGCCCAACTGCGAGGCCCAGGAAGGCAAGCACGGCAAGCGCGTCTACATCGTCGCGCTGCGCGACCTCCCGCGCGGCACCGAACTGTCTTACGACTACGGCCTGGTGCTGGACGGCCGCATCACCAAAAAGCTGAAGGAAGGCTACCGCTGTCTCTGCGGCACGCCGCCCTGCCGCGGCACGATGCTGGCGCTGCCGGCAAAGAAGAAGAAAAAGAACACCGACGAGCCCGAAGCCGCCGAAGCCGTCGCGTGATCCCCGGCGGGGTCGGACCCCGCCAAGCCGAAGACCCCAGGCGCAGCAAGCGTATTCCAGGCCCCGCCCCGGACAGGCGTACAATCCTCCAGGTCGTTAACACGACATGCAGTACGTCTTCAGGGCGGGGTGCAATTCCCCACCGGCGGTATGCCATGCAATGTGGCGAGCCCGCGAGCGCCTGGCGTCCTTCACGGACACCGGGGTCAGCAGATCTGGTGAGATGCCAGGGCCGACGGTCATAGTCCGGATGAGAGAAGATGTGCCGGCACAGCGGTAGCACCGGGCGCACCCGCGCCTGGACTGCCGTATTGCGTTCGGCTGTCGAGTAGCCCTGAAACGTTTTTCGCCCCTTTCAACTTGCGAGAGCGTTTCAAATGTCCAACGTTACCCTTACCCCGCAGTCCCCCATCCCCAGCCTGGCTTCGCAGCCCTTTGCCGCCCGCTTGCAGCGCGCCCTGCATCATCTGCGCCTGGGCCGCCCCGTCATTCTCATGGACGACTTCGACCGCGAAAATGAAGCCGACCTGATCGTGGCCGCCGACAAGCTGACCGTGCCGGTCATGGCGCAACTGATCCGCGACGGCAGCGGCATCGTCTGCCTGTGCCTGCCCGGCGAAACCCTGGACCGGCTGGAACTGCCGCCCATGGTCCAGCGCAACCAGAGCCGCTTTGCCACCGCGTTCACGGTTTCCATCGAGGCGCGCGAAGGCGTCAGCACCGGCGTGTCGGCCGTGGACCGCGTCACCACCATCCGCGCCGCCATCTCGCCGTCGGCGCAAAGCGAAGACATCGTCAGCCCCGGCCATGTGTTCCCGCTGCGCGCCCAGCCGGGCGGCGTGCTGACCCGCCGCGGTCACACCGAAGGCTCGGTGGACCTGGCGGTGCTAGCCGGCATGCGCCCGGCCGGCGTGCTGTGCGAACTGATGAACGCCGACGGCACGATGATGCGCGGCGCCGCGCTTGAGCGTTACGCCGCCCAGCACGGGCTGGTGGCGCTGACCATCGCCGAACTGGCCGACCATCTGCAACAGCTGAAGGACGGCCAGGCCGAAGCGATCGACGACGAAGTGCTGGAGATGGCCACGACGGTCTGATCGTTGCACAGGCGGCGCCGGAACTGGCGCCGCCATGTTTTTTAGCGCCGCGTCCTGAGCGCCATGGCGACGACCATTGCCGCCAGCGCGCACGCGCCGCCCATCGCATACACCGCGCCATAGCCTTGCTCGCCGGCCAGCCAGCCGGCCGCTGGGCTGCTCAGTCCCAAGGCCACGTCCAGGAAGGCCACATACGCCCCCATGGCCGCGCCCCGGCTGGCCGCCGGCACGCGGCGCACGGCTTCCACGCCGAAGGCCGGGAATGCCAGCGAGTAGCCCGCGCCCGTCAGCAGCGCGCCGGCATAGGCCCATGCCGGCGTGGTTCCGGTCCAGATCAGCCACTGTCCCGCCGCTTCAATCAGCACGCACACCAGCGCCACGCGCGCGCCGCCCAACTTGTCCGGCAGGCCGGCAAAGAACACGCGCGCCAGGATGAAACCCGCGCCGAACGCAGTGAACATCCACGCCGCGCCATCCCAACCCCGTTGCGAAAACAGCAGGCTCACGAACGCGGTGATCACGCCGAAGCCGACGCTGGCCAACGCCAGGCCCGCGCCGGGCAGCAGCACCAGACCCAGCACTTTGTAGAAAGGCGTGCGCACGCCGCCTGCCGCGCGCACCCCGCGCAAAGGCAGCACCAGCGCCAGAGCCGCCAGCGGAATCAGCGCCGTGGCCCAGGCGATGCCCGCGAAGCCCGTGGCGCCGTAGAGGCGCATGCCGGCCGGCGCGCCGAGCGCGTAAGCGGCGTAAATCGCCACGCCGACCCAGGCCATCACGCGGCCCGCGTTCTGCGGCCCCACGCGGCCCACGCCCCAGCTCAGCGCGCCGGTGACGATGAGGCTTTCGGCGCAGCCCATCAGCGCGCGTCCGGCCAAGAGCGCGGCCAGCGCCGCCTGCGGCCGCGCCGACAGGTCGTCGGCCAACAGATAGAACAGGCCCGCAATGGAGCCCAGCACAAAACCGCCCACCACCGCGCGCTTGGCGCCGCGGCGGTCAGCGAGCGAGCCTGCGTAGGCGCGCGACAACAAGGCGGCGGCGAACTGCAGGCCGGCCACCACGCCGACAATCAGCGCACCCAACGCCAGCGTGCCATCCACGTACAACGGCAGCACCGGCATGGGCAGGCCGATCATGAAGAACCCGACGAATACCGCAAGTGCCAGCGGCAGCACTTGCGCGAAGACGGAGCGCACGGGCCCCTGGGCCGCGGGCATGGCCCCGGCCGTCGATGAATGCGACATTGAATTTCCTTAAGTGAGAGATGCGCAAACCGGAACCAGCTTGAAAACCGCCAATGGCATAATCGCCGTGTGCGGGCGACGAACCGGATTGCCTGCTGGAAATTTTATGAGCCGTTGCTCATATTCGATACTCGCCTTTCACAGTACCCATGACCGCCATCCCACAGCCCCGCAAATCGCCGCGCCAGCTCAGATCCCAGCACACCGTAGAGACGATTTTGCAAGCCACGGCTCGCGTTCTGGCCACCCACGGCTATGCGGGCACCAACACCAATCTGATCGCGGAGACGGCCGGCGTCAGCGTCGGTTCGCTGTATCAGTACTTCCCCAACAAGAACGCCCTGATCGCGGCGCTGCATAATCGCCACGACAACCAGATGCTGGACGTCATCGACGCGGTCCTGGACAGCAATCCCGCGGCCACGCTGCGCGAGCGCGTCGCGGCCATCGTCGAAGCGATGCTGCACGCCCACATGCTGGAGCCCGCGCTGCACCGCGTGCTGGAAAGGGAGTTCCCGCTGTTCGACCAGCCGCACGAGCACAGCCGCGCGGACCAGGATATCCACAGGCGCATGCGCCATCTGCTGGAACTGCATCGCGCCGAGATCGCGCAGCAGGACCGCGACCTGGCGACCTATGTGGTGTTGCGCATCATGGAGTCGCTGGTGCATGCCGCGGCGCTGGAGCCGCCCGCGGGGTTCTCGACGCGGCAGTTGGAACAGGCAGTGGTCGACGCGGTGATGGGATACCTGGGCGAACCGGCCGCGCGTCCCGCGCCGCGTAAGGCAGCCAAGACGGCGCACCGCTAGCCTTGCCGTTTTCCCCCCGCGCATTCAGCGCAGGAAGTTGGCGGCAAGCACCGACGCCGGGCCGCTAGCGCCCTGGCTCCCGAGCCATCTGCGCCAGGCAGTCGGCGGCACTGCCCGTGACGATGCGGGCGCTGCACGCCAGCATCAGGTTCAGGTTCAAGCCGAAGTCTTCCACGGTGTAGCCGTCCGCATCAACCATGCGCGAAACGCCGTCGTCGGCCGCCGCGCCCACCGCCACTTGGTCGATCAGCGAACCGGCCTGGCCGGTATAGCCCCATACCGGCTTGCCGCAGGCGATGGCGTAGCCGACTTCGAAGGCCGTGCCGGAATCGGGCTCGGCGCCGCGGAACGGATTCAGGTTCGCCATCACCATGTCCGCGCGCCGGATCAGCGCGACGTTCTCGCGGTAGATCCATTGCGCCAGCGCCTGGCCCGACAGGTCTTGCGGTGCCTCGTTGTCCAGCGGGAACAGGCCATCGAACCCATAGGTGGCGCAGAGCGCCTTCAAGCGTTTGCCGTGCGCCGCCGCATCGGGCAGGAACACGTCGAAACCCGCCAGATATACGCTGCGCATGATGGTTACTCCGGATCGGAAACGTTGAAGGCTTCGCCGGTGGCGAAAAAGGAGCCGCCGGCCACGTAATGCACCGAGCGGCGCTCGTCATCGGGGAAATGCCAGCGGTTGCCGGAAAACACTTCCGGCGCGGCCCACGCGGCCACGACTTCGCCGATGAAGAGGTCGTAGGCCTGCTGGTTGTGCGGTTCGGGCACGACGCGGCATTCCAGCCAGCCCAGGCAGCCGCTGATGAGCGGCGCGCCGATCTTGCTGGCGGGGAAGGTCGTCAGGCCGCTGACCTGGAACTTGTCTTCATCGCGCCCGGAATCGGTGCCCACCCGCAACGTGGCGCGGGCCTGCGCGCGCGACGGGATACACAGCGCGAACTCGCCCGACGCTTCGATCAGGCCGCGCGTATAGGTGTTCTTGTCCACCACCACCAGCATCTTGGGGGGGCTGAAATCCAGGGGCATGGCCCAGGCGGCCGCCATGACGTTGCGCGCATCGCCGTGCGCACTGGTCACCAGCACCGTGGGGCCGTGGTTCAGCAGCAGATAGGCGCGGGACAGGTCTACGGGTTCGATGCTGGACATGCGGCGCTTCCTAGAACATGCCGTTCTTGTTGGCGGGGTTCTCGGGGATTTCCTGGCTCACGTCCCAGTGTTCCACGATCTTGCCGTCTTCCACGCGGAAGATATCCATCACGGCCTGGCCGCGGTCTTCCGGCGAATCGCGCCACAGGTTGTGGATAAGCACCAGGTCGCCCTCGGCGATCACGCGCTTGATCTCGACGATGGACTGCGGATGCTGCTCGAAATAGGCGGGAAAGAAATCCACCAGGGGACCGACGCCGTCCTGCATGTAGGGGTTGTGCTGGGTGTAGTTCGGGCTGACGTACAGGCGCACCGCTTCGTCGATGTCACGGTCCTGGAACATCATGCGAAAGAACGCCACCGCGATGTCCTTGTTGGACTGGGGCGCGGCGGCGGCCGGCGCGGCCGACAGACAGGACGCGGCAACCAGCAGGCAGAGGGCCAACGAATTCAACTTCATACGCATACAGGGCAAACTCAGGTGTCGGAACGCCGGCTGGCGGTGCGCCAGTTTACAAACAAAAACATGGATCCCGGCCCTAAGCCAGAATGAAAAAGGGGCCTCTTGCCGAGGCCCCTCGCGATCCGCCGACGGCGGGATCAGTAGCCGACGGTATAGCGGCGGCGCGAATGCTTGGGCGTCTCGAGTTCGTCGACCAGCGCAATCGCATAGTCTTCCATCGAAATCCAGCTCTTGCCTTCGTCATCGGCCAGCAGGGTGTCGTCGCCCAGGCGGAACGTGCCGGTGCGCTCGCCCGGCTCGAACAGCGCGGAGGGCGACAGGAAGGTCCAGTTCAGCACTTTTTCATGGCGCAGCGTGTCCAGGAACACTACGCCGGCGCGGGCCTCGGGCTTGTAGGCATCGGGGAATTCGGGGGTGTCGATCAGCATCTTGCCGGGCGCGACCAGCAGGCTGCCGGCGCCACCGACCAC
The DNA here is from genome assembly GCF_013267355.1 of Achromobacter pestifer. NCBI lineage: Bacteria > Pseudomonadati > Pseudomonadota > Betaproteobacteria > Burkholderiales > Alcaligenaceae > Achromobacter > Achromobacter pestifer. The sequence continues at coordinate 2,594,713 of NZ_CP053985.1, forward strand.
CAGCAGGCGCGGCACGCCCGCGTCCTTCACCGCGCTCAACAGCGGCTTGGCGTCGGAAGACACGAAGCGCGATGCGCTGATCACGGCGTCATGCCCGATCAGCAACGAGGTCAGCGCTTGCGGATCGGTGGCGTCGCCCTGCTTGATGGTCAGACCGAGCTGCGGATTCACGTCGGACAGGTTACGGGCGATGCCCGTGACCTGGTGGCCACGCTTGAGCAACTCGTCAGCCACGCGCGAACCCACGCGGCCGGTAATTCCGATCAATGCAACTTTCATGGTCTTGCTCCTTGGGTAGGGGGAGCCAGGGCCGCCGCAACTTGCGGCGCTACGCGTTTTGGCTCAGGCAAAGCCATACTATTCGTACAAATCCGATCGAAAAACCCGTTAAATCGGACTAATTTTTTGCAATTTATGCACCAATAACCGGCAAACCCGGACGAAGCGGACGGCCGGGACAGCCTGCCGGGCGCTTTCGCAGCCGCTAGGCCAGTGTGCTCCCGACGACCCCGCTTGAACAGGGGCCGCCGGAGAGGGCGGCATTCAGGCCGCGGCGCGCTGCGCCTGATAGACCTGCAGATGCGCGTAAGCCGTGCGCAGGTAGGTCGCATCCACGCCCAGGGTGCGGGCGCGCCGCACCATGTCGCCGACGATATGATCCGCCTCGACCGGCAGGCCCTGGCTCAGGTCGCGGAACATCGACGCGGTGACGGGCTGGGTACGGTCCCCAATCAGCTTGCGCGCCGAGGCGTCGGCTTCCGGCCGCACTGCGTGGCCCGAGGCGGCCGCAACGGCTTGCGATTCCTGCAGCAGCCCGGTCATGATGTCGATGCCGTCATCGGAAGAGGCGATCTGCCCGACCGTGCCGCGCATCAGGCAGGTGGCGGCGGCCAGCGTGGTCAGGAATACGTATTTTTCCCAGATGTCCTGGTAGATGTCGGTGCTCAGGCGGCTGACGTATTCGCCGCCGGCCAGGGCCTGTTCCAGCGCCACGCAGCGCTCGCTGCGCGCGGGGCCCGCGCGCTCGCCGAAGACGATGTTGGCGTACTTGCCCAGATGCACCACTTCGCCCTCGGGGCCCAGGGTGGCGTTGATCTGGCACAGTCCGCCCAGCACCCGGTGCGGCTCGAACTCGCGGTCCAGCACGTCGTATTGCAGCACGCCGTTCATGATGGGCAGCACGGCAGTGTCGGGCCCGACCGCGGGGCGGATGGCCTCGATGGCGCTGGCCAGGTCATAGGCCTTGCAGCTCAGCACGACCACGTCGTAGCTGCCTTGCAGCGTCTGCTGCGTGACCAGCTGCGGCTGCAGCGTGGCGTCGCCCAGCGGGCTCTTGATGCGCAGGCCCTGCTCGCGGATCCGCGCGGCGCGCGGTTCGCGCACCAGGAAGGTCACGTCCGCGCCCGCCTGGGCCGCCCGTCCGCCGAAGTAACCGCCGGTGCCGCCGGCGCCCAAGAACAACATCCGCATGCCTGTCTCTCCTTGTAGGCTGCCCGCCGTCTGCGCGGGCTGATGGCGGAATTATGCGCCTTGCGGGGGGAGCGGGTGTTCGTGCTCCTGCCAGGCCTGGTAACCGCCGCGCAGGGCCCAGGTCTTGGGATAGCCCGCGGCGCGCAGCCGCGACGCCAGCAGCGCGGCCGACACTTCATTGGGGCAGGCGCAGTACACGACGATGTCGGATTCCAGCGCCTGGGCATCGAGCCGGGGCAAGGGCGCCTTCAGGTCCACCGCGATGGCGCCAGGGATGCGCTGCTCGTCGCGCAGCGCTTCGGGGCGCACGTCGAAGACCAGCGCGTTGCGGCCGTCCTGCCGCCACTGCATCAGCTCATCCACCGACAGGCGCGGAATCACGCGCAGGCTGCGCAACAGGATCCGGCGCCGCAGGAAGCGCGCCAGGATGTACAGCGCCAGCACCGCCGCCAGCACGCCCAGCCCCATCGCGCCATAGGTGCCCAGGATCTCCAGGACGTCGCTCACCACGTTGTGGAACAGGCCGCCCAGTAGCAGGGCCGAGCCCGACCAGATCAGGGAGCCCACCAGGTCGTAGCCCAGAAAGCGGCGGTAGGGCGTGCCCGTCAATCCCGCCATGACGGTGGACAGCGCCCCCGCGCCGGGCAGGAACTTGCACACCAGCAGCGCGCGCACGCCGATGCGCAGGTACAGGCGCTGCGTCTGGCGGATGCAGGAATCCTGCGACAGCGACATCTTGCAGATCACGCCCAGAAGGCGCGAGCCGTAGCGCTGGCCAGCGGCATACCAGAGGCTGTCGGCCAGCAGGCAGGCGACCGTGGCCGCCATCCAGGGCACGAGCCACCCGCCCGCGCCCGCCAGCGCGCCGGCGGCGATCAGCATGGGATAGGCGGGCACCGGCAAACCGGCCTGCTCGACCAGCACGTTGGCGAACACCAGCCACCCGCCGTACTGTTCCAGCAGCAGTTGTATATCTTGCATGGGGTCTTCCAGCTTGCCGCGACACGCGCGCGGCTCATACATGCGATTTTAGGCGCGCGGGCCCTGGATGGGGGTGTCGGCGGCCGCAACGGCCCGTTCCATGCAACGAATTTCGTTCAGCCCGCGCTGGGCGGTTCAAATCGCCGCACATTCAGCCCATCTCGCTGGCAAGGAGTCGTGATGGACAAGCCAGCGGTTGATGCCCGGATCGATCCAGTCCAGGACCTCCTGGATATCGCCATGGATATCCTTCACCGAAGGCGCTACCCACAGCAGCGGTTCATGGTGCATGACCCGGTTGCGCAAATCCCGAATGCGGTTCAGGGACGAACTGATCGGGCCGCGTCGGCGCTTGGCTTTCGGACAAGTGGGAAAGGCCAGGAGGAGACGCCCCCATAACGTGCGCCCATGATGGGCATTGAACAGCCGCGTCCACGATCCAAAAGTCAATTCGGCAACAATCTTGTCGGTGGTAATGCGTTCCCGGCGTCGCTGGATCTTGATCCTTGCATCCCCCACCGCCACGTGCAGCCATTCGAACTCAGGAGAGGGCAGACCATCCCACCAGTCGACGCTTCCCATCGACCTGCTCAGGCTTCGATGGATGGCATTCCGAAGGACTATCTCCATCGTCTGCAAGGCAGGCATCAGCGCCTGCGCCAGCAGGAGATTGTGATCGTAGGCAACGGCCGCCCGTAACGCGTCTCCACCATAGCTATGCAGGTAGCGCCCCATTCGCGGCGTGGAGAACACCGCTTCACGCAGTTTCCATTCCATTGGTCCTATTCTCCCCTTCCAAGTAGGGCGTTCCCGCAGGCATCGCCGAAAGCTTGGTTGAAAGCCATGCTCAAAAACGGTACAGTCAACGCGCTGCCCTAGAAAAGCCACTCCCAGATGTGAATGCTGGTGATGCAACTAGGTCCGAACGATGGCCCCACTTCGGTGGGGCCTCCCTATTTGTGCGACTGATACGTCAAGTCGGCCCGCACCGCCGCTACTCTCTCAGACTGGCGTGTTCCTGCCCGCTCTGTTTCCTTGGCCAGTGTGCAAACAGAGTTCAAGGCTCAATAATGAAGCGTCGCCAGGATTCTTGCCCCCTGCCCAGATGAAATTTCAGACTCCCTGAACTTCGACCTGGTTACGCACTCTGTCCACCCCTTGGCAGACACGCACCGCTCTGGTGCCACCAATCCCCGCCAGGGTGCCTATAATCCTGCCCGGCCATCAGGTTTCCCCGACTTGTCGCGGGAATGCCCCATGGCATACAACTTGCTTCGCCAGGGCTGGCAGCGAACCCGACCATTCGGATGGGGCGCGTCGCCTGGCGCTCCCCATCCGATGACCGATCCCACGCCTTCGTTTCCGTACGCTAGTCCCGGCACGCCTGCCGGCGGCCGCCATATGGAACCGGGCCGCGGCCGCGCGCACGCACCCGCAGCGCGCGGACCGGCGCCCAGCGCGCATCGCCTCCAATTCCCATCCCTTTCCCTCCCTTCGCAGGAGTCACCCGCATGAAAGCCTCTTTCACCCCGTCCGTCGCCGGCATCGCCCGCCGCGGCCTGCTCAAGCTGGCCGCTGCCGCCGCCGGCGCGCTGCTGTTCTCGGGCGCCGCCCAGGCCCAGGCGCCCGCCAAGACCAAGGTCGCCGCCATCTACACGGTGCCGGTCGAACAGCAATGGGTGTCGCGCATCCACAAGGCGCTGACCGCGGCCCGTGATCGCGGCGAGATCGAATACACGTTCTCGGAAAACGTCACCAACGCCGACTACGAGCGCGTGATGCGCCAGTACGCCGAGCAGGGCAACAAGCTGGTGGTGGGCGAGGCCTTCGCGGTGGAAGCCGCCGCCCGCAAGGTGGCCAAGGACTATCCGCAGACCGCTTTCCTGATGGGTTCCTCGGGCAAGCCGCAACAGCCCAACTTCTCGGTGTTCGACAACTACATCCAGGAACCCGCCTACCTGACCGGCATGATCGCCGGCGGCATGAGCAAGACGGGCAAGATCGGCCTGGTGGGCGGCTACCCCATTCCTGAAGTGAACCGCCTGATGCACGCCTTCATCGAAGGCGCCAAGGAAGTGAACCCGCAGGCCGAGTTCACCGTGACCTTCATCGGTTCCTGGTTCGATCCCCCGAAGGCCAAGGAAGCCGCCTTCGCCATGATCGACAAGGGCGCGGACGTGCTCTACGCCGAGCGCTTTGGCGTCTCGGACGCGGCCAAGGAACGCGGCAAGCTGGCCATCGGCAACGTCATCGACACGCAGCAGCAGTATCCGGAAACCGTGGTCGCCTCGGCGCTGTGGAGCATGGAGCCCACCATCGACGAAGCGCTCAAGCAGGTGCGCGCCGGCACGTTCAAGGCCGATGACTACGGCCAGTACTCGCTGATGAAGCACAAGGGATCCTCGCTGGCGCCGCTGGGCACCTTCGAAAACAAGATCCCCGCCGACCTGATCGCCAAGGTGCAAGCCAAGCAGAAGGCCATCCTGGATGGCAGCTTCAGCGTCAAGGTCAACGACAAAGAACCCAAGTCCTCGGCACGATGAAACCAGCGCCTCTCGCCCTGCAGCTGACGGGGATCACCAAACGCTTTGGCAGCCTCACGGCCAACGACGACATATCGCTCACGCTGCGCCAGGGCGAAGTGTTGGCCTTGCTGGGCGAGAACGGCGCCGGCAAATCGACCCTGGTGTCGATCCTGTTCGGCCATTACGTGGCCGACGAGGGCAGCATCGAAGTCTTCGGTCAGTCTCTGCCCGCCGGCCGGCCCGACGCCGCGCTGGCGGCCGGGGTCGGCATGGTGCATCAGCACTTCACGCTGGCCGACAACCTGACCGTGCTGGACAACATCATGGTCGGCACGGAATCGCTGTGGAAGCTGGCGTCTGGCCGCGGCAAGGCGCGCCAGCGCCTGGTGGAACTGGGCCAGCGCTTCGGCCTGGGCGTGGATCCGGACGCGCGCGTCGGCACGCTGTCGGTCGGCGAGAAGCAACGGGTCGAGATCCTGAAGGCGCTGTACCGCGGCGCGCGCGTCCTGATCCTGGACGAACCCACCGCCGTGCTCACGCCGCAGGAAGTGCAGGACCTGTTCGCCACCTTGCGCGGCTTCGTCGACGAAGGCCTGGCGGTGATCTTCATCTCGCACAAACTGGATGAAGTCATGGCGGTATCGGGCCGCGTGGCGGTGCTGCGCCAGGGCAAGCTGGTCGCCGAACGCGAGACCGCCAGCACCAGCCCGGCCGAGCTGGCCGAGCTGATGGTGGGCCGCAAGGTCGTCATGCCGCACGCCGAAGCCGTGGCCGCCGCCGAACAGGCCGCGCCCGTGGTGACCTTGTCGCAAGTGACGGTGCGCGACGGCCGCGACGGCGCGCCGCGCCTGGACAGCCTGGACCTGGTTGTCCACAAGCACGAGATCGTGGCGATCGCGGGCGTGGCCGGCAACGGCCAGCAGGCGCTGGTATCGGTGCTGACCGGCCTGCGCCAACCCACGGACGGCACCATCCGCCTGGGTCCTGAGCATGCGGCGGCGCCCACCACGCCGGCCGGCTGGACCGCGGCCCACGTCGGCCGCATCCCTGAAGACCGCCACGGCGAAGGTGTGATCGGCGACAGCCCCTTGTGGGAAAACGCCATCGTCGAAGACCTGAAGGACCCGCGCTTCGCGCGCTGGGGCCTGATCCGGGCGCGCGCGGGCAAAGCCTATGCCCAGGCCCTGGCCAAGCAGTTCGACGTGCGCGCCGCATCGCTGGACGTGCGCACCCGCAGCCTGTCCGGCGGCAATATGCAGAAGCTGATCCTGGGCCGCACGCTGGCGCGCGAACCGCGCTTCATCGTGGCCGACCAGCCCACCTGGGGCCTGGACATCGGCGCCGTCGCCTATGTGCGCGAACAACTGCTGGCGGCGCGCACGCGCGGCGCCGGCGTGCTGCTGGTCTCCGAGGACCTGGAAGAGATCTTCGCGCTGGCCGACCGCATCGCCGTGCTGTGCGGCGGCAAGCTGATTGCCGTGAAACCGGTGTCCGAATGGACGCCCGCCACGGTCGGCCTGGCCATGACGGGCACGCAGGGATGAACACCCGCACCGTCCCGCGCGTCTCCACACCCTACCGAGCATTACTCGCATGAAACTGATCCTGGAACGCCGCCCGGAGCCCAGCCGCCTGGCGCTGGCCCTCGCGCCCTTCGCGGCCATCGCCTTCACGCTGGCGGTCTGCACCCTGCTGGTGGCCTGGGCCGGCGCCCCCGTGGGGCGCACCTATGCCTTGCTGTTCGAAGGCGCCTTCGGCTCGCGCTTCGCGCTGTCTGAAACGCTGACCCGCGCCACTCCGCTGATGCTGACCGGCCTGGCCTGTGCGGTGGCATTCCGCGCCCGCTTCTACAACATCGGCGCCGAAGGCCAGCTGTACCTGGGCGCGCTGGCCGCGGTGGCGGTGGGCGGCCTGCACGACGGCACCGGCTTCGACCTGCCCGTGCCCGCGCTGTTTGCCGGCATGATGCTGGCGGCGGCTCTGGCCGGCGCCTTGCTGCTGCTGATTCCCGCCATCCTCAAGACCCGCCTGGGCGTGGATGAAGTGGTGACCACGCTGCTGGGCAACTTCATCGTGCTGCTGTTCGTGTCGATGATGCTGGACGGCCCCATGAAGGACCCCATGGCCATGGGCTGGCCGCAGTCCGTGGCGCTCAACGGCGACCTGGAACTCGGCAAGCTGATCGAGCGCACCCGCGCCCACACCGGCCTGCTGTGGGCCGCCGGCCTGGCGCTGGGGCTGTGGCTGCTGAACCGCTACACCGTGTTCGGCTTCCAGATGCGCGCGGTCGGCGCCAATGCGCACGCCTCGCGCTTCCTGGGACTGCCGGTGAACCGCGTGATGCTGGGCACCGCCATGCTGTCGGGCGCGCTGGCCGGCCTGGCGGGCGCGATCGAAGTGGCGGGCCGCACCGGCTACGTCACGCTCGACATGTCGCCGGGCTATGGCTACACCGGCGTGGTGGTCGCCATGCTGGCCGGCCTGCACCCGCTGGGCGTGATCCTGGCCAGCCTGTTCGTGGCCGGCATGCTGGTGGGCGCGGACAGCATGAGCCGCGCCATCGCGGTGCCGAACTATATCGCCGACGTCATTGTCGCCACTTCGTTGCTCGCCATGCTGGTCGCGACGCTATTTGCGCAGTACCGCCTGCGCCGCAACCGGGCCTGAGGAGCGAGCCATGGAATGGATGGATCTGATGAGTTCCTCGGCGTTCTGGGTGGCGGTGCTGCGCCTGGCGACGCCGCTGATACTGGGCACGCTGGGCGTGCTGCTGTGCGAACGCGCGGGCGTGCTGAACCTGGGCATCGAAGGCATCATGGCCGCTGGCGCCTTCACCGGCTGGCTGGTGGTGTACCTGGGCGCGCCGCTGTATGTGGGCGTGCTGGCAGCCGCTTTTGCGGGCGCGGTGTTCGGACTGCTGCACGCGGTGCTGACCGTGCCGCTGGGGCTGTCGCAACACGTGTCCGGCCTGGGCGTGACGCTGCTGGCCACCAGCCTGAGCTACTTCGCCTACCGCGTCACCTTCCCGAGCGTAAACACGCCGCCCACGATCACGCCGTTTGCAGAGATGAAGTTCCTGGACGGCATCCCGTTCATCGGCCCCGTGCTGGCGGGACAGACGCCCATGACCTTGCTGGCCTTGGCCGCGGTTCCCATACTGGCCTGGGTGCTGAACCGCACGCCGGTCGGCCTGGCGATCCGCATGGTGGGCGAGAACCCAGCCGCGGCCGAAGGGCAGGGCCTGTCGGTCACGCGCCTGCGCATGGGCGCCATCGTGGCCGGCTCCGCGCTGATGGGCGTGGCCGGCAGCTTCCTGACGCTGGCGGCGTTCAACGCCTTCTTCTTCAATATGGTCAACGGCCGCGGCTGGGTCTGCGTGGCGCTGGTCGTGTTTGCATCCTGGCGGCCCGGCAAGGCCTTGCTGGGCGCGCTGATCTTCGCTTTCTTCGACGCGCTGCAATTGCGCATGCAACAGGGCGCCGCGGCCTTGCCCGGCCTGCCGGAGCTGCCGTACCAGGTCTATCTGATGCTGCCCTATGTCCTGTCCATCCTTGCCCTGGTGGTGATGGCGCGCCGCGCCGCCTACCCGCAAGCACTGATGAAGCCCTACCGTAAAGGAGAGCGCTGAAGGTTGCGCGCAGTACCATGAACAACAGAAACCTTCCGCAAGGAACACCATGCTCGACCTGATACTCAGACACTGCACGCTGCCTGATGGCCGCCAGAACATCGACATCGGCATCGCCCGCGGCCGCATCGTGGCCTTGGAGCCGGCGCTGAAGGCCGAGGCCGCGCAGACCGTGGACGCGGCCGGCCAGTTGGTGGCGCCGCCCTTCGTCGACGCGCACTTCCACATGGACTCGACGCTGTCTTTCGGCCTGCCGCGCGTGAACCAGTCCGGCACGCTGCTGGAAGGCATCGCGCTGTGGGGCGAGCTCAAGCCGCTGCTGACGCAGGAAGCGCTGGTCGAGCGCGCGCTGGCCTATTGCGACTGGGCCGTGGCACGCGGCCTGCTGGCCATCCGTTCGCATGTGGACGTGTGCGACCCGCGCCTCTTGGCCACGGAAGCGCTGCTGCACGTGCGCGAGAAGGTCAAACCCTACCTGGACCTGCAGCTGGTGGCCTTCCCGCAGGACGGCGTGTTGCGCGCCCCCGGCGCCCTGGACAACCTCAAGCGCGCGCTGGACATGGGCGTGGACGTGGTGGGCGGCATTCCGCACTTCGAGCGCACCATGCAGGACGGCGCGGAATCGGTGCGCATCCTCTGTGAACTGGCGGCCGAGCGCGGACTGCGCGTGGACATGCACTGCGATGAAAGCGACGATCCGCTGTCGCGCCACATCGAGACGCTGGCGTACCACACGCAACGCCTGGGCCTGCAAGGCCGCGTGACGGGTTCGCACCTGACGTCCATGCACTCCATGGACAACTACTACGTCTCCAAGCTGATCCCGCTGATACGGGAAGCCGGCGTGGCCGCCATCGCCAACCCGCTGATCAACATCACGCTGCAAGGCCGCCACGACACCTATCCGAAGCGCCGCGGCATGACGCGCGTGCCCGAGCTGCTGGCCGCCGGCGTGCCCGTGGCCTTCGGCCATGACTGCGTGATGGACCCTTGGTACAGCCTGGGTTCGGGCGACATGCTGGAAGTGGCCCACATGGGCCTGCATGTGGCCCAGATGACGGGCCAGGACGCCATGCGCGCCTGTTTCGAAGCCGTCACCACCACGCCGGCCAAGATCCTGGGCCTGGACGAAACCGGCCTGGCGGTCGGCAAGCGCGCGGACCTGGTGCTGCTGCAGGCACGCGACGCGGTCGAGGCGCTGCGCCTGCGCGCCACCCGCCTGATGGTGCTGCGCGCCGGCCAGGTGGTGGCGACCACGCCGCCCGCCACCGCGACCCTGAACCTGCCGGGCCGCCCGGCCGAAGTCAGCTTCCAGACGCCGGCACGCTGAGCGCGCAAGGCTCGGACGCGTGTCCGCCTGCTATTTCAACGGCAGGCAGATACGCGTCTGCAATTGCGCCGGCGGCGTGGTGCGCGGATCGTTCAGGTACTGCTCGAACATGGGGAAGTCCGCCGGCACCTCGCCGCTGGCTGGCAGCCATTGCGAGAACATCCAGTTATAGGGCTTGTCCATCTCGTTGTAGGGCCCGGTGTAGGTCAGGATGGCGCAACGGCCTTGCGGAATCTCGAAGCGTTCCAGCTCGCCGCCCAGGTCGGCATCGGGCGCCACCGACATGCCGGCCATGGAGCGCAGCTGGCTCGCCGGCACCTGCTCCGGATCGTCGAAGTACACGCCATAGCCGATGGAATCCGGCTGCGCGAGGCCGCGGCTCACGGCCAGCATGAAGGCGCGTGAAAACAGCGGGCCGATCTCCTGATAGCTGCCGCGATGCGACAGAGCCGCCAGCGTCGCGCCGGGAAAGGTCTCGATCTTGATGGGATACATGCCTAGCTCCTGTGGGTCGAAGGGACGGGAGCGGGCATCCCGGTAGCGCCCCGGCGATATGCCGAAGGTCGCGCCGAATGCCCGGTTGAACGCCGCGTCCGACTCATAGCCGGCGCGCTGCGCCACCTCGCGCAAGGAAGCCTCGGAATTCCCCAGCGCCACCGCCGCGCGGTGCATGCGGATGCGCTGCACGGTGGCGTTGACCGTCTCGCCCATCATGGCGCGATAAACGCGATGGAAGTGGTACGGCGACAGGCAGGCCAGCTCGGCCAGCCGGTACAGGTCCGGGTCGGCGTCGGGGTGGCTGGCCAGCCAGCGCAGGACGGGCTCCAGGCGCTGGCCGTACTGGTTCAGGGTTGTGGGCTTCATGCGGTCTCCTTGGAGAGCAATGTAGCGGGCCGGTCTTTGCAGATTTTGCGCTTTTTGGCGCGCCCGCAGCTGGGGCCTTCAGCGTCCGATTTCCCGGTTCCAGCGGGCGTTGAAGGCAGGCCGGGTCTCGTTGATCTGGTCCCAGTTCGGTATCTTTGCGTTCGACATATAGCCCTGGAAGCGCTGCAATGCGTCCGCATGGCCCGCAGGCGCCAGCACGTTGCGGTTGGACGGGAAGTGCCCGCCCATTTCCAGCGCCTTGGTCTGCGCCTGTTCCGACAGCAGGTACAGCGCCAGCTTCTGCGACAGCTCCGGCTCGCTGTTGCCGGCGACCACGCACTCGCCCACCATCAGGATCATCGAGCCCTCGCGCGGCTGCGCGTACTCCACATGCACGCCGCGCTTCTTCAGGCGGGTGATGGCCGTGGGCGTCCAGGGAAACAGCACCGCCTCGTCGGCCTGCACCATGTCGGCCAAACGCGCCGAATCCGGCAGGTATTCACGCACGTTCGGGCCGACCACCGCCGGCCACTGCGCAAAGCCCGGTCCGTAGTTCCGATCGTCGCCGCCCAGGATGCGGTTGATCATCAGGAACGCGTGCAGGCCAAAGGTGCTGCTCGAAGCCGACTGGACCACGACCTGGCCCCTGTACTTCGGGTCCGCCAGGTCCATCCACGACGTCGGCGGCGCCCAACCCCGCTCGGCGAACACCTTGGTGTTGTAGCCCAGGCCGGTCATGCCGATGTCGATGCCCGCGGCCATGCGGTCCTTCTTCAGCGCCGTGGGATACAGTTCCTTCAGCACCGGATCGTCGTTGAGCGGCGCGCACAATCCCATGGAAATCGCGCGCGCCATGATGCCGTCATCGAGGAACATGAGGTGCAGCCGCGGCTTGCCCTTGTCGGCCTGGGCCCGCGCCAGCACCTCGGTCGACATGCCCGGCTCGACCACGATCCTGACGTTGTGGGCGCGCTCGAAATCCGGGAACACGTGCTGTGTGAACACGCGCGCCATGTCACCGCCATTCATGCCGACGTGCAGCGTCGTCTGCTGCGCGGCGGCCCCGGCAGACAGCAGCGCCGCCAGGGCTGCGCCCAGCAGCGGCCTGCCCATGCGCTGGCCGCGCGCTTCATCTTGTTTGTTACGCGTCATGGTGGTTCCTGCGTAGGCTCATACGCCCTCCGGAAGCGGCGCGCCAACGAAAAAAGCCTGGCACGCTACCGTATCCAGGCTTTTTCTCATGGGCCGCCGAACCGTTCAGTTCGGATAGGTGCCGGGCAGCAGGATGCTGCGGTCGCCGGGCTCGATCGAACGACGGCCGCACAGCGCCATCGTCGTATCCATTTCCTTGTACAGGATCTCCAGCACGCGGGTCACGCCGGCCTGGCCATGGGCGCCCAGGCCGTAGAGGAAGGCGCGGCCTATCATGGCGCCGCGCGCGCCCAGCGCCACGGCCTTCAGGATGTCCTGGCCTGAACGCACGCCGCCGTCCATCCACACTTCGATCTTGGATCCGACCGCATCGGCGATCGAGGGCAGGGCAGCGATGGACGACATGGCGCCATCCAATTGGCGTCCGCCGTGATTGCTGACGATGAGCGCGTCGGCGCCGCTATTAGCGGCCAATTGCGCATCCTCGACGTCCAGGATGCCCTTGATGATGAGCTTGCCGCCCCAGCGCTGCTTGATCCATTCCACATCGTCCCAGCTCAGGCGCGGGTCGAACTGTTCGGCGGTCCACGACGACAGCGAGGACAGGTCGCTCACGCCCTTGGCGTGGCCGACGATGTTGCCGAAGGTGCGACGCTTGGTGCCCAGCATGCCCATGCACCAGCGCGGCTTGGTGGCCAGGTTGATGAGATTGCGCAGGGTGGGCTTGGGCGGGGTAGAGAGGCCGTTCTTGATGTCCTTGTGGCGCTGGCCCAGGATCTGCAGGTCCAGCGTCAGCACCAGCGCCGAGCAGCCGGCGGCCTTGGCACGGTCGATCAGATCGGCGACGAATTCGCGGTCGCGCATCACATAGAGCTGGAACCAGAAGGGCTTTTTGGTCGCTTCGGCCACGTCTTCCAGCGAGCAGATGCTCATGGTGGACAGGGTGAAAGGCACGCCGAAGTCCGCCGCCGCCTTGGCCGCCAGGATTTCTCCGTCCGCGTGCTGCATGCCGGTCAGGCCGGTGGGCGAAATCGCCAGCGGCATGACGACATCCTGGCCCACCATGGTGGTGCGCAGCGACCGGCCTTCCATGTTCACCGCCACGCGCTGGCGCAGCTTGATCTTCTGGAAATCGCTTTCGTTGGCGCGATAAGTGCCTTCGGTCCAGGCGCCGGAATCCGCGTAGTCGTAGAACATGCGCGGCACGCGCTTCTGCGCAATGGCGCGCAGATCTTCGATGCAGGTGATCGTAGAAAGGTTAGCGGTCATGGAGTGGTCTATGGAGTGATGGGGCGCCAGCTGCGGCTGGTTATTTTTAGACGCCGGGCCGCCAGCGGCGGGCAGCTCCAGCGATTGCGCGGACCTCTCCCGGTCCGCAACGCCGCCCAGTATACGCGCCGAGGCCGGCAAGCGTCGCTTGCCGGCCTCGTTCGCCCCCCAGTCACAGGGGCTCTTGCGGCCCCTGTGCCCCCATTATCGCGGCCAGACCTTGGACACCGCCCGGATCGTGGCCCAGGCCACCCAGCGCGGGCTGGTCAACCGCGCGCCCGGCAGGCGGCGCATCACGTCCACGGCCAGCCCGCCGCGCTTGTGCCACTGCTTCTTGCGGGTCTGGCTGTCGGTCCAGCGGCCCTCCAACCATGGGAATTCCCGGCGCCCGGGTTTGTAGACCGGCGGCGTGTTGTAGATCAGGATGTAGGCCAGGCGCGGCGCCTGCGAGGTGTTCGGCCCGGTGAAGTGCAGGGTGCGGGCGTCGTGCACCGTGATGCCGCCCGGGTCCAGCGGCTCCGGCACCGCCTGGTCGCGCTGAAAATCGCCGCAGCATTCCAACGGATGCAGGGTCTTGTCGCCGCCCGGCGAGCGGTGCTCCAGCACCTCCCATTTGTTGGAACCCGGGATGAACTGCATGCAGCCGTTTTCCGTGGTGGCCGGCTGCAGCGCCAGCCAGATGCTGAGTTCGTTGTAGATGAAGTCCGGCGAGCGGAAAGCCTCATCCTGGTGCCATGGCGTTTCCGGCCCATGCGGTCCAGGCTTGAGCAAGGCGTGCTCGCCATACAGAGCGGCCTCGGGGCCCAGCAGCTGGCGCGCCAGTTCCAGGGTGCGCTCGTGGTACTCGGTCTTCAAGAGGCCCGGGGCATAATGGCGTGGATCGTGCAAGCTGGGAAACTTGGCGGGTTTGGACGGGTCGTCGCGGCTCACAAAGTCATACTGCGCACCCTCGTTGTAGCCGGTCTTGTTCGCAAACAGGTCGAGCAGGGTCCTGCGGATGTAACCCACCTCGTCCTGCGGGCACATGTCCTTCAGGGCCAGGTAACCCTCTTCCCTGTAGCGCGCTGTCTCAGCTTCCGACAACAAACTGGTCTCTTCCATAATGGCTTCTCCAAGCTCTGGTAACGGGTGTTCCCGCTGGCACGTTTTGACATGAGCTCTAACGTATCGCCAGGCGTCCCCCGGGCCTATAGACCATCCGCTGTAGTCACTACCGTCTACGTACATCGCCGAGCGCGGCGCCTCATCCAAGAGAGAATCGATGCAAGACCCTAAAGCCGATACCCATATCGAGACCGTGCACGTCACGATCACCGGCACCGTGCAGGGAGTGGGCTACCGCCACGCCACGGTCCGGCGCGCGCACATGCTGGGCGCCAAAGGCTGGGTACAGAACCTGCCTGACGGCACTGTCGAAGCCCTGGTACAGGGCACCACCGACCAGGTCGACCACATGCTGGAATGGTTGCGGCGCGGCCCCCCGGGCGCCAGCGTGCAGGAGATCACCACCCGCCGGGAGTACACCGATAAGCGTTACATCCGTTTCGAGCAACTGTGAGGCCGCCGCCTCTGCTAGCCGTTATGGCCTAGTCTGGTCGGCCGATACGGCCGCGCAAGAGGAAAAAGCGCCTGCCGGACGGCTCAGCGCGTGCGCAGCCAGCGGCCGCCCAGCTGATTGAAAAGCAGGCCGGCCAGCACGCCGGCCACGCCCAGCCATTGCAGCGGCTCCAGGCGTTCGCCGAAGGCCATGGACGCGGCCCACAACCCCACCACGGGAACCAGCAGCGAGAACGGCGCGATCTTGGCGGCCGGGTGGCGCGTCAGCAACTGCGTCCACAAGGTATAGGCAACCAAGGTGGCCAGCACCGCCAGGTACAGCACTGACAGGATCTCGCCCCAGCCCATGCCGGTGATCATGCCCACCACCGGTTCCCAACCGTCGATCAGCACGGCCAGCAGCAGGAATGGCAGCACCGGCGCGGCGCTGCTCCAGGCAATGAAGGCAAACGGGTCGTAACCGGGCGACTTGCGGCTGGCCAGCCGCACGATGATGTTGGACACGGCCCACATGAACGCACCGCCCAGCGTCAGCGCGAAGCCCAGCATGGTCATCTGGCCTGGCCCTTCGCCGCGGCCGCCGGCAATCACCGCCAGCCCCAGCGCCGCCACGCCCAGCCCGATCCAGTGATGGCGCTGCGCGCGCTCATGCAGCAAGGGCGCGGCCAGCAGCAGCGTGAAGAAGGCCTGTGTCTGGATCACCAGCGAAGCCATGCCGGCCGGCATGCCGAACTTCAAGGCGGTGAACAGCAGCCCGAACTGGCCCAGGCCCTGCACCAGTCCATACGCCGCGACCCAGCGCCAGGGCAGCTTGGGCGCGCGCACGAAGAGGATCAGGGGAAAGGCCGCCAGCGCGAAACGCAGGGCGCCCAGCAGCATGGGCGAGAGGCCCCGCATGCCGACCTTCATGGCGACGAAGTTGGTGCCCCAGATGACCACGACCGCCAGTGCGCAGAGATAGTCTTTTCGGGAAAGATGGGTCGTGGTCATGCGGCATTATCGCATCGCGCAAACGCCGCGGAACGGAGCAGATCAGCCGGCGTTCAGCACCGTTTCGAAGGCCCGCACGGCCGTGTCGATATCCGCGTCGCCAATGTGGCGATGGGTCACGCAGCGCAGCCGCGTGCGGCCCCAGGGGCGCACCAGCAGGCCCGCCGCCTGCAGGGCCGTCACCCACTCCGTGTTGCTCATGCCGGTGCCGGCCGTCTCCACCTGCACGATGTTGGTCTGCGGTTCGGTGGCCGAGATGGCCGGTCCCAGGCGGTTGACGCCCGCGCTCAGGCGGCGCGCGCGGACGTGATCCTCGGCCAGCCGCCCGCTCATGGACTGCACGCCTTCCAGGCCGGCCGCCGCCATGATGCCCGACTGGCGCTGCGTGCCGCCCAGCATGCGGCGCAGCACGCGCGCGCGGGCCATGAGGGACTGGCTGCCGGCCAGAACCGCACCCACCGGCGCGCTCAGCCCCTTGGACAGGCACAGCGACACCGTGTCGGCATGGCAGGCGATCTCGCCCGCCGCCACACCCAGAGCCACGGCCGCGTTGTAGAGGCGCGCGCCATCCAGGTGCACCGGCACGCCCGCCGCCCGCGCCATGCCGTGGACCGCCTGCATGTGGTCCAGCGGCAGCACCGCGCCGGCGGCGTTGTTGTGCGAAGTCTCCATCGTCACCAGCGCCGTCTTCAACCGGTGGCCGCCAGACTGCAAGGCTTCCTCCAGGCGGTTCAGGTCCATGGCGCCATCAGAACCGGGCACGCCCAGATAGAACGAGCCGGTGAACGTGGCCGCGCCGCGTTCGGACGTATACATATGGGCGGCCGACTCCAGCACCACCTGTTCATTGCGCTGCGTCTGCGCCAGCACAGCCAGCAGGTTGGCCATGGTGCAACTGGGCACGAACAGCCCGCCCTCCTTGCCCAGCTGCGCGGCCACATAAGCCTCGAGCTCGCGCACGGTGGGGTCGCCATCCAGGCCGTCATCGCCGATGGGCGCGGTGCGCATGCGTTCATACATGGCCGCGGTGGGATGGGTGACCGTGTCGCTGCGCAGGTCGACGGGTGCGCGGGCGGCGGCGGAAGAGGTCTGGGTCATGGCTATCAGTGCTGCAGGATTTTGGAAAGAAACTGGCGCGTGCGCGGCGCACGCTCCTCCACATCGCCGAAGAACTGCTCCTTGTCGCAGTCTTCCACGATCTTGCCGCCGTCCATGAAGATCACACGGTCGGCGACGCGGCGGGCGAATCCCATTTCATGGGTCACCACCATCATCGTCATGCCCTCGGCGGCCAGGTCGGTCATCACGTCCAGCACCTCGTTGACCATCTCCGGGTCCAGCGCCGAGGTCGGCTCGTCGAACAGCATGACCACCGGGTCCATCGACAGCGCGCGCGCAATCGCCACGCGCTGCTGCTGGCCGCCCGACAATTCGCCAGGATGCTTGTCCTTGTGCGCCGACAGGCCCACGCGCTCCAGCAGGGCCAGCGCACGCTGGCGGGCTTCGTCCTTGCCGCGCTTGAGCACCTTGAGCTGGCCCAGGCACAGGTTCTCCGTCACCGACAGGTGCGGGAACAGCTCGAAATGCTGGAACACCATGCCCGCGACCGCGCGCAGCTTGGGCAGGTTGGTGCGCGGATCGCCCACCGAAATGCCGTTGACGACGATCTCGCCCTTCTGGAAGGGCTCCAGCGCATTCACGGTCTTGATCAGCGTGGACTTGCCGGAACCCGACGGCCCGCACACCACCACGACCTCGCCGCGGCCCACGGTGGCGGAGCAATCGTCCAGCACCTGGAAGTCGCCATACCACTTGCTGACCTGCTTGATCGCTATCATCGGGGGCTTGGAAGAGAGTTGCATTGTTGAAACCTGTGGATAACTGGAAGGGCTGCGCTAGCGCAGCACTCGCGTGCGCTTTTCCAGCAACTTGACCAGGCGGGACGCCGTGAAGCAGATCACGAAATACACCACCGCCACGAACAGATAGAGCTCCACCAGACGGCCGTCGCGCTGGCCGATCTTGGCAGCCGCGCCGAGAAAGTCGGTCAAGGACAGCACATACACCAGCGAGGTGTCCTGAAACAGGATGATGATGCGCGTCAGCAGCGCCGGCAGCATGTTGCGGAACGCCTGCGGCAACACCACGTAGCGCATGCCCTGCCAGTGGTTCAGGCCCAGCGCCATGCTGGCCGACACCTGGCCGCGCGCGATGGACTGGATGCCCGCGCGCATGATTTCGCAGAAGTATGCGGCCTCGAACAGGGTGAAGGTGATGACCGCCGAATTGAAGGCCCCCACGCGCAGCGGCGTCGGCGACCCCACCACCCAGGCGGCGATGTAGGGCACCAGGAAATAGAACCAGAAGATCACCAGCAAGAGCGGGATAGAGCGCATCACGTTCACGTAGATGCCCGCCGGCACCGACAATATCTTGAACCGCGACAGCCGCATCATGGCCAGCAGCGTGCCCAGCGCCAGGCCCATCACGCCCGCCAGCGCGGTCAGCGTCAGCGTGAAGGTCATGCCGGTCTTGAACAGATAGGGCAGCGCCGCCCAGATCACGTCGAAATCGAATTTGCCCATGATCTCGTCCTAGGGCCTTTTCGCCGAACCGATCAGCCCGGGAACCGCGACATGGCGTTCGAGCAGCCGCATGCCCAGCACCACCACGCCGTTGATGATCAGGTAGATCACCGTGGCGGCAGAAAACGCCTCGAAGATGTGGAAACTGAATTCCGCCATCGAACGCGCCTGGCCGGTCAGCTCCAGCAGCCCTATCGTCAGCGCCACCGACGAATACTTGATGGTGCCCATGAACTCGGAAGTCAGGGGCGGCAGCACGATGCGGAACGCTTCCGGCAGGATGATGTAGCGGTACACCTGCGCCTCGGTCAGGCCCAGCGCCGTGCCCGCCTGGAACTGGCCGCGCGGCAGCGACTGTATGCCGGCGCGCAGTTGCTCCGCCACGCGCGCCGATCCATAGAACCCCAGGCACAGCACCGCGGGCACGAACTGGCCCCAGGGCTGCGGCATCTGCTTCATGGCCAGGCCCCAGGCATGCGGCAGCAGCTCGGGCAACACGAAATACCACAGGAACATCTGCACCAGCAGCGGGATGTTGCGGAACACCTCCACATAGGTCGCGCCCAGCGCGTTCATGAGGCGCGAACTGGCGGTGCGCATCACGCCCAGCAACGACCCCAGCAATAGCGAGAACACCCACGCCGTCAGGGCCAGCGCCAGGGTCCAGCCCACGCCGATGAAGATCGTCTCCAGAAAGGTATGCACGCCGTCCGGCGACATATCCAGGAAGACGCTCCAGCTCCAGTTGTAGTTCATGCCCCGTCCCTTGATGGCGATGCCCACCGCGCCTGGCGGCCAGTGTTTTTGCGCGCAAGCCGCGGGACGCCAGGCGTCCCGCGCGCAGCCTGCTTACTCGTACGCCTTGGGATCGCCGGAATCGGTCGGATTGGCCAGCGCGCGCTTGAGCGCATCGCTCATCGGGTACTTCAGGTTGATCTGCTTGGGCGGGATCGGCGAATTGAAGTACTTGTCGTAGATCGCGGCCACCTTGCCCGTCTTGATCAGGTCGCGCACGGCATCGTCGACCACCTTCTTGAAGGCCGGATCGTCCTTGGGTTCCATGATGCCGTAAGGCGCCATTTCCAGGCCCTTGGTGCCGATCACGAAGGCGTCCGGATTCTTCGACGAAGCCACCGCGCCATAAGCGATGCCGTCGTCATTGGCCGAGCCCGCGGCGCGGCCCGATTCCACCATCAGGATAGTTTCAGCGGTGTCCTTGGTCGGCGCCATGGTGATACCCAGGTTGCCCTTGGCGTTCAGCTGCGAGATCAGCCTGAAGGTCTGGCCGCCGGCCTGCGCGGCGATGGACTTGCCGCGGAAGGACTCCAGGTTGTTGGGATCCACGCCACCGTCCTTGCGCGCCACCAGCACCACCTGCGCCACAAAAGTCGTGGGCGCGAACGACACCAGCTTGTGGCGTTCAAGGTTATTGGTGGTATTGCCGCATTCCAGATCGATGGTGCCGTTGGCCAGCAGCGGAATGCGCGTGGCGGAAGTCGTCGGGTTGTAGCGCACCTCGAGCTTGGGCAGCTTCAGGGCCGCCTTTACGTACTGGGCGACTTCCTGGCAGATCTCCACGGTATAGCCGACCGGCTTCTGGTTGCCGTCCAGATAGGCAAACGGGACCGAGGTCTCCGGGTGGCCCAGCGTGATCACGCCGGTTTCCTTGATCTTGTCCAGGCGGCTGGGGCCTTCGGCGTGGGCGGTTGCGGCGCTGCCCAACAAGGCCGCGGCGACGGAGATCGCAGCAAGTGCTTTCATCTGATTCCCTTGGCGCCGTTTGGACGGCGCATGCTTGTGTTTACGATCGACGGCGCCAGCCAGGCTGACAGCCGCCTCGTCCCGCGATGAGCCCCGCGGCTGGCGAAAAGTATCAACTAGCGGTATGGTTTTATCCAGTTCCAATCGAGTATTCCTCTATACGGATTTGACATGGCCATTCCACGGATGGGCTTGAGGCACATCGAGGCGTTCCGCGCCGTGATGATGACCGGCTCAATGACCGCCGCCGCACGGCGCGTGCACACCTCGCAGCCGCACGTTAGCCGCTTAATTGCGCAATTGGAAGCCATTACCCAGTTCGCCTTGTTCGACCGCAACGGCAGCCGCCTGACCCCGACGCAGGACGGGTCGCGTTTCTTCCAGGAAGTGGAAAAGACCTTCATCGGCCTGGCCGGCCTGGAATCGGCGGCGGCCAGCATCCGCTCGTTCAGCGCCAGCCGCCTGAGCGTGGCCGCCATGCCACGGTTGGCCGGGGGCCTGCTGGCGCGCATCGTCGCCGCCTTCAAGACGGAATACCCGGACGTGATGGTGTCCATCCATTCCGGCAACGCCAGCACGGTGCACAACTGGATCAGCTCGGGGTTCTGCGACACGGGCCTGGCCATGCTGTCGGGAGATTCCCCCGGCATCCAGGTCGAGCCGGTGTTGACCATGAACTGCGTCGCGGTGCTACCCAAGGGCCATCGCCTGGCCAAGCTGAAAAAACTCAAGCCCGCCGACTTCGCCGGCGAGCCGTTCGTGGCCTTCACCAGCGGCACGCCGCTGCGCGAAAGGATCGACACGATATTCAAGACAGCCAAGGTCGAACGGCAGACCGTGGCCGAGGCCGGCCTGGGTTCGTCGATCTGCGCCCTGGTCGGCGCGGGTTTGGGCGTGGCCCTGATCAACCCGCTGGCCGCGCGCGAGGAATACGCCGCCCACAACGTCGAGATCCGCCCCTTCAGCCCGGCCGTGCCGGTGACGGTGGCGCTGCTTTATCCGCCGTACCACACGCGGACGCGGCTGGTCAGCGTGTTTTCACGTTACGCGCATCAGCTCATGCAGGAAGAGATGGGGGATTTGAAGGCGCGGACGGGGCGGTGACGCCGCGCGCGGGTTCCGCCAGCGCTATCCGACACCCCGCTCCAGATACCGCTCGGCCTCGCCGGACTGCTTCATCGCCTCCCACTGCGCCAGCGTCAGCTGGGGCATCTGGAAGGCCGCCTGCGGCCGGCAATACCAGCCGGGGTTGTGCAGGCGCGCCAGCAGGTCCATCGCGGGGCCATCCAGATAAAGATGCTCGCGGTCCGCGACCACATCGTCGCGCACGTGCATGGCCGCCACCTGAGCCACGATCAGGCTGCGGCGGTCGATGCGCATCAGTTCATGCACGCGGCACTCGAACGCCACCGGCGATTGCGCCACCCAGGGCACCTCGATGCGCCGCGACGGCGATAGCTCCAGGCCAGCCTCCAGGGACTCGTCCACGCCCGCCGGAAAGTCCACCGCCGTCACGTTCATCCGGCCGGCCTGCGGGGCGGACACCAGGCTCACGGTGAACTCGCCGCGTTCGGCGATGTTGCGCGCGGTGTCCTTGGGCGCGTCGCCGCGCACGCCGATGCCGACGCAGATCAGCGGCGGGTCGCCCGACATCAGGTTGAAAAACGAAAACGGCGCCACGTTCGTCGCCCCTTCGGCGTCGCGCGACACGATCCAGGCAATAGGCCGCGGCACGATCGCCGCGGTCAGCAGCTTGTAGCGCGCCGGGCCCGCCAGGTCATTCAGATCGATGAACATGGCTTATCCCCAGGCCCCTCAGTCCCGGCTCTGCGTGGGCGCGGCGCCTTGCGCGGCCTTCGCGTCGGCGAAGGCGCGGTCGCTGCGCTTGCAGCGGCAGCGGCCGATCTGGTGCAGCTCGATCAGGTTGCCCACCGGATCGCGCAGGAACAGTTGCATGAGTTCGGGCGCGGCCACATTGTCCAGCTTCCAGTAGTCCACGGCGAGACGCTGCAGTTCCGCCTCGGCCGCCGCGATATCGCGCACGGCCAGCGCCACGTGGTTTTCCACAGGATCACAGCCCGGACCTTGCGAGTAGGGCGAAGGACCGTCGCTGCCCAGCAGGTGGATCTGGCAGTCGTTGCCCATGTCCAGGAAGTAGCCGGCGATACCCGGAATCTCCCAGCGGCCACGGTCCGTGTCCAGTCCCAACACGTTTCCATAGAACGCGCCCATGGCCGCGACCTTGTCCAGCGGCATGCGCACGGCATGATGATGCAGTTCCAGAACTTCCAGCGCCATTTGTCTCTCCTTGGTTTTCATCGGCCTGCGCCCACGCTCGGCCAAGGCTGGCATCTTGGTCCCGGCCCGGACCTCGGGGAATGCCGTCCGGCGCAATCGAGAAGTGCGCGGGACGCAACCATGGAGCGCCCGCCTGGTTTGCCCGCCGCGCTATGCTTGGTCACATGAAACCGCTAGACCTGAATCTGCTATTGATCCTGGACGTGCTGATCCAGGAAGGCAGCGTCGTCGGCGCGGCGCGCCGCCTGAACCTGAGCACGCCCGCCATGAGCCGCAGCCTGGCGCGCATCCGGGCAGCTGTCGGCGACCCTGTGCTGGTCCGCTCCGGGCGCGGCCTGGCGCCCACGCCTCGGGCTCTGGCCCTGCATGCACAATTGCGCCACGTGATCGAACAAGCGCAGGCCGTCTTCACCGCCTTCGGCGAAGACGTCAATCTGGCGACCCTGACGCGCGTCTTCACCCTGCGCGCCAACGACGTGTTCGTGGGCGGCTACGGCGGCCGGCTACGCGAGCACCTGCGCCGCTATGCGCCCCGCGCCGTGCTGCGTTTCGTCTCCGAAGGCAACCACGACGCCGACGCGCTCAGCGGCGATGCCGACCTCTATATCGGTTCTTCCCAGAAGTTCGGCGCCGACATCAAGGTGCAGACCCTGTTCACCACCGCGTTCTGCGGCCTGGCGCGCAGGGAGCACCCGATCTTCAAGGCGCCTATCACCCCGCAGCGCTTCTGCGCCTACGACCACGTCAGCGTCTCGCGCCGGGGACGCGCTCAGGGTCCGATCGACGACACTCTGGAAGAACTCGGGCTGGCGCGCCACGTCACGCTGATCACGCCCACCTTCCATGCCGCGATCTTCGCACTGGCCGATTCCGACCTGGTGCTGCCGTCCATGCCCCAGAACCTGATGCCCGGGGTCGAACGCCTGGGCCTGAAGCTGCGCGCCTTCGAGGTGCCGGTGGCCATGCGCCCGGTCACCGTGGTGCAGGCCTGGCCGCCGCGGCTGGACAGCGACCCTGCGCACCGCTGGCTGCGGCAGACGATCAAGCAGGTCTGCGGCACGCCTGCGGATGCTGCGGCGGACGCCTAAAAGGGGGCTTCCCAGCGTCTTCCGCTCCTGTATACTGCCTCAGAATTGTTCAACAATCCTGGCTTCGGATCCAGGAGCGTTTCCAGGAGGCAGGCCATGTCGAATTACCCCGCGGCGTATCAGGTAAGCAAGGGTTCGGTATTGAATGTGGACCGGGATTTTTACCGGACACTTGTCGCCGATCCGGCGCAGCGCAAGCTGGTTGAATCGCACGTCGTTCCCATCCGCAGCGGCTTCGCCTGGAAGGTTCCTGCCGGCCATGCCTTCCGTATCGTCACGCTGGAAGGCCCGCAAGTGGCGGACTTCAATATGTGGAACCTGCACAACCCACGCGAACGCATGTGGGCATCGCGAACCCGCCAACTGCAACAAGCGCACGTCAGCACCCACGACCGCATCTGGTCCACGCTGCCGTATCTGCGCCCCATGGTCACGATCACCGACGACACGCTGGCCGGCTATGGCACGGACAGCGACGGCGGACGGGTGCACGACCTGCTGGGCACGCGCTGCGATCCCTACGTCAACAAGCTGCTCACCGGCGAGGACTTCCACTTCCATTGCCATTCCAACCTGACCCGCGCCGTGGCGCCGCACGGCCTGACGGAGTTCGACGTCCATGATGTCCT
Source organism: Achromobacter pestifer (assembly GCF_013267355.1). Classification (NCBI taxonomy): domain Bacteria; kingdom Pseudomonadati; phylum Pseudomonadota; class Betaproteobacteria; order Burkholderiales; family Alcaligenaceae; genus Achromobacter; species Achromobacter pestifer. Next base: position 2,618,840 of record NZ_CP053985.1, read on the forward strand.
CAACGTGTTCCAGGTCACCGGGCTGAACGACGACGACAAGTACTTCATGAAGGCGTGTCCGGCCAAGCCGGGCGACTACCTGGAGTTCTTCGCCGAAATGGACCTGCTCTGCGCGCTGTCCACCTGCCCCGGCGGCGACCTTTCCGTGCCGATGTGGGGCCCCGATGCACGCGATCCCATCGACGTCTGCCGCCCCCTGGGGGTGGAGATCTATGCACTGGATCCGGCCCTGCTGCAAGGCTGGACACCGCCCGAGGTTTCACCGTATAAGGGCGTCCACGGACTGCACCCTGAAAAGGTCGAGTGGAAATAACAACAAGAGGCGCCCGGCCACCCCGCGGCGCCTTGCTAGGAGCCCATGCCATCATGCCCGCCGAACGCGACAGCGGAATCTCGATCGCCGAACGCATCAACCATCAGCTGCGCGACGACATCATGGAAGGCAAGCTGCCCCCCGGCACGCAACTGGTCGAAGTCGATCTGGCCGCTGACTATGGCGCATCGCGCAACACGATACGCGAAGTCCTGCACCAGCTGGGCCGCGAAGGGCTGGCCACGTTCATCCGCCACAAGGGCGTCGTGGTCCGCCGCATGGAACGCAAGGATCTGCGCGAGATCTACGCGGCGCGCCGTGCCCTGGAACTGCAGGCCATCGCCGGCAGCCTGCCGTTGCAGCCCGCCTTGCTGGACAAGATGCTCACGGCCATCGACGCGGCCGAGCGCGCGCTGTCCAAGAAGAAGTGGCGCAATGTCGGCACGCTGAGCCTGCAGGTGCACCAGCATATCGTCGCGCAGCTGGGCAGCCGCCTGCTGGACGAGTTCTTCCTTACGCTCTGTGCCCAGCTGCGCCTGGTGTTCGCGTCGGAGGTCGACGAAAGCCTGATCCAGACGCCTGATTGGATCGAGCGCGAACGGCGCATCCACGGCCTGCTGGTGGAGGGCCGGCGCGACCTGGCCGCACAAGCCCTTACCGAGTATCTCGACGATTCCGAACGCACGCTGATGGCCGTGCTGACCCGCCTGAAGCAGCAGGCCAAGTAAGGACCGCCTGGCGCGGTCCGCGCAGGAGCGCCTATGCGCGCGCCTGCGCTTCAGGTTCGGCATAGCTGCCGTCCTCCCGGTGCGTCTCCTGTCCGCTCAAAGGCGGGTTGAAGACGCAAACCAGGCGTAAGTCTCCCTTCACCGCCCGCAGCACGTGCTGGTCGTTCTTGTCCAGCGCGTACAGGGTCCCCGGCCGTATCGCGTGCGTCGCACCCGTGACCACGTCCAGCACCTCGCCTTCGCCTTCCATGCAGTAATTCGCCTCGTAGTGGTGTTTGTAGTGCAGATGCAGCTCGGCGCCTTCAAAGACCCGGGTTTCGTGCACCGAATACCCGATGCCGTCGCGCTTGACGATGATGCGCTTGCTTTCCCAGCCTGGTCCTCGGGCGTGGCGTTCGGTGTCGGTCAGGTCGTCGCTGTGGATAACTATCATGGATGGGATCCGCGGAGGGGTGAAGAAAAATCAATGCCGGCGGCGCGAAGCCGATCCGAGCGCGTGTTCGATCTGCGCCGCTGCCAATAGCAAGGCCCGGTCGCCGCCGCGCAGGCCGGTCGCCATCAGGCCTACCGCTTTCTTTGCGGCCGGATCGCCCGGCAAGGAAATGCTGGGCAGGTCCAGGCGGTTGGCGAATTCCGTCAGGCTGAATGCCCGGGCGTTCTCGCGCAGATAAATGTCGTTGTCGTCCAGCAGCGCGACCGGTGGCGGCAGCATGGGCACCGTTGGCGTCAGCACCGCGTCGGCGCCCGCGATGGCGTGGTCGTACTCGCGGCGCAATTCCGCCAGCCGGCGTTGTGCCGCGATATAGGCATGCGCCGGCACCTGCGCTCCCAACAGCATGCGCGGCCCCACGCGCGGGTCGTAGCGGGCCGCGTCCGTCGCCAAGCGGGACGCATGCAAGGCATAGCCGTCGGCCGCGATGATGCCGCCGTCGCGCGCCACGCTGCCGGCCAGCGCCAGGCAAGGCATGGGTTCGCGGCGCAGCGCGGCGCCCGCGTCCATCAGGCATTCCAGACTTGCGGCGAAGGCGCGCCTGACTTCGGGCTCCAACAACGCCTCCACATGGTCCGGCACCACGAACACCTTGCTCGCCAGCGGCGTCGCGCCGTGGACGCGCGATGCCGGCGTAGCGGCATCCCAAGGCGCCAGCACCTTATCCACAAGCAGGCATCGTGCGGCGTCCGCGGCGATGATGCCGGGCACATCGAAGGTGGGAGACAGGTACATCATGCCCGCGTCCTGGTAGCGGCCGCGGGACGGCTTGAAGCCCGCGACGCCACAGAACGCGGCGGGAATGCGCGCCGATCCGCTCGTATCGGAGGCCAGCGCCAGGTCCACCATGCCGCGCGCCACCGCAACGGCGCCGCCGCTGCTGGAGCCGCCAGCGACACGGGGCACGTCGGCCATCAGCGGCGATAGCGGCGTGCCGAAGCGCGCATTCAGGCCCAGCGCGCCGTAAGCGAACTCGGTCATGTTGTTCTGCGCCAGCAGCACCGCGCCCGCGCGCCGCAGCGCATGCACCAGCGCAGCGTCCCGGCTCGCCGCCGGCGCGTCGGCCAGCACCCGCGAGCCCGCGTGCGTCGTCCATCCCCGCACGTCGAAACAGGCCTTCACGCCCAGCACCATGCCGGCCAGCGGCTCGTCGTCTGGCGCGAAGCCGCGCAAGGCGTCGCGCGTGCCCGCCTCGGCCAGCGCGTCCTCGTCGCGGCGCGCCACCAGGGCGAGGGCCGCACTTGCAGGGTCAGCCGACGCCCGCTCCAGGCAGGCCGACACCGCGCGCAGGGAAACGCCGCGCCGTTCAGGAGACATGGACATGGCTCAGGAAATCCTTGACGCGCGAGTCCGCGCTTGCCAGCACCTCGGCCGGCGGCGCGTCCAGCAGGACGCGGCCGGCCTCCATGAACACCACGCGATCGGACACCTTGAACGCGAATCCCATCTCGTGGGTCACGATCAGCATCGTCATGCCTTCGCGCGCCAGCGTTTCCACCACCTTCAGCACTTCGGCCACCAGTTCCGGATCCAGCGCCGACGTCGGTTCGTCGAACAGCATGATGGAAGGGCGCATGGCCAGCGCGCGGGCGATCGCCACGCGCTGCTGCTGGCCGCCGGAGAGCTGATGCGGATACTTGTGCGCGTGATCCAGCATGCCGACTTTGTTGAGCAGCACCAGGGCTTCGCGGCGCAACACGCTGGCGCTGCCGCGTCCGTGGTACGCCGGCGCCAGCATCACGTTCTGCAGCACGGTCTTGTGCGGAAACAGATTGAAGCTCTGGAACACCATGCCGATATCAAGGATGCGGTCGCCGGGTCCCGCCTGAGCGCCGGTCCCCGGCGATCCCAGAAAGGGTTTGCCATGCAGCAGCACCTCGCCGCCGTCCAGCGTCTCCAGGCCGTTCAACGTGCGTATCAACGACGTCTTGCCCGAACCGGACGGACCGATGATGCTGATGACTTCCCCGGCCTTGACCATCAGGTCTATGCCCTTGAGCACTTCATGGTCGCCGAAGCGCTTGCGGGCCTGGCGCACTTCCAGCGCGGGCGCGTCGCCGGCAGCCGTCAGCGCCGGGCCGGACTGTCCTTCCTGGACCTCGCGCCGCGCGTCCGCGTCCAGCGCCAGCGGCTTGGGCGCGCGCCGCAGGATATTCATGTGCGACTCCAGCCAGCCCAACAGCTTGTCGAACAGCGTGACGATCAGCACGTAGTACAGCGCCACCGCCAGCATGGTCTCGAACACCAGGAAGTTCTGCGTGTACAGACGTTGTCCGACCAGCAGGATCTCGGCCAGCGAGATCACCGACACCAGCGAAGTCAGCTTGGCGATCGTGATGAACTCGTTGCTCAGGGCGGGCAGCGCGATCCGCAACGCCTGCGGAATCACGATCATGCGCTGGATGCCGGCATAGCGCAGGCCCAGCGCCCGTCCGGCCTCGATCTGCCCTCGCGGCACGCCCAGGATGCCGCCACGATGGATCTCGGCGATGAAGGCGGTTTCGCTCACGACCAGGGCGGTCAGGCCGGCATAGAACGGGTCCGACAGCAACGCGCCCGCCGCGGGGAACACCTGCGGCAGGTTGTAGATGAACACCAGCAGCACCAGCAGCGGCAGGCTGCGGAAGAACCAGATATACAGGCCCGCCAGGCGGCTGACGAAAGGGTTCTTCGCCTGCTTGCCCAGCGCCAGCAGAAAGCCCGCCGCCACGCCTATCACCCACGTTGCCGTGCTTAGCTTCACCACCACCCAACACGCTTTCCAGAAGTCGGTGTCCCAAAGCAGGCTGACGGCGTAATCCCAATCGAAATGCATGGTTGCGGCTTCCCTCGCGGCCCTATCGCGCCGGGCCCGCCAGGGCGGCCTGGACCTCCGCGGGGGACGGCTCCTCCAACCCGTAGCGGGCCAGCAGCGCCTGATACTCGCCGCTATCGCGGGCCCGTTGCAGCGCGCCGTTCAATGCGCTCTGCAGCTCTTTCGATTCCTTGTTGATCCCCAGCCCGATCACGATCGGATAGAGCAGGGAGGTGGAGGTCACCTTCAGGCTGTCCTTGGACTGCGCCAGCATGCCGTGCACCACCGCCGCATCTTCGATCATCGCGTCCGCCGCCTGCGAGCGCAGCGCCATCATCGCTTCGGGAGAGGTCGGAAATTCCAGCACCTTGATCTCGCCCTGGCCCTTGGGCTGACAAGTCTCGCGCGAGACCTTCTGCAGCTTGGGCGTCCACGACGCCCCCTTGATCGACGCCACCCGCTTGCCGCACAGCGCCTCGGGCCCCGCGGGCGCATACTGGCTGGAAGCCAGCACCAGCAGCGAAGCGCCCGTCTTCAGGTACGGGATGAAATCGATCAGCTTGGTGCGCTCGGGCGTGACATAAAGGGCCGACGCGACAGTATCGAAGCGGCGCGCCCGCATGCCCAGGATCAGGTCGGGAAAGCGCGTGTCGACGAACACCGGCGCAAGCGACAGCTTGGAGGCCAGCAGCCGGGAAAAGTCCGCGTCGAATCCGGCGGGCTTGCCGCCATCCATGTAGGCATAGGGCGGATAGGTGAGGTCGGACCCGACCGTGAGGCTGTCCGCCTTGATGGTGGCGGCGGCAAACGCCATGGGAGCTGCCGTGCACAACATGAACGCGGCCAGTGCGTGAGCGACGCCGAGACGCGACGCCACCAGAATCTGAGTGAACATGCTTTCCCCTGTGGAACGCCCTGAAAGCCGCGGCCAGATTGGGTCTGCCCTATACCCGGAGGTATTTTCGCGCCAGAATTGTTGAACAATTTTTGCGATTTTCCGGCAACCAGGAGATAGCGGATATGGGTATTTTCCCCTAGCGCTTTCGCCGCATGCGGCGAACTTCGCGCTATCGGCCATCAGGTTCGGATCTGGCCATATGCATGGCCTGCGGACCGTCGCACCATCCAAAAAGAGGACAGACGCCACCTGACCGTTCGCCTATAGTTTTTCGCACTCCACCGCCAAGAAAGGCTGTATCTGCCATCCGGACGTCCTGCGCCGGACTACATCCGGAGAGCTTGCCATGCACCATCCTGAACCTGCATATGTCCGCAGGACAGCCGATCCGAGGGTCTGGCGCCGGCCCCGCTGGCTCCTGATCCTGATTGGTATGGTGGCGGCCGCCAGCGCCTTCGGACAGGATGTCATCTGGATCGGCCGGCCCTCAGCCCGCGACTATTTGGCCCTGAATGTCCAGCGGGCCGTCGAAGGCTACGCGGAGCTGCGCCAGCAGATGGCGCAGTTCGAGGCGCAGGTCGGGGAAGCGCGGCGCGCATACTTCACCGCCGCCTCCACGGATCGCGCCGCGGCCGGCGACAAGTTCGGCGAGTTACTGTTCCAGAAGGACCTGATGATTGCGTGGCCGCGCATCAGTGCCGGCGGGGACCAGGCCCAGCGCTTGGCCAGTCTCATGACGCTCGGAAACAATGGCCGCCCGCTCGACGGCGGCATTCCGCCCAGCGCCAGAAAGGCCTTCAACCACTGGATTTCCGCCGTGGGCTTCGGCGTCGGGGCGGGGCTTGGAATGACTCCGGATCCAATCAAGGCCGCTGCCGCCCTGGCCAGCGGCGGCAGCCTGAAAGAATACGAAGCCTACCGGCGCCTGCGGGATCAGGCCGAGTACGACGACTGGGAAGCTCAGCACAACGGCGCTGCCCGCAAACTGATCGAGCCCGGCAGCGCGATATCCGCGCGTCTTTTTTTCGGCGAAACACCGATGATGCGGGGATTCGATCATCGGATCGCCAAGCCTGAAAATTATGTCCTGCGCTGCATGTACGCGGGCCGTAAGGAAGAGACTTCGCTTTTTTATTTCTGGCAGGGCCAGCCGCCGCAGGACATTGCCATCCTGCTCGCCATGAATCCCAGCGGCCTCGCGCGCCTGAAGGACCATGCAGTCAACCAGTGTCCGCCGGACGACAAGCAGGCGCGCGCCATCGAGGCCTCGCCAATCAAGGCGATCATCACGCCCGAAATCGCTCGCGACGCCCGCGCACAAAGAAATTCGATTCCCCTGGATCCCATCGAAGCGCAGGCGATTCAAGACAGAAACGCCGCGGCACGCCAGAAATTGGATGCACGCAAGGCCCGCGAGGACGAGCGCAACGCGAAGCTTCAAGCCTGCCGCGAGGCGCTGCAGACGGAAGTGCTGGCCGCGCGCCAGGACCGCGACCGGATCGCGACCGACGCGGCGCGCGCCAAGTACCGGGATTGTTCGCGCAACGCCGGCAAGTAAGTAGGCGTCTGATCGCCCCGGATAGCAGCCTGGGATCTCTCAACAGCCTGATGCTGCCACGCCGACCTGCCCATCCCTTTCAGGATGCCGCGCCGCCGGACTTGGACTCGCGCAAATCCAGCCACGCCACCAACAGCAATCCGCCCGCCAGCCCCAAATGCTCGAAGAACGAGTTGGCGGCCATGAAGCGCTCCTGGCCCAGCGGCATCTCCCAGAAACGCAACGCAATGCCTGTTGCCACCAGCGTGAAACCAGCCAGCGCCAGCGCGCCCAGCCATCGCAACCTGCCCACCAGAATCATCAGGGAGGCGACTAGTTCCAGCGCAATCACCAGCGTCGCGAACAAGGGCTCGGGCGACAGGCCAAAATGCGCCATTTCGCGCACTGCGCCGGGAAAGTCGAAAAGCTTCACCAGGCCGCCCTGCAGGTAGGCGGCGCATAACCCCAGATAGGCCAGGAACCGGACCGCCGAAGCACCGAACAGCGGGCGGGCCATATCGGCCAGCCGCCGCTCCCATTGGAAAGTAGCGTTCATGGCGAGCCTCCTCAGACGGCCCAGCAGGAGCAGCCCAGCGCGCCGAAGAAGCCCTGTAGATCCGAACTGGGCGCATTCGAGCCCCACGCGCGGGCATGATCGTGTCCATGCAAACCGCAGGAGCTGGCGCACGCGCAGGCCGCCATGTTGCGGTAGCCCAGGGAATTGCGTCCCGCGCCTTCCGGATCACCCCAGGCGCCGTAGCCGCCGAACAGCCGGGTAGGCGACCAGTCGGGCATGGCGGGCGGCAGCGGGTTGTCGTCCAGCGGCGCGAATTCGCCCGCGCCGTAGACCACGCGGCCGCCGACCACGGTCAGGTCCGAGGTCAGGAACGAGATCTCGTCCTCGGTGCAGCCGAAGTAGTCCTTGTCCGGCACGATGAAGTCGGCCAGCTGGCCGGGTTCAATGCGGCCGCGCTTGCCTTCCTCGTTGGAGAACCAGGCCACGTTCTCGGTCCACATGCGCAGCGCGGTCTCGCGGTCCAGGCAGTTGCGCGCGGGATAGAGGCGGGTGCCGCCCACGGTCTTGCCGGTGACCATCCAGGACAAGGACACCCAGGGGTTGTAGGAGGCGACGCGCGTTGCATCGGTACCGGCCGAGACCTTCACGCCGCGCTGCAGGATCTTGGCGACAGGCGGCGTGGCTTCGGCGGCCCGGGCGCCGTAGCGCTCGATGAAATACTCGCCCTGGTAGGCCATGCGGTGCTGCACGGCGATGCCCCCACCCAGCGCGGCGATGCGGTCGATCGACTTGTCGGAGATGGTTTCCGCGTGATCGAAGAACCAGTTCAGTCCGGTCAATGGCGTGTCGCGATGCACTTTCTCGAACACGTCGAGCGCGCGCGAGATGGTCTCGTCGTAAGTGGCGTGCAAGCGCCACGGCCACTTGTTCTGCACCAGCACCCGCACGACCTCTTCCAGCTCGCCTTCCATCTCCGGCGGCATGTCCGGACGCTCGACGCGGAAGTCCTCGAAGTCGGCCGCCGAGAACACCAGCATTTCACCCGCGCCGTTGTGGCGGAAGTAGTCGGTGCCTTGCTTGTACTTCACGCTCGACGTCCAGTTGAGGAAGTCTTCCTTCTCATGCTTGGGCTTCTGCGTGAAGAGGTTGTAGGCCAGCCGCACCGTCATCTGGTTATCATCGGCCAGTTTCTGGATCACGGCGTAGTCGTCCGGATAGTTCTGGAAGCCGCCGCCCGCATCGATCACGCCGGTCACGCCCAGCCGGTTCAGCTCGCGCATGAAGTGGCGCGTGGAGTTGACCTGATAGTCGAAGGGCAGCTTGGGACCCTTGGCCAGCGTGGCGTACAGGATGGTCGCGTTGGGCTTGGCCAGCAGTAGCCCCGTGGGATTGCCCTGGCCGTCGCGCATGATCTCGCCGCCCGGCGGATTGGGCGTGGTCTTGGTATAGCCCACCGCGCGCAGCGCCGCGCCGTTGAGCAGGGCGCGGTCATACAGGTGCAGGATGAACACCGGGGTGTCGGGCGCGATGGCGTTGATCTCTTCGATCGTGGGCAGGCGCTTCTCGGCGAACTGGTGCTCGGTGAAGCCGCCCACCACGCGCACCCATTGCGGCGCGGGCGTGATGGCGACCTGGCGTTTCAGCATGGCCATGGCGTCGGCCAGCGAGCGCACACCGTCCCAGCGCAGCTCCATGTTGTAGTTCAGGCCGCCCCGCACCACATGGGTGTGGTTGTCGTAGAGGCCGGGCAAAGCCGCGCGGCGCTTCAGGTCGACGACGCGCGTGCCGGCGCCGGCCAGTGCCATGACTTCCGCATCGGAACCGACGGCCACGAAGCGGCCGTTCTTGATCGCGACGGCGCTGGCCTGCGGTTTGCTGCGGTCCAGCGTGGTGATGCGGCCGTTGTGAAAGATGGCATCCGGCGTGGCGTTGGACATGTTGGGGGCTCCGTTGGAACTGGCGATGGCGTGGCGCCCCAACATACCGTTGAGCGCCAGGGCGGAAGCTACACCGATGAGGTCGCGGCGTGTAGGCATGCAATATCTCCTGGGATGCGGGAACCGGCTCAGCCGTGTTCCTTGTCTTGGGGCTGATGGCGGCCAGGCAATTGCCCCAGCACGTGGCTGACGGCCTTTTCCTTGTCGCAGGCGGCAGCGAAGGCGGTGCCGTTGAGCAGTTGCCTGCCCACCGGGACGACCTGCTCGCCGACCAAGATGCCCAGCAGGCCGATCAGCGCCACCAGCGGCGGGGCGGGCGAACGGACTTGCAGCAGGCTGTAGACCACGCCAACCAGCAGTCCAGCGCCCAGGGAAAGCAGATAGATCTTCATGCGCGTCCTCGCGTTGTGGATGGGTAGTGAGCGGGCGCCGCTCATGCGTGCGTATCGGCCAGGAGGACTTCGGCGTCATCCAGGGCCATGAGGCGCACATCGGTTTCGTCGCGGATGGCGGCACCGTCGCCCGAGCCGATCTCCACGCCATTGACTTGCAATCTGCCCATGGAGGCGACCAGATAGCCGCGGCGGCGGCCGCGCGCGAATTGGTAGGTGGCGGCTTCGCCTGCCTTCAGCGCCACCGCAAGGACGCGCGCGTCGCTGCGGATGGGCAGCGCGTCGTCGTCGCCATCGATACCGCTGGCCAACGTGATGAAGCGTCCCTTGCAGGCTTCGCGGGTAAAGGACTTCCGGCCCCAGCTGGGCGGCGCGCCGCGGCGGTCCGGTTCTATCCAGATCTGGAACACGTGCGCGGGTCCGCCTTCCATATTGAATTCGGCATGCGTCACCCCGCTGCCCGCGCTCACGACCTGCACCTCGCCGGCGCTCGTGCGTCCGCGATTGCCCAGATCGTCTTCATGGGTGAGCGCGCCTTCCCGCACGCAGGTGACGATTTCCACGTCCGCATGCAGCGAGGGTGGAAACCCCGCGCCAGGCGCGATGGTTTCGTCGTTCCATGCGCGCAGCGCGCCCCAGCTCATGCGTGCGGGGTCCTGGTAGGCGGCGAAGGAAAAATGATGCTTGGCATCGAGCCAGCCGCGCCGTTCATGGCCCAGGCTCGCAAGCGGACGGCGCTCAATCATGGCGCGTCTCCGCGGCCGCGCGGTGGCGGTTGGTGGCGGCATGCGTCGTGTTGTTCATGTGTTGGCTCCCGCGGCTGCCCGTCAATGCTTCAAGGCCAGGAAGTGATGCACTTCAGGCTTGTCCGGCCCCATGTGAAAGCGCAGCGCATCCGCTTGCAGATCGGCGTCGGCATGGGACACGCGATGATGCTGGCGCAGGTGCTCGGCCCAGGATTCCACGAAGAACCATTCGACCACCCGCTGCGGATCGCTGGTGTGCTCGACGACGCCCCAGGCATAGGCGCCGTCACGCAGGCGCTCTTGCGACAAGCGCTTCATCGCGTCGAGAAAGGCGGGGCGGTCTTCTTGGCGGATGCGGTACTCGACCTGCACCAGCACCGGGCCGCGGTCGTTGGCCACCGGTTCGGCCACCAACGGTTCGGGCCAATGGTTCGACGCCTGCAAATCCGCTTCGCCGACCGGCAGGCGGGCGCGATGAAACAGCAGCGCAGCCGTGACCAGGCCGGCGGCGCTTACCGCCAGCGCATAAGGCACGCCGATCTCGCGCGCGACCAGGCCCCAGCCCAGGCTGCCGGCCGCCATCGCGCCGTTGAACACCATCAGGTACACCGCCAACCCGCGGCCGCGCACCCAGTTGGGCAGCACGGCCTGGGCCACGCCGTTGAACGTGGTGAGCGCGGTGATCCAGCCCATGCCCAGCACCACCAGCATCAGCACGGCCAGCCATTGGGGCGGCGCGAACACCAGCACGGCCATGACCGCCGCGCTGGCCACCGACGCCAACAGCACCAGCCCGTCGGCATCCAGGCGGGCGCCAATCCTGGGCAGCAGCAGGGCGCCGATGATGGCTCCCGCGCCCACCGCGCCCAGCAGCACGCCGTAAAAGCCCGAGGAGCCTCCCAGCATCTGCCGCGCCACCAGGGGCAGCAGGGCCCATACGGCGCTGGCGAACAGGAAGAAGGCGGCTGCGCGCAGCAGCACCCGGTGCAGCTCCTTGCTGGCCCGCGTGTAGCGCAGGCCGGCGCGGAACGCGCCGAAGAAGTTCTCCGACAGCGTGCTGTCGACGGCCGCGGGACGCTTCCACCACAGCAGCGCGGCGATGACGAACACGTAGCTCAGCACATCCAGCCCATAGGTGACCGCCGCGCCGAAACTGGCCAGGATCAGCCCGCCCGCCGCCGGACCGATGGCGCGCGCGATGTTGATGCCCAGCGAGTTGAGCGCAACCGCGCCCTTGAGTTCTTCGCGCGGCACGAGCTCGGGGACGATGGATTGCCAGGTCGGCCCCATCAAGGCCGCGCCGATGCCGCCGACGAAGGTCAGGGCAATCAGGTAGTCGACCGTCAGCGCGCCGAAATGCGACAGCAGCAGCAGCGTGCCGCTGACACAGGCAAGCAGCACCTGCACGAAGATCAGGAAGCCGCGCCGGTCCAGGATGTCGGACAGTACGCCGGCGGGAATCGCCAGCAGGAAGATGGGCAAGGTCGCGGCCGTCTGGATCAAGGCCACGGCGGTCGGGCTGGCCGACAGGTCGGTCACCAGCCAGGAACTGGCCACGTCCCGCATGAAGCTGCCCACGTTGCCCAACACGGTCGCAGCCCACAGCACGGCGAACACGGACTGGCGCAAGGGCGCGAAGGTGCCGCGCGCGGCGGAATTCTTCTGGTCTGGCATGGGACTCTCCTGGATCGCGCCAGGCGGCTTGCGGACCCGCAAGTCCCGCCGCCCGCCGTCTTCAAAAAGCAAGGCGCCGGACCGGCCAGACGCTGTCTGGACGATCCGGTTGGCGGTTTACTTGGCGGGGTTGGGGCCGATGCGTTCGCCGTGCTGCACACGCTCCGCGAGCTTGTGCACGTGGGTGACCGCGTAGTCGATGCCCATGCCGTAGGCGCCGGAGTGCTCCTTGACGATGCCGGTGACGGCGTCATAGGTTTCCTTGCGGGCCCAGTCGCGCTGCCATTCCAGCATCACCTGCAACCACGTCATGGGCACGGCGCCAGCCTGCACCATGCGGTCCATGGCGTACTTGTGCGCGTCCACCGAGGTGCCGCCCGAAGCATCGGCCACCATATAGATTTCGTACTCGCCCTCCAGCATGGCGCACAGCGCGAAGGTGGTGTTGCAGACCTCGGTCCACAGGCCGGCGACGATGACCTTCTTGCGGCCATTGGCGGCCAGCGCGTCGCGCACGTTCTGGTCGTCCCAGGAGTTCATGGAGGTGCGCTCCAGGATCTTGTTCTCGGGGAACACGGCCAGCAGTTCGGGGTAGGTGTTGCCGGAGAAGCTGTCGGTTTCGACGGTGGTGATGGTGGTCGGGATATTGAAGGCGCGCGCGGCCTTGGCCAGGCCCACCACATTGTTCTTCAGGGTCTGACGGTCGATGGATTGCACGCCGAACGCCATCTGCGGTTGCTGGTCGATGAAGATGATCTGGCTGTTCTGCAGAGTCAGGACTTCGAGGTATTTGTTGGCGGACATGGCGGGACTCTCTTTAAGAAAAACTATCAAATGAGGCGGCAGGAAAGAATTCGGTACTGCTGGCAAACCATCCTGGCTTGCACCGCCACGACGGCGCCGGGAGTGCCGCGGGAGGCGGTCCGTACATCTCGTCTGTCGGTACATGCATAGTAGGGAGAGGCCGCAGTCCTGAGAACCCGCAGCAGGGAATTCCATCCTTTCCATTTTTTGCATGATGCTGGCGGACCAGCTGCTTGCTGCGCTGCATTCACCACCGTTCTTGTCCATGCCATAGGCAGCGGCTATCATCGGCGCGAGCATTTCCCGAGAGCACGAGATGAGCAAGCTGCCAGACCTGGAAGGTTGGGCGATATTCGCCAAGGTCGCCGAGACCGGATCATTCGCCCGGGCCGCGGCCGAGTTTTCCCTGTCGCAAGCCACGGTTTCCAAGACCATCAGCCGTCTGGAAGCCAAGATGAAAACGACCCTGTTTCATCGCACCTCCCGCAGCATGACGCTGACCGAATCGGGTTACGCGGCGCTGGAGCGCGCGGCCCGCATCCTCGAGGAAGGCGAGGCGGTCGAAAGCGAAGTCCGGGAGAAATCGACCAGCCTGTGCGGCAAGATCAGGCTGTCCGCTCCCATGTCTTTCGGCGTCACGCATCTGGCGCCCATGCTGCCGCCATTCATGCAGGCCAATCCTGACGTCGCCCTGGAAATCGAGTTCAGCGACAAGCAGGCCGACCTGGTCTCGGAACGCTTCGACCTGGCGCTGCGGATCTCCAACCTGGTGGACTCCACGCTGCTGGCGCGGCGCCTGTGTTCCGTGCGCATTCTGCTGGTGGGCGCGCCCAGCTATTTCAAGCGCGCGGGACGCCCCAAGCATCCGAAAGATCTGGCGCAGCACGCCGCGCTGCAATACATGTATGCGCGCAACGGCTCGAGCTGGCGCTTCCGGCATGAAAAGCATGGGGAGTTTTCGCAGTCCGTGCCGGTGCTCCTGAACGTGAACAATGCCGAGTCCCTGACGCCGGCGCTGCAGGCGGGCATGGGACTGGCGCTGCAGCCGGAGTTCCTGGCGTGGAAGGATCTGCAATCGGGCGCGCTGGAAACCGTGATGGACGACTGGCAGGTGGACCCCATCGCCCTGCATATCGTCACGCCGCCTGGCCGCCGCCGGCCGGCCCGGGTACAGGCGTTCATTGAGTATCTGGCGGAGCGCTTGACGGCCGAGCCTTGGGCCAATGATGTGCAGGTGTAGAGGGCTTGCGGCCCGCGGCACGCGCCGGGGCGGCGGCGCCAGGAGGTTTGGCGCGCGCCGTCATTGAATGGCTAGACGGGACGTCGAACGAGTATTGCGTCAACCTCGATGTCGAATGCGCTGAATCCGGACTGGATCAATGTCCTGGCCGGCGGCGGTTCGCCGACGTAGCTTGCGTAGATCGCGTCGAATTCCTGTGCGCGGGCCATGTCCCTCAAAAATACGCCCACCTTGACCGCGTCGCGCAGGCTCGACCCGGCTGCGTTCGCAGCCGCCTCGAGATTGTCGAGCGCCATTCTCGCCTGCACGGCAAAGGGCTTGTCTCCATGCCGGACGTTGTCGCGATCGCGCGGGGTCTGGCCTGAGAGAAAAACGAGTTGGCCCGCCTGCACGGCCACGCTGTAGGTGCCGGCTGGCGGCGGCGTCGATTCGCTGGAGTAAGCTTTTCGGATCATGTTTCCAGGGGATTGAGGTTAGGCAAGACGATGTTCTTCGATGACGGTCGCGATGCGCCTGACGGCATCGACCGCCGCTTCATGGTTCTGCGAGAAATTGAGGCGGATGCTGTCGCTGGCATGCGGGCTGAATTCAGTCCCCGGCGTAACCGTGACGCTGGCCCGCGACCTCAACTCCCGAACGAAGGCCTGTAACGGCGTGCGCAGCTTGGGCAGCCGCGGAAAGAGGTAGCTGCCCGCTTGCGGCGTGCGGACCGCCACGCCCTCGACGCCACGAAACAGCGCCAGCAGGTCGTCGCGGATCTGCCGGTGCTTTTCGATGCGGTCAGCCAACCATCCCGCGGGCTCGGAGAACCAGGTCTGCAGCACGGCCTGGCAGTACCCGGGCGCGCGCAACGAGACGATGGCCTGGAGCTTTTCCATGCGTTGGATGATGCGGGCATTGCCGAACGCCACCCCCAGCCGATAGCCGCTCAACGATTCCGTCTTGGACGGCCCCATGATGGTGACGACGTTGTCGCCCGCTTCCGACGCGCCTCGCAGATGAACGTATGGCTGCCCTGCGTACAGGAGACGGGAGTAGAGCTGGTCGACAATGACCGTTGCGCCGAACTTGTCGGCCAACGCCGCGATCTGCCCGATTTCGCTGGGGGAATAGACCGCCCCCGTGGGATTGTTCGGATTCGAGAAGAGAAAGACCTTGGCGCCCGCCTTGAATGCCGATTCAAGCTGCTGCAGATCCAGGCCGGCATGCGCCGTGTTGTTCAGATATTCGAGTCGCACGGGGATCATCTCCGCCCCCATGAACTCGACCAGCTTGCGGTTGGCGAAGTAGTCGGGCTGCACGATCGCGACTTTATCGCCCGCAGTCACGGTGCTTGCGACCGCGAGAAACAAGGCGCTTTGGGTACCGGGAGTGATGATGAGTTCTTCAGCGCCCGAAACGGGATGGCCCGAAAACGCCGCCAGATCGAGCGCGAGCTTCTCCCGGATGGCCGCCTGGCCACGATACTCGGTATAGGCCTGGGAACCGCCGCGATGAACGCCCTGGACAAAGGCTTCGAGCGCCCCAGGCGTGGGTTCAAACGCGTCGGCATTGACGTCGCCGTGCGAAAAGTCGACGGCGATGCCCGGCAGGCTTGCGCCTTCCTGCGGCAAGCCCTCGCTACTGCGGCTTTCCCGCACCTCCTGGCCAGGCGCGTTATCAATGCCCAACTTCAGGAACTTTTCTTCAATCGCATTCATGGCGTTCTCGTCGTGTTAAGGGAAGGGGTGACAGGTGATGGTTCAACTGCTGCATCCGGATCGATCTCGATCGTTGCATCGTTCTCCTGAAGCAATCGGGCCAGCAACGGCATGTCGATATTGCCGCCGGACAACACGATCAGCGCGTCCTTGCCGCCAAGCTGGAGCCGTCCCGCCAGCAGCGCGGCCAACGCCACGGCCCCACCCGGCTCGACCACCATACCCAGCTCCGTCAACGCAAAACGGATCGCGTGCGAAATTTCCGCGTCCGTCACGGCCAGGGCTTCATCGAGGAAGTGCCGATTGATCTCGAACGGCAGTTGCGCGGGCGTCACCGCCTGCAAGGCGTCGGCGAGTGTGACCGCTGTTGGCGCGTTGACCTCCCGGGTTCCGCTGGCAAGCGAACGCACGGTATCGTCAAACCCGCAGGGCTCCACCGCAACCACCCGCAGGTTCGGCAGCAGGGCGTCCAGCGCCAGGCCGCAACCGGCCACCAGGCCGCCGCCGCCGCAAGGCGCGGCAAACGTGCCCAAGTTCGCTCTGGCCACAGGCGTCAACGCATCCAGCGCTTCCAGCGCCACCGTTCCTTGCGCCGCCAGCACGTCGGGGTGATCGCCGGGAGGGATGAGCGTGCCACCCGACTCTTGCAGCAAGCGCATGCCGATGGCTTCCCGGCTTTCGCGCCTTCGGTCGTAATGGACCACGCGCGCGCCGTGGGCCAGCGCTCGAGCCATCTTGTTGCGAGGCGCATCGGCTGGCATGACGATGGTGGCCGGAACGCCGAGACGCCGCGCTGCCCAGGCGATAGCCTGGCCATGATTGCCAGTGGAGTAGGCGACGACGCCCCGTTGCCGCTCGGTCTCGTTCAAGCCCAGCAAGGCGTTGAATGCGCCGCGGGCCTTGAACGATCCTGTCACCTGCAGGTTCTCGGCCTTGATCCAGACTGGCGCGCCAGCAATATGATCCAAGGCGGCCGATCTAATGAGTGGAGTCAAGACCACGTGTGGCCTGATGCGTTCGAGCGCGGCCCGCACATCGTCGAAATCGGGCACGCGCATCTTGCCCAGCGATTCGTGCGCGATGAAGGCGTCAGGTCTGGTCTTCGGTCTGTTTCGTGTCATGGGAGTGCGTTCGTATGCGATATCTTCAATGGGAGACGAGCCGCGACAGGAACTCCTGCGCGCGCACTGAGCGGGGCGATGCGAAGAACATGTCCGTCGGCGTGTTCTCCACGACTTTCCCGGCATCCATGAAGATGACGTTGTCTGCGGCGCGCCGAGCAAAGCCCATCTCGTGCGTGACGACAGCCATCGTCATGCCGTCCTGCGCAAGCTCCAGCATCACGGATAGCACCTCGCCTATCATTTCCGGATCCAGTGCTGACGTGGGCTCGTCGAAGAGCATGACGATGGGGTCCATTGCCAGCGCCCGGGCAATCGCGATGCGTTGCTGCTGCCCGCCGGAAAGCTGGGCCGGATAGGCATCGATCTTTCCGGGTAGTCCGACACGGCCCAGCAGCTCCCGGGCCTTGTGATGCGCAGCCTCGCGCGTTCGGCCCAGCACCTTGATGGGAGCAAGACAGAGGTTGTCGAGCACGGTCAGATGCGGATAGAGCTCGAAATGCTGAAACACCATGCCGACGCGGCTGCGTAGATCGCTCAGATTGGCGGCAGCGGCGCCCACCTCGACGCCGTCGACGCGTACGCTGCCGCGCTGGAACGACTCCAGGCCGTTGAAGCACTTGATCAACGTGCTCTTGCCCGAGCCTGAGGGTCCACAGATCACGGCCACCTCGCCGCGGCGGATCGCCAGGTCGCAACCATTTAGCACCGGGGTCGCGCCATAGGACTTGTACAGTCCGGATACGTCGATCATGGGCGCTTCTTCCATCTTTTCTGCAGTCATACGGCGCTCCTGCGCTTGGCGGCCAGGTGCGCCGCCAGTGAAAGGGATGCGCAGAGCACGAAGTAGACGAGCGCTGCGAACAGGTACATCTCGATCAACCGGTTATCCCGGTTGGCCACGATGCTTGTGGAGGTCATGAAGTCGCGCAACGAGATGACATAAACGAGCGAGGTATCCTGGAACAGCACGATCGCCTGCGTGATGAGCACGGGCATCATGTTGCGCAGCGCCTGCGGCAGCACCACGAAGCGCAATGCCTGCGCACGGCTCAAACCCGATGCTGCCGCGGCCTGCCACTGCCCCGGCCGCACGCTCTGTAGCCCCGCGCGGATGATTTCGGAGTAGTAGGCCGCCTCGAAGAGCGTGAAGGCGATCAGTGCCGAGGGTAGCGCCCCCACCGGCTTGCCGACGATCAGCGGCACCATGAAATAGAACCAGAAGATGACAAGGATCAACGGCACGGCCCGGAATCCGTTCACATACACGGCCGCGGCCCCCGCGAGCAGCGCATGCCCGGAGAGGCGGGCAAGCGCCAGCAGCAGGCCGAGCGCCAGCCCCCCGGCCATCGCCACCAGGGTCAACAGCAGGCTCAGCCCCAATCCCTCCAGCAGGAACGGCCACGCCTTCACGATGACCGAGACGTCCAACATTGCGTTCATGCCCGTCCTCCTTGGGTGCCGGGGATCAGCAGTCTCTTCTCCAGGCTGCGCATGCCCGCCGTGACGCATAGCGCGATTGACAGGTACACCAACGTTGCCGCGGTGAATGCTTCGAAGCCGCTGAAGGTGTAGCTCTCGATCTGGCGGCTCTGCGCCGTCATCTCGAAAACGCCTATGGTCAATGCCAATGCCGAGTTCTTGAAGACCGTAAGAAACTCCGAAGTCAACGGCGGCAGGACCAGCCGCAAGGCCTGGGGCAGCAGGACAAATCGATAGGTCTGCACCAGCGTCATGCCGCTGGCGTAGGCCGCCTGCCGTTGTCCGCGCGGCAATGCAGCGATGCCGGAACGGACCTGAACCGCAACGCGCGCAGCGGTGAACAGGCCCAGGGCGGCAATCGCAGTCCAGACTTCAGGCATCGGCAGATCGCGTTTGAGCCATCGACCGGCTTCGCTCGGCAGCAGTTCCGGCAGCACAAAGAACCAGATGAACAACTGCACCAGAAGCGGCACGTTCCTGAACACCGCAACATAAGCCGTCAGTAACCACCGGATGCGGCCGGGCAGCGAGCCCAACACGCCCAGCGCCAGGCCGATCACGACGGCGATGGCCCAGGCCGCGAGCGAAATCAACACCGTCGCTTGCAGCCCGGAGAGCAGCCATCCGGCGTAAGGCTCCTCGAAAAGAACGTTCCAATTCCATGCGTAATTCATCATGAGCCCCGAGCGGGTCGCGTCATTCCGGGAGTGCGGCCAACTTGAAAGCCGCTGCGAGGTCCTGCGAAAGCGGTACGCCCATAGGCACGAACCACTTGTCATAGGACGCGTTGAGTTCCCCGGAGCGCACGCCGCGCGCAATGGTGGCGTTCACCAGGCTGAGGAACACGGTGCTGTTCTTCTGCAGCATCAGACCGTAGGGATCGAACGACAGAGGCCGGCCGACCACCTCGAAATCGGCCGGCGTCGGGGCGCTCTTGCGCAATCCGTAGAGCAGGATGTCGTCAGTCGAGAAGGCGTCGGCCCGGCCCGTCGAGAGCGCCAGAAAACCTTCGGAGTTGTCCCTTACCGGAACGATGCGGACCTGCAGCTTCTTCGCTTCGATCAAGGCCTTGATCAGCCGCTCTGGCGTGGTGTTGATGGGCAGCGCCACGGCTTTGCCGTCGAGGTCCTCGACCTCCTTGATGTCCGCGCCCTTGCGCACCAGGAGCCGGGTGGTCGAGATGAAGTGCGGGGCGCTGAAGTCAACCTGGGCCTGGCGGCCCAGGGAGTTGACCGTCGAGCCGCATTCGAGGTCGACGGTACCGTTGGCGACCAACGCGATCCGGTTTTGCGGGTTCACCGCGATGTAGTCGACCTTCAGTGCCGGCATCTGCAGCCGCTGCCGGACGGAATCCACCACCTTCATGCACAGGTCGATTGCGTAACCCACGGGCTTCCTGCCGTCGTCCAGATAGGAAAAGGGAATCGACGATTCGCGGTAACCCAGGGTGATGGTTCCCTTTGCCTTGATGCGCTCCAGGATGGGATCGGTGCTCTGCGCCAACGCCGTGGCGCTACCTGCCAACAACGCTGCGCCTAGGACGCCGCGCAGGACGCGGGGCATGAAACGGGTGGTGGTGGTCATGGATTCACTCCTGGTCAGACCAGCGTTGTGGCGGGTTGGTCGGCGCCGGTCAGGGCGGCAACAAGTTCGGCGAGGCTGGAGACCGTGAGATCAGGTTTCGCCTCGGCCGCGCCTTCCCCGGACAAGCCCAGCAGCCTGCCCGGGCGGTTGACCCAGGCGCAACGCACGCCCAGCCGGTTGGCCGGCGTGATGTCGGCCCGCAGGCTTTGCCCGACGTGCAGGATTCGTTCGCGCGGGATGCCCATGCGCATGAGTTCGCCTATGCCGGTATCGAAATGCGGCCAATCGGGCTTGTAGGCCCCCACGCGTTGCGCCGTGACCACCAGGTCGAAGCGGAAATCCAGGTTGTCGCACGAGGTATTGAGCGAGGCCTGGTCGATGTTGCTGAAAGCGCCCACTTTGGCGGACGCCTGCAGGCGCACGAGGCCGGCATGGCTGTCGGCGAATGCCGGCCAGGTGTGCGGCGCGGCCGCGAACTGGCGGCGCAGGTCCGGGTCCACGGCCACCTTGAACTGGGCGCAGATGCGCTCGAAGCACTTGGTCAGGACGTCGGGGTAGAGGTGCGCCGGGCGTTCCTTCTGGATCGCCGCGCGGGCGCCATCGAAAGCCATGATCAGGGCTTCGGCGTCAGCCTCGATGCGGTTCTCGCGCGCCCAGCGCGTCAGGAACTTGGCGATCGAAGGCTCCCAATCAATCAACGTGCCGTACACGTCGAAGGTCACGGCGTCGAAATCGGAAAGGCGGAGCGTCATATGCAACCTTGATGAAAAGTGAGGGGTCCGTGAACTATAATCGATAATCGATAATCGGCAATACCTGATCCGTCCGTATAATCCCTAGGAGGAGAAAATCTATGGACTACGGTGAAACGCCGCCCGCGGGCGAAGCCCTGGCGGATCGTTCGATCGCTGGCGCGGTGGTTGACGCCCTGCGCGGAGAAATCATTCACGGCCAGCTAAAGCCGGGTGAACGCCTGCGCCAGGATGCCGTGGCGACACGCTTCCGGGTCAGCCAAACGGTCGTCAGGGAGGCGTTCAAGGACCTGATCCGCGAATGCTTCCTGGTCTCGGAACCGCGTCGCGGCGTCAGCGTGGCGACGATGTCGGCTGACGAGGCGGAAGAGATGACGACCTTGCGCAGCCTGATTGAGCCGCAAGCCTTGGCTTGGGCCATCCCCCGGCTGACCGAGGTTCAATTCGAGGCCGCCGAGCGCGTGCTCAAGGAACTGGACGATGAAAAAAACGTCGATCGGATCATCTTGCTGAATGCGCGCTTTCACCGGGGGCTGTATGCCGCCGCGAATCGTCCCAGGACGCTGACGACGGTCGAAACATTGCGCCTGGGCTTCGAACGCTACCTGCGCTACACGTGGGAGTACACGACGCACCGGGATCGCTCGCAACAGGAGCACTGGGAGCTTCTGGCGATGTGCAAGCAGGGCGAGGTGGACAGCGCCTGTAGGCTCCTGACGCAGCACATCCGTGCGACGGGAGACTTGCTCGTCGAATGCCTCGCAAAGCGGCCGGTCGAGCAACCGTCCAAGCTTTGACGCGCTTGGGCCGCGCGCTGGCGCTTATCCGGGACGGGCTGGAGCATCGGCACAGCCAGGCAACCCACGGCTAGTTCGGGGAACCAAACCCCGCCGTGGTTGCGCAAAGAAAAAGGGGCTGCAAGGCAGCCCCTTTTTGTGGAATCCGGATCCCTCGGGAAGAAACTGGATTCTCGCGGGATCCCGAGCCGTCAGGCGTCGATATTCCCCGCCGACAGCGCATGCGTCTCGATGAAGTTGCGGCGCGGTTCGACGTCGTCGCCCATCAGCGTGGTGAAGACCTCGTCCGCCGCAATGGCGTCCTCGATCTGCACGCGCAGCAGGCGGCGCACCTTCGGATCCATGGTGGTTTCCCACAGCTGTGCGGGGTTCATTTCGCCCAGGCCCTTGTAGCGCTGCTTGGAGATGCTGCGGTCAGCTTCGCTGCGCAGCCACTGCATGGCTTCGCGGAAGTCGGACACGGTTTGTTCCTTGCGCTTGTCACCTTCGCCGCGTGCAGCCAGCGAACGCGCGCCGACCTTGCCCAGGAAGCTCTTGGCGGCCTTGGACAGGATCGCGTAGTCCGAGCCGTTGACGAAGTCGGCGTCGATGATGCTGACCCGAACGTTGCCATGGTGCATGCGTTGCACGGACAGGCGATGGCGTTCGGTGGCTTCGTCGAATTGCGGCACGACTTCGACGCCGTTGCCGTTAACCGGATCGCGCATGGCGTCCGCCAGGCGGCGTGCGGAGTCGGCGGCGGACTCGGCCGATTCCAGGTTGATCTCCACGCCTTCGGCCATGGCCGACAGCGCGCCCACGTCGAACACGCGCGACAGGCGCGCGATGACGCCGTCGGCCGCCACGTACTGGCGGGCCAGGTCGCTCAGCTCGTCGCCGCGGATGATGTTGCCGCCCGAAATGATCTCCGCCTCTTTCAGCGCCAGTTGCAGCATGAACTGCGCTTCTTCCTGGTCGTCCTTCAGATACCGTTCTTCGCGGCCGACCTTGACCTTGTACAGCGGCGGCTGGGCGATATACACATAGCCGCGCTGCACCAGCTCAGGCATCTGGCGGTACAAGAGCGTCAGCAGCAGGGTGCGGATGTGCGCGCCGTCCACGTCCGCGTCAGTCATGATGATGAGGCGGTGGTAGCGCAGCTTGTCGACGTTGAAATCGGGACCGATGCTGGTGCCCAGCGCGGTGATCAGCGTGGCGATCTGTTCGCTGGCGATCAGGCGGTCGAAACGCGCCTTCTCCACGTTCAGCACCTTGCCGCGCAACGGCAGGATGGCCTGGAACTTGCGGTCGCGGCCTTGCTTGGCCGAACCGCCTGCGGAGTCACCCTCGACGATGTACAGCTCGCACAGCGCCGGATCCTTTTCCTGGCAGTCGGCCAGCTTGCCGGGCAGACCAGCGCCTTCCAGCACGCTCTTGCGGCGCGTCATTTCGCGCGCCTTGCGCGCGGCTTCGCGGGCACGGGCGGCTTCGACGATCTTGTTGCACAACGCCTTGGCGTCGTTCGGGTTCTCAAGCAGCCAGGATTCCAGCGTGCGGGCAACGGCTTCTTCCACGGCCGGGCGCACTTCGCTGGAGACCAGCTTGTCCTTGGTCTGGCTGCTGAACTTGGGTTCCGGCACCTTCACCGACAGCACGCAGGTCAGGCCTTCGCGCATGTCGTCGCCGGAGGTTTCAACCTTGGCCTTCTTGGCCAGCTCGTTGTCGGCGATGTACTTGTTGATGATGCGCGTCATGGCCGCGCGCAAACCGGTCAGGTGCGAGCCCCCGTCGCGCTGCGGGATGTTGTTGGTGAAGCACAGCACGCTTTCGCTATAGCTGTCGTTCCACTGCATCGCCACTTCAACGCCGACCGGCACGCCACCCGCCGCCGACTCGGTGGCGACCGAAAACACGTTCGCGTGCAGCACGGTCTTGCTGCGGTTGATGTACTCGACAAAGCCCTTCACGCCGCCGGAGAACGCGAAGTTCTCTTCCTTGCCCTGGCGCTGGTCGACCAGACGGATCTTCACGCCATTGTTCAGGAACGACAGCTCGCGCAGGCGCTTCGAGAGGATCTCGTAGTGGTACTCGATGTTGTTGAAGATGACCGGGTCGGCCAGGAAGCGCACTTCGGTGCCGCGCTTGTCGGTCGTGCCAGTCACTGCCAGGGGCGCGACGCGCTCGCCTTGGCGGAACTCCATCTGGTGCACTTCGCCATTGCGGCGGATAGTCAGCCGCAGCCATTCGGACAGCGCGTTCACGCAAGACACGCCCACGCCGTGCAGGCCGCCGGACACCTTGTAGGAGTTCTGGTCGAACTTGCCGCCGGCATGCAGTTCGGTCATGACGATTTCCGCCGCGCTGCGGTGGAATTCGTCATCCTTGTGGATGTCGGTGGGAATGCCGCGGCCGTTGTCGGTGACCGAGATCGAGTTGTCGGTGTGGATCGTGACGACGATGTCGTCGCAATAGCCGGCCAGGGCTTCGTCGATGGCGTTGTCGACGACTTCGAACACCATGTGGTGCAAGCCAGTGCCGTCGGAGGTGTCGCCGATGTACATGCCGGGGCGCTTGCGCACGGCCTCCAGCCCCTTGAGCATCTTGATCGAGTCAGCGCCGTAGCCGCTGTTCTCGGGAGTGGTGTTCTGCTGATCTGACATGTCTGTATCGATAACGCTTTAAAGAACGGCCTGGCGGCCGGACCGCCCACGGGCCCTCAGGCCCGCAAGCGGCACAAACCCACGATAGGGGCGCGGATCAAATCCGCATGGGCATGACGACGTACTTGAACTGGTCGTCTTCGGGCAGGGTGATGAGCGCCGACGCATTGGCATCGGGCATGACCGACCACTGGATGTTCTCGACCTTGACGTTGGCCAGCACGTCGAGCAGGTAGCCGACGTTAAAGCCCACGTCCAGCGCTTCGTGGCCGTAGTCGATGTCGATTTCTTCCTGCGCCTCTTCCTGCTCGGCGTTGGAGGACGAGATCTTCATCTGGTTCTGCGCCAGTTGCAGGCGCACACCCTTGAACTTGTCGGTGGTCAGGATGGCGGCGCGCTGCAGGCTGCCCTGGAGCGCTTCGCGGCCGACCAGGAAATGGCGCGTGTAGTTGGTCGGGATCACGCGCGTGAAGTCGGGGAACTTGCCTTCGACCAGCTTGGAGACGAGTTCCACGTCGCCGAAGCGGAAACGGATCTGGCCCGGCGCCACGTCGATGGAAACGGGCTCGTCGGAGTCTTCCAGCAGGCGCTGCATTTCCAGCACGGTCTTGCGCGGCACGATCACTTCATGGCGTTCGCTGATGCCGTCGGCTTCCGTCGAGCAATGCGCCAAGCGGTGGCCGTCGGTGGCGACGGCGCGCACGCGGCCCGGCTCGAACACCAGCAGCATGCCGTTCAGGTAGTAGCGGATGTCCTGTTGCGCCATGGCGAAGTGCACCATGTTGAACAGATGGCGCAGCGTACGTTGCGGCATGGTCAGCGATACGTCCCACTGCTCGGGCTGAGCCACGGTGGGGAATTCGCTGGCGGCCAGCGTCTGCAACGCGAAGCGGCTCTTGGCCGACTGTACCGACAGCTTGTTGCTGGCCAGGGCCAGGCGCACGTCGCCGGTGTCCGGCAAGGCCTTCAGGATGTCCAGCAGCTTGCGCGCCGCGACCGTGGTGGATTCGTTGTCCTGGCCCACGCCGAAGTCGGCATGAGTGGTGATCTGTACTTCCAGGTCGGTCGCAATGAAAGCAACCTTGTTGCCTTCCTTGCGCATCAGGATGTTCGCCAGAATGGGCAGGGTATGACGTCTTTCGACGATGCCCGCCACAGTCGATAGCGGTTTCAGCAATGCATCGCGTGTGGTTTGTACGAGTTGCATGTTCATCCTTTTAGAGTTTGTTCCAACACGTGCAGGGTATGGTTGAGCTCCGCTTGCTTGGCGCGAAGGTCGGAAATCTTGCGTACGGCATGCAGCACGGTGGTGTGATCACGGCCACCGAACAGATCGCCGATTTCCGGCAGACTTTTCTGAGTCAGCTCCTTCGCCAGGTACATCGCGACCTGGCGCGGCAAAGCGATATTGGCGGGCCGGCGTTTCGAGTACATGTCGGCCACTTTGATCTTGTAGAAATCCGCCACCGTCTTCTGGATGTTCTCCACGGTGATCTGGCCGTTGGACACCGACAGCAGGTCCTTCAGGGCTTCCTTGCAGACATCCACCGTCAGCACGTCGCGGCCGTGGAAGCGGGCGTAGGCCAGCACCTTGCGCAGCGCGCCTTCGAGTTCGCGCACGTTGCTGCGCAGATGCTTGGCGATGAAGAACGCCACTTCCTCGGGCATGGGCACGCCTTCGGATTCCGCCTTGCGCAGCAGGATCGCCACGCGCATTTCCAGTTCCGGCGGCTCGATCGCCACCGTCAGGCCGGAGTCGAAGCGCGAGATCAGGCGGCTGTCGATGCCGGACAGCTCCTTCGGGTACGTGTCGCTGGTGATGATGATCTGCTTGCGCTGGGCCACCATCGCTTCGAACGCGTAGAAGAATTCTTCCTGCGTGCGGTTCTTGCCGGAGAAGAACTGGATATCGTCGATCAGCAACAGGTCGAGCGAGTGGTAGTAGCGCTTGAAATCGTCGAACGCCTTGCGCTGGTACGCCTTCACCACGTCGGACACATACTGGTCGGCGTGCACATAGCGCACGCGGACACCCGTGCCCGCGGCCACCATCGCATTGCCGATGGCGTGGATCAGGTGGGTCTTGCCCAGGCCCACGCCGCCATACAGGAACAATGGGTTGTAGGACGTCCCGGGGTTCTCGGCCACTTGCAGCGCGGCGGCGCGCGCCAGCTGGTTCGCCTTACCCGTCACGAAGTTCTCGAACGTCAGGTCGGTGTTCAGGCGCGAGCGCTCGTACACGATGTTTGCCGCATCCGCGTTCACCGCTTGCGCAGCCTGCGCCGCCACCGTCGTCGCGGGCGCCGGAGCGGGCGCTACCGCGGGCCCTGGCGGCGGTGCGCCGCCTGAAGGGGAACCACCGGACGGGTACGTTTGCGCGGATTGCGGAGGCCGCACGGGCGCGACCGGCATGCGCGGCGCGGCGCCTTGGGAAGGCAACTCAAACAGTACCTGTACCGGACGCTCGAACCACTCCGCGGCCAACGCTTCGATCTGGTGGGAAAAGTTCTTGCGCACCCAATCCAGCTTGAAGCGGTTGGGCGCGGCCACGCGCAGCACCGCCTGCGTTTCGTCGTACGCAAGCGGGACCAGCGGTCGTATCCACGCGCTGATTTGTTGGGGGGGGAGTTCCTGCTCAAGACGACTGACGCAGGTCTGCCAGAATTCTTTCATGTCGCTCTTATTCAAACCTCGATTCTACCTTGCCTGGGCTGGGGTTATCCACAGGGTAGGGCATAAGTGCCCGCGCGGCACAGGCTTAACTGTTTGACAAGACAGGGAAAACTTGCTGAAATGGTGGGCTTTTCCGAATTCTGTCTGTCAGAAGGTTCCACAGAGAGCTTAGCCGCGCTTTGTTGCCGGAGGTGTCTAACGATGCCTACGCCTACACAAATGCCTGGTTTTAGCTTCTATAGGTCGCCCGGGGTTTCCCCGGTCAGAGCCCCGTCTACGAGTTGTTTTTTGCACCTGTTGCAAAAATGCTTAGTAGATACCCGCTTCCTGAATGCGCGATCTGGAACCCTTCCGGGCAGGTCCCTTCTGACTTTTGTTCTTTTTGTGGATCGTCCATGAAACGTACCTACCAACCTTCCGTTACCCGTCGCAAGCGCACCCATGGTTTCCGCGTGCGCATGAAAACCCGCGCTGGCCGCGCCATCCTGAACGCTCGCCGCGCCAAGGGCCGCAAGCGTCTGGCCGTCTAAGTCCTGGTTTTCCGGTTTATCCGGAAACCTGACTATTTGCACGGACCAGCCATATTGCAAGACCTCTCGCAATCTTGTTCCGGTTCCGCGCAAACGCCTGACCCGCAGTCCATGCCGCGCTCCACGCTTCCCCCGGAGGCGCGGCTGCATCGCCCCTCCGAGTTTGCCGCCGCCCTCAAAGGCCGGCGTCTTGCCCGAGGGGCGTTTTTCATTGTGAGCGCCGCTCCCAATGATCTGCCCCCTGGCCAGGATGCCTGTGCCCGCCTGGGTCTGGTGATCGCCAAGCGGTTCGCCGCCCACGCCAGTACGCGCAACGCCATCAAGCGGGTCATCCGCGAAGCGTTTCGCCATCGGCGCCTGGAGCTGCCGGCAAAAGATTACGTCGTGCGCCTGCATAGCAAGGTCGCGCCCACCACGCTCACCGCGCTTAAACGCATGGCCAGAGCTGAAGTGGACGCTCACTTTGAGCGGATCGCGCGATGATCAAGGCGCTACTCATTGCCCCGATCCGGTTCTACAGGTTTTTCCTGAGCCCCTGGATCGGCAGGCAATGCCGCTTTACCCCAACCTGCTCGGCGTACGCGATCGAAGCGATCGAGCGCCACGGCGCCTGGCGCGGCTTCTGGCTGGCGGTCCGGCGCATCGGCCGCTGCCACCCGTGGTCACCGGGTGGATTGGATCCGGTTCCGCCGGCCAAGGGAACCAATGGCACCCCGTGCTGCTCCCACAGCCACCGCACCGAGCACGATTGACGCTAAACTGGCGGGCTTTGCTGGCCCGTATTCACTTCAGTAGGCACCATGGATATCCGACGCACCGTCCTCTGGATGATTTTTTCCTTCTCGCTGTTGCTCCTATGGAACAACTGGCAGATCCATAACGGCAAGCCGTCGCTGTTCGGCCCCACGCCGGCGGCCACCACGAGCGAGCCGCAGGCTGCCGCGAACAACGCGACGCCTTCGGTGCCCAGCGCACCCGTCCCCGCGACCGCCGCTGCATCTGCCGTTCCCGGCGCCACGGCGCCCGTCGCCGCGCGCTCGGAAGAAGTCGTCATCACGACCGACGTGCTGCGCCTGACATTCGACACCATGGGCGCCCAGCTGGTGCGCGCCGAGCTGCTCAAGTACCCGGCGACCGGCCAGCCCGACAAGCCGACCGTGCTGCTGGACCGCGCCGCCGGCCTGAACTACGTAGTGCAGACCGGTGTGGTGGGCGCGCCCAACGGCCAAAGCTTTCCCACGCACCAGACGCCTTTCCGCATCGTGTCCTCGGAACGCCAGCTGACCGGCGACAACCTGGTGGTCGCCTTCGAAGGCGAATCCGGCGGGGTGAAGGTCACCAAGACGTTCACGCTGCACCGCGGCCGCTATGACGTCGACGTGCGCCACGACCTGGCCAACGTCGGCGCCGCCCCCGTGTCGCCCGCCCTGTACCTGCAGCTCGAGCGCGACGGCAACGACCCGGCCGACACGTCCAGCTTCTATCACACCTTCACCGGTTTCGCCGTCTACTCGGAACAGGACAAGTTCCAGAAGATCACCTTCGGCGACATCGAAAAGAAGAAGGCCAACTACATCAAGCAATCGGACAACGGCTGGATCGCCGTGGTCCAGCACTATTTCGCCACCGCCTGGGTGCCCCCGCAGGGCAAGCCGCGCACCAACGAACTGCTGGAAGTGCAGAAGAACCTGTACGCCGCCCGCAGCATCGAAGCCGTCGGCGAGATCGCCCCTGGCGCCGCCACGCGCGTCGATTCGCACCTGTGGGTCGGTCCGCAGGACCAGAAGGCCATGGCGGCCCTGGCCCCCGGCCTGGAACTGGTGGTCGACTACGGCTGGCTGACCATCATCGCCAAGCCCCTGTTCAAGCTGATGACCTGGCTGCATTCCATCCTGGGCAACTGGGGCTGGACGATCGTGGCGCTGACCGTGCTGATCAAGGCCGTGTTCTACCCCCTGGCCGCCGCCAGCTACCGCTCCATGGCCCGCATGAAGCAGGTGGCTCCGCGCCTGCAGGCCCTGAAGGAAAAGTACGGCGACGACAAGCAGAAGCTCAACGCGGCCATGATGGAGATGTACCGCACCGAGAAGATCAACCCGCTGGGCGGCTGCTTGCCGATGGTGGTGCAGATCCCGGTGTTCATCTCGCTGTACTGGGTACTGCTGGCCAGCGTGGAAATGCGCGGCGCGCCCTGGATCCTGTGGGTACACGACCTGTCGATCCGCGACCCGTTCTTCATTCTGCCCGCCATCATGATGGCCACCATGTTCCTGCAGATCAAACTGAACCCGACGCCTCCGGATCCCATCCAGGCCAAGGTCATGATGATCATGCCGCTGGTGTTCGGCGGGATGATGTTCTTCTTCCCGGCCGGCCTGGTGCTCTACTGGTGCGTCAACAACACCTTGTCGATCGCGCAGCAGTGGTCCATCACCCGCGCCATGCAGCGCAAGACGGAAGCCGCGGCCAACCGCTGATATCTGCTCCCGCACAGGAAACCGGCCCCACATGGGCCGGTTTTTTTTCGCCTGAACGGTACGCATCATGCCGATCTGCGTCTTTTTCGATAGTTATTATTTATCAAATTTGATAGCTCAATCAACTTCACACAGTAGGACAAGCCCCCTATGATGTGTCCGTGATAGCCCTCAGGCCGGCAATGCCGGGGGTTATCCCAGACACGGCGCGGGCCCGCAGCGGCTCCCGCATTCCAGGCATTTCATAAGGAGTGTGCTATGACCGACAAGAAGACGCATCTGACCACCGCCGCAGGCGCGCCCGTGGCCGACAACAACAACACGCTGACCGCAGGCCCCCGCGGCCCGGCGCTGTTGGAAGACTTCTGGCTGATTGAAAAGCTCGCCCATTTCGACCGCGAACGCATCCCCGAACGCGTGGTGCACGCCAAGGGTTCGGGCGCCTACGGCACCTTCACCGTCACGCACGATATCTCGCGCTACACCCGCGCCAATATCTTTTCCCAAGTTGGCAAGCAGACCCCGCTGTTCCTGCGTTTCTCCACCGTGGCCGGCGAGCGCGGCGCGGCGGACGCCGAACGCGACGTGCGCGGCTTCGCCATCAAGTTCTATACCGAAGAAGGCAACTGGGATCTGGTGGGCAACAACACGCCGGTCTTCTTCATCCGCGATCCGCTGAAATTCCCCGACTTCATCCATACCCAGAAGCGCGACCCCAAGACCAACCTGCGCAACGCCACCGCCGCCTGGGACTTCTGGTCGCTCAACCCCGAATCGCTGCACCAGGTCACGACCCTGATGAGCGACCGCGGCATTCCCGCCAACCTGCGCCAGCAGCACGGCTTCGGTTCGCACACGTTCAGCTTCATCAACAAGGACGGCGAACGCTTCTACGTGAAGTTCCACTTCAAGTCGCAGCAGGGCATCGCCTGTATGACCGACGAGCAAGCCGCCCAAGTGGTCGCCCATGACCGCGAAAGCTCGCAGCGCGACCTGTTCAACAACATCGAGCAGGGCAATTTCCCGAAGTGGACGCTGAAGGTGCAAATCATGCCCGAAGCCGAAGCCGCGACCTACCACATCAATCCCTTTGACCTCACCAAGGTCTGGCCGCACGGTGACTATCCGCTGATCGAAGTCGGCGTGCTGGAACTGAACAAGAACCCCGAGAATTACTTCGCCGAAGTGGAGCAAGCCGCCTTCACGCCCGCCAACGTGGTACCGGGCATCGGCTTTTCGGCGGACAAGATGCTGCAGGGCCGCCTGTTCTCCTATGGCGACACGCATCGCTACCGCCTGGGGATCAATCATCACCAGATCCCGGTGAACGCGCCGCGCTGCCCGTTCCATAGCTTCCACCGCGACGGCGCGGGCCGTGTCGACGGCAATGCCGGCGCCACGCTGAACTACGAGCCCAACAGCGCGGGCGAGTGGAAGGAAACCCCGTCGGCGGGCGAGCCGCCGCTGGCGCTGGACGGCCAGGCCGCGGCACGCTGGAATCATCGCGTGGACGATGACTATTACTCGCAGCCGGGCGCCTTGTTCCGCCTGATGACGCCCGCGCAGCAGGAGCAGCTGTTCGGCAACATCGGCCGCCACATGGCCGGCGTGCCGGAAGAGATCCAACGCCGCCAGCTGGAACACTTCCGCAAGGCGGATCCCGCCTACGCCGCCGGCGTGGCCAAGGCGCTGGGATTGAAGCTGTAAAGCGCGACGCGCCCATGCGCAAGGCGGCCCGTCGGGGCCGCCTTTTTTTGTGGTCGCAACGCCGCTCTACGCGGTGGGCCGTCAGCGCTGCATGCCCCAGCGCCTGACGGTGAATCGCTCCACGGTGTCGAACACCAGGTTTTCCACAAGCAGGCCGATGATCACCACTGCCGCCAACCCCGCGAACACGCGGTCTGTGTATAACTCGTTGCGGTTCTGGAAGATGTACCAGCCCAGGCCGCCCTTGCCGCTGGAAGCGCCGAACACCAGTTCCGCCGCGATCAGCGTACGCCAGGCAAACGCCCAGCCTATACGCAGCCCCGCCAAGATGGCCGGCAAGGCAGCGGGCACCAGAATCTGCAGCACGTAGCGCAGGCCCGTCAGGCCGTAATTTCGGCCCGCCATGCGCAACGTCTCCGATACCCCGAGAAAGCCCGCATACGTGTTCAGCGCCAGCGCCCACAGCACCGAATGGATCAGCACGAACACCAGGCTGCCTTCGCCCAGGCCGAACCACAGCAGCGCCAGCGGCAACAACGCGATCGCAGGCAGGGGATTGAACATGGCGGTCAAGGTGGAAAGCAGATCGCGCCCGAAGCGCGTCGACACCGCCAGCGTGGTCAGCACAAAGGCCAGCGCCACGCCGGCCGCATAACCCTGCGCCAGCACGCGCAACGACTGTCCGGCGCGCGCCAGCAACTCGCCCCCGGCCATGCCCTGCACGAAGGCCACCGCCGTCTGCGACGCGCTGGGCAGCAGCAAGTCGTTATCGGTATAGCGCGCCGCCAGCTCCCAGATCGCGGCCAGCAGCGCCAGGATCGCCAGCTTGCGCAGGCTGGCGTGCTGCCACAGGCGTTCATGCCAGGGCAGGGGAGCTTCGGCCGCCTGGGGCGGCAGGGGCGGCAGCTCGTACTCCACCTCGGGTCGGATGGGCACGAAGCCCGCATGGGCAGTCGTCATGCGTGTGTGTCCTTCAGGCCGCAGCGCGTTCTGCGGCAAGTTCAGCCGGCTGTTCCGCGGGCGCCACGTCGAACAGCAGGTCATGAACGCGCCTGGCGGCCGACTGGAACGCCGCCGAGCCCTGGCTGTGCAGCCCGAAGGCATGGGCGTTCAGCTCCGCGCGCACGCGCCCCGGATGCGGTGACAGCAGCAGCACGCGGCTGCCCAGCACCAATGCCTCTTCGATCGAATGCGTGACGAACAGCAGCGTGAAGCGCACCTCTTCCCATAACGCCAGCAGCTCTTCCTGCATGCGCCGCCGCGTCAACGCGTCCAGCGCTGCGAAGGGCTCGTCCATCAACAGCACGCGCGGCTGCATGGCCAAGGCGCGCGCGATGGCCACGCGCTGCTTCATGCCGCCAGACAGGGTGTGCGGATAGGCATCGGCAAACGCGGACAGCCCCACCTTGTCCAAATAGTGCATGGCGCGCTCATCGGCCTCGCGCCGGCTCAGCTTGCGCGAGGCCACCAGCGGAAACGCCACGTTCTGGCGCAGCGTTTTCCAAGGTGGCAACTGGTCGAATTCCTGGAACACCACGATGCGGTCAGGCCCGGGGCCGCGCACGGCTTTGCCATCGACGGCGATGCGGCCTTCGGTCGGTTCGATGAAACCCGCGATCGCCTTGAGCAGTGTGGACTTGCCGCAGCCCGATGCGCCCAGCAGGATGAAGCGCTCCGCGTCATGCACGTCAAAACTGACCTGATGCGTGGCGCGCACGCGCCGTTCGCGCGTCTTGTATTCGATAGACACCTTATCCACAGCCAGCAAAGGCGCGGCCTTTTCGGCGTTATCCACAGGGGTGGCGGCGCTCAATCCCATCTCAGCTGCCTTGCGCCGTGACGGGATCGTCGAAGAAGTAGTCGCGCCAGCTGGCCGGGGCATTCTTGATCGCGCCCACCTTGTGCATGAACTCGGCCAGCGCGTAGGTGTTCTGCGGTTCCAGCTTGAATTGCACGTCGGGGTTCTTGATCACCTTGATCAGGAAATCGCGGTCCAGCTTGGCGCCGGTCACGCGCAGATAGGTATCCGCGGCCTTTTCCGGATTGGCGGCGGCGAACTGCGCCGCTTCCTTCAGCGCCGCCTGGAACGCCTTGTAGGTCTTGGGATTTTCCTTGCGGAATTTCTCGGTGGCGAACAGCACCGTCGACGAACTGGGTCCGCCCAGCACGTCATAGGAATTGAGCACGATGCGCGCCTTGGGATTCTCGGCCAGTTCCTGCTCCTGGAAAGGCGGATTGCCGAAATGCCCCGTGATTTCCGTGCCGCCCGCGATGATGGCGGCGGCCGCGTCCGGATGCGGCAGGGCGACGGAAATCTTGTCCAGCTTGTTGAACTGCGCGTCGCCCCACAACTTGGCCGACGCCAGCTGCAACACGCGCGATTGCACCGACACGCCCACCGCCGGCACCGCGATGCGGTCCTTGTCGGTGAAATCGGCGATCGTCTTCACGTTGGGATTGTTGCTGACCAGGTAATAGGGAAAGTTGCCCAGCGAGGCCACGCCCTTCACGTTCTGCTTGCCGCGCGTGCGGTCCCAGATCGTCAGCAGCGGTCCCACGCCCGCCCCCGCGATATCCACAGCCCCGGACAGCAGCGCATCGTTCACGGCTGAGCCGCCCGACAGCTTGGCCCACTCGACCGAGATATCCACACCATCGGCCTTGCCGTGCTTTTCGATCAACTGCTGGTCACGCGCCACGTTCAGCAGCAGATAGACGATGCCGTATTGCTCGGCGATGCGGATGCGGCCCTCCGCCATGGCTGGCGTGGGCGCAGCCAGCGCCAGCACGGCAAGTATCAGCGCCAGGCCCGCGCCGGTGGCGGCCTGGACCAAGCGATCACGTAGAGCTGAAGAAAAACCCATGGCGTACCCTGTGGATAAATGGTTTGCGCAGCATTGCATCGGACTGAAGATCAGAACGGCACGTCGCCTTCGATCGTGGTGCGGTACAGCTTGCGGCGCAGATGGTCCGGCGTGCCGCCGGCCAGATGGATCAGGGAACGGTTGTCCCAGAACACCAGGTCATGCGGCTGCCATTGGTGGCGGTAAATGTGTTCGGGCCGGATGCTGTGGACAAACAGCTCGTCCAGGATCTGGCGGCTCTCGTCCTCGGGCAGGCCCTCGATGCGGGTAGTGAAGCCTTCGCTCACGAACAGCGCGCGGCGGCCCGTCTCCGGATGCGTGCGCACCACCGGGTGCACCACTTCCTGCACCTGGGCCACTTGTTGCGCGCTGAGATTGGGGCGCCATGCGCCTTCCTTCTGCAATTGGCCATACTTGGCCAGATAGGAATGCACGGCGCGCTTGCCTTCGATGGCGTCGCGCAAGGCGGCGGGCAGGGTGTCGTACGCCACATGCATGTCGGCGAACAGCGTGTCGCCCCCTTGCGCGGGCAGCTCCTGCGCGTGCAGCAGCGAACCCAGGCTGGGCAGTTCCTTGTACGAGATATCCGAATGCCAGTACTTGCCGGCGTCGCCCAGCCCTATCGGCTTGCCGTCTTCAACGATGTTGGAGACGATAAGGATCTCGGGATGCCCGGGCAGATGGAATTGATGCAGCACGTGGATCATCAGGCGGCCGAAGCGGCGGCTGAAATCGATGTGCTGCTGCGGCGTAATGCGCTGGTCGCGGAACACCAGCAGATGATGGTCCAGATGCGCGCGATGCACCTGGGTGAAATCGGCCGGAGCCAGCTCGCGCGACAGGTCGATGCCGACGATTTCGGCGCCGGTCACGGCCGCCAGCGGGCGGATCGTAAAGGCTTGCGCCGCGGGTTCGGCATACGCCTCGGACCGGCGCAGCGCGTTGCTCTGGGACATGGATCGCTCCTTGCGCGAATGCCGCCGGCCAAGCCGGCTCAGGAACGATCCATTATGAAAACGCGCAACCCCTACGCAAACGAATTATTCGGCCTTTGTTCAAGCCTGCGCGTCATATGGCGCGCCATCGCGTTGCGGCTATAAGCTTATTCGCGAGAGAGGAACTTGCCGCGCACGGAGCCGATGTGCTGCTCCATCTTGCGCACCGCGGCCCTTTTATCGCCGCGCTCGACCATGTTGTACAGGTCTTCCAGTTCGGCCACGTTGGGTTTTTCGGCCTTGCCCGCGGGCGGACGGAACCACAGGCGCATGGAACGGTCCAGCAGGCTGCCGGCGAATTCCGCCAGGATGTCATTGCGCGCGGCTTCGTACAACGTCTGGTGGAACCTGCGATCGATCTCCATGCTGCCCAGGCGGTCCTGGCGCTCATGGCATTCCCAACCTGCCGCCACCAGCGCTTGCAAGCGTTCCAGCAGCGCCGGCGTGGCATTGTCCACAGCCAGGCCGGTCAGGTGCGGTTCGACCAGCAGGCGCGCGGAGATCAGCTCCAGGAAGCTGTCTATGGTTTCGGCTTTGACCAGGATGCCCTTGCGCGGCAGGATGTCCACCAGGCCCTCGCGGTCCAGCCGGTGTATGGCCAGATGGATGGGGCTGCGGCCCAGCGACAGCTGTTCGCTCAGTTGCGCGACATTGATCTGGTCCCCGGCGCGCAGCTCCTGCGTGAGGATCATGCGCTTGATCGCGATATACGCCTGTTCGCCGAGCGAAGCCGCCGGCGCGCTGTCTTCCTGCAATCGCTTGGGAGTAGGGGTTTTGGGCATGCGGTGATGGTTGCTGACCACGCGCCGCAACCGGCGCATACCGCTGCGATTATAGCGACCGGTGCGGGCGGGCCAGCGTTTGCTCAGTCGAGTCGCACGTTGCCGTCCTTGATGGCCTGTCCGTATTTGGCGGACTCCGCCTTCATGAACGCCGTGAATGCGTCGGGCGTCGAGGCCGCCGCCACCATGCCCTGCTGCGCCAGGATCTGGCGCACATCGGCATCCTGCAGCGCTTCCGAATACATCTGGTTCAAGCGCTGCACGCGGTCCGCGGGCACGCCGGTACGCGTCAGCAATCCCATCCAGGTTTGCGATTCGAAGCCCGGCAGGCCCGCCTCGGCAAAGGTCGGTACATCAGGCAGCGCGGGCGTGCGCACCTTTCCTGCCACCGCCAATGCGCGCAGCTTGCCCGCCTGGACATGCGGCGCGACCACGCCCACATCGCCCAGGGTCGCATCCACTTCGCCGCTCAGCACGGCCATGGTGGCGGGCGCCGCGCCCTTGTACGGCACGTGCATCGTGCCCAGGCCTGCCTGCTTTTTCAGCATCTCGAAGCCCAAGTGGCCCGAAGAGCCGTTGCCGAACGACGAGAAGGTCGCCTTGTCTCCCTGACTCTTGGCCCAGGCCAGGAACGCATTGAGATCGCCAGCCGGCACCTTGGGTCCGACCACCAGCACATGCGGGTTGGACGCTAGCTGCGTGACGGGCTGGAAGTCCTTCACGCTGTCATAAGGCAGCTGGCTCAGCAGGTAAGGATTGATGACGAAGCTGGCCGCGATCAGCAGCACGGTGTTGCCGTCCGCCGGCTTGCCCAGCAAGGCTTGCGCGCCGATCACGGTACTGCCGCCCGGACGGTTCTCGACGATGATGTTGGCGCCCGAGTTCTTCGCAATGGCCTTGCCCAGCGCCCGCGCCAGCGCATCCGAGGACCCGCCCGCGGTGTACGGCACGATCAGCGTCATGGGCTGCGACGGAAACGTGTCAGCGGCGGCGTTCACGCTGGCCAGCGCCAGCGCGGCGGCCAATACGGTTTTCTTCATGATGTTTACCCCTTGATTTGTCATCGGTGCCGCACGCCAGGCGGCTTATTCCGCGTAGCACAGGCCTGCACGCACAACGTTGCGCAATGCGCCTATGCCGTCCACCCAACATTCCACGACATCGCCGTCGACCAGGAACACGGGGGGCTGGCGGGCCGCGCCTATGCCCTCCGGCGTGCCGGTCAGGATGACGTCGCCGGGTAGCAAGGTCAGTCCCTGCGACAGCTCCGCGATCACGCGCGCCACGCTGAAGATCTGGTTGCGGGTGTGGCCCACCTGCATGCGCGCGCCATTGACGTCGCAACCCAGGGCGAGATTCTGCGGATCGCCGATTTCGTCCGCGGTGACCAGCACCGGCCCCATCGGGCAGGTCGCATCCAGGCTCTTGCCCTTGAACCATTGCGCGCCATGCGCGCGTTGCAGATCGCGCGCGCTGAGGTCATTGGCGATCGTGTAGCCGAACACGTGGCCTAGGGCATCGGCTTCGGCGATATCGCGTCCCTCCGTGCCGATCACCACGGCCAGCTCGACCTCCCAGTCCAGCTTGGCCGTATAGGCTTCATGCAGGGGCACGCTGTCATGCGGACCCGCAACCGTGGTGGGCAGTTTGCTGAAGAAGGTGGGGCGATCCGGCAGCTCGACCTCCTGCCCTTCGCGCTTGCCTTTGCTTTCGTCGTAGTGCTTCAGGTAGTTCCAGCCCACGCAGAACACATTGCGCTGCGGCACGATGGGGGCGAGCAGGCGCACCGAATCCAGCGGCACGGCCGCGCCGCTGGCCTGCGCGACATTGCTCAGCAGCGCCTGTACGTCAGCCACGCCCTGAAAGGGCGTGATGGTCTGGCCGTCCAGCCGGCCCAATACCGGGCCGGATTCGCTGGCATAGCGAACGATTTTCATGGTGTCAGTCCGCAAGACGGGCCTGGCCCTGGATTTCCACCAGGATCTCGGGCTTGGCCAAGGCGGATACCTGCACCAGCGCGCAGGCGGGAAAATCGCCGCTGAAGAATTCGCGGCGCGCCTTCCACACCTGCTGGTTGTCCCCCATATTGGTCAGGAAGATCGTCATGGTGACCATGTCGTCGATCTGGCCGCCTGCGGCTTCCAGCAGATGCTTCATCTTCGCAAAAATGACCTGTGCCTGTTCATAGGCATTGGCGCCCTGGATGGTGCTGCCGTCGTTGGCGCGGGCGGTCAGCCCAGACAGATAAACCGAATCTTTCACGCGCAGGCAGTTGGACCACAGGCCGGGCTCGGCTTCGGCGACGTGGGGGCTGGTGATGCGAACTTTCTGGACCATGGGATTTCCTGTTGAGGTAAGGGCGGAACTGCCATTTAAAATAACAGTGATATTTCACAGTTATATCAATGCTAGGCCGATAGACCCGAACGCGTCAAGGCCGAGCCGGCCACGCAGGCATACGCATTTACCCTGGGAACGAGAGCGCTACGCCGGCAAATCGCCCCAGCCAAGCCTGTGGATAAGTCTTGGGATAAGCCTGGTGGCAAGCCAGGGAAAAGCGGTGGATTGTCGGGGGATATCCCGGTGGATAGACGGTGAATAGCAGGTGGATAGCCTGTGCACAACTAGATCCCGCAACGAAAAAAGGCGCGGGCCGTTGCGAGCCCGCGCCTTTTAAATCAATGACTTGCGTGACTCAAGACTACGACAAAAACGCCTGCACCAGTTTCACCCAATAAGTTGCGCCTACCGGCAATAGGGCGTCGTTGAAGTCGTAATTGGGGTTGTGCAGCTGGCACGGACCCATGCCGTGATAGGTTTCCATGCGATGGTCGCCGTCGCCATTGCCCAGGAACAGATAGGTTCCCGGAACCGCTTCCAGGAAGAACGAGAAGTCCTCCGCCCCCATGAAAGGCGGCATCTCGCGCTGCACATTTTCGGCGCCAAACGCGTCTTCGGCGACCTGCGCGGCGAAAGCGGTTTCCTTTTCCCAGTTCACCAGCGGGGGATACGCGCGCACGAAATCCAGTTCGCCCGTGCCGCCGTAGACCTGCGGCAGGGTGGTCGCGATGCGGCGCATGTCGGCCTCGATCTTGTCCAGGGTCTCCACCGAATAAGTGCGCACGGTGCCGCGCAGCACGGCTTCGCCAGGGATCACGTTGTAGGCGTCGCCCGCGTGAATCTGCGTGATCGACAGCACGGCCTGGTCCAGCGGATTCTTGCTGCGCGAGATCACCGTCTGCAGGGCATGCACCATGTCGGCCGCGACGATGATGGGGTCCACCGATGCATGCGGCTGCGCCGCATGGCCGCCCACGCCCTTGATGACGATGTCCCAGCGGTTGCTGGACGCCATGGTCGGTCCCGCACGGAAACCGAACTGGTTGACCGGCATGCCGGGCATGTTGTGGATGCCGAACACCGCGTCGCAGGGGAATTTCTCGAACAGGCCGTCCTGCATCATGGCGCGTGCGCCGGCGTTGCCGCCTTCCTCGGCCGGCTGGAAGATGAACACCACCGTGCCGTCGAAATCGCGATGTGTGGACAAGTACTGCGCCGCCCCCAGCAGCATCGTCGTGTGTCCGTCATGGCCACAGCCATGCATGCGTCCGCTGATGGTGGACTTGTGCGCAAAGCGATTGTGCTCGGGCATGGGCAGCGCGTCCATGTCAGCGCGCAGGCCGATGGTCTTCTTGCCGCTGCCACCGCGCAATATGCCCACCACACCGGTTTTCCCCAGCCCGGTGTGGACTTCCAGGCCCCAGCCGCGCAAGCGCTCCGCCACCAGCGCGGACGTGCGGGTTTCCTGGAAAGCGAGTTCCGGATGCGCGTGGATATCCCGTCGCAATGCGGTGAGGTCGCCGTGGGCGCGTTCGATTTCGTCTATGGTTTTCATGGCTGTGGATAAAGCGTAAGAGTTGAATTCACATATCGTTCAGATGGCAGGCGCTGAACTGGCCCGGGGCAACTTCGCGCAGCAGCGGCCGCTCCGCCTTGCAGCGCGGCATCGCGTGCGGGCAACGCGGGTGGAAGGCGCAGCCCGTCGGCGGGTCCAGCGGCGACGGCAGTTCGCCCTTGATGGGCTGGTAGGTGCGCCGCCCTGGCTGCAACGTCGGCAGTTCCTTCAGCAAGGCCTGCGTATACGGATGGTTGGCGCGCTGGAAAACCGTATCGGTGGGCGCCAGCTCCACCACGCGGCCCAGGTACATAATGGCCACGCGGTCCGATATGTGGCTCACCACGCTGAGGTTATGGCTGATGAAAAGATAGGTCAGGTCCAGGTCCGCGCGCAACCGTTCGAACAGATTAAGCACCTGGGCCTGGATCGACACGTCCAGCGCGGCGACCGCCTCGTCGCAAACGATGACAGAAGGCTTGAGCGCCAGGGCCCGCGCAATGCCTACGCGCTGCCTCTGGCCGCCAGAGAATTGGTGGGGATAACGCTGTGCAAAAGCCGGATCCAGCCCCACCTGGCGCATCAGCTCGGCTACGTAGTCCGCCTTGTCGCGCGCGCGGACCAGACCATGCGCCACGGGCGCCTCGCCGATGATTTCGCGCACGCGCATGCGCGGGTTCAGCGAGGCATAGGGATCCTGGAAGATCATCTGCACGCCCAGCTCATAGGCGCGCCGCTCGGGACCCGACATGGCCTTCACGGCGCGGCCCTTGTAGCCGACGTCGCCCGCCGTCGGCGGCAGGATGCCAGACACAATGCGGCCCAAGGTGGATTTTCCACAGCCCGATTCGCCCACGATGCCTATCACTTCGCCCGCCCGCACATCCAGGGAGACGCCCGCCACCGCATGCACGACCTGCGTCTTCAACCCCGCGCCCAGCAGGTTGGCGATACGGCCTGCCAGATCCACGGGCTGCACGAAGCGCAGTTCGACCTCGCGCAGCGACAGGATGGGGACGGCGGGATCACGTTCTGCGACGTTCATTTGGTGTCTGGTCCTCCAGCATGCCAGCAACGCACCCATTGCGCCGGGCGCACCTCCACGGGCTGCGGCTCGACCAGACAGGCGTCGGTGGCGCGCGGACAGCGCCCGCGGAACGCACAGCCTTGCGGCAGGTTGAGCAGCGACGGCGTCATGCCGGGAATCGGGACCAGCGGCCTGCCGCGGGATTCGGGCGTGGGAATGGACGCGATCAGGCCATGCGTGTAAGGATGCATGGGATGGCTGATGACGGCCTGCGTGGTGCCGGTTTCCACCACGCGCCCCGCATACATGACCGACACGCGATCCGCCAGACCCGCCACCACGGCAAGGTCGTGCGTGATCCAGATCAGCGCGGTGCCGGTCTCGCGGCACAGCTTCTGCACTTCGAACAGGATCTGCCCTTGTATGGTCACATCCAGCGCCGTGGTGGGCTCGTCCGCGATGATCAGGCGCGGCGAATTCAGCAGCGCGATCGCAATCGCCACGCGCTGCCGCATGCCGCCGGACAACTGGTGCGGATAGGTGCGCAGGCGCTCCTCGGGCGAGGGGATGCCCACCATGGCGAGCGTCTGCAAGGCGCGCTGGCGGGCCTGCTCGCGCGATACCTTGCTGTGCGCCTGCACCGCCTCGATCATTTGCGTATCGACGCGCAGCACCGGATTCAGGGTCATCATGGGATCCTGGAAGATCATCGCAATCTCCTGGCCCCTGAGCTCGCGCCAGCGCGCGGGCGTCGCGCCGCGCAGGTCCTCGCCGTTGAACCGCAAGGTGCCGTCGACGATGCGACCCGGCTCATCCAGCAAACCCATCAGCGAAAAGCCGGTGATGCTCTTGCCAGATCCCGATTCGCCCACCAGCCCCAGGATCTCGCCTTCGGCCAGCATCAGGTCCACGCCGTCCACCGCCTTCACCACGCCGTTGCGCGTGTGGAAGTGCGTCTTCAGGCCGTGCACCTCAAGGATGGGCGTGGGCGCCGCCAAGGACTTTTCCACAGGTGTCTGCATTGCGCCCGCCCTCAATTCGCGTGGCGCGGGTTGAGTACATCGCGCAGATGGTCGCCCACCAGGTTGATGGCGATGATGGCCAGCGCCAGCGCAATGCCGGGAAAGAAGGAAATCCAGTACTGGCCGGACAGCAGGTACTCGAAGCCGTTGTAGATCAGCATGCCCAGCGATGGCTCGGTGACCGGCACGCCCACGCCCAGAAACGACAAGGTGGCCTCCAGCGCGATGGCGTGCGCCAGGTCAATGGTGGCGATCACGATCAGCGGCGGCATACAGTTGGGCAGCACATGGCGAAACAGCACGCGCCCCCAGGACAGCGACATGCAACGCGCCGCTTCCACGTATTCCTTGCCACGCTCGACCAGCGCCGCACCGCGCGCGGCACGCGCGAAATACGCCCACTGCACCACGATCAGCGCGATGATCACCTTATCCACACCCTTGCCCAGAATCGCCAGCAACATCAGCGCAACCAGGATGGCCGGGAACGACAACTGGATATCCACAACCCGCATCAGCAAGGCGTCGATGCGGCCGCCGAAATAGGCCGCCACCAGGCCCACCGTGGCGCCGATGCCGAAGGCCGCCAGCACCGACACGCTGGCCACCAGCAGGCTGGTGCGCATGCCGTACAGAATGGCCGAAAACAGGTCGCGCGCCAGGCCATCGGTGCCCAGCCAATAGCGCATGCTGCCGTCGCCGCTTTCGCTGCCCGGCTTGAGCTTGGAATCCATGATGTCCAGCGTCGCCAGGTCATAGGGATTCTGCGGCGCGATCCATGGCGCAAGCAGCGCGGCGCCCACGATCAGGACCAGCATGATCAGGCCCAGCGTGGCCAGCTTGCTGGCAAAAAAATCCGACAGGAAGCGGCGCCAGGGCGTTTGCTCCTTGGCCTGAACCGGCGGCGCGGCGGCGGTGGAGGGTGTGTTCATCGGCGGCTATCCAAGCGTACGCGGGGGTCCAGCACCGTGTAGATGATGTCCACCACCAGATTCAACATGACCAGGAAGAACACAATCAACAGCAGATACGCCACCACCACCGGACGATCCAGATTGATGATGGAATCGATCAGCAGCTTGCCCATGCCCGGCCAGGAAAACACAGTTTCCGTCACGACCGCGAAGGCCATCACCTGGCCGAATTCCAGGCCCGCCACCGTCACCACGGGAATCAGGAT
Source organism: Achromobacter pestifer (assembly GCF_013267355.1). NCBI lineage: Bacteria > Pseudomonadati > Pseudomonadota > Betaproteobacteria > Burkholderiales > Alcaligenaceae > Achromobacter > Achromobacter pestifer. Next base: position 2,662,137 of record NZ_CP053985.1, read on the forward strand.
GTTCTTGAGCAGATGCACGCCCAACACACGCTTTTCAGACAGGCCCTTGGCGCGCGCGAACTTGATGTAGTCCATGGGCAGGGCTTCGCGCGTGGCGGCGCGCGTCACGCGGATGATCATCGCGCACTTGGCGAGGGCGATCGTGGCCGCGGGCAAAGCCAGGCTCAGCCAGCCGTCGAAGGTCAGTACGCTCAACTGCAGCGAGCCGATGCTGACGGTCTGGCCGCGCCCGCCCGCCGGCACCCAACCCAGTATCACGGCGAACACCATGATGAGCATCAGGCCGACCCAGAAGTTGGGCAGAGAGAAGCCCAGCACCGAGCCCGTCATGATGGCGCGCGAACCCACCGCCTTGGGCTTGAGTCCCGCCAGGATGCCCAGCGGCACGCCGATAAGCACCGACAGCAGCATGGCCACACAGGCCAGCTCCACCGTGGCCGGCATGCGCTCCAGGATCAGCTTCATGGCAGGTTCGCCCGTCAGGAAGCTGTTGCCGAAATCGCCACGCACCGCCTGACCCATGAATATCAGGTACTGCCGCCATAGCGGCAGATCCAGGCCCAGCGATGCGCGTACCGCGGCGCGCTGCGCCTCGGTGGCTTCGGGGCTGGCCAGCATCGACACCGGGTCGCCTACCATGTAGATGCCGGCAAAGACCAACGCCGACATGACGAGCATGACGACGATGGTCTGCAGCAGCCTTCTTACGATCGTTGCAAGCACTAGCGCCTTACTTCTTCAGCGTTGCAAACTGTGCGAGCGTGACCTGGTCTGGCCGGCCCTGATAGCGGATGTCGTTCTTCATTGCCCATACCGACAGCTCGAAGTGCACAGGCAGCATGGCGTAGTCATCCATGGCGATGTTGCTGGCCTTGGACAACAGGTCCGCACGCTTGGCGTCGTCCATGGTCGACGAGGCTTCCTTCACCAGCGCATCCATCTTGGGGTTGGAGTAACGGCTGCGGTTGGTGGTGCCCAATCCCGCTTCGGGATTGCGCGTCACCAGCAGCGAGGTCAACGCGTTGGACATCTCGCCGCTGGTCACGGACCAGCCCGCCAGATAGGCCGAGAACGCATAGCTGTCGCGGTTCTTGAAGAACACCGGGGGCGCCATCGCATCCACGCTGGTCTTCACGCCGATGCGGGTCCACATCGACGCGATCGCCTGCGCCACCTTCGAATCGTTCACATAGCGTCCCGACGGCGAACCCAGCGTGATGGAGAATCCGTTGGGATAGCCCGCTTCCTTCAGCAGGGCCTTGGCCTTTTCCACATTGGCCTTGGGGGCCTTGGAATGCTCCTTGCTGGAACCGAACATGGGGTAGGGCAGCAGATTGCCCGCGGGCAGCGCCACGCCGCCCATCACGCGCTCGACCAGCGCATCGCGGTTGATGGCCAGCGACAGCGCCTCGCGCACGCGCTTGTCCTTCATGGGGTTCTTCTCGGTGCCCTGCACGCCAGGCGAGGGCTCGGCGAACTGGTCCAGCGCCAAGTACACGACGCGTACCGACGGCGTTTCCTCCACATACAGCTTCTTGTCGCCCTTCAGCTTGGGCAGGTCGTCGGTCGGGGGATCCTCGATCATGTCGACGTCGCCGGCAAGCAGCGCGGCCACGCGCGCGGCTGCATTGCTGATGGGACGGTAGACCACGCGATCCCATTCGGGCTTCTTGCCCCAATAGTTGTCGTTGCGTGCCAGCACGAATTCGGCGCCGCGCTTCCATGACACGAACTTGTAGGGACCGGTGCCGATCAGGCCGTCGCCGCTATTGAGTTCGGTAGTGGTCTTGCCCTCAGCCGCAGGGCCGGAGGCCGCCTTCTTGGACATGATGGGCAGTTGCGCTAGATTGACCAGCAGGTTCGGCGCCACGTCCTTGGTGGTGATGCGCACGGTGCTGGGATCGATCGCCTCGGTCTTCTCGACCGAACCCAGATACAGCGTGAACGGCGAAGGACTGTTGGGCACCTTGGGCACGCGCGCATAAGTGAAGACCACGTCTTCCGCGGTGAACGGCGTGCCATCGGAGAACTTCACATTGGGGCGCAGCTTGAAGGTCCACACCTTGCCGTCCACGGTCCAGGACTCGGCCAGCGCGGGCTGCGGCTTGAGCTGCGCGTCGGTGGCAACCAGCGTATCGAATATGGTCTGGGAGATCTGCGTATTGGGCGTGAGTGCGTGATACTGCGGATCCATCGAGGAGGGTTCGGTCTTCAAGGCGATCACCAGATCGCGGGCCATGGCCGAACTGAAGGTGCCAAAGGCCAATATCACCGCGGCTGAGCCGCAGGCCAAGACACGCGAAAACCGAGATGCCATTGTGATCTCCCTGGATTGTTTCGGGTTTTGAACCTCCGGGCCACATTAACCAGCAAACAAGGGACGGCGCAACAGTTATATTCCCTTATTGTTCTCGCCTTGCCTTGCCCGAAATATGTCCGCCTACGCCCCCATCGCCGCCATTGCAACCGCCCCCGGAAGAGGCGGTATCGGCGTCGTCCGCATCTCCGGCACGAACCTGTCCGAACTCGTGCGCCGCCTGTTCCAACGCGAACTCACGCCGCGTCATGCGCACTACCTGCCGTTCAAGTCCGGTACGGGCGAATTGCTGGACGAAGGCATCGCCATCTATTTCCGCGCGCCGCATTCCTATACCGGCGAAGACGTGCTCGAACTGCAAGGGCATGGCGGCCCCGCAGTGCTGCGCCGCGTGCTGGAAAGCTGTCTGGCCGCCGGCCGCGACCTGGGCATCCGGTTGGCCGAACCGGGCGAATTCACGCGCCGCGCCTTCCTCAACGACCGCATGGACCTGGCTCAGGCCGAAGCCGTAGCCGATTTGATCGAGGCCTCGTCGGTAGCCGCCGCGCGCGGCGCCATGGCGTCGCTGTCGGGCGACTTTTCCGCACGCGTGAATGACCTGTCGGACCGCATCATCCATTTGCGTATGCTGGTCGAGGCGACCCTGGATTTCCCCGAGGAAGAAATCGACTTCCTCGAAAAGTATCAAGCCCGCCCGACCCTGGCCGCGCTGACCGCGGACCTCGCCAAGCTGATCGCGCAGGCGCGGCAGGGCGTGATCCTGCGCGAAGGCCTGCACGTGGTACTGGCCGGGCAACCCAACGTGGGCAAGTCCAGCTTGCTCAACGCGCTGGCCGGCGACGACATCGCCATCGTCACTCCGATCGCGGGCACCACCCGCGACAAGGTGGTGCAGGAAATCCACATCGACGGCGTGCCGCTGCACATCGTCGACACGGCCGGCCTCCGGGAAACCGAGGACACGGTGGAGAGCATAGGCATTGCGCGCACCTGGCAGGAAATCGAACGCGCCGACGTGATCCTGCATCTGCAGGACGCCACCCAGCCCGGCGACGAACTGGATGCCCAGATCACCGCGCGCCTGCCGCCGCGCACGCCGGTGCTCAAGGTTTTCAACAAGGTGGACTTGTTATCCACACCCTTTTCGCCCGGCCCTCAGGAACTCGGCATCTCGGCCAAGCGCGGCGCGGGCCTGGACGAACTGCGCGCTGAATTGCTGCGCATCGCGGGCTGGAATCCCGGAGGCGAATCTCCGTGGCTGGCGCGCGAACGGCATCTGCACGCCCTGCAAGATGCGGCGGAGCACCTGGAGCTAGCCGGCGCGCATGCTGAACAGGACGACCGGGTGCTGGATCTGTTTGCGGAAGAACTGCGGCTGGCTCACGACAGCCTGTCCAGCATCACGGGCAAGTTCACCAGCGACGATCTGCTGGGCGAGATTTTCTCTAGCTTCTGTATCGGGAAATAACCCGAACTCCCGCGTGTTTCGGCGCCGCGGCCCTGCTACTCAGTGCTTGCGCGCCGCTTCCACCAGGCATTCGGACAGCCGGTCGAAATGCGACAGCGCGGCCTGGCTGAGTTCGACCTGCTTGCGCCGCGCATCCTCGGTATCGACCAGCAATACCCAGCCTTTCTCCCGCATGGATTTCAAGCGGGCGTGCAGGGTGGCCGGCGAACCGATGCTATCGACCGCCATCACGTCGCGCACGGACAAGCGGCGCTGTTCCTGCGATGCGCGCGCGATCAGCGTAAGGATGCGTTCTTCCATGGGATCGAGCGACGGCAGCGCAGGCAGGCCGCGCAGCGCGTCGGCCAGGCGCAAAAAACGCAGGTAGATGTCGGCAGGTCTCTTTTTTTCTTTCATGGATAATGGACGCGGCGACCGATAAGCGGCGGAATTCGAGGTATGGAAAACATTCTAGATCAGGGTAAATGGGCCCTGGTGACGATGGTGCTGTTCCTGGGCAGTCTGGCGGTCAATGAATGGGTGTTTACCAACCTTGAGTTTGTGCGCGGCATCAACTGGATCTATCTGCCAGCGGGCGTGCGCCTGATATGCACGCTGCTGTTTGGCCTGCCGGCGGCGCTGGGGCTGTTGGCTGGATCGTGGATCGCCTGCTTCTGCTACTACTTTCCCGACGACATGCTTCGCTCGGTGGCCGGCGGCCTCATGGCCGCCGCCGCTCCCTATCTGGCCTACCGCTGGGCCAGGTCGGCACTGCGGCTGCAGCCGGACCTGAGCAACCTTACCGCCTGGCGCCTGCTGGTCTGCGCCGTGGTCTATGCGCTGATGAACACGACGATTCACCATCTCTGGTTCTTTCTCCAAGGAGAAAGAGCCGCGCTCGCGGATGGCTACATTGCAATGCTGACCGGCGACATTATGGGATCCTTGTTCGTGTTGTACACGCTCAAGATGGTCGGTGCGATGGGGCGCTTGATCCTGCGCCGGCGGCACGCATGACCACGCAAGGTTCTGCACGCCGGCTCAGCCCGTCACTGCGGCAGAGTTATCTTGGGACTCGCTCTCTTCCTTGATCCGCGCAGCAGCAGCCGATCCAGCCTCGCCCAATGCCCGTTCGGCCCGCTCGGCCAACTGACGCATTTCCCGCGCTCTTTTGCCATGCAGCACCCGGCCGAATGCATTGAGGTTGAGCACCATGGTTCTCAACTCCGACAACTCGTTCTCCGACAAGGCAATACCGCTATCCCTGTGCTGCTCGATCCGGTCCAACACGCCTGAACAAGCTTCGTGGAACCTTGAATACTCGTTCCACAGGTTGTCGGGCGCGCCGTTCGCCGGGAAAGACGTATTTGGTGCCATTGACACTCCTTTGCGGGATCACTCGACTACTTTCTTCGGTGATCGCACATCATCTTCTGGGTATGTACGCGAACTATTAGTTATAAATTTTATAACTAATTAGCCAAATATTCCTACGACGGCTCGAACGTCCTATATTCCTGGGCAATCCGCCCAGGCCGGGCGGCACGCTATCCGGAACATGCATGCCCCTCGACATACGCCTAGCCACCCTCGACGAGCTGCCCGACATTGAGCAGATCGTCGCGCAAGCCTACGGCCACTATGTCGCGCGCATCGGCGCGACGCCCGGGCCGATGCTCGATGATTACGCTGCCCGCATCGCACAAGGCGTGGTCCATGTGCTGCGGGTGCGCGATACCGTGCAAGGTGTGCTGGTCCTGATTCGGGAGGCCGATTGCCTGTTGCTGGACAATATTGCGGTGGCTCCGCAAGCGCAGGGCAAAGGCTATGGCCGCGACCTGATGCAATTCGCGGAAAACGCGGCGCGCCAGGCCGGTTATGCCAGCATCCGTCTCTACACGCAGGAGAAAATGACCGAGAACATCGCTATCTACAAGCGATACGGTTATGTGGAAACCCATCGCGCCGAAGAGATCGGCTTGAAGCGCGTCTTCATGAAAAAAGCCCTTTTTTAAGGACTATTCCCCCTCCTCATTAATACGAGCATTTATTCGTATTAATGAAATCCTGTCATTCGTCACGATCCTTGGCGACGACGCGCTGCGCGCGCCGGTTGCTGGCCAGCGATTTCGCGTACACCGAGTCCGGCCGTATGCGATGCGCAATCACGTAGCCCGTGATGCAGGCCAGCATCAGCGGCAGCATGACTTCATAGCTGAGCGTCATCTCGAAAATCATCAGGATGGACATCAATGGCGCATAGGTGGTGGCAGCCAGCAGGGCCCCCATGCCCACCACCGCATAACTGGATACCGCCGACAGATCCCCAGCCGGAAACAAGGCCTGCAGGCCGGTTCCGTACAGGGCGCCCAGCGCCGCCCCCACGAACAGCGTGGGCGTGAACACGCCGCCCACCGCGCCCGAGCCGACGCTGGCCGCGGTGGCCAGCGTCTTCAAAAGCAGGATGGCGGCCACCGCCTGCCAGGCCCATTGCGTATGCAGCATGCTATTGACCACGCTGTAGCCATTGCCCCAGACCTGGGGATTCACCACCGACAAGGCGCCGACGACCAGGCCGCCCAATGCCATGCGCACCCATAGCGGCGCGGGCACGCGGCCGAACGCGGCGCGCGCCGTGTCGAGAAAGCGCAGGAATTGCGGCGCCGCCAGGCCCGCGATCACCCCCAGTCCCAGGTAGTTGATGACCTCCCAGCCGGACACGAAAGTGAAGGGCGGCATATGAAAAACCGCGTCGTAATGCAGTATCTGGCGCGTCACAATGTTCGCCACGACCGACGATACGACCAACGGCACCAGCGTGGCTGAAGCGATCGCGCCAAAAACAATCTCGGAAATGAACAAGGCGCCAGCAATGGGCGCGTTGTAGGCGGCAGTAATCCCCGCCGTGGCGCCGCAGGCGACCAACAAGCGCAGATGCCGGGGCGGCAGCACCAGATAACGTCCGGTCAGGGATGACAACATCGCCGCCAACTGCACCATGGGACCCTCACGGCCGATGGAGGCGCCGGAGCCGATGGAAAAAATCGACGACAGGCTGCGCGCGACCGTCTGGCGAAAGCCGATGACTCCGCGGCCGATGGAAATCGCCTCCATGTAGTCCGCCGCGCCGCGCTTGGGCAGCCATCGGGTCGCCATTTGTAGGATGGCCCCGGCAATGGCGCCGCCTATGGCCGGCATCAGGAAGCGTTGCCAGGGACTCAGCCCCCGCGCCAAGGACACCATGCCGTGGGGCGTGTCCTCGCCCCCCAGCAACATCTGCGTCCAGGCCAGCATTTCCCGGAACACCACGGTGGCCAGCGCGCCCAAAAGGCCCATCAGCGCTGCCGCACAGAGCGTGGCCGGCAAGTTGTCCGCCAACAAACGGCTTCTCAGCCAGATTGCCCAACCTGATTTCTTGATTCTGATTTCTGTCGCCATGGCCGGATTCTACGGCGGAACCTGCTCACTTTTTGTTCAGTTCCCAGTCAAGAACGGCTGGGCGTCTCCCCTCGAAGCCCCCGTTTCGTGAGCGCCTTGTGGGGCCTCTGAAGGCCTCCTGGAGGGCAAGAACGCAGGTAGGCAGCGAGGCGTTTTTCAGGGTAAAAGTGCCGTTTTTGAGACCGGTTCGGCAGAAAGGGGCTGTGGATAACTCCTAAGTGGACGCCTTGTGCACATTTTGTGGAGGCAAGTTGAACAAGCAGGGTTTTCGGACAGGGTCCAAAATCTTGTCCAACTTCAACTTTTTTCCCACACAGAGTTCTTGCACAGGCAAAAACGGCCGCAAGCTGATGAAAAAAAAGAGGTTTTCAAGGTTAAGGTAGTTATCCACAGGCCTTATTAATCATTAGTCTTTATATAAAGAGAAAAAAAGGAAAAGCCAAACATGCTCTCCCATTCCGCCCAGCCATCCCCCCCCGGACTCCGTCCATGCGCATCCTCCTGATAGAAGACGAAGCCGAACTTGCCCGCTGGCTTTCAAGAAGCCTGGCCAGGCACGCGGGTTTCGTCGTTGAATGGGCTGATGACGGGCTGGTCGCCGAAAGAAGGCTGGCGATGGAAGAATTCGATGCGGTCATCCTCGATCTGGGACTACCGGGCATGGATGGCCATGCTTTGCTCGCGAAGATTCGCGCGCGGGACGACCGTACGCCGGTCCTGGTCTTGACCGCGCGCGATTCGCTGGCCGAAAAAATCGGGACGCTCCACCAGGGAGCGGACGATTTCCTGCCAAAACCGTTTGTTGTGGAAGAGTTGGAAGCGCGATTGATCGCACTCATCCGGCGCAGCCGCGGGCGTGAACACCCCCGGCTCACTCTGGGAAACCTGGTTTTCGAGACTTCCGCTCAAAAATTCACGGTCGACGGACAGCCCTTGCAGTTATCCCCACGTGAACACTCGGTTCTGCGAGTGCTGATCCAGAAAAGCGGCGAACCCATCAACAAGCAGCAGATCCTGGACCGCATCCTGACGGACGATGCGGACATCAATCTGGAAGCGATCGAGGTCGTGGTGCACCGCTTGCGCAAGAAATTGGCGGATACCGGTGTGCAGATCGTGACCATGCGGGGCATGGGCTACTGCCTGGAGAACCTTGTTGACAACTAGAAGTGCGGAAAAAAAGGGTTTTTTCGCGACGAAAAAGCGCAATCGCACCCTGAAAACTCAGTTGCTCTGGTGGCTGATCCCCACGCTGGTGTTCGTGATGATGGGCGCCCTGTGGCTGTCAAACCACCAGTTGCGCAACCAGGTCGACATTGCCTACGACCGTTCGCTTTCCGGAGCGCTGCGCGCCATCGACCACAACATATCCACAGCCAGCGGTGGATTAGCCATGGAGCAGCCATACCTGATGCTGGAATTTTTCGAGCTGACGGCCAATGGCAGCGTTTTCTACCGGGTCGCCACCGAGGATGGGCTGGCCGAAATCGGCAATCCTGGCCTGCCCATGCCTGCCGAACCCCTGGTTTCCGGCGAACCGCGCTTTTTCTATGCCAACTACCAGGGCACGCCCGTACGGGTTGCGGCACTGGCCCGGCCGATGGATCCCCCGCTGTACGCGAACAAAGGGGGACGGGTTATCGTGCAGGTAGCCGAAGGCCTGGATACCCGCCAGGCCTTCCTGCACCAGGTGCTGGTGCGTTCGGTAGAACGGGACTTGGCCGTGATCCTGATCAGCGTCCTGGTGATCATCCTGGGGGTTTTCATGGCCCTGCGCCCCCTTGCCAGGCTGCGTCAGGAAGTTGAAGGGCGTTCTGCGGACGATTTAAGCCCCGTGAGCGCTTCGGAGATGCCAGGTGAGGTCCTACCCCTAGTCGCGGCCGTAAACCTCCACATGGCCCGTTTTGCGGCCCAGGCGAGGGTCCAAAGCCAGTTCCTGGACGACGCATCGCATCAGTTGCGCACGCCTTTGTCGGTTTTGCGGACCCAGACGGCCTATGCCCTGCGCGAAACAGACCCCCAGGAGGTCCGTACAGCCCTTCTGGCGATGCAGGAAGGGTTGGACAGGGCTGTACGCACCACCAACCAAATGCTCGCTCTGGCGCGCGCTAAGGACGCCTCGCTGGCCGAAGGCGGTTTCAGCCCCGAACCGGTGGACCTGGTCGAACTGGCCGACGCGGTCATCCGCAGCTTGCTTCCCACCGCCCGCGCGCGCCAGCTCGACATCGGTCTGGAGGCGGAAATCCGGCCGGTCGTGGTCCAGGGGGCGGATTGGCTGCTGAGGGAGGCGGTCAGCAACCTGGTCGACAACGCCATCCGCTACACCTCGCCGGCGGGGGAGGTCACCGTGAAGGTCCAGGCGGAGGCGGGGCAGGCCAGGCTGATGGTCGAAGACAGCGGTCCGGGCATGTCCGCCGAAGACATCGCCCGGGCCGGCGTCCGCTTTCGCCGAGGAGCGGCGGGCAAGAACAAGCCCGGCGCCGGCCTGGGGTTGGCGATAGTGGGCACCATCGCCGAGATCCTGGGCGCGCGCCTGGTGCTGGAAAATCGGGTGCCATTGCCGGGCCTGAGAGTGGCGCTGGTGTTTACCCTTGAAAACCGCCAGGATGTTGCGGCGCACCAGGAAAACAGCGGGATTTGAAAGCTTTTGGAAAGCTTCGTTTTTGTACGGTTGCGTCCACTGGTGGGGCCGTTATTGCGGAAAAACCGTCTGAGCAGAGCTTCCAGCCATACCTAGACCTATAAATCTCGGAGACGCAAAAAATGCAGACTAGTCTGAAACTTCGCCTGGCCGCCGTCGTGGCGCTGGGCGCGATTACCCTGTCCCTGGGCGCCGCCCACGCAGCCGATGAGCCGCGCCGCCCGGAATGCATCGCGCCTGCCCAGCCCGGCGGCGGTTTCGACTTGACCTGCCGCCTGGCCACCGAAGGCCTGAAGCAAAGCGGCGCGCTCAAGACTGCCATGCGTATCGTCTACATGCCTGGCGGCATCGGCGCCGTGGCCTACAACAACATCGTGGCCCAGCATCCGAACGAACCGGGCACCATCGTGGCGTTCTCGGGCGGCTCGCTCTTGAACCTGGCCCAGGGAAAATTCGGCAAATACAACGTCAACGACGTGCGCTGGCTGGCCGCCATCGGCACCGACTACGGCGTGGCCGTGGTCCGCAACGATTCCCCGTACACCGACCTGAAGAGCCTGATGGAAGCCTTCAAGCAGGATCCGACCAAGATCGTGCTGGGCGCGGGCGGCACGGTGGGCAGCCAGGACTGGATGAAGGCCGCGCTGACCGCAAAGGCCGCGGGCGTGGATTTCAAGAAGATGCGCTTCGTGGCGTTTGAAGGCGGCGGCGAAGCCGTCACGGCCTTGCGCGGTGGCCACATCCAGGCCTACATGGGCGACGCGGCGGAAGCCTTCACCATGCTCGAAGGCGGCGCCCCCATCCGCGTGCTGGCCGTGTTCAACGACCAGCGCCTGCCGGGCAAGTTGAACACCGTGCCGACCGCCAAGGAACAGGGTTACGACATCGTCTGGCCGATCATCCGTGGCTTCTATGTCGGTCCGAAGGTGTCGGACAGCGATTACCAGTTCTGGGTCGACGCCTTCAACAAGGCCACGGCCTCGCCTGAGTTCGACAAGCTGCGCCAGCAGCAGGGCCTGTTCCCGTTCAACAAGACGGGTCCCGAGCTGGACGCCTACGTGAAGAACCAGGTCAAGGCCTACGGCGAACTGGCCGACTCTTTCGGCCTGGTCAAGAAGTAAGCCGCAAGGCTCTCCTCCCTATCGCGTTTTTCAGGGTTCCCCGCCGCCGGCATTGCCGCGGCGGCAGGGGAGCGCTGCGCCGCGCGATGAGACTACAACGGAAAAGTGATCATGAACGATCGAATACTGGGCGTGGCGGCGCTTGCGCTGGCCGCCTTCATGACCGTGGCGGGTTGGGGAATCGAAGCCCCCTTCGCCTATGAGCCGGTGGGCCCGCGCGCCTTTCCCTTGCTGCTGGCGTTGATCATTGGCCTGTGCGGCCTGTGGCTGGTCTACAAGGGCGGCCATCAGGTCGAGGCCAATCCGCCTGGCGCCAATGCGCGCATCGCGCTGATGATGGCGTTCGTGGTGGCCTATGCCTTCCTGTTCCAGTGGCTGGGCTTCGTGATCGCGACCACCCTGATGACGATATTCGTCGGTCGCCTGTTCGGGGGCGGCTGGGTCAAGTGCGCCATCGGCGGCGCCGTCATGAGTGTCCTGTTTTTCTTGCTGTTCGACAAGGTGCTGGACGTGGTCCTGCCCACCGGTTTGCTGGAGACCCTGATATGAGCGGCATTCTTGATCACTTGGCGATAGGCTTTGGCGTAGCCTTGTCGCTGACCAACCTGCTGGTGGCCATGATCGGTTCGTTCATCGGCACGATGGTGGGCGTACTGCCCGGCCTGGGACCGGTCAACGGCGTGGCAATGCTGATCCCGATCGCGTTCGCCATGAACCTGCCGCCCGAGACCGCGCTGATCCTGCTGGCTGCCGTGTACGTGGGCGCAGAGTACGGCGGCCGCATCACCGCCATTCTGTTGAACGTGCCGGGCGAGGCCAGCGCCATCATGACGACGCTGGACGGCTATCCGTTGGCGCGCCAGGGGCTGGCCAGCGTCGCGCTGTCGCTTTCCGCCTGGTCCGCGTTCTTCGGCGCCATCGTGTCGGTGGTGGGCATCATCCTGCTCGCGCCGTTGCTGGCCAAGTGGGCCTTGGCCTTCGGCCCCGCCGAGTACTTCGTGCTGATGATCTTTGCGTTCTGCTGCCTGACCAGCCTGTTGGGTAAACAACCCGTGAAGGGCGTGCTGGCGGCGATGATAGGTCTGTCGATTTCGGTGGTGGGCGTGGACGCGAATTCCGGCGTGTATCGCTACACCTTCGAATTGGTGCATCTGGCTGACGGCATCGAATTCGTGGTGGTGGTGATTGCGCTGTTCGCGGTCAGCGAGATGCTGGAAATGCTGGAGAAGGTGATGTCCGGCCACAGCGTCGAGGTCAAGCCCAGCGGCCGCAAGCTCTTCAACCTGAAGGAAATGGCGCTCACCTGGTGGAGCGTGGTGCGCAGTTCGTTGGTGGGCTTTGGCGTGGGCGTGTTGCCTGGCGCAGGCGCCAGTGTGGCCGCGGCCGTGGCGTATTCGCAGGAAAAGCGCATCATCGAGGCCAAGGATCCGGATGCCAAGTTCGGCAAGGGCGACATGCGCGGCCTGGTCGCGCCGGAAGCTGCCGCCACGGCCTCGGCCATCGGTTCGTTCGTGCCGATGTTGACGCTGGGCGTGCCCGGTTCGGGTACCACTGCCGTGATGATGGGCGCGCTGACGCTCTACAACATCACGCCGGGTCCGGTTCTGTTCGACTCCAAGCCCGAATTGGTGTGGGGTTTGATCGCCTCGCTGTTCGTGGCCAACGTGCTGCTGTTCGTCATGAACGTGCCGCTGGTGCGCTTCTTCGCCAAGGTGCTGTCGGTGCCGGGATGGCTGATGGTGCCGGGCATCCTGTGCATCAGCTACATCGGCGTTTACGCCATCAACGCAGGCACCTTCGACTTGCTGTTGGTGGCGGGCATCGGCGCGCTGGGCTATTTCCTGCGCAAGTTCGGCGTTCCCATGGCGCCGCTGGTTTTGGGCGTGGTGTTGGGCAACATGATGGAACAGAACCTGCGCCGCGCCTTGTCGATGACCGATGGCGATGTGGGCGTGTTGTTCGCCAGCCCGGTGTCGATCTCGATGTGGGTGGGGGCGGCTGCGGTCGTGATCGTGCCGCAGATCATGCGCCGCCTGCGCGCAGCGAAGAAGCTTGCCGCTGGTCCGGCCTGATCCCATGGCGGCGCGGCGGTCGTAAAGGACAATGGCCGCGCTCCGGGGTCTGGGCTGGAGATTGCAAAGGGCGCCTTATGGCGCCCTTTTTTTGTTCCTTATTTCGCGTTGTTGAGCGTCTATTTTTTATGCGAGCTTTTATTCATATTCATCAACAAAAACGCTTGTAGATAGAGCCCGTTCGAAATATTGGAATGACGATGGATTGATCCGTGCGAAACGTCAGACTTGCGCCAGGCGTGCCAGTGCCGCATCGAGCGTGGCGTCCTTTTTGGCAAAGCAGAAGCGCACGATGCGGTGGTTGGATTCGGGCGCATCGGGCTGACGGTAGAACGCCGATACCGGTATCACCGTGACGCCATGATTCACCGTCAGATCGCGCGCGAAGTCGGCCTCGTTCTGCTTGGAAATCTGGCTGTAATCGGCCAGCAGGAAGAACGTGCCCGGGCTGGGCAGGGGGCGGAAGCGCGTCTTGGCCAGCCCTTGCGCCAGGTGGTCGCGTTTGGCCTGATAGAAGGCGGGCAGGTCCAGGTAAGGCTTGGGGTCGCGCATGAATTCGGCCAGCGCGAACTGCATGGGAGAAGGCACGGTGAACACCATGAATTGATGTACCTTGCGCAGTTCGGCGCTGAGCTGGCGCGGCGCGCAGCAATAGCCGATCTTCCAGCCGGTGGTGTGATAGGTCTTGCCGAAGGACGAAATCACGAAGGCATGCTCGGCCAGGAGCGGGCGGCGCGCCACGCTGGCGTGGGGTTTGCCATCGAACACGATGTGCTCGTAGACCTCGTCGGACACCAGCAGCACGCCGGTGTCGCGCACGATGGCTTCCAACGCGTCCAGGTCGCTGTCGTCCAGCACCGCGCCGGTCGGGTTGTGCGGAAAGTTCAGCATCAACAGGCGAGTCTTCGACGTAATGGCGTCGCGCACGCGTTGCCAGTCGATGCGGTAGTAGGGGTCCGCCTCGGTGGGCGCGCGCAGCGGCACCGGCACGGCGGTGCCGCCGGCCAGGCGGATTGCCGGCAGATAGGAGTCATAGCAGGGCTCGATGACGACGACTTCGTCACCGCTGCCTACGGCGGCCAGGACGGTTGCCATCAGCGCTTCGGTCGCGCCGCTGGTGACGGTGATCTCGGTTTCCGGATCGTAGGCATGGCCGTAGAGTTCGCGCGTCTTGGCGGCGATGGCCTCGCGCAGCGGTGCGACCCCGGGCATGTAGGGATACTGGTTGTGGCCGTCGGCCATGGCCTTCGAAACCAGGGCGCACAAGGCGGGATCTGGATCGAAGTCGGGAAAGCCCTGGCCAAGGTTGATGGCTTTGTGTTCGATGGCCAGGCGGCTCATCACGGTAAAGATGGTGGTGCCAACGTCGGGAAGTTTGGATCGGATCATGGTGGACGCGAGAGTGAACGTTGCTAGCAGAGAGAGTTTTCGTAAGTATCCCACTAACTCATAATTCGGTTTTCACATGAGCTTAAGGCGCGGCGGTATGGTGGGTCAGAACATGTTGTGGAGAGTACTGGGTGGTTTGGCGCTCGCATTGGCGGGTGCGTTGTTGGCGGCGTGGGCTCATATTCCGCTGCCTTGGATGCTGGGCGCGTTGCTGGTGACCGCGGCGACGCGCATCGCGGGTTTGGGCACCGCGTGCCCGCGGCCGGCGCGCAATGCGGGCCAGTGGGTGATCGGCACGTCACTGGGCCTGTACTTCACGCCACAAGTGATTGGCCACATCGGCAGCAATGCGGGGCCCATCATCGTCGGCATGTTGTTCGCGCTAGGCCTGGCATTCATGGGCACGGCGATCCTGCGCCGCTACACCGACGTCGATTTCAAGACAGCCTGGTTTTCTTCCGCCATCGGTGGAGCCAGCGAAATGGCGAACCTGGCCGAGCGCCACGGCGCGCGCATAGACCGCGTTGCGACGGCACATAGCGTGCGTGTGTTGATGGTTGTGGTCACAGTGCCATTCATCTTTCAATGGTGGGGCGTGGCGGGTCTGGATCCCACTGTGCCCGGGCCTAAAGTGGTCCATGGTTGGGGGCTGGCGGCGCTGGTTGCGCTGACCTGCATCGGCGGCGCCGCCTTCATGAGGCTGCGATTGCCGAATCCCTGGGTGCTGGGGCCAATGCTGGTCGCCATGATCCTGACGCTCAATGGCATCGAGCTGTCGGCTCTTCCTGATTACGTGCCGAAGATAGGCCAGTTGCTGATCGGCTGGTCGCTGGGCGACCGTTACCGGCCGGATTTCTTTCGGGCGGCGCCACGTTTCATTGCCGCGGTGGCGTGTTTCACGGTGGCTGCGCTGGCGCTCGCGTTCGGTCTTGGCGCCTTGCTGTCGCTATGGTCGGCTGCTCCCATTCCCACCTTGATTCTGGGCACCACGCCGGGCGGCATTGCCGAGATGGCGATTACCGCTAAAGTGCTGCAGCTGGGCGTTCCGGTGGTGACCGCATTCCACGTTACGCGCATGGTTTTTGTGGTGATTGTGACCGGTCCGATCTACGCTTTTTTGGCGCGCCGACAGAACGGCAAGGCCTAGCGGAACGAGGCCCAGTATTAAAAATACGACATTGGGGTAAACAACTATATGAGTCTGTAATGCGTGCTGAGTATGCTGATTACGCAGTTGATTCAAGCAGCGCGCGGACTCGTTCTGCAGCTAGGCGGCAGGCGGGAACGCAGCAGCAACGCAGGTACTACTACCGGTCGTTCAGTTCTCGCGGCGTCCTTGATTCATTGCATTTCGAGTTAATTACAGGACGCTAGAAAAAATGGCTCAGAAGGGCAAAGTTAAGTGGTTCAACGCTGACAAGGGTTTCGGTTTCATCACGCCGGACGTTGGTGGCACCGATGTTTTCGCACACTTTTCCGCCATCCAGGGCCGCGGCTATCGCAGCCTGAACGAAGGCCAGGAAGTCGAATTCGAAGTCAAGGATGGTCCGAAAGGACCTCAAGCGGCCGAAATTCGCCCGCTCTAAATCGGGAAATCCCAATTTCCCGTCTGCCAGGTCCGACCTGGCTACAACGCCCCAAGACCGTATGGTCTGGGGCGTTGTTTCATTTGGCGGCAAGCGCCTGCTCTGCCTGTCCCGTGTAGATAGTTAGTATTCACTAACATATTCTCCAGCCGTGGATAAGTTTGTGGATAATTATTTTTGGGCGTGAGCATTTTCATGCTCAGCAATGAAGCAATTGCGTATCCACCGCTGGGTTTTACACAGTTATCCCATCTTTCTTGGAACGATGCCGCTTCGCAGCTATGGCGTTTGGACTCATCCGGACCGGCCGCGATGGTTATGTTTAAACATGGCCTTTCCCTAGGGAATACAGGCATTTAAGGCGATTCTCGGAGCGAATCCGGGCCACGAACGATCTGCACGGCCATACTGTTTCAGGGCCACTTTGGTCCGCTTTTGCCTGGATGGAGGCCGGTTGTTCACAAAGATATCCCCATCCGGGTTATGCACAGAATTACACCCTTCGGTGGTCCAATCGACGGCGTCAGCCTGTGGATAGAAATGGGGATAGGCTCCGGAAGATGGGGCCGCGGCCGGCGGCCTACCCGTCCGCCGCGCTACTCTGAATGCCCGGAGCGGAACCCGGTCTTCGGTCCGCAGTAGAGGCAACCTTCACCCAGATCCCGTTCGGCGAGTTTTCCACAGGATTCACATGAAAGGCTGGACCTCACCCAAAAGGATGATGGTGCGCGCTGTCATGGCAGTGCAAGATTGTTGTCTGGTCAATGAATCAGCGTCCAGATTGCCGGTGGTTTCCGCGTAGTGGCAGACCGCAGGACGGGAGCGCGCGGATAGGTTTGTGGATAATCCGCTTTCACGATTTTGAGCGGCATTTTGACCGAAGGGCGATTGCAGAGTTCCGGGCCAGTTTCAAAAGTGAGAGCTTGTTGTGCAGGTTTTCGAAAATTTGTTGTGGCTTCGAGGCTTGATCTTATCCACATAGTTTTCCACGGCATTTTGCGTAGGCACGACCGCGTATTGATCTTGGAATTTCCTAAGTCAGACAAGCATCCTAAATAGAAATAATCGATTGCTGTCATAGGGAAGACGTTGTGCATTTGTGCTTTTTCACGCTTCTTGGCACTTTGCCGCCTTTGTTGAATGCCCCCGTTTTTTTCGGCGACCTGCGCTGTCCAACGGCGACTTATCCCCAGAGTTGTTCCACGTGAAACGGCCAATTTCCGCAGCTAGCGGATTTGGTAGCTGTTGATAACGCTGTGCAGAATTGCACAGCCTGTCAGGATGAGCGTTCTGCTGCATGCCGTGCTCTGACGAGCTTTCCACGATCCAACCATTCTTGGCCGAGATGCCTGCTCATGCGTTCTCGACCACTGTGGGAGGCATAACGTTGTTTTCTGAATTGGAAAGGGCATGGTGTTTCAGGCCTTAGCCAGTTTCAATGCAGACTCGGCGAACTTTAATCTGACCAGGTGGGAGCCAGGAGTGTGGACTGATCGTCGCGTTACGGCGGGAAGTCTGATATGTCGCTACTCGTGGACAGGCATTATTTGGTTGTTCGTGGTCAGTCGCGTTTCACGTGAAACAAGAAAATCCACTCTGTTTTGGGTAAGGGGTAGGGTAGGGGTTTGAAAATTGCTTTTTTCTTGGATGAATCTTCATGAGATCGACGTCAGAGGATTCGCTTGGATAATGGAACTGGAGGACGATTACGTTCCTTCGATCGAGCGTGGCGTTAAATTTGGAATCTTAGGCTGCTGCGTTCGTCTATTTCAGAGTTCCATTCACGTGTTTCACGTGGAACATTAGCTGAGGGGAATTTGCTTTTCGGCGATAGAACCCCATCTTCATGGGCATGTTTCACGTGAAACACTACCTGCGCTCAAGAGGCTATTGACGTTTCACGTGAAACATCGATGAGGGGAGGCAAGCTGGAATTGGGAGAAGGGAAACTCCCCTCTATAGCTCTAATAGTCCTTCTAATTCTTTAATGTTGTCGCTGCGCCGCCAACGAGAAATTGTCTATCCCAAGCACCGAGTAGATGTACCGAACCGTCGTGTTGCCCGCCTGGAGAATGTTCCACGTGAAACATCAATAGATTTGAGATCATCCGGCATGAAGGAGGGATCCCTTGCGAATCGGGCATCTCCTCTCGGCAGACTGTGCGGGTACTTTGGTCGCATTTCTTGGCAAGACAATACCCTTGGCAGCAGGTTCCACGAGGCTAGCGAGCTAGGCGTTCAGCAATGTTTCACGTGGAACATATTGCCCGCAGGCCTCTGCTCCTTGGAGTCGGATTGTGAGTTGCATAAGACGAGTGTGCGGGGCTTGGTCGAGTATCCATGACATACATTCTTATAGAAGGAGAGGGGTTCGGCTAGGCCAATACAACGTTTCACGTGAAACATGACAGCCAAAGCAGTGGCAACTGCCGACATATTTATCCCTGCAAAAGACGAACCCCGTTGCCTTTTGCCGACGACGATCTGGCCGTGGGCCGCATCCTGGTACGCCGAAACATGTTTCACGTGAAACATGCAATCCCTGCCTCTATAATGAGCACCGAACGCTCTCTTACCTCCCCCCCTCCCATCATGGACTATCCCCGCGAATTCGATGTCATCGTCGTTGGTGGCGGCCACGCCGGCACCGAAGCAGCGCTGGCAGCTGCCCGCACTGGCGCCCAGACCCTGCTGTTGACGCACAACATCGAAACCCTAGGCCAAATGTCTTGCAATCCCTCCATCGGCGGGATCGGCAAGGGCCACCTAGTCAAAGAAGTTGACGCCCTGGGTGGCGCCATGGCTTTGGCAACGGATGAAGCGGGTATTCAGTTCCGCATCCTGAATGGCTCGAAAGGGCCGGCTGTCCGGGCGACGCGCGCTCAGGCGGATCGGGTGCTGTACCGCAAGGCAATCCGCGGCCGCCTGGAAAATCAACCAAATCTCTGGCTGTTCCAGCAGGCAGTCGAAGACCTGATGGTGGAGGGCGACCGCGTAGTCGGTGCCGTTGCTCAGATCGGCCTGAAGTTTCGGGCGAAGTCCGTGGTGCTTACCGCCGGTACATTTCTGAACGGCCTGATTCACGTGGGCTTGCAGAACTATTCGGGTGGTCGTGCCGGTGATCCTCCTGCTATCTCCCTGGGGCAGCGCTTGAAGGAACTTGCGCTGCCGCAGGGGCGCTTGAAGACCGGCACGCCGCCGCGCATCGATGGCCGCTCGATCAACTACAGCATCCTCGAACAGCAGCCCGGCGACCTGGATCCGATCCCCGTGTTTTCCTACATGGGCAATGTCGGCATGCACCCGCGTCAGCTGCCTTGCTGGATCACGCACACCAACGCCCGCACCCACGACATCATCCGCGGCGGCCTGGACCGTTCGCCGATGTACAGCGGCGTGATCGAAGGGGTGGGTCCGCGTTACTGCCCGTCCATCGAAGACAAGATCCATCGTTTTGCCGATAAGGAGTCGCACCAGGTCTTCCTGGAACCCGAAGGCCTGGACACGCATGAGGTCTATCCGAACGGCGTGTCGACCAGTCTGCCGTTTGACGTGCAATTGGCCCTGATCCATTCCCTGCCTGGCCTGGAAAATGCGCACATCCTGCGTCCCGGTTACGCCATCGAATACGACTACTTCGATCCACGTGGATTGAAGAGCACCCTGGAAACCAAGGCGATCGCAGGCCTGTACTTTGCCGGACAGATCAACGGCACTACCGGCTACGAAGAGGCGGCCGCCCAAGGGCTGCTCGCCGGCGTCAATGCCGCATTGTTCGCACTGGATCGCGAGCAATGGACCCCGCGCCGCGATGAGGCCTATCTGGGGGTGTTGGTCGACGATCTGGTCACGCGTGGCGTGACCGAGCCGTATCGCATGTTCACGTCTCGGGCCGAATATCGGTTGAGCCTGCGCGAAGACAATGCCGACTTGCGCCTGACCGAAATCGGCCGTCGTCTCGGCCTAGTCGACGACGTGCGCTGGGACGCCTTCAATCGCAAGCGCGATGCGGTGGCTGCGGAAGTCGAACGTCTGAAATCCTCTTGGGTGAATCCGCGTATACTGCCCGCCGAAGTCGCCGAGCCCCTACTAGGCAAGGCGATTGAACGTGAGTACTCACTAGCAGATCTATTGAAACGGCCCAATGTTTCCTATGAAGCCTTGATGGCCACCCGCAACGCCGATGGTTCGCTGCTGGCCGGCCCTGGCGTGATGGAAGACGAAGTGTTGGCCGAACAGGTCGAGATCCAGGTGAAGTACGCCGGCTATATCGACCGCCAGCAAGTCGAAGTGCAGAAACAGCTTGCGCATGAACAGCAGGCCATACCCGCCGACGTCGACTACGAGGCGGTGACCAGCCTGTCGTTCGAAGTGCGCCAGAAACTCAAGGCGCACCGCCCGGAAACCATCGGCCAGGCTGCGCGCATCTCAGGCGTCACTCCCGCTGCAATTTCATTGCTGCTGATCCATCTGAAGCGCCTGCATTACGGCTCGCGCAAGCAAGCGGCATGAGCGCGCACGCCGATACGGCCGGCGCGGACATGGCCGGCCGCCTGTCTCGCGCATGCGAGCAGCTGGCGCTGGAGGCTGATGCTGCGACGATGGCCAAGCTGCTGAATTATCTGTCGCAGATGCAGCGCTGGAACCGGACCTACAACCTCACCGCCATCCGCGACCCGCAGCAGATGCTGATCCAGCACCTGTTCGACAGCTTGGCTGCGGTAGGGCCGTTCAGCGAGGCGCTGGGCGCTTCGGACACGCCGGCCAAGGTCTACGACGTCGGATCGGGCGGGGGCCTGCCAGGCGTCGTTCTGGCGATCATGCGGCCCCACTGGTCGGTGACCTGCGTGGACGCGGTCGAAAAGAAGACGGCCTTCGTGCGGCAGATGAGCGGCGTGCTGGCCTTGCCCAATCTGCAGGCGAGCCACGCCCGCATCGAAACCTTGGCTCCCGCCGAGTGCAATATCGTGACGTCGCGCGCCTTCGCTTCCTTGGACGATTTTGCGCAACTCGCGGGTCGCCATGTGCGCAACGATGGTACCCTCGTCGCCATGAAGGGCAAGGTCCCCGAGGACGAAATACAGGCGCTGCATGCGCGCGGAGAATGGCAAGTCGATCACATCCAGCCGTTGCGCGTGCCTGAGTTGCAGGCCGAACGCTGCCTGATCTGGATGCGCCGTAGTCAAGGAACCCTATGAAGAACATACCCCCCAGCACCACCGCCCGCATTTTCTGCATTGCCAACCAGAAGGGCGGTGTGGGCAAGACGACGACCGCCATCAACCTGGCGGCGGGCCTTGCCACGCACAACCAACGCGTGCTGCTGGTGGACCTGGACCCGCAAGGCAATGCCACGATGGGCAGCGGCATCGACAAGAATTCGCTGGAGTCGAACCTGTACCAGGTGTTGATTGGCGAATCGAACATCGAGCAGGCCCGCGTCAAATCCGAGTCGGGCGGCTACGACGTGCTGCCCGCCAACCGCGAACTGTCCGGCGCCGAGATCGACCTGGTGCAGATGGATCAGCGCGAGCGCCAGCTGAAGGCCGCGATCGACACCGTCGCCACGCAGTACGACTTCGTGCTGATCGATTGCCCGCCCACCTTGTCGCTGCTGACCTTGAACGGCCTGGCCGCCGCCCACGGCGTCATCATCCCGATGCAGTGCGAGTACTTCGCGCTGGAAGGCCTGTCCGACCTGGTCAACACGATCAAGCGCGTGCACCGGAACATCAACGACGATCTGCGCGTCATCGGATTGCTGCGCGTCATGTTCGATCCGCGCATGACCCTGCAACAGCAGGTATCCGCGCAGCTCGAGGCGCACTTCGGCGACAAGGTATTCAAGACCGTCGTGCCGCGCAACGTGCGCCTGGCCGAAGCGCCCAGCTATGGCATGCCCGGCGTGGTGTACGACCGCGCCTCGCGCGGCGCGCAGGCCTATATCTCGTTTGGCGCCGAAATGATCGAGCGCGTGAAAAAGGATCTGAAGTAGGCTGTAACCATGTCCGCTGTCACGCTCTTTTCCCAGACCGAAACGCAAGCCTCCGGTACGCCGCGCATTGACGCGCGCGACCGCCTGCGCACGCGTCTGGAAGAGGCCGCGCTGAATGCGACGGCGGTTGGCGCACAGCTGCTTTACGATGGCTGGCTGGTGCGTTTCGCGCCTTCGCCCGCCAAGCGCGTGCGCAGCGTCAATGTGCTGGGGTTATCCACACGTCCGTTGGACGAGCGGCTGGCGTATTGTTCATCGTTGTATGCGCGCCATGGCTTGCCCATGGTGCTGCGCATCACCTCCATCGGTCCCGATTTTTCCCTCGACGCCGAACTGGAGTCCCGCGGTTATACCTTTACCGGCGAGACCCGAGTCATGTGCATGCCGCTCGCTCCCAGGCCCAGTGCCCGGGGCGATCTGCTTTTCAATATTGTCGATACCGGACGCTTCGCGGCGGCGGTCGGGGCAATGCGCAACTCGGAGTCCGGGCATATCGCCGAACATCGGATGCGCCTGCTAGGCCTGGCTGTGGATATCTCGCCGGTGCTGGCCACGGATGCAGAGGGACAGTGCGTTGCCGCGGGCCTGGCAGTCCGCGACGGCGACCTGCTCGGACTGTTCGACATCGTCACCGACCCGGGGCAGCGGCGCAAAGGCTACGCCGCCTCCCTGATTGAACATTTGTTGGCAACAGGCGCCGCCGGCGGCGCCACGACAGCCTATTTGCAGGTTGAGCCGGAGAATACAGCCGCGCGCGCCTTGTATGGCCGCTACGGTTTCAAAGACTGTTACGCGTATTGGTACCGCCTGCCCGCCGAGCAGACGGACGCCTGAGCCAGGCTCGGGATACAAAAACAGAAGGAAAGAGGATTTAATTATGGCCACCAAGAAACCCAAGGGATTGGGCCGCGGACTGGACGCCTTGCTCGGCGCGGACGCGCCTGCCATCGACAACATCGGCAAGGTCGCCGCCGCCAAGCCCGAGGGTCCGCCGTCCACCTTGCCCGTTTCCAAGATGCGCGCCGGCAAGTATCAGCCGCGCACGCGCATGGACGAGGGCGCATTGGGTGAACTGGCCGAATCGATCCGCACGCAAGGCATCATGCAACCCATTCTTGTGCGCGCACTGGGCGAAGCCGCGCCCGGCCACTATGAAATCATCGCTGGAGAACGCCGGTTCCGCGCGGCCCAGCTCGCCGGCCTGAAGGAAGTGCCGGTGCTGGTGCGCGAAGTGGCCGACGAGAACGCGGCCGTCATGGCGCTGATCGAAAACATCCAGCGCGAAGACCTGAACCCGCTGGAAGAAGCGCAGGGCGTGCGCCGGCTGCTGGACGAATTCGGCCTGACGCATGAACAGGCCGCGCAGGCGATCGGCCGTTCGCGTTCGGCCACCAGCAATCTGCTGCGCCTCCTGAACCTGGCCGCAGCCGTACAGACCATGCTGTTGGCGGGCGATGTGGACATGGGCCATGCGCGCGCGCTGCTCGCCGTGGACGCGGCCACGCAGATCCAGCTGGCCAACCAGATCATTGCGCGCCGCCTGTCGGTGCGTGAAGCCGAAAAACTGGTCGCCAAGACCGCCAAGGAAGCCGAGTCGTCCGCCGCGCCCAAGAAAAAGGCCAACGGCGTATCGCGCGATCTGACGCGCCTGGAAGAAGCCTTGTCCGACCACTTGGGCACGCGGGTCGCGCTGAAGGTGGGCGCCAAGGAAAAGGGCCAGATCGTCATCGACTTCCATGGCTGGGAACACCTGAATTCCCTGCTCGAGCGCCAGGGCCTGTCCGGAGTGGTGGATGCCTGAGCGCGCGCGGCCGGTCATCGCGGTACTGGCGACGGGCGGCACGATCGCCGGCGCCCAGGCCGATGCGACCTCCGCCGGCTACAAGGCGGGTTCGTTTTCCGTCGATGACTTGCTGGCCGCCGTGCCGCAGTTGGCGGGCATCGCCGAGATCCGCGCCGAGCAGGTCGCCAATGTCGGCAGCCAGAACATGACGCACGCCGTGTGGCGCGCGCTGGCCGAGCGCGTGGACGCGCTGTGCCGCGACGCCTCGGTGGCGGGCATCGTCATCACGCACGGCACGGATACGCTTGAGGAAACGGCGTACTTCCTGAGCTTGGTGATACGCCACGACAAGCCCGTGGTACTGGTGGGCGCCATGCGTCCCGCCACCGCGCTGGGCGCCGAAGGTCCGGCCAATCTGTACAACGCGGTGGCGCTGGCGCGCCATCCCGATGCACGCGGCCGCGGGCCGCTCGTCGTCATGAACGAAGACGTGCACTACGCCCGCGAGATCCAGAAGATTGCCAGCGCCGGGCTGTGCGCCTTCGCCTCGCCCAATCGTGGCCGTGCCGGCGTGATGCATGGCGGCGCGCCGGTTTTCTATTCGCGCAACACCACCACGCATACCGTGGAAAGCGAGTTTTCACTCGCATTGCTGGAAAAGGGCAGCTGGCCGCGCGTGGATGTCGTCTATGCGCACGCCAACTTGCAGGCCGACCTGATCGATTTCCTGGCTGATGCCGCCGACGGCATCGTGCTGGCCGGTGTCGGCGACGGCAATGCCACGGACCTTGCCATCGACGGCCTGAGCCGTGCCGCGTCCAATGGCGTGGCGGTGGTGCGCTCCAGCCGCACGGGCAGCGGCTTCGTGGCGCGCGACGTCGAACTCGACGACGCCAGCCTGGGCTTTGTCGCCGCGCGCGACCTGAATCCCCAGAAAGCCCGCATCCTGCTGATGCTGGGCCTGTCGCTCACGCGCGATCCGGCGGCCCTGCAGGATCTGTTCGACCGCTATTGATGCGCGGTGGCTCGGCCGCCGCATCGGCTTGCTGCGCCAGTCCCAGGCTGGTCTTGAGCATGTCATAGACCTGCCGCGTCAGCGGATTGATCAGATCAGGCCTTATCCACAGGAAGTACGTCACATCCGGCAAGGGCGGCAGTCCTTCCTTTTCGCCCAACACGCGCATTTCCGGTCCCAGCAGTTCCACGCTGCGCGCGGTGACGCCCAGGCCGGCGCGCAGCGCGGCCTTAATCCCCACCAGAGTCGGCGCCACATAGTTGGTGTGCCAGCGCACGCGCGCCTGTTCCAGGGCCGTGAGCGCCAGCCGCCGGAAAATGCTGGGTTCATCGGCCAGCACCAGCGGCACGGGCGCATGCATGTCGTGCACGTAGTCGGCGGACGCCAGCCACACCGTGGGTGAGGTGCGCAGCGCCACGCCCTCGAAGTCCTGGTCGAAACGTGTGGATATCGTCAGGTCGAGTTCGCCGGCGCGCAGGGCATCCATCAGGAAGGGGCTGCGGTCCGTGCGGATTTCCAGTTTCACGCGCGGCGCCGAACGCGCGATGTGCGTCAGCAGCGTGGGCAGGATCGAGTCCGCCACGTCCAGCGGCGCGCCCAGCCTCAGGTCTCCTTCCAGCGGCCCGTCCTGCAAGGCCCGCAGCGCCTCATCGTTGATGGCCAGCATGTGGCGGGCGTATTCGACCAGGCGGCGCCCATGCGATGAAAGCACCTTGTTGCGGCCCTGCTTCTCGAACAGGGGCTGGCCGATAAGGGATTCCAGCCGTTGCATCTGCTGCGTCACCGCGGACTGCGTCTTGTGCAGCCGATTGGCGGCTTCCGAAAAGGTGTCGTGCCGGGCGATGGCCGTCAACGTGCGGAGCAGGTCCAGATCCAGGTTGCGCATGGTGTTTAGAAAGTATTAGTGATGCTAATGGAATCTTAAGGCAATTTAAATTGTCCCTCACGGGGAGGGCGGATACATTCAATGCCATAGCACATGAAAATAGGGAAAACTCAAAGTGAGCAACGCGCATCCTCATCAGGCCGGCATCACCAGCGCCATTGGAAATATTAAAAAAACTGTAGGAAATAAGGGGCTGAACCGGGACAGCCTACAGACCGTGCTGGATGAATTGATCGGCTTGGCCGGCCATACCGACTGGTGGGCCGCCGACCGCTATCCCGCGCCGGAAGACGGCGAACGCCAGGCCCGCTACCTGATCGCCGAAGACGCCGACAAGAGCTACGCGCTCTATCTGAACGTCATGCGCCCCGGCAAGCAGATCGTTCCGCACAACCACACGACCTGGGCCTGTATCGCGGCCGTGGAAGGCGTGGAATACAACTACGTCTACGACCGCAGCGATGACGGCTCCGTGCCTGGCGTGGGGCGTCTCGAGAAGACCGGCACCGTGGTGGTCGGTCCCGGCGCGGGTATCGCGCTGATGCCGGACGATATCCACGCCGTGGAAATCCAGGGCGACAGCGTCATCCGCCATCTGCACATGTACGGCCGCGCGCTGGAAACGCTGACCGAGCGCCTGGCGTTCGATCTGGCAGCCGGCACCTGCAAAGTCATGCCGATCGGCGTGCAGACGCGCCGCTGATCATGGACAAACCCTATCGGTCCGCCACGCGCCTGCTGCGCGCAGGCCGCCCGCATCGCGGCTGGGTCAATACCCCCGTCACGCGCGCCAGCACCTACGTCTTCGACAGCGTGCAGGCCTGGCGCGACACGCGCAGCCGCCGCGACCAGGAACGCCTGCCGTCCTACGGCGCGCGCGGCACCGATAGCACGCACGCGCTCGAAGATGCATTGGTGGAGCTGGAAGAGGGTTATCGCGCCAAGCTATATCCCACCGGCCAGGCCGCCATCGCCACCGTGCTGCTGGCCTACCTGCGTGCCGGCGACCACGTCCTGATCACGGATGCGGTATACGAGCCTGTGCGCCGCTTTTGCGCCGAGCATCTGTCGCGGCTCGGCATCGCGTACACGTACTACCGGCCTGACGGCGCGGGCATCGAAGCGCTTATCCGTCCCGAGACCCGCATGATCTACGCGGAGTCGCCGGGCTCTCTGACTTATGAGATGCCCGACCTGCCGGCGCTGGCCGCGTTAGCCCGTGCACATGAGTGTTGGCTGGCTGTGGATAACACCTGGGCCTCCGGACTGCTGCACAATCCGCTCACGCTGGGCGCCGACATCTCCATCCTGGCGGCCACCAAGTACCTGGGCGGACACGCTGACGTGATGATGGGCGCGGTGATCACCAACTCGCGCGCCTGGAATGCGCTGGAGCGCGCCACCGTGGACCTAGGGCAGACCGTCGGCGCCGATGATGCCTATCTGGTGTTGCGCGGCATGCGTACGCTGCCCCTGCGCATGGCGCAGCACGCTCGCAGCGCCTTGCGCGTGGCCGACTTTCTGTTGGGCCGGCCGGAAGTGGCGCGTGTCCTGTGTCCAGCCCTGCCTGGCGACGCGTCCCACGCTTTGTGGCAACGCGATTGCAGCGGCGCCAATGGTCTCTTGACGGTGGAATTCGCCCGCGCTGTCGGCGTCGAGGCCGTCGAGCGACTTATCAACAGCCTGCAGCTGTTTGGGATAGGCGCATCGTGGGGCGGCTTCGAAAGCCTGGTGATACCCGTCAATCTGGGCGCGGCACGTTCCCTGCCGGATCCCGCGCCGCGCGGCGCCATGCTGCGCCTGCACGTGGGCCTGGAGGATCCCGACGACCTCATCGCCGATCTCGAGCAAGCGCTATCCCAACTCTTTCCGTCCTCTCTGAACACCATGATGCACCCCACCCAAGACCAGCCCGCCGTCGACGTCGATCCGCACACGCTCAAGCAATGGCTGCATGACGGCGCGGAGATTGCGTTGCTGGACGTGCGCGAGCATGGCCAGTATGGCGAGGGGCACCTGTTCTACGCCGCGCCCGTGCCCTACAGCCGGCTGGAAGTGGATATCGTGCGTCTCGCGCCGCGGCGCGATGTGCGGATCGCGGTCTACGACGAAGGCGGCGCCGACGACACGGCTGCGCGCGCGGTGCAGGCCCTGGTGGCGCTCGGATACCGCAAGGTGCATCGCCTGGCCGGCGGCATCGCGCAATGGCAGCGCGATGGCTATGCCGTTTTTGCCGGGGTGAACGTGCCCAGCAAAACCTTCGGCGAACTGGCCGAAGAAGTTTTCCACACCCCCCGCATCGGCGCGCGTGACCTGGCCGAACGCCAGCGCCGCGGTGACGACCTGATCGTGTTGGACGGCAGGCCTTTTGCCGAATACCAGAAGATGAGCATTCCCGGCGGCATCTGCTGCCCCAACGGCGAGCTGGCGTTGCGCGCCCACATGCTGGCCAGCAATCCGCAGACCACCATCGTGGTGAATTGCGCTGGCCGCACGCGCAGCATCATCGGCGCGCAGACGCTGATCAACCTGGGCGTGCCCAATCCCGTTTACGCGCTGGAGAACGGCACCCAGGGCTGGTATCTCGAGGACCTGCAACTCGAACACGGCGCGCGCCGCCGCTACGAGGACGGCATCGCGCCGCAGGACCTGCCCGCGCTGGCGCAGCGCTCCTTGCGATTGGCCGAAATCCATGGCGTGCCCATGGTGGCCGCGGGAGAAGTGCAGGCATGGTTGCGCGACCAGGCGCGCAGCACCTTTCTGTGCGATGTGCGCAGCGCTGAAGAATATGCGCAAGGCTCCTTGCCCGGAGCCCAGCACACGCCCGGCGGCCAGTTGGTCCAGGCCACGGACCAGTACCTGGCCGTGCGCGGCGCGCGCATCGTCGTGTTCGACGCCGAAGGCGTGCGCGCGCCGGTGGTCGCCAGCTGGTTGCGTCAGATGGGCTGGGACGCCAGCGTGCTGCGCGAAGGCGTGCAGGCGCGGTTGGAAAATCCTGTGGATAAGGCGCTGGCACCGCAATTGCCCCTGCTTGACGATGCGCAGCTTGCCGCCGCGCTTGCGCAGGGCGCGCAACTGGTCGACCTTCGTCCCAGCATGCGTTATCGCGCCAGCCATATCGCCGGCGCGCGCTGGTCCATCCGCCCGCGTCTGGCCAGCCTGTGCCTGGACGCCACGCGCCGCGTGGTGCTGTTGGCCGAGGACGTTGCCCTGGCTGCCTGGGCCGCGCAGGACCTGCGGGCGCTGGGCGTGAACGACATCCATGCCAATACCGGCGATCCCTCCGGCTGGTCCGCGCAAGGCATCGCCTTGGCATCCACGCCGGCCGAGCCCGCCGACGCAGACTGCATCGACTACCTGTTTTTCGTGCATGACCGCCACGACGGCAACAAGGCCGCCGCGCGCCAGTACCTGGCCTGGGAGACCAATCTGGTCAAGCAGATCGACGAACGCGAATTGGCGGGCTACCGCTTTCCGGCCCGCTGACACCGGAACCGCCGCGCCCGCCTGATCCGGTTTCGCGGCACAGCAGACGCATCAATCCGAAAAGTACGCCCCGGCCTGCACGGCCGGGGTGCGGACGGTTCATGCCGAACCGGAATGCAAGGGACGGCCGAGTATCCGGCCGCCCATCACAAGGGGAAATCAGATGAAGCACCATGCATCGCACGTACGCAAGGCCGCTGCCGCGGCGCTCGCCGGCCTGTTGTGGGGAACGCTAGTCCACGCCCAGGCGCCCGCGCCGCTGCCGGACTATCCCAAACAGGCCATCACGGTCGTATCGCCGTTTCCTCCGGGCGGCGGCAATGATGGCGTCGCGCGCCTGCTGGCGCAGGAACTGGGCGCCATCACGGGCCAGAGCGTGGTGGTGGAAAACCGCTCGGGCGCGGGTGGCAATGTCGGCACGGCGCAAGTCGCGCGCGCCAAGCCCGACGGCTACACCCTGGTGATGTCGCAGACCAGCGTGATGGCTGTCAATCCGCGCCTGTACAAGAACGTGGGCTTTGATCCGGTCAAGGACTTCACACCCATCTCGCAGATCACCTCCGCGCCGCTGGTGCTGGTGGCGCGCAGCGAGAGTCCGTACCGCAGCCTGAACGACTATCTGCAGGCCGCACGCAAGCAGCCCGGCGTCATTACCTACGCGACGCCCGGCAACGGCACCATGAGCCATCTGATGGGGGCGCTGCTGTCGCAGAAGGCCGACGTGAAACTGGTGCACGTGCCGTACCGCGGCGCGGCGCCCGCCATCACCGACCTGATGGGCGGCACGGTGGACATGTTGATAACTTCGCCGGCGTCGGCCGAACCCATGGTGGCTGCCGGCAAGCTGCGCATCCTGGCGCTCAGCCACGAGAACAGCATCGGCATCTTCAAGGGAGCGCCCACGCTCAAGCAGGCGGGCATGGAGGGCATTACCGCCGATGACTGGTACGGACTGTTCGCGCCCGCCGGCACGCCACCCGAACGCATCGCCTACCTGGCGCAAGCCGTGGGGCAGGCAATGAAATCGCCCGCCGTGATCGCCAAGATCAACAGCGGCGGCAGCTGGGCGGTGGGCAGCCAGCCCGCCGCGTTCAAGGCGCGGCTGCAGGAAGACACCGTGTATTGGGCCGACATGGTGAAGACTGCGGGCGTGTCGCTGGACTGACGCGCTGTCGGCGCCCGTGCTACACCGCCACGATCTTGCCGACCGCGGATTTCAGGGCGGCGTAGGCGGGCGACTTCTGCGCGCTGGAGTTGGTGACCAGATGGTCGATGCGGTCCGCGCTGCAGTACGACACGCGGCTGCACAGGCCGATCTTGCTGAAGTCGGCCAGCAACACCAGTTGCTTGGCGCTGGCCGCCATGGCGCGCGCCACCTCGGCCTCGCGCAGGTCGTAGTTGGTGGCGCCGAATTCGGCGTCCACGCCCACCGGCGACAGCAGCGCCAGATCCGCTCGATAACGGTGGATCTCGGCGATCGTGAGGTCGCCGGCCGTGGCGCAGACGGGGCCGCCCACGGAGCCGCCCAGCATGATGAGTTGGTTCGCGCCGTTGCCGGCCGCGCCTACCTTCAAGGCGACGTCGAACGAGTTGGTGATGACGGTCAGGCCCGACAGCTTGGCCAATTCGTCGGCCAGCACGCTGGTGGTGCTGCCGGCGTCCAGGAACAAGGTCTGCCCGCTGGATACCAGCCCCGCGGCCGCGCGCGCGATGGCGCGCTTGTATTTGACGCGCGTATGCACGCGTTCCGCGATGGGCGGCTCGCTGTGCACCGGCACGGCGCCGCCGTGCACCCGGCGCAATTCGCCCATGGCCTCCAGTTCCAGCAGGTCACGCCTGACCGTTTCCCTTGACACCCCTAGTTCGCCGACGATACGGTCGGTCGATACCTGCTGCAATGAAGACAGCAGGGCGCGGATTCTCTGATACCGCTCTTCTTGCCACATGTCCGATGTTTCCTAATCTATGTCCGGCGCCGCGCGGCTGCGGCGATCAGCGCGCGCAATGCCAGCAGGGAACCTCCCACGACCAGCATGATAAGCGTTGAATAGGCGGCGGCCTGCGAGACGAACCCCGCTTCGTCCAGGCGCAGGACGGAAACGGGCGCCACGCTCACCGATGGCGTGACCAGGAAGATCACCGCCGACAGGGTCACCATGGAGCGCATGAACAGGAAGAAGAACACGCCCAGCACGGTCGGGCCGATCAGCGGCAGCACCGCGTCGCGCAGCACCCGCAGCGTGCCGCCGCCCAGGCAGCTCACCGCTTCCTCCAGCGCCTGCGGCACGGCGCGCATGCCGGTCATCATCGTCAGGAAACCCTGTGTGTGATAGTGGTAGAAGTTGCATAGCGCGATCAGCGCGGCGCTGCCGTACAGCGCATACAGCGGCGTGCCGGGGGCGTTGAAGGCGAAGATGTACGACAGGCCCAGCACCAAGCCCGGAACCCCCACCGGCAGCACCGACACCAGATACACCAGCTTGGCCCATGCCCGCGGAATGCGGCACACCCCGAAGCTCAGGAAGAACAGCAGCAGCACGCCGCCGCCCGCCGCCGCCAGCGACAGGTACAACGACGTCCAGAGCGGCGTGTAGCCGCCGCTGACCGTGATGTCGTAGTGCTTCAGCGTCCACTCCATGCGGTACGGCCACAGCCGCATGAAGCTGGCGAAGACCACCGTGGCCACTGTCAGGATGATGGTGCCGCAGGCCAGCAGCACGCCGGCCGTGAACGCCGCGTCGCGCCCGCGGGCCGGTTGGGGCGTGACCCTCAGCCCGCTGGGCGAGGCCGAGCCGAACTGGCGCTGCGAGGCGACGCGCTCGATCTGCACCGAAATCAGCGAGGGCAGCAGCAGCAGGATGCCCACCACTGAGCCCATGCCGAAATTCATCTGCCCGGATACCTGGCTGTAGATCTCGGTGGCCAGCACCCGATAGTTGCCGCCGATCACGGCGGCGTTGCCGAAGTCGGTAATCGTGATGACGAACACCACGAAGGCCGCGCTCAGCAGGCCGAACTTGCAATTGGGCAGAGTGATGTCGAAGAACTGGCGAGCGCTGGAGGCGCCCATCACTTCGGCCGCGTCGTAGTAGCGCGCGTCCATGTTGCGCAAGGCCGCCTGCAGGATCAGCACGGCTTGGGGCAGGGCGTAGAACACGTTGGAGATCAACAGGCCCCAGAAGCCGTAGATGTCGATTTCCCAGCCGGTCCAGCGGTGCACCAGTCCGTTGCGTCCCAGCAGGAAGATGAGCCCCAGGCCCTGCACCAGCGACGGCGCCAGCAGCGGCAGCACCAGCGCCAGCCGCACGGCGGCCTTGCCGCGCATGCAGCTGCGGTCCAGGCCGTAGGCGATCGTAAAGCCCAGCGCAACGCTGACCACCGTGGTGGCAGCGCTCATGACCAGGCTGTTCAGTGTGGCCGTGAGGACGCCGCGGGTGGCGAAGACCTCGGCATAGTTGCCCAGGCCGATCGAGCCGTCTTTTTCAACCAGGCTGCGCCAGGCCACGGTCGCCAGCGGGTAAAGGAAGAACAACGCAAGCCCCACGAGAGGGATGCCGACGCAGGTCCACAACAATACGCGGTCCGCCGACCAGGGCGCGCGGCCGGCCGGCGTGGCGATGGCAGTACTGGCGTGGGCGGCGCTCAAGCGGCGACTCCGGTTTGCATGGCGCGATCCGTCATACGCTGACCCAGGCGCACTGGCCCGGCTCCATCTCCAGCCGCACGGGGGCGCCGCGCGACAGGCCGGCGGCGCCATGTTGCTCCACCAGCAGTTCGCGTCCTTGCCAGGCGACGCGCAGGCGGGTGAGGTTGCCCATGAATGTCATGTCCTGCACGCGGCCGGGTCCGTGCGCGTCCGCGGCAATGCGCAGATTTTCTGGCCGCAGGCAGGCTTCGAAGCGCTCGCTGGCGCCCTCGGGCCGCGTCGCCAACAGCTGAGGCATGACCTCGCGCACCCAATCGGTGGGCAGCAGATTGCTCAAGCCCACGAAGTTCGCCACGAAACGTGTGCGCGGCCGCAGGTACAGATCGGAAGGCGAGCCCACCTGTTCGATGCGCCCATCGTTCATACAGACGATTTTGTCGGCCAGCGTCAGCGCCTCCTCCTGATCGTGCGTCACCATCACCGTCGGGATCTTCAGGCGCCGTTGCACGTCGTGGATCTCGGCACGCATGTCGGTGCGTACGCGCGCATCCAGCGCGGACAGGGGTTCGTCCAGCAGGATCAGCGCCGGATCCACCGCCAGCGCGCGGGCCAGCGCCACGCGCTGCTGCTGGCCGCCAGACAGCTGGTACGGATAGCGCTCCGCATAGTCGGGAAGCTTGATCAGCGTCAGCAGATCCTTCACGCGAGCGGCGATGCGTTCGCGCGGTTCGCCGCGGATGCGCAGGCCGTAGCCCACGTTTTCCGCCACGGTCATGTTGGGGAACAATGAGTACGACTGGAACACGATGCCGAAGCCGCGTTTGCGCGCCGGCAGCGCGCTCAGGTCGCGTCCGCCCAGCGTGATGGTGCCGCGGTCGAAGGGCAGCAGGCCCGCCACGATGCGCAGCAGCGTGGTCTTGCCGCAGCCGCTGGGGCCGAGCAGGCAGACGAATTCATGCTCGCCCACGGACAGGTCGATGTCTTGCAGCGCTACCGACGCATCGAACGTCTTGCGTATCCCGCGTAATTCCAGATACATGGCGTCTCCAGGACAGGCGGCGGCCGGTATATCACCGGCCGCCGACCCGTCAACGCTTGATGGTTTCCTGCCAGGTCTTGATGGTGGCGTCCCGTTCCACGGCTGACTTGGGGAAGTCCACGGGATACAGCACGGCGGTCAGGTCCTTGGGCAGGCCGGCGGCTTCGGCGGCCTTGTTGGGCGCGGCGCCGGGGATGGTCACCAGTTCCTTGTACTTGCTGTATAGGCCGCCTGCCTGCGCCGAAAGCGTCCAGTCGAGGAAGCGTTTGGCATCGGTGGGATTCTTGGCCGTCTTCATCAGGCCCGAGGCTTCCAGCTCGTAGCCCACCCATTTGGACGGGATCACCATCTTGATGGGGAAGCCTTCTTCGATGGACTGCATGGCGGGGAAGGCGAAGGACACGCCGATCGCGTATTCGCCGGCGCGGGCCATCTTGCAGGGGCGCGAGCCCGATGGCGTGTACTGCGCCACGTTCTTGTCCAGGTCCTTGAGCAGTGCCCAGCCCTTTTCCTTGCCCATGCCTTGCAGCAGCGCAACGATCTGCAGATAGCCGGTGCCCGACGCCGCGGGGCTGGGGATAACGATCTCGCCCTTGTAGACCGGCTTGGTCAGGTCTTCCCAGGACGTAGGCATGGGCAGGTTCTTGGACTTGAGCCGGTCCGTGTTGACACAGAATGCGGCCACGTAGCCGGTGGCCGCGAACCACTTCTGGTCGGCGCCCTTGTACTGCGCGGGCAGGGCGTCCATGCCCTTGGCCGCATAGGGCTCCAGCAGGTTTTGCAGGCGCGGGTCCAGCATGTTGCTTACGGCGAAGCCCCAGATCACGTCCTGCTGCGGGTTGGAGGCCTCGGCGATCAGGCGGGCGCCCAGATCGCCGGTGGACAGCCGCAGCACATTGACCTTCACGTCCGGCATGGCGGCGTTGGCGGCTTTCAGGTAGGCCGCGATCTCATCTTCTTCGAGGGCGGTGTAGACGGTGATGGCGCCGGCATGAGCCTGCGTCCAACCTAGGGAAATTACTGCAACCACAAGGCTAAGCTTCTTCATACATTGCATGATGGGACTCCGGTTGGAATACACGGCAACGGTGGCGAGCTACGTAGGCGGGCAGTCTTCTGCAACAAATCCGGCAAGTTGCAGTTTTATGTATGTTTGCAAATTTGTGGCAACGTGTCTAGACTGGAAAAACCTGTATTCAAGGGTTTTTTTGGCGTAGGCGCATCCTCCCGCGCCACGCCTGGAGCTCATCGATGCAAACTTCACCGCCGTTATCCACGCAGCAGCTGGCCGCGTACTCCTCGTTCGCCCAGACGCTGGCGGACCGTGTGCGTCCCTTGTCGCGCAAGTGGTTCCGGCATCCGCTGGACATCGACACCAAGGCCGACGAAAGCCCGGTCACGCAGGCGGACAGAGAAGTCGAGACCGCCTTGCGCGTAGCGATTGCCCAGCACTATCCCGACCATGGCATCTTTGGTGAAGAGTTCGGCGCCTCGCATGCCGAAGCCGAATTCGTGTGGTCGTTGGACCCCATCGACGGCACGCGCGCCTTCATTTCCGGCAACCCGCTGTGGGGCACGCTGCTGGCGCTGCTGCACCAAGGCAAACCCGTGCTCGGCGTGATCGACATCCCCATGCTGGACGAGCGCTGGGTTGGCGCTGTCGGCGCATCCGCGCAGTTGAATGGCGTTGCCTGCCGGACCAGCGCCTGCGCCGAATTGCGCCAGGCCATTCTGTACGCCACCTCGCCCGACATCTTTGCCGGCGCGGAACTGGCCGCCTTCGAGGCGCTGACGCAGGCCGCGCGCATGCGCCGCTACGGCGGCGATTGCTATAGCTATGGCCTTCTGGCCAGCGGACATGTCGACCTGGTGGTCGAGTCCGGCCTGCAACCGTATGACTATCTGGCGCTGATGCCCGTGATTGAAGGGGCTGGCGGCGTCATTACCGATTGGTCGGGGCAGCCGCTCAGTCTCGAATCGCAGGGCCGCGTCGTCGCGGCCGCCACGCCGCAGCTGCATCGCCAGGCGATGCGGGTGCTGGGGGCGGCCATGACCTGAACGCCGCGCCGCCCGCCCGCAGGTCAACGCAACGCTTCAGCCACAAGGTGAATAAGCATGCATGCACTAGGGGTAGCAACGGTGGAAGACGCGGAGCGGCTGGTGCAAGCCAGCCAGCTCTCGCACATCAAGGTAGGTTTGTCCGACGTCGATGGCGTCATGCTGGGCAAATACTTGCGGCGCGACAAATTCCTGGGCGCGCTGCGCTCGGGACTGGCGTTTTGCGATGTGGTGTTCGGCTGGGATCTGGACGATCAGCTCTACGACAACACCAAGTACACGGGTTGGCATACGGCCTATCCCGACGCCAAGCTCAGGATCATTCCGCAAAGCGGCCGCCGGCTGCCGCTGGAGCAGGGGCCGGGCGGCGAAGACATGCTGCTGTTCCTGGCGGAATTCGAGGGCGACGCCGGCGCCATCTGTCCGCGGCGGCTGCTGCACCGGACCCTGGACCGCGCCGCGGACATGGGCTACGACGTCTACGCCGCGCTCGAGTATGAATTCTTCATGTTCCGTGAAACGCCGCACTCGGTGCGCGCGAAGAACTACCGCAACATGGAGAACTGGACCCCGGGAAATTTTGGCTACTCCGTTCTGCGCAGCACCGTCGAAGGCGACTTCTACCGCAAGCTGCTGGACATGTGCGAACGCATGGACATGCCCATCGAGGGCCTGCACACCGAGACCGGACCGGGCGTGCTGGAAGCCGCCCTGGCGGTGGACCTGGCCGCGGCCGCGGGCGACAAGGCCTTCCTCTTCAAGACCTTCACCAAGGCCCTGGCGCAGCAGAACGGGCTGATGGCGACCTTCATGGCGAAGTGGTCGCATGATCATCCCGGCCAGAGCGGCCACATCCATCTGTCGCTGCGCGACCGGAAAACCAACCGCTCCGCCTTCTACGACGAATCCCGGCCGCACGGCATGAGCGCGACGCAAACTTCCTTCATGGCCGGCGTCCAGCGCTACCTCCCGGAATTCATGGCCATGTATGCGCAGACCATCAACAGCTACTCACGTCTGGTGCCCGGATACTGGGCGCCGTTGGACGCCACGTGGGGCATGGAGAACCGCACCACCGCGTTGCGGTTGATCCCGGGCAGCGACAAATCGCAGCGCGTCGAGGTGCGCATCGGGTCGGCTGACGCCAACCCCTATCTGGCCTTGTCCGCCGCCCTGGCTTCGGGCCTGTATGGCATCGAGCAGGGGCTCGAACCCGAGCCGATGGTGCAGGGCAATGCCTATACGCAGAAGTTTCCAGCGCATCTGCGCCTGCCCACCACGCTATGGGAATCCGCGCAGCGCCTGCGCGAGTCCGAGGCCGCGCGCCATCTGTTCGGCGACGCCTTCGTCGAACACTACGCGGCCACGCGCGAATGGGAAGAGCGGCAGTTCCGGCGCCACGTGACCGATTGGGAACTGGCGCGCTACTTCGAAATCATCTGAATCCAAACCCAACCGCTTGCGCAGGGCAGACATGACCCAGGAACTCATCACCATCAGTCCCATCGACGGGCGCGAGGTCGTGCGCCGTCCCTATGCCAGCGAGGCGCGGATCGCGCAGGCGCTTGCCGATGCCCAGGCCGCGCAAGCCGCGTGGCAGGCGCTGGGCGTGGAGGCGCGGGGGCGCATCGTGTCTACGGCCGTCGACCGCTTCGTCGCCGCGAAGGAAGAGATTGCGCACGCCATCACCATCCAGATGGGGCGGCCGTTGCGCTACACGCCGGGAGAGGTGGCAGGCTTCGAGGCGCGCGCGCGCCACATGATCGCCATCGCTGGCCAGGCGCTGGCGCCCATTCAGGTACCGGAGCAAACCGGTTTCACGCGTTTCATCAGCCGCGAGCCGATAGGCGTCGCGCTGACGATAGCGCCCTGGAACTACCCGCTGTTGACGGCGGTGAACAGCATCGTCCCCGCGCTGATGGCGGGCAATACCGTCATTCTCAAGCATTCCGACCAGACGCCCTTGTGCGCTGAGTTCATCGAACGTGCGTTCCGCGAAGCCGGGGCGCCCAAGGGCGTGTTCCAGTATCTGCACGCCAACCACGATATCGTGCACAGGCTGATCCGCGCGCCCGAGATCGGCTACGTTTCATTCACCGGCTCCGTACGCGGCGGGCATGCCGTGGAAGAGAGCGCGGCGGGGCGTTTCATCGGCGCCGGCCTGGAGCTTGGCGGCAATGATCCGGCCTATGTGCGGGCCGATGCCAGGATCGAACACGCGGTCGAGACCCTGGTGGACGGCGCATTTTTCAATTCGGGCCAGTCCTGCTGCGGCATTCAGCGCATCTATGTGGCGCGCGTCCGGTACGACGAATTTATCGAGCGTGCCGTCGAACTGACGCGCAGCTATGTGTTGGGGAACCCGCTGCACGCCGAAACGACATTGGGCCCGGTCGTGCGCGCGAAGGCTGCCGCCGAGATACGCGGAATCATCGATGAAGCAGTTTCCGCCGGTGCCAAGAATATGATTGATAGCTCGCATTTTAAGGAAGCGAGCATAGGCTCGCCTTATGTTGCGCCGGCCTTGCTGACGCAGGTCGATCATCGCATGCGCATCATGAGCGATGAATGCTTCGGACCCGCAGTGGGCATCATGGCGGTCGACAGCGACGAAGAAGCCATAGCCCTGATGAACGACAGCCCGTATGGCCTGACGGCAGCGGCTTTTACGCAAGACCAGGACGCGGCCCTGCATATCGGCCGGCAGGTCCGAACTGGCACGTTCTTCATGAACCGCTGCGACTACCTGGATCCCGCGCTGGCCTGGACCGGCGTCAAGAATTCCGGCCGCGGCGTGTCCCTGTCAGTGGTCGGCTACGAACAGCTCACGCAAGCCAAATCCTTTCATCTGCGCAGCGTCTGACGCGACGCCTTCAGGAAGCGAACATGACCGTGCCCAGCGTTAATTGGAACTACCCCACTGCCATCAAGGCCGGCCCCGGCCGCATCAAGGAGCTGCCCGAACTGTGCCGCGGACTCGGCATGAAGCGCCCGTTGCTCGTGACGGACCCCGGACTGGCCGCCTTGCCCATGGTGGCGGGCGCCATCCAAGCCTGCCGTGACGCCGGCCTGGCATGCGGCCTGTTCCACGAAATCAAAGGCAACCCCA
This sequence comes from Achromobacter pestifer, assembly GCF_013267355.1. Taxonomy (NCBI): domain Bacteria; kingdom Pseudomonadati; phylum Pseudomonadota; class Betaproteobacteria; order Burkholderiales; family Alcaligenaceae; genus Achromobacter; species Achromobacter pestifer. The sequence continues at coordinate 2,701,165 of NZ_CP053985.1, forward strand.
CCGGCCGCAACGTCGACGACGGCGTACGCGCATACAAGCAAGGCGGCCACGACGGCGTGATCGCATTCGGCGGCGGTTCCGCGCTGGATGCCGCCAAAGCCATCGCGTTGATGGCGGGACAGACGCGGCCCCTGTGGGATTTCGAGGACATCGGCGACAACTACCTGCGCGTCGATGTGGCAGGCATGGCGCCGGTGGTGGCCGTGCCGACCACCGCAGGCACGGGTTCGGAAGTCGGGCGCGCCTCCGTCATCACCGATGAGGCGGCTGAAGTGAAGCGCATCATCTTTCATGCGCGCATGCTGCCCTCAGTCGTCATTCTGGACCCCGAGCTGACGGTTGGCCTGCCACCGAAGATCACGGCGGCGACGGGCATGGACGCGCTGTCGCACAACCTGGAGGCCTACTGTTCGCCGTTCTTTCATCCCATGGCGGCGGGCATTGCGATCGAGGGCATGCGCCTGATAAAGGAATACTTACCGCAGGCGGTAGCCAATGGCGGCGATCTGCAGGCCCGGCTGCAGATGCTGGTGGCTTCCAGCATGGGCGCGACGGCGTTCCAACGCGGACTGGGCGCCATGCATGCGCTGGCGCACCCGTTGGGCGCGCTGTACGACGCGCACCACGGCATGCTCAACGCCATCCTCATGCCGTACGTGCTGAAAGCCAATCAGCACGCGGTGGCGCCGCGCCTGCAAGCGCTGGCGCGCTACCTGGACTTGCCGGATTCCGGCCCGGCAGCGGTGCTGGATTGGGTGCTGAGCCTGCGCGAGACGCTGGGCATCCCGCACACCCTGGCGGAAATTGGTATCGACGAGGCCCAGGCGGAGCGGGTAGGGCGCATGGCGGCGGAGGACCCGTCGGCGGGCACCAACCCCGTCAACTACACGTCGGAGCAGTACGCCGATCTTTTTCGTGCAGCAATCCGCGGAAACCTGTAAGCTTCGCCCCCTCTGCGCGGAAACGCAGCGGTGGTTGAAGAAGAATTTTGAATATTTCGTCCGAAGCGTTTGACAGCGGATTTGAAAGTGTTCATAATCTCGAATTCTCCGCTGGAGGAGTGCCCGAGTGGTTAAAGGGGGCAGACTGTAAATCTGTTGGCCTTGCGCCTACGTTGGTTCGAATCCAACCTCCTCCACCAGAGACCCATACCTAAATCCAGGCGCGGTTGGCCTGGATTTAAAATGTAAGGCTCGGAAAGCCGAACGACCTTCGCAAAGAAGGCTGCAAGGTTTTCCAGGGCTTTAGATTGAAAAGGGTTTGGGAAAGAGAAGGTGAAAGGGTATGCCGCGGGTGTAGCTCAATGGTAGAGCAGAAGCCTTCCAAGCTTACGACGAGGGTTCGATTCCCTTCACCCGCTCCAAGATTTTTAAATGCCCATGTGGCTCAGTGGTAGAGCACTCCCTTGGTAAGGGAGAGGTCGCGCGTTCGATCCGCGCCATGGGCACCACAAATTTCGAAGTTCTTTTCTTCAGTCTGAAGCGCAATCCAGGTCAGGAGTCAGCCATGGCAAAAGGCAAGTTTGAACGTACCAAGCCGCACGTGAACGTGGGTACGATTGGTCACGTTGACCACGGCAAAACGACGTTGACGGCCGCTATCACGACCGTTCTGTCGAACAAGTTCGGTGGCGAAGCCAAGGGCTACGACCAGATCGATGCGACTCCTGAAGAAAAGGCTCGCGGCATCACGATCAACACGGCTCACGTCGAGTACGAAACGGCCGCGCGCCACTACGCGCACGTTGACTGCCCGGGCCACGCTGACTATGTGAAGAACATGATCACGGGCGCCGCTCAAATGGACGGCGCGATCCTGGTCGTGTCGGCCGCTGACGGCCCGATGCCGCAGACGCGTGAACACATCCTGCTGTCGCGCCAGGTTGGCGTGCCGTACATCATCGTCTTCCTGAACAAGGCTGACATGGTTGACGACGCCGAGCTGCTCGAGCTGGTGGAAATGGAAGTTCGCGAACTGCTGTCGAAGTATGACTTCCCCGGCGACGACACCCCGATCATCAAGGGTTCGGCCAAGCTGGCGCTGGAAGGCGACAAGGGCGAACTGGGCGAACAAGCCATTATGAATCTGGCTGACGCGCTGGACTCGTACATCCCGACGCCTGAGCGTGCCGTTGACGGCGCGTTCCTGATGCCGGTTGAAGACGTGTTCTCGATCTCGGGTCGCGGCACCGTGGTGACCGGCCGTATCGAACGCGGCATCGTCAAGGTCGGCGAAGAAATCGAAATCGTCGGTATCGTTCCGACGGTCAAGACGACTTGCACCGGCGTGGAAATGTTCCGCAAGCTGCTGGACCAAGGTCAAGCGGGCGACAACGTGGGCATCCTGTTGCGCGGCACCAAGCGTGAAGACGTCCAGCGCGGCCAAGTTCTGGCCAAGCCGGGCTCGATCACCCCGCACACGGACTTCACGTCCGAGGTGTACATTCTGTCCAAGGAAGAAGGCGGCCGTCACACTCCGTTCTTCCAGGGCTATCGTCCCCAGTTCTACTTCCGCACGACGGACGTGACGGGCACGATCGAACTGCCGGCCGACAAGGAAATGGTTCTGCCGGGCGACAACGTGGGGATGACGGTCAAGCTGTTGGCCCCCATCGCCATGGAAGAAGGCCTGCGTTTCGCCATCCGTGAAGGCGGTCGTACCGTCGGCGCCGGCGTCGTCGCCAAGATCCTGAAGTAAGCAATACCCGGATGGGTAGAGTGGACGAAAAGTCCCTCTACCCATTTTTGCCGTAAAAGTGTTATGATGTTTGGCTCCGCGATCGTTTGCGTCGAATAGCTTGATGCTATTTTGAACGATGGTTCCGGAAAGCCAGTGAATGTAGTGCAAGCCAGTAGTGTTTTAGGGGCATAGCTCAATTGGCAGAGCGTCGGTCTCCAAAACCGAAGGTTGTAGGTTCGATTCCTACTGCCCCTGCCACCGCCAGGATAAACCCGCGGGAGATCATCGCGAGTTACGCATTCACGGCGGCTCGCGTCGCAATATGTCTAATACCAGCGTAGAAACCGTAACCAGTACCGCCGACCGGGTGAAGCTCGGGCTGGCGGTTCTTGTCGTTATTGCTGGCATCGTCGGGTTTTCCGTGCTCAGCGCGCAACCGATGCCTGCACGTGTCGGCGTATTTGTCGGCGGCCTCGTGATCGCAGCCGTGATCGCCTGGTTCAGCGAACCCGGCCGCCGCACCCTGAGCTTCGCCAGCGAGTCCTACAACGAAGTCAAGCGGGTCGCGTGGCCCACGCGCAAGGAAACGACCCAGATGACGGGTATCGTTTTCGCGTTTGTGGCGGTCATGGGCCTTTTCATGTGGGTGCTCGACAAGGGCATCGAATGGATTCTCTACGGCCTGCTGTTGGGCTGGAAATAAGGACGGCGAATGAGTAAGCGTTGGTATGTCGTCCATGTGTACTCCGGCATGGAAAAAAGCGTACACAAGGCCCTGAACGAGCGCATCGAGCGCGCGGCCCTGCAAACGTCTTTTGGCCGCATTCTTGTGCCCTCCGAGGAAGTCGTCGAGGTCAAGGGTGGTCAGAAGTCGATCACCGAGCGCCGCATTTTCCCCGGTTATGTCCTGGTTGAAATGGACCTGACCGACGAAACGTGGCACCTGGTCAAGAACACCAACCGCGTCACCGGCTTTTTGGGTGGCTCGGGCAACCGTCCGACCCCGATTTCTGAAAAGGAAGTCGAGAAGATCCTCTCCCAGATGGAAGAGGGTGTCGAGAAGCCCCGCCCCAAGATTCTGTTCGAAGTGGGCGAGATGGTTCGGGTCAAGGAAGGTCCGTTTGCGGACTTCAACGGCAACGTCGAAGAAGTCAACTACGAAAAGAGCAAGGTGCGTGTGTCCGTCACCATTTTTGGTCGCGCCACGCCCGTCGAACTCGATTTCAGTCAGGTCGAAAAGACCTGATTCAACCCCCCGGGGAGCTCCCAGGCTTGAACGCCCAGGAGCGATATAACCCGCAAGGAGCAAAGCATGGCGAAGAAGATCGTCGGCTTTATCAAGCTGCAAGTACCGGCTGGTAAGGCTAACCCCTCCCCCCCGATTGGCCCGGCCCTGGGTCAGCGTGGCCTGAACATCATGGAATTCTGCAAGGCGTTCAACGCCAAGACCCAAGGCATGGAGCCTGGTCTGCCGATTCCCGTGGTGATCACCGCCTTCGCGGACAAGAGCTTCACCTTCATCATGAAGACCCCGCCCGCGACGGTCCTCATCAAGAAGGCTGCCGGCGTGCAAAAGGGTTCGGCCAAGCCGCATACCGACAAGGTCGGCACGCTGACCCGCGCTCAAGCTGAAGAGATCGCCAAGGCCAAGGGCCCCGATCTGACCGCCGCTGATCTGGACGCCGCTGTGCGCACGATCGCTGGCAGCGCCCGCAGCATGGGCATCACGGTTGAGGGGATCTAATCATGGCAAAACTGTCCAAGCGCGCCGCCGCTATTGCGCAGAAGATCGACCGCACCAAGATGTACCCGGTCGCTGAAGCCCTGACCCTGGTCAAGGAAACCGCCGTCGCCAAGTTCAATGAATCCATTGACGTGGCCGTGCAGCTCGGCATCGACCCGAAGAAGTCGGACCAACTGGTCCGCGGCTCGGTCGTTCTGCCCGCCGGCACCGGCAAGTCGGTCCGCGTGGCCGTGTTCGCCCAAGGCGAAAAGGCTGAAGCCGCCAAGGCCGCTGGCGCGGACATCGTCGGTCTGGACGACCTGGCTGACCAGATCAAGGCCGGTCAAATGGACTTCGACGTGGTCATCGCCTCGCCCGACACGATGCGTGTCGTGGGTGCCCTGGGTCAGATCCTGGGCCCCCGTGGCCTGATGCCGAACCCGAAGGTCGGCACCGTGACCCCGGACGTCGCCACCGCTGTCAAGAACGCCAAGGCCGGTCAGGTTCAGTACCGTACCGACAAGGCTGGCATCATCCACGCAACGATCGGCCGCGCGTCGTTCGGCGTGGAACAGCTGCAAACCAACCTGGCCGCTCTGGTCGACGCCCTGCAAAAGGCTCGTCCCGCAGCTGCCAAGGGCATTTACCTGCGCAAGCTGGCCGTCTCGTCCACGATGGGCGGCGGTGCGCGCGTGGAAATTGCCTCGCTGTCGGCCAACTAAGCCGATAGCTGTAAACGTACTTTGGGCTGCATCCGGATTCCTCCGGATGTTGCTGTCAAAGACCGCTGGAGCAGGGTAGTTCAAGCAGTATCGGACTACTCCGCTTAATCCCGAAGCCCGCAAGGTTCGGATCCAGCGTAGACGGCGTCCCCAGGAAGATTTCTTTACACGAAGAACTCGACCAGGCGCCGCATTCGGTTGACGCGCAAGGCTCAGGCCCCAGGCGTCTTTTGATGGAGTGTTCAAACCGTGAGTCTCAATCGTCAAGAGAAAGCGGTGGTGATCGAGGAAGTCTCGGCGGAAGTCGCCAAGGCCCAATCGATTGTTATCGCTGAGTACCGTGGTCTGGACGTCGCCTCTGTCACCGTACTGCGCAAAACTGCGCGTGAATCGGGCGTGTATCTGCGTGTTCTGAAGAACTCGCTGGCCCGTCGTGCTGTTGCCGGCACGGCTTTCGAGCCGTTGGCTGAGCAACTGTCCGGTCCGCTGATCTATGGCATCAGCGCTGATCCGGTTTCGGCGGCCAAGGTCCTCGCAGGTTTCGCGAAAAGCAACGACAAGCTGGTCATCAAGGCGGGCGCTCTGCCCAACAACCTGCTGAACCAAGAAGGCGTGAAGGCCCTGGCCACCATGCCCTCCCGCGAAGAGTTGCTGTCGAAACTGCTGGGCACCATGCAAGCCCCCATCGCGCAATTCGTGCGTACGCTCAACGAAGTTCCGACCAAGTTCGCCCGTGGCCTCGCGGCTGTGCGCGACCAAAAGGCAGCGGCCTAATCGCCCTGCAGTCCGGAATTCGCTGAACGACCGAGCGACACCCAAACCCTGGCATTACCAAAATATTTGGAGTTCTGAAAAATGGCACTTAACAAAGCTGAAATCCTTGACGCCATCGCTGGCATGACCGTGCTCGAGCTGTCCGAGCTGATCAAGGAAATGGAAGAGAAGTTCGGCGTGTCGGCTGCTGCCGCTGCTGTCGCTGTCGCTGCTCCCGCTGCTGGTGGCGCTGCCGCCGCTGCTGAAGAGCAAACCGAGTTCAACGTCGTCCTGCTGGAAGCCGGCGCGAACAAGGTTAGCGTCATCAAGGCCGTGCGCGAGCTGACCGGTCTGGGTCTGAAGGAAGCCAAGGACCTGGTCGACGGCGCTCCGAAGCCCGTCAAGGAAGCTGTGGCCAAGGCTGACGCCGAAGCCGCCAAGAAGAAGCTGGAAGAAGCTGGCGCCAAGGTCGAAGTCAAGTAAGACCTGCGTCAACTTGCCCGGGGACAGCGCAGTTTGCAGTCCCCGGGCTTTTGCGTTTCCAGGAAACCCCTACTGGGGTCATGCCTTTTCAGAGGGGTTTCCTGGAGTCGTATCACCTGGGGCCGTGGTTGACGGCCCATGCAACCTCGAGTCGGAGTGCTCATGCCTTACTCGTACACCGAAAAAAAGCGCATCCGCAAAAGCTTCGCCAAACGTGAAGACGTTCAAAACGTTCCCTTCCTGTTGGCGACACAGCTTCAATCCTACCTAACTTTCCTGCAGGCGGATACCGCCCCGTCCGATCGCGTAGCCGACGGTTTGCAGGCGGCGTTCTCGTCGATTTTCCCGATCGTTAGTCACAACGGTATGGCGCGCTTGGAGTTCGTGAGCTATGTGCTCGGCGAACCGGTGTTCGATGTCAAGGAATGTCAGCAACGTGGCCTGACCTATGCCTCGCCCCTGCGAGCCAAGGTCCGCCTGGTGCTGCTTGACCGCGAAGTCAGCAAGCCCACCGTGAAGGAAGTGAAGGAACAGGAAGTCTACATGGGCGAAATTCCGCTCATGACGGGCACGGGTTCTTTCGTCATCAACGGCACCGAGCGTGTCATCGTCTCGCAGCTGCACCGCTCGCCTGGCGTGTTCTTCGAACACGACCGCGGCAAGACCCACAGCTCCGGCAAGCTCCTGTTCTCGGCCCGCGTGATTCCCTACCGCGGTTCGTGGCTGGACTTCGAATTCGACCCGAAGGACGTCCTGTTCTTCCGCGTCGACCGCCGCCGCAAGATGCCCGTCACGATTCTGTGCAAGGCCATCGGCATGACGCCGGAATCCATCCTGGCCAACTTCTTCGACTTCGACAATTTCGAACTGAAGAGCGAAGGCGCGATGATGGAATTCGTGCCCGAGCGTTGGAAGGGCGAAATGGCCCGTTTCGACATCTCGGACCGCGACGGCAAGGTCATTGTCGAAAAAGACAAGCGCATCAATGCCAAGCATCTGCGCGATCTGGCTGCCGGCGGCATCCAGCGCATCTCCGTGCCGGAAGACTTCCTGTACGGCCGCGTGCTGGCCAAGAACATCGTCGACCCGGACACCGGTGAAGTCATCGCCAACGCGAACGACGAGATCACGGAAAGCGTGCTGGGCGCCCTGCGCGCCTCCAACGTCTACGACATTCAGGCGCTCTACACGAACGACCTGGACCGTGGTCCGTACATCTCGCAAACGCTGCGCACCGACGAAACCGCGGACCAGATGGCAGCCCGCGTTGCCATCTACCGCATGATGCGTCCTGGCGAGCCGCCCACCGAAGAAGCGGTGGAAGCGCTGTTCCAGCGCCTGTTCTACAGCGAAGAAACGTACGATCTGTCGCGTGTCGGCCGCATGAAGGTCAACAGCCGCCTGGGCCGTGGTGAAGACATCACCGGCCCGATGACGCTGACCAACGAAGACATCCTTGAAACCATCAAGGTGTTGGTTGAGCTGCGCAACGGCCGTGGCCAGATCGATGACATCGATCACTTGGGCAACCGTCGCGTGCGTTGCGTCGGCGAACTGGCCGAGAACCAGTTCCGCGCTGGCTTGGTGCGCGTCGAGCGCGCCGTCAAGGAACGTCTGGGCCAGGCCGAGACTGAAAACCTGATGCCGCACGACCTGATCAACTCCAAGCCGATCTCGGCAGCCATCAAGGAGTTCTTCGGTTCGAGCCAGCTGTCGCAGTTCATGGACCAAACCAACCCGCTGTCGGAAATCACGCACAAGCGTCGTGTTTCCGCACTGGGCCCGGGCGGTCTGACCCGCGAGCGCGCCGGCTTCGAAGTCCGTGACGTGCACCCGACCCACTATGGCCGCGTCTGCCCGATCGAAACGCCGGAAGGCCCGAACATCGGCCTGATCAACTCCATGGCGCTGTACGCTCGCCTGAACGAGTACGGCTTCCTGGAAACGCCTTACCGCAAGATCATCGACGGCAAGGTCAGCGAGCAGATCGACTACCTGTCGGCCATCGAAGAAAGCCACTACGTCATCGCGCAGGCCAACGCCGCGCTGGACGAGCAAGGCGCCTTTGTTGACGACCTGGTCGCTTGCCGTGAAGCGGGCGAAACGATGCTGACGTCGCCGGTCAACGTGCATTACATGGACGTGGCTCCGTCGCAGATCGTGTCGGTCGCTGCTTCGCTGATTCCGTTCCTGGAGCACGACGACGCGAACCGCGCACTGATGGGCGCCAACATGCAACGTCAAGCCGTGCCTTGCCTGCGTCCGGAAAAGCCGGTCGTGGGTACGGGTATCGAGCGCACCGTGGCCGTTGACTCGGGCACGACCGTGCAGGCGCTGCGTGGCGGCCTGGTCGATCACGTTGACGCCGAGCGCGTCGTGATCCGCGTGAACGATGAAGAAAACGTCGCCGGTGAAGTGGGCGTCGACATCTACAACCTGATCAAGTACACGCGTTCCAACCAGAACACGAACATCAACCAGCGTCCCATCGTCAAGCGTGGCGACAAGGTCGCCAAGGGCGACGTGCTGGCTGACGGCGCATCGACCGACCTGGGCGAACTCGCCCTGGGTCAGAACATGCTGATCGCGTTCATGCCGTGGAACGGCTACAACTTCGAAGACTCGATCCTGATCTCCGAAAAGGTTGTGGCCGATGACCGCTACACCTCGGTGCACATCGAGGAACTGACGGTTGTCGCCCGCGACACCAAGCTGGGTCCGGAAGAAATCACGCGCGACATCAGCAACCTGGCCGAGACGCAACTGAACCGCCTGGACGATTCGGGCATCACGTACATCGGCGCCGAAGTCAGCGCCGACGACGTGCTGGTCGGCAAGGTTACGCCCAAGGGCGAAACCCAGCTGACGCCGGAAGAAAAGCTGCTGCGCGCCATCTTCGGCGAAAAGGCGTCCGACGTTAAGGACACCTCGCTGCGCGTGCCCTCGGGCATGACCGGCACCGTGATCGACGTGCAAGTGTTCACGCGCGAAGGCATCGTGCGCGACAAGCGCGCCCAGTCCATCATCGACGATGAACTGCGCCGCTATCGCCAGGACCTGAACGACCAGCTGCGCATCGTTGAAAACGACCAGTTCGACCGTATCGAAAAACTGCTGGTCAACAAGGCTGTCAACGGCGGCCCGCGCAAGCTGGCCAAGGGCGCCACGATCACCAAGGCATACCTGGCTGATCTGGACCGCTGGCAGTGGTTCGACATCCGTCTGGCTGATGAGCCGCACGCTGTCGTGCTGGAACAAGCCAAGGAATCGCTTGAGCAAAAGCGTCATCAGTTCGATCTGGCCTTCGAAGAGAAGCGCAAGAAGCTGACGCAAGGCGACGAGCTGCCCCCGGGCGTGCTGAAGATGATCAAGGTCTACCTGGCCGTGAAGCGTCGTCTGCAGCCTGGCGACAAGATGGCAGGCCGTCACGGCAACAAGGGCGTGGTCTCGCGTATCACCCCGGTGGAAGACATGCCGCACATGGCTGACGGCACGCCGGCCGACATCGTTCTGAACCCGCTGGGCGTGCCCTCGCGGATGAACGTCGGTCAGGTGCTGGAAGTGCACTTGGGCTGGGCTGCCAAGGGCGTGGGCCACCGCATCGCCGATCTGCTGCGCGACGAGCGCACCGCGCAGGTCAAGAACATCCGTGCCTATCTGGACAAGGTCTACAACACGACCGGTTCGGGTGCCCGCATCGATGAGCTGACCGACGAAGAAGTCATGGAAATGGCCCAGAACCTCAAGAACGGCGTCCCGTTCGCGACGCCCGTCTTCGACGGCGCGACCGAAGAGGAAATCACCACGATGCTGGAGCTGGCCTATCCGGACGACGTCGCCAAGCGCATGGCGCTGACGCCTTCGCGTACGCAGGCATGGCTGTACGACGGCCGCACGGGCGAGAAGTTCGAACGCCCCGTCACGGTTGGCTACATGCACTACCTGAAGCTGCACCACTTGGTCGACGACAAGATGCACGCGCGTTCGACCGGCCCGTACTCGCTGGTTACCCAGCAGCCTCTGGGCGGCAAGGCGCAGTTCGGCGGTCAGCGTTTCGGGGAAATGGAAGTGTGGGCGCTGGAAGCATACGGCGCCGCCTACACCCTGCAGGAAATGCTGACGGTGAAGTCGGACGACATCACCGGCCGTACCAAGGTATACGAAAACATCGTCAAGGGCGACCACGTCATCGACGCCGGCATGCCGGAATCGTTCAACGTGCTGGTCAAGGAAATCCGCTCGTTGGCCCTGGACATGGATTTGGAGCGTAACTAATGAAAGCGCTACTCGACCTCTTTAAGCAAGTCTCGCAAGACGAGCAGTTCGATGCCATCAAGATCGGCATCGCCTCGCCCGAGAAGATCCGTTCGTGGTCCTACGGCGAAGTTCGCAAGCCCGAGACCATCAACTACCGCACGTTCAAGCCTGAGCGCGACGGCCTGTTCTGCTCCAAGATCTTTGGCCCGATCAAAGACTACGAGTGCTTGTGCGGCAAGTACAAGCGCCTGAAGCATCGTGGCGTGATCTGCGAAAAGTGCGGCGTTGAAGTCACCGTCGCCAAGGTTCGCCGTGAACGCATGGGCCACATCGAGCTGGCCAGCCCCGTCGCGCACATCTGGTTCCTGAAGAGCCTGCCGTCGCGTCTGGGCATGGTGCTCGACATGACCCTGCGCGACATCGAACGCGTCCTGTACTTCGAAGCCTGGTGCGTGATCGAACCTGGCATGACGCCGCTCAAGCGCGGCCAGATCATGTCGGATGACGATTTCCTCGCCAAGACCGAAGAGTACGGCGACGACTTCCGTGCCCTGATGGGCGCGGAAGCCGTGCGCGAACTGCTGCGCACCATCGACATCGACCGTGAAGTGGAAACGCTGCGCGGCGAACTGAAGGCCACCAGCTCGGAAGCCAAGATCAAGAAGATCTCCAAGCGCCTGAAGGTGCTGGAAGGCTTCCAGAAGTCCGGCATCAAGGCCGAGTGGATGGTCATGGAAGTGCTGCCCGTGCTGCCGCCGGACCTGCGTCCGCTGGTGCCGCTGGACGGCGGCCGCTTCGCGACCTCCGACCTGAACGACCTGTACCGCCGCGTCATCAACCGCAACAACCGCTTGAAGCGCCTGCTGGAGCTGAAGGCGCCGGAAATCATCCTGCGCAACGAAAAGCGGATGCTGCAGGAAGCCGTCGACTCGCTGCTGGACAACGGTCGCCGCGGCAAGGCCATGACGGGCGCCAACAAGCGCCAGCTCAAGTCCCTGGCCGACATGATCAAGGGCAAGAGCGGTCGTTTCCGTCAGAACCTGCTGGGCAAGCGCGTCGACTACTCGGGCCGTTCGGTCATCGTGGTGGGTCCGCAGCTCAAGCTGCACCAGTGCGGCTTGCCCAAGCTGATGGCCCTGGAACTGTTCAAGCCGTTCATCTTCAATCGTCTGGAGATGATGGGCCTGGCCACGACCATCAAGGCTGCCAAGAAGCTGGTGGAAAGCCAGGAACCGGTGGTCTGGGACATTCTGGAAGAAGTCATCCGCGAACACCCGGTCATGCTGAACCGTGCGCCCACGCTGCACCGTTTGGGCATCCAGGCGTTCGAACCGGTCCTGATCGAAGGCAAGGCCATCCAGCTGCACCCGCTGGTTTGCGCGGCGTTCAACGCCGACTTCGACGGTGACCAGATGGCCGTCCACGTGCCGCTGTCGCTGGAAGCCCAGCTGGAAGCGCGTACGCTGATGCTGGCTTCGAACAACGTGCTGTTCCCCGCCAACGGCGAACCGTCGATCGTGCCGTCCCAGGATATCGTGCTGGGTCTGTACTACACGACGCGCGAGCGCATCAACGGCCGCGGCGAAGGCATCTTCTTCACCGACGTCGCTGAAGTGCAGCGCGCCTACGACAACGGCGAAGTCGAACTGCAGTCGCGCATCACCGTGCGCCTGAAGGAACACGAGCGCGACGAGGCTGGCGAATGGCAGCCGGTGATCCGCCGTCACGAGACGACGGTCGGCCGCGCGCTGCTGTCCGAAATCCTGCCCAAGGGCCTGCCCTTCACGGTGCTGAACAAGGCGCTGAAGAAGAAGGAAATCTCGCGCCTGATCAACCAGTCGTTCCGCCGTTGCGGCCTGCGCGACACCGTGATCTTCGCTGACAAGCTGATGCAGTCGGGCTTCCGCCTGGCCACGCGCGGCGGTATCTCCATCGCCATGGGCGATATGCTGATCCCGACCGCCAAGGAAGGCATCCTGGCCGAGGCCAGCCGCGAAGTGAAGGAAATCGACAAGCAGTACTCGTCGGGTCTGGTCACGTCCCAGGAACGCTACAACAACGTGGTGGACATCTGGGGCAAGGCCGGCGACAAGGTCGGCAAGGCGATGATGGAACAGCTGGCCACGGAGCCCGTGGTCAACCGTCACGGCGAGGAAGTGCGCCAGGAATCGTTCAACTCCATCTACATGATGGCTGACTCGGGCGCCCGCGGTTCGGCCGCCCAGATCCGCCAGCTGGCCGGCATGCGCGGCCTGATGGCCAAGCCGGACGGCTCGATTATCGAAACGCCGATTACCGCGAACTTCCGTGAAGGCCTGAACGTACTCCAGTACTTCATCTCGACTCACGGCGCGCGTAAGGGTCTGGCCGATACGGCACTGAAGACCGCCAACTCGGGTTACCTGACCCGTCGTCTGGTCGACGTGACGCAAGACTTGGTGATTACCGAGGACGATTGCGGCACCTCGCAGGGCTACAACATGAAGGCCCTGGTTGAAGGCGGTGAAGTCATCGAACCGCTGCGCGACCGGATCCTGGGTCGTGTTGCCGCCATTGACATCATCAACCCGGACACGCAGGAAACGGCCATCGTCGCCGGCACCCTGCTGGACGAAGATCTGGTCGACACCATCGACCGCATCGGCGTGGACGAAGTCAAGGTCCGCACCCCGCTGACGTGCGAAACGCGTCATGGTCTGTGCGCGCACTGCTACGGCCGCGACCTGGGTCGTGGTTCGCCGGTCAACCAGGGCGAAGCGGTTGGCGTCATCGCCGCCCAGTCCATTGGCGAACCGGGCACGCAGCTCACGATGCGTACGTTCCACATCGGTGGCGCGGCGTCGCGTTCGGCCTTGGCCAGCGCGGTGGAAACCAAGTCCAGCGGTAACGTCGGTTTTGCCAGCACGATGCGCTATGTCACGAACGCCAAGGGCGAACGTGTGGCGATTTCGCGCTCCGGCGAATTGGCGATCTTCGACGACAACGGCCGCGAACGCGAACGCCACAAGATCCCGTACGGCGCGACCGTGCTGGTGGGCGATGGCGAAGCCGTGAAGGCTGGCGCGCGTCTGGCGACGTGGGATCCGCTGACCCGTCCGATCGTGTCGGAATACGGCGGCGCCGTCCGCTTCGAGAACATCGAAGAAGGCGTGACCGTTGCCAAGCAGGTGGACGAAGTCACCGGCCTGTCGACGCTCGTCGTCATCACGCCGAAGACCCGTGGCGGCAAGATCGTCATGCGTCCGCAGATCAAGCTGGTCAACGAGCAAGGCGAAGACGTCAAGATCGCTGGCACCGATCACTCGGTCAACATCTCGTTCCCGGTGGGCGCGCTGATTACCGTGCGCGACGGCCAGCAGGTTGCCGTGGGTGAAGTTCTGGCGCGTATTCCGCAAGAATCGCAAAAGACCCGCGACATTACCGGCGGTCTGCCGCGCGTGGCCGAACTGTTCGAAGCGCGTTCGCCGAAGGACGCCGGCATGCTCGCCGACGTTACCGGCACGGTTTCGTTCGGTAAGGACACCAAGGGCAAGCAGCGTCTGGTCATCACCGACCTGGAAGGCGTGAGCCACGAGTTCCTGATTCCGAAGGAAAAGCAGGTGCTGGTGCACGACGGCCAGGTGGTGAACAAGGGCGAAATGATCGTGGACGGCCCGGCCGATCCCCACGACATCCTGCGCCTGCAAGGCATCGAGAAGCTGGCGACCTACATCGTCGACGAAGTGCAGGACGTGTACCGTCTGCAGGGCGTGAAGATCAACGACAAGCACATCGAAGTGATTGTTCGTCAGATGCTGCGCCGTGTGAACATCGTTGACGCGGGCGATACCGAGTTCATCCCGGGCGAGCAGGTCGAGCGCTCCGAGCTGTTGAACGCGAACGACCGCATGCAAGCCGAAGATCGTCTCCCGGCGAGCTACGACAACGTGCTGCTGGGTATCACGAAGGCCTCGCTGTCGACCGACTCGTTCATCTCGGCCGCATCGTTCCAGGAAACCACGCGTGTCCTGACCGAAGCCGCCATCATGGGCAAGCGCGACGATCTGCGTGGTCTGAAGGAAAACGTCATCGTCGGCCGCCTGATCCCGGCCGGTACCGGCCTGGCTTACCACCATGCACGCCGCGACAAGGAAGAGCTGGAGGCCGCGGAACGCGAAGCCGCCCGCCAGCTGGCCAACCCGTTCGAAGACTCGCCGGTCACGGTGGGCTCGGATGCGGAAACGCCGGCTTCCGACCTCGGCGCCGAGGATTCCGCCGAATAAGCGGAAACACCCGGCAGGGATGCCGCGCGCAGTCCGGCGCGGCATGCCCGGAATCAAAAAGGCCGCTGATGCGAATCAGCGGCCTTTTTTTGCCTTGGGGAAAGGGCGCTTACTGCGCGACCTGCGCCCGGGCGTGCCGGAAGACGGGCCCCCAGACGGGATGGCCGGCTTCGTTGGGCGCCAGCTCGAAAGCGGGGTCCAGGGCCAGGATGCGGGCGAAGCTGTCTTCGCACAGCCGCGGATACTTGCTCACACAGTAGCTGAACGCCTGCAGCTTGTAGGCCTCGATGCGTACGGTCTTGGTGGAAGTGGCCAGGGCGTCGGAGGTGGCGACGCCGCGGATGACTTCTCCGTAGCGGCCGGCGCTGTACTTGTCGCGTACCTGTTGCAGCTGATCCAGGGCTTCCGCGGTGGCAGGCGCCTCCGGCTTTTGGGACGAGACGCCGGCGCAACCCGCCAGCAGGGCCGATAAGCCGAGCAGACTACTCAGAACGCGAATTTTCATGGCTTCCAAAGGTGTAGAGAGGTTTAGCGGTACGCTATCGTGCCACAGCCTGATGCGCTCGGACATTTTCCGCAATGTCCTTGCGGTGCGGATTGGATAATATTCGCCTTATTCCACAGTTAATTCAGCTGTCGAGCGACAGCGCCAGTTCCGATGATGTCTACTTCCGCCGGCCTCTTGACGCCGCGTGGCCCCTTTTCCGGCGCCGCGCCGCTTGCACTGCGTCCGTTGAGCGCCATCGCCGCCAGCACGGCGGGGGGCGTGCCGGAAACCCGCATCAAACGGCTTCTGTCCGATCTGCTGCCGTCCTTGATGGCGCTGCATGCCCAAGGTGAAATCTGCGGCGATATTTCGCTGGAGACGGTGGGCATGGACGAAGGCGCCCGGGCTCATCTGGTGCCCGAACTGGTGGTGGCGCGTTCGCGCCGCGCCACGCGCACCCCGACCCCCGGTTTTGCGCCGTTCGAGCTATACACGGATTCGGTGGAATGGCCGCGCGGCCCCTGGAGCGACATCTACGCCCTGTGCGCGGTGATGCATGCCTTGGTCATCGGCGACAAGCCCGCGCCGGCGCCCGAGCGCCGCGCGGAGGATACCTACGAGCCGCTCGCCTCCCTGGGACTGCCAAAGTACAGCCAGGACTTCCTGTCCGTGATCGATGCCGGCCTGGTCATGGCGCCTGCCGACCGGCCGCAGACGCTGGCCGATCTGGCTGGCATGCTGGGCATAGATGCGCAAGTCGAGACGGCGCCGGATCCGGTGGCTGCGGCGCCAATGTCCCGCGCGGCGCCAGCGGCAGCTGCCGTAGCGCACCAACCCGCGCGCGGGCGCCATCCGCTGCTGGTGCTGCTGCTCATCGCTGCGTTGATCGGCGCGGGCGTGTACGCCTGGTTCGAGTCGGGAATGGGCGCGCCCAACGCGCTGATCACCCGGTCCGAGTTGGTTCAGCCGAACCTGCCGGCCGTGCATCCCTTGCCGCCGCCGCCGGCGCCCGGCGCCGCATCCGTGGCGCCGCCATCGCCGCCCGAGGTTCGAACCTCGCAGGAAGCCGCGCCCCAGACTCTGGCCCCTGGAAGCGCGCCTGCTCCCGGCGACACCCCGGCTCAGCCGGCGGCGCCCGCCGAGGCGCCGACAACTGCGGCAACACCGCCTGCAGCCGCGCCGGCCGAGGCGCCTGCCGAGGTGGCCGAAGAGGCCCCCAAGCCCAAGCCGGTTCCCATGGTGGTGCGGCTGGACATCCGTCCGTGGGGCGAGGTCTGGATCAACGGCGTGGCTCGCGGCATCAGCCCTCCGGTCAAGGAACTGCGGCTGATTCCCGGCAAGTACCAGGTGGTGCTGCGCAATGCCGACTTGCAGCCGTACCGCATGACGCTGGAGGTCAAGGCGGGCAAGCCCGCCGTGATCTCACACGTCTTCCAATAGCGGAGCGCCGCGGCTATGCCGCGGGCATTTCTTCCGGCGCCATCGGCAGGCGCAGCGTGAACACCGAACCTGCGCCCAGCTCGCTGCTGACCTCGACCGATCCGCCGTGGCGTTCGGCCACGGTGCGCACGAACGCCAGACCCAGGCCTGCCCCGCCGACGTCGCCGCGGGTCTCGACGCCCACGCGGGAGAACGGTTCGAACAGGCGCGCCAGATCCTGTGCCGCAATGCCTTGGCCCTGATCGCGGATGTTGACGCGCCAGAAGCCGGGTTCCTCGTCGATGCCGCATTCGATCCGGGTGTGCGCCGGGCTGTACTTGATCGCGTTGTCGATCAGGTTGCACAGCGTGCGCATGAGCAAGGTCTGATCGCCGCGGACATAGGCGGCGGGCAGCGGCAGCGCAAGGGCGAGCTCGATGCCGCGCTTCTGCGCCGAGGCCCAGAATTCGTCCACGGCGTCTTGCAACAGGCTGCCCAGATCCAGTTCCACCGCGCTGATCGTCATCGACTCGGCGCGCGTCAGATGCACGAAGTCGTCGACCAGGCGCAGCGTGCGGTTGGCCAGCGCGGCAATGCGGCCCAGGGTTTCGCTCTGCTCTTCGTGCAAGCCGCCTTC
This sequence comes from Achromobacter pestifer, assembly GCF_013267355.1. Taxonomy (NCBI): domain Bacteria; kingdom Pseudomonadati; phylum Pseudomonadota; class Betaproteobacteria; order Burkholderiales; family Alcaligenaceae; genus Achromobacter; species Achromobacter pestifer. The sequence continues at coordinate 2,718,587 of NZ_CP053985.1, forward strand.
CTGCTTCATTTCGACCAGCGCGAGGATGGAGCTTTGGGGCGCGCGCATGTCGTGCGAGATGAAGCGCATCGTTTCCTCGCGCTGGCGTTCCGCCTGGCGGATGCGCGAGATGTCCGTCAGCGTGGCGACGGTGCCGGCGAAGCTGCCTTCGGCGGTATGGATGGGCGCGCATTTCAGGATCAGGTCGCGTCCCGCATGGTCGCGTACTTCCAGGTCGGCGCTCCAGGGCGATGACGCGGCGACCGCGCCCTGGCCGCTGAGCGCCTCGGCGACGCGCTGGCGCGCGGCGGGATCGGAGATGGTCTTCTCGAGCAGGTGGGTGGCCGGGCGGCCGACGCGGGGAGGGCGCATGCCCAGCCGCTGAAAATACATGACCGCCGCCTGGTTGCGGAATTGCATGCGGCCGTCCTGATCGAAAACCAGCGTGGCGTCCGGCATGCCGTCCAAGCCGTCGGCGAGGAAGCGGCGCAGGTTGCGCACGCGGGCCAGCGCACGGCGCAGTTCCCCGACGCGGCTCTCCAGCGACGCGCTGGGACCCGTGCCCTGGGCGCCGGCCTCGTTCAGCACCGGCGGGTACTCGCGTTGCAGGCGGCGCAATTCGTTGTCCATGTAGCGCAGCGCGGCTTCCTGGCTGCGCCAGCTCCAGAGCGGATAGCACAGCGCCACGCCCAGCAGCGCCGCGGCCGGCGCGAACCACATATAGGCATAGGCCAGCAGCAGCAGCGCTGCCAGCAGGATGAGCGCGAACAGCGCCAGGCTGACCAGCAGGGCCTGCTTGGGAGACAGCCGCCACAGGGCCAGGCAAGCCAGCAGCACGGGCAGCGCCGCGAACAGCGCGTTGCACCAGGCGGGCGGCAACTGGTAGGCGATATCGTCGCGCGCCGCGTGCAGCAGGTTGGCGATGATCTCCACCCCCGACATGCCGCTGGCATCGTGCGATACCGGCGTAGGGTAAGCGTCGCCCAGGCCGGTGGCCCAGGCGCCGACCAGCACGTACTTGCCGCGTAGCTCTTCCGGCGACAGATCGCCGCGCAGCACGGACAGGTAGGAAACGGTGCGCGTATGCGCGGTGGGGCCGGAGTAGGGGATCAGGATGCTGCCATCGGGCGCGGCGCGCTTGAACAGCTTTTGCGCCGATTCCGCTTCGCCGCCGACGTCCAGCATGGCCATGGCCAGATGGTTCCAGCGGCGGTCGCCCAGTTGCGCGGTCAGGGTGGCTGCGCGGACCACGCCATCCGGGTCGATGCGCGCGTTGATGAAGCCCTTCGCGGCGGCGGCCTGCGCTACGCCGGGGATGGGCTCGTTGACGGTGGAAGGGCGGTCGAGCCGGTCCAGCACGACTGGCAGGACCGTGCGGCCATGGCGCCGGATGCTGTCGGCCAGGATGCGGTCGTCGTTCGGATTGGCCATGTCCGGTTCGGCGAAGATCAGGTCCAGCGCCACGGCGCGGGCCCCCTGCAGGCGGTCCAGCAGCGCTGCGTGGACGGCGCGCCGCCAGGGCCAGTGGCCCAGCGCCTTGATGCTGTCGTCGTCGATCGCGACGATCAGGATATCGGGATCGGCGGCTCGCCCCGTCACCGACAAGGCGCGGTCATAGAGGATCTGGTCGAAGCGTCCCAGACCGTTGAACGAACCCAGGACAGCGGCTAGCACCGCCAAAACCACCGTCAGCCACAGCCCTGAGCGCGAGGTCCGGTCCTGCGGATCGGCGGCGTCGGCCATGGGGCGGGCTCTAGTAGTCGGTCAGCGTGATCAGGCCGCCCGTGCCGCTGGCGACGCCGGAGCCGTCGGAGGTCAGGAGCATGTTCGCGCCTTCGAAGGTGGCGATGGCGTCGCGCCCGTTCAGGCCCAGATCGTCGACCGCGCGCACGGACACGTAATAGGTGCCGGGGCCGGGCGCCGTGAAGCGGATGTCGTTGCCGGGGAAGCTCGTCGACGATACCGGCAGCGCGCCTTCGGCATCGCGCGAGACGCGTACCAGATAGCTTTGCGCGCCGGGTACCGGCGAGACGTCGGCGGTCCAGGCGCCGCCGCCCGCGCGCGTGGGCGTGCCCAGTTGCGGCGCATCCAGCAGCGCGCGCATGCCCGACACCACCCCGTCCGAGCCCACGGCCGCGCCGTAGCCCGTGGCCACCGCCACCGGTTTGGCCGGGGCCGATCCGGGGGCGTGGGGCTGCAGCCGTACGCTGCCTTCCAGCACTTCGCTGTGCACGCCTTGCGCGCCGCTTTGCACGCGGAAGCGCGTGCCGCGCACGCCGGTGACCGCGACCGGCGTGCGGATCTCGAAACGGCCCACGCCCTGGCCGCCGGGCGCGACGGACGATTCCACGCCGCCGCTTTGCACCTGGACCACGGAATCCGTCAGCGCCGTGCCTTCGAACTGGCGCAGGCGCGTCAATTGGACCGAGCCGCCGGCCGGCAGCGTCAGCTTGGAGCCGTCGGCCAGTTCCAGTGTGACGAAGCCATTGGCGGCGGTGCCGACCGTGCTGCCTTCAGCCACGGTATCGCCGGCCCGCAGGGCCTTGCCATCCACATTCGCCTGACCGCTGACGTGCACGACGCGGGCGTCGGCGGGCCGCACGGGAATCATGGACAGGGGGATGCGCAACTCCAGCCCGATGGGCAGCGTCTCCGGCGTGACGACCTTGTTCAGGGTTTGCAGCTGGCTCCAGTTGGCCTGCTTGTGCGTATAGCGGGTCGCCAGGTCGATCAGCGTATCGCCTTGGCGCACGCGGTAGATGAAGTCGTCCCCAAGTGCGCCGGCAGGCTGGCTGCGCGCCGGCGCCATCAGCGCCAGGCAGGAAATCAGGGCAAGCAAAGAAAGCGCGCGGCAGCGGCTCATGACTATCGGTTCTCCAGGGATGCGCGCAGGCGCTTACTGCGGATGGGATGCAATGTCTTCCGGCGAGCTGATGAGCTCCAGCCGGTAGCCCAGTGCATACGAGGACGTGAGACGCACGCCGTGCTCGGGGCGCAACTGGAGCTTTTGCCGGATGTTCGACAAATGGGTATCCAGGGTGCGCGAGGTGGCGGGAATTTCCCGGTTCCATACGCATTCGGCCAGCACGTCGCGCGACATCAGGCGGCCGACATTGCGGAAAAACAGCAGCGCGAGTTCGAATTCCTTGGGGGCGAGCGGCACCACGGCGGAATCCAGGGTGATGGTGCGGCCGGCGGGTTCGATGCGATAGCGCGCCACATCGAAGGCATCGTCCGCGGGTTCGGCGATCTGGCTGCGGCGCAGCAACGCCGCCACCCGCGCCAGCAGCTCCAGGGGGCGCAGGGGCTTGACGATGTAGTCGTCCGCGCCGGCGCGCAGGCCTTCGACCAGATCGTCCTCGCTGGAACGGTTGGTCAGGAAGATGACGGGGATACGCGGACCGATATTGGCGCGCAGCCACCGCACCACATCGTCACCATCGATGTCGGGCAGATGCCAGTCCAGCAGCACCAGGTCGAAATGCTCAGTGCGCAGCGCGGCCAGCAGATCCCGGCTTTGCTGATAGCTGCTGCAGACGTATCCGGCAGTGGTCAGAACTTGCTGGATGCGCCGTGCTTGATCCAGGTCGTCTTCCAGCGACGCGATTTTCATCAGACGTGTTCTCGCGAAGGTTTGCTACGCAAGCGCGCGCTATGGCGCCCTACTGCAAGATGAGAAAGGAATATATAGGTGTAAACGAATGATAACTCGGGAGGGGCCCCGGCTGGCTACGTTATGGCAAGAACTGTCAAACATTGCAAAGTTGACGAATCTTGACTGGAGTTGTTGCGTAACAACGCGCCACACTGTCTCAATCGTTCTCCCCCTCCGCAGTAGGGCGGGGGGCGGAGCCGGTCGAGGTTGTTGGTCGGATGGAACAGATATGAATCAATTGCGCATACTTATGATGTCACCGGATGAAGCCGCGCGCGGCGTCGCCGTGTCCGCATTGCTGCAAGCTGGTATCTCTGCACGCGGTTGCTCGACGTCTCTCGAATTGTTTGGATTGCTCAACGGCGGCGGCTATGACGTCGTGGTCCTGGATGTCGGGACCTTGGGTGAAATCGGCTATGCCCTGGTGGCGCGCCTGCACGGCTCGTCGTCGATGGGCATCGTGGTTACGGGGCGCGGCATGTCGGTGGATAGCCGCCTGCGCTGCCTGCAAAGCGGCGCTGACGCCTGTCTGCCGGATCCGCAGGATCCGCGCGAGCTGGCCTGCATCCTGTTGTCCCTGGCGCGCCGCCTGCCCGCCGGGCAGGATGCGTCCCTCGTCGATGCGGCCCAGAACGGTCAGTGGGAGCTGCGCGACCAGGGCTGGACCCTGGCGGCGCCTACGGGAGCGACCATTTCGCTGTCCGCCAATGAGCGCCTGATCGTGCGTTCGCTGCTGGAAGTGGCAGGCAAGGCCGTGGGCCGGACCGAACTGGGCGATGAGTTGCAGGTCGAAGGGGGCGGCGTGCGCGCCAGCGGCTCCCGCAGCATCGATGTGATCGTCAGCCGGCTGCGGCGCAAGGCTGAGCTGGCCGGGGTGATGTTGCCGATCCGCACGGTCTACGGCAGCGGCTACCTGTTCGCCGACCAGTAGCGCGGACGGGTACACTGGCTACCACAGCAGCGGGTAGCCGCAGCGGCGGCGCATCCGGCCGCAAGTTTGTGTGTCGTTGTCCCGCCGATTGCCGCGAGCAGCGGCCCCGATTTTCGGCTTATGCGGCCCTAATTTCTGTGAGCGCCGCCTAACTGGCGCGCTTTTTCAGGCAACGCGCACGTCGATCAGCTTACAATTTTCTTTGACAGCAAGCCTTTATCTCAGTTATGCTAAAGGGCTTACTGCTTTATTTCGCGCGCAAAAACTGGCCGCGGTAGGGTTCAGGAGTACGGTGTCTGGAAACGGGGTGCGTCACGAGCCTTTCGTTTCAAGCCATACGGCTTCGCGGTGTCGGGTCTTTCCGGCGCCGTCGCCCCACGGCATCCAGCTTTGTGCGTTTTGTCATAGTTTGTTGGCAAGCCCGCTCTTTTACGTATACGAACGTTTGAGGCGGTTTTGCGCGAACTGCCTTCTCCGAAAGTTCACTGCTTGAGGAGACGAGTACGTAAGTACTTACCAGTGGTACGTAAAAGGGATTTCAAAGGTCATGCCTACCATTAGCCAACTCGTGCGCAAGCCGCGCGAAGTCAGCATCATCAAAAGCAAGAGCCCCGCGCTCGAAAACTGCCCGCAACGCCGCGGCGTGTGCACTCGCGTGTACACCACCACCCCCAAGAAGCCGAACTCCGCTCTGCGCAAGGTTGCCAAAGTGCGTCTGACCAACGGTTACGAAGTCATTTCGTACATCGGCGGTGAAGGCCACAACCTGCAAGAGCACTCGGTGGTTCTGGTGCGTGGCGGTCGTGTGAAGGACTTGCCCGGTGTGCGTTATCACATCGTGCGCGGTTCCCTCGACCTGCAAGGCGTCAAGGATCGTAAGCAAGCCCGCTCGAAGTACGGCGCCAAGCGCCCGAAGAAGGCTTAATAACGAGTCAGCAGTACCCCCGCGTGGCGGAAGTCCGTCACTAGGGAAGTGCGACCGCGCCATCCAGATGATGGGAAGGTGCGCGGCACGTAAGGGGTCGTCTCCATGGACGGCCATGGCCGTGTAATGAAACACGGTTCAACTGAACAGACACAAGGAAGCAACAATGCCCCGTCGTCGCGAAGTACCCAAGCGCGAGATTCTGCCCGATCCCAAGTTCGGCAGCGTCGAACTCGCCAAGTTCATGAACGTCGTCATGCTGGACGGCAAGAAGGCCGTCGCCGAGCGCATCGTTTACGGCGCCCTCGAGCAAGTGCAAACCAAGACCGGCAAAGAGCCGATCGAAGTTTTCAGCCTGGCGATCAACAACATCAAGCCGATCGTCGAAGTGAAGAGCCGCCGCGTTGGCGGTGCCAACTACCAAGTGCCGGTTGAAGTGCGCCCCGTGCGCCGCCTGGCCCTGGCTATGCGTTGGCTCCGTGAAGCCGCCAAGAAGCGTGGCGAGAAGTCGATGGATCTGCGTCTTGCTGGCGAACTGATCGACGCCTCCGAAGGTCGTGGCGCCGCGATGAAGAAGCGCGAAGACACGCACAAGATGGCAGAGGCCAACAAGGCCTTCAGCCATTTCCGCTGGTAATTTAAGGACTACCCACCATGGCCCGCAAAACCCCGATCGAGCGCTATCGCAACATTGGTATCTCTGCGCACATCGATGCAGGGAAAACCACCACGACCGAACGTATCCTGTTCTATACCGGCGTCAATCACAAGATTGGCGAAGTGCATGATGGCGCAGCCACCATGGACTGGATGGAACAAGAACAAGAGCGTGGCATCACCATTACGTCGGCAGCTACGACGGCGTTTTGGCGTGGCATGGCGAAGAACTATCCCGAACACCGCATCAACATCATCGACACCCCGGGACACGTGGACTTCACCATTGAGGTGGAACGTTCCATGCGCGTCCTGGACGGTGCTTGCATGGTCTACTGCGCGGTGGGCGGTGTTCAGCCCCAGTCCGAAACCGTGTGGCGCCAAGCCAACAAGTACGGCGTGCCGCGTCTGGCCTTCGTCAACAAGATGGACCGCACCGGCGCCAACTTCTTCAAGGTCTATGACCAGCTGAAGAACCGCCTGCGCGCCAATCCCGTGCCGATCGTGATCCCGATCGGTGCCGAAGACACGTTCCAAGGCGTGGTCGACCTGGTCAAGATGAAGGCGATCATTTGGGACGAAGCCAGCCAAGGCATCAAGTTCGACTACGCAGACGTTCCGGCCGAGCTGGAAGGCCTGGCGAACGAATGGCGCGAAAAGCTGGTTGAGGCCGCTGCTGAATCGTCCGAAGAGCTGATGAACAAGTACCTGGAAACGGGTTCGCTCGACGAAGAAGAAATCAACCTGGCCATCCGCCAACGCACCATCGCTGGCGAAATCCAGCCGATGCTGTGCGGCACCGCCTTCAAGAACAAGGGCGTGCAGCGCATGCTGGACGCGGTCATCGACTACCTGCCTTCGCCCGTGGACATTCCCCCGGTTGACGGCATGGACGACGACGGTAATCCCGTCAAGCGTTCGGCTGATGACAACGAGAAGTTCTCGGCTCTGGCATTCAAGCTGATGAGCGATCCGTTCGTGGGTCAATTGACCTTCGTGCGCGTTTACTCGGGCGTCCTGAAGTCGGGCGATACGGTCTACAACCCCATCAAGGGCAAGAAGGAACGTATCGGCCGCATTCTGCAGATGCACGCGAACAACCGCGAAGAAATCAAGGAAGTGTTGGCAGGCGACATCGCCGCCGTGGTGGGTCTGAAAGACGTGACCACCGGCGAAACGCTGTGCGACATCGACTCCCACATCCTGCTCGAACGCATGATTTTCCCGGAGCCCGTGATTTCGCAGGCCGTGGAACCCAAGTCGAAGGCTGACCAGGAAAAGATGGGTCTGGCGCTGTCGCGTCTGGCTCAGGAAGATCCGTCGTTCCGCGTGCGCAGCGACGAAGAATCCGGCCAAACCATCATTTCCGGCATGGGCGAGCTGCACCTGGAAATTCTGGTCGACCGCATGAAGCGCGAGTTCGGCGTTGAAGCCAACGTCGGCAAGCCGCAAGTGGCCTACCGTGAAACCATCCGCAAGACCTGCGACGAAGTGGAAGGCAAGTTCGTCAAGCAGTCGGGCGGCCGCGGCCAGTACGGCCACGTGGTGCTGAAGGTCGAGCCGTTGGCTCCTGGCGGTGGCTACGAATTCGTGGACGCCATCAAGGGCGGCGTGGTTCCTCGCGAGTACATTCCCGCGGTGGACAAGGGCATCCAGGAAACGCTGCCTTCGGGCGTGTTGGCTGGCTACCCGATCGTCGACGTCAAGGTCACGCTGTTCTTCGGTTCGTACCACGACGTGGACTCGAACGAAAACGCGTTCAAGATGGCCGGCTCCATGGCATTCAAGGAAGGTCTGCGCAAGGCCAGCCCCGTGCTGCTGGAACCGATGATGGCCGTTGAAGTCGAAACGCCTGAAGACTACGCTGGTACCGTGATGGGCGATCTGTCCTCGCGTCGCGGCATGGTTCAGGGCATGGACGACATGGTTGGCGGCGGCAAGACCATCAAGGCCGAAGTTCCGCTGGCCGAGATGTTCGGTTACGCCACGAACCTGCGTTCGTTGACGCAAGGCCGTGCCACGTACACGATGGAATTCAAGCATTACTCCGAGGCCCCCAAGAACGTCGCTGACGAAGTCATCGCCGCTCGGGCCAAGTAAATAACCCTTGCCGGGGCCGCCCATCCGGGCGGACCCGGCAGAAATCCAAGTTTCCTTGAAAGTCAAAGGATAGAGATCATGGCAAAAGGCAAGTTTGAGCGTACCAAGCCGCACGTGAACGTGGGTACGATTGGTCACGTTGACCACGGCAAAACGACGTTGACGGCCGCTATCACGACCGTTCTGTCGAACAAGTTCGGTGGCGAAGCCAAGGGCTACGACCAGATCGATGCGACTCCTGAAGAAAAGGCTCGCGGCATCACGATCAACACGGCTCACGTCGAGTACGAAACGGCCGCGCGCCACTACGCGCACGTTGACTGCCCGGGCCACGCTGACTATGTGAAGAACATGATCACGGGCGCCGCTCAAATGGACGGCGCGATCCTGGTCGTGTCGGCCGCTGACGGCCCGATGCCGCAGACGCGTGAACACATCCTGCTGTCGCGCCAGGTTGGCGTGCCGTACATCATCGTCTTCCTGAACAAGGCTGACATGGTTGACGACGCCGAGCTGCTCGAGCTGGTGGAAATGGAAGTTCGCGAACTGCTGTCGAAGTATGACTTCCCCGGCGACGACACCCCGATCATCAAGGGTTCGGCCAAGCTGGCGCTGGAAGGCGACAAGGGCGAACTGGGCGAACAAGCCATTATGAATCTGGCTGACGCGCTGGACTCGTACATCCCGACGCCTGAGCGTGCCGTTGACGGCGCGTTCCTGATGCCGGTTGAAGACGTGTTCTCGATCTCGGGTCGCGGCACCGTGGTGACCGGCCGTATCGAACGCGGCATCGTCAAGGTCGGCGAAGAAATCGAAATCGTCGGTATCGTTCCGACGGTCAAGACGACTTGCACCGGCGTGGAAATGTTCCGCAAGCTGCTGGACCAAGGTCAAGCGGGCGACAACGTGGGCATCCTGTTGCGCGGCACCAAGCGTGAAGACGTCCAGCGCGGCCAAGTTCTGGCCAAGCCGGGCTCGATCACCCCGCACACGGACTTCACGTCCGAGGTGTACATTCTGTCCAAGGAAGAAGGCGGCCGTCACACTCCGTTCTTCCAGGGCTATCGTCCCCAGTTCTACTTCCGCACGACGGACGTGACGGGCACGATCGAACTGCCGGCCGACAAGGAAATGGTTCTGCCGGGCGACAACGTGGGGATGACGGTCAAGCTGTTGGCCCCCATCGCCATGGAAGAAGGCCTGCGTTTCGCCATCCGTGAAGGCGGTCGTACCGTCGGCGCCGGCGTCGTCGCCAAGATCCTGAAGTAATCCGGATCACTTAAGTAGCAAACAATCAGCGAGGGCGGCCTCGTCGCCTTCGCCTCTCGTTCTTTAGGAAACGCCATGAAAAACCAAAAGATCCGTATCCGCTTGAAAGCCTTCGATTACAAGCTGATCGATCAGTCGGCCGCTGAAATCGTCGATACCGCCAAGCGTACCGGCGCCGTTGTCCGCGGCCCGGTGCCGCTGCCCACGCGTATCCGTCGCTACGACGTCCTGCGTTCGCCGCACGTCAACAAGACGTCGCGTGACCAGTTCGAAATCCGCACGCACCAGCGCCTGATGGACATCGTTGATCCCACCGACAAGACCGTTGACGCCCTGATGCGTCTGGACCTGCCGGCTGGCGTCGACGTCGAAATCGCGCTGCAGTAAAGCGTATCGGGCCTGCTACCTTCGCCGGCAGGCACGAAAAAAATGGCCGCATTCCTTGTGAGTGCGGCCATTTTGTTTTTGGGCGCGCTTCGCGCGGCGCCTGTCCGGAGTCGGGCAGGGCGTTCAGCCCCGTCCAACGTTTGGTTAGCGTGTGCTCACTGCCGCAACCAGGTGCGCTAGACCACGCCGCCGCTGGCCACACCCGCCAACTGTGGCGAAATGGCCCTGCGCAGTGCCGCCGAAGCACGCTAAGTGCTTGTGCCGACTGAAAAAAACATGCTAATATGCGAAGCTTGCCATTTTGTGGCAAGAGCAACTATGGGGAAAAGAAAGGCGGACTCCGCCGGAATTTGAACCAGGTTGAACATAGTCGTAGGGCAAAGGCCGTTACCTTTTGCCCGATTAGCCCCGACCAATCGCAGTCGGGAATGGAGAAAACGATGTCGAATTCGACACCCACGCCCGCCGCTCATCGGCTGGGGCTGGTGGGTCGCAAGGTCGGCATGACCCGCATTTTTACCGAGGAAGGTGAATCCATCCCGGTAACCGTGTTGGACGTGTCGAACAACCGTGTGACCCAAGTTAAGTCGCTGGAAGCCGACGGCTACGCCGCGATCCAAGTGGCTTATGGCACTCGTCGTGCCTCGCGTGTGGCTCAGCCGCAAACGGGCCACTACGCAAAGGCCGGCGTTGAAGCCGGTAGCATCCTCAAAGAATTCCGCCTTGATCCCGCTCGCGCCGCTGAATTTGCGGCTGGTGCTGTGATCTCCGTGGAATCCGTGTTCGAAGCCGGCCAACAGGTCGACGTGACGGGCACGACCATTGGTAAAGGCTTCGCCGGTACCATCAAGCGTCACCACTTCGGTTCGCAGCGCGCTTCGCACGGTAACTCCCGTTCGCACCGCGTTCCCGGCTCGATTGGCCAAGCTCAAGATCCGGGCCGCGTGTTCCCGGGTAAGAAGATGGCTGGTCACCTGGGTGATGTCACCCGCACCGTTCAAAACCTCGACGTCGTTCGCGTTGACGTTGAGCGCGGCCTGCTGCTGGTCAAGGGCGCTGTCCCCGGCCACGCTGGCGCCGACATCGTCGTGCGCCCGGCCATCAAGGCCCCGGCCAAGAAGGGAGCGTAAGTAAATGGATCTCAAGCTCCTGAACGACCAAGGTCAGGCCGCTGCTACGTTCAGCGCGCCCGACACGATCTTCGGCCGTGACTTCAACGAAGCGCTGATTCATCAGATCGTGGTGGCTTTCCAAGCCAATGCCCGCTCCGGCAACCGCGCTCAGAAGGATCGCACTGAAGTCAAGCACTCGACCAAGAAGCCCTGGCGCCAGAAGGGTACCGGCCGCGCACGCGCCGGTATGACTTCGTCGCCGCTGTGGCGTGGCGGTGGTCGGATTTTCCCGAACTCGCCCGAAGAGAACTTCAGCCAGAAGGTCAACAAGAAGATGTACCGCGCCGGGATCCGCTCGATCCTGTCGCAGCTCGCTCGCGAAGACCGCATCGCTGTTGTCGAATCGTTTGATCTGGCATCGCCCAAGACCAAGGACGCAGCTGCCAAGCTGAAGAGCCTGGGCCTGGACTCGGTCCTGATCATCACCGACAGCGTTGATGAAAATGTTTACCTCGCCACCCGCAACCTGCCGCACGTTGCTGTTGTCGAGCCCCGTTATGCCGATCCGTTGTCGCTGGTCCACTACAAGAAAGTGCTGATCACCAAGCCGGCCATCGCTCAACTCGAGGAGATGCTGGGATGAACGCTGAACGCTTGATGCAAGTCATTCTTGCTCCGATCGTGACCGAAAAGGCCACCTTCGTTGCTGAGAAGAATCAGCAAGTCGCTTTCCGTGTCGTGGCTGACGCTACCAAGCCGGAAATCAAGGCTGCCGTCGAACTGCTCTTCAAGGTGCAGGTCGAGTCCGTGCAGGTCCTCAACCGTAAGGGCAAAGTCAAGCGCTTTGGCCGATTCGTTGGCCGTCGTCGCAATGAGCGCAAGGCTTACGTGTCGCTCAAGGACGGCCAGGAAATCGACTTTGCGGAGGTGAAGTAAATGGCCCTCGTAAAAGTTAAGCCGACTTCGGCTGGCCGCCGTGGCATGGTGAAGGTTGTCAGCCCGAACCTGCACAAGGGTGAGCCCTACGCGCCGCTGCTGGAAAAGAAGACCCGTGGTTCTGGCCGTAACAACAACGGTCACATCACGATCCGTCATCGTGGCGGTGGCCACAAGCAGCACTACCGCGTCGTCGACTTCCGTCGCGACAAGGATGGCATTCCGGCAAAGGTCGAGCGCCTGGAGTATGACCCCAACCGTACGGCGCACATCGCTCTGCTGTGCTACGCCGACGGCGAACGTCGCTACATCATCGCTCCGCGCGGTCTGGAAGTTGGCGCCACGCTGCTGTCGGGCGTCGAAGCTCCGATCCGCGCTGGCAACACGCTGCCGATCCGCAACATCCCGGTCGGTACGACGATTCACTGCGTCGAAATGCTGCCTGGCAAGGGTGCTCAGATGGTCCGCTCGGCCGGCGCTTCCGCCGTCCTGCTGGCTCGCGAAGGCATCTACGCTCAAGTGCGTCTGCGCTCCGGTGAAGTCCGCCGTGTGCACATCGAATGCCGCGCCACCATCGGTGAAGTCGGTAACGAAGAACACAGCCTGCGCCAAATCGGCAAGGCCGGTGCAATGCGTTGGCGCGGTATCCGCCCGACGGTTCGTGGCGTTGCCATGAACCCGGTGGATCACCCGCACGGTGGCGGCGAAGGCCGTACCGGCGAGGCACGCGAACCGGTCAGCCCGTGGGGCACTCCGGCGAAGGGTTTCAAGACCCGTCGCAACAAGCGGACGAACAATATGATCGTCCAACGGCGCAAGCGCAAGTAAGAGGCGAACACTATGTCACGTTCGATCAAGAAAGGCCCGTTTGTCGATGCTCACCTGATCAAAAAGGTGGACACGGCCGTCGCGGGCAAAGACAAGAAGCCGATCAAGACCTGGTCGCGTCGCTCCACGATCCTGCCCGAGTTCATCGGTCTGACGATCGCTGTGCACAACGGCAAGCAGCACGTTCCCGTTTACATCAACGAGAACATGGTCGGTCACAAGCTGGGCGAGTTCGCGCTGACCCGTACGTTCAAGGGTCACGCCGCGGACAAGAAGGCGAAGAGGTAAGCGATGGAAACTACTGCCATTATCCGTGGGGTTCACATCTCGGCACAGAAGACCCGTCTGGTTGCGGACCTGATCCGCGGCCAGAAGGTCGGTCGTGCCCTGGAAATCCTCACCTTCTCGCCGAAGAAGGCTGCCGTCATCCTGAAAAAGGCTGTCGAGTCCGCCATCGCCAACGCCGAGCACAACGACGGCGCCGACATCGACGAACTGAAAGTCACCACGATTTTTGTGGACAAGGCTCAGTCGATGAAGCGCTTCTCCGCTCGCGCCAAGGGCCGCGGCAACCGTATCGAGAAGCAGACCTGCCACATCACGGTCAAGGTCGGAGCTTAAGGAGTCACGATGGGTCAGAAAATTCACCCCACTGGGTTCCGTCTCGCGGTCACCCGTAATTGGTCCTCGCGTTGGTTCGCCGACGACAAGGCCTTCGGCACGATGTTGGCCGAAGACATTCGCGTTCGCGAGTACCTGAAGAAGAAGCTCAAGAGCGCCTCCGTCGGTCGCGTGATCATCGAGCGTCCCGCCAAGAATGCCCGCATCACCGTCTACTCGGCTCGTCCGGGCGTGGTGATCGGCAAGCGCGGCGAAGACATCGAAAGCCTGAAGGCTGATCTGCAGCGCCTGATGGGCGTGCCCGTGCACGTCAACATCGAAGAAATCCGCAAGCCGGAAACCGATGCTCAACTGATCGCCGACTCGATCTCGCAACAGCTCGAGAAGCGCATCATGTTCCGTCGCGCCATGAAGCGTGCGATGCAGAACGCCATGCGTCTGGGTGCCCAAGGCATCAAGATCATGAGCTCGGGCCGTCTGAACGGTATCGAAATTGCCCGCACCGAGTGGTATCGCGAAGGCCGTGTGCCGCTGCACACCCTCAAGGCCAATATCGACTACGGCACCTCCGAAGCCCACACCACGTATGGCGTGATCGGCATCAAGGTCTGGGTCTACAAGGGCGACATGCTGGCCAACGGCGAATTGCCGCCGGAAACCGCTGCCCCGCGCGAAGAAGAACGTCGTCCGCGCCGCGCTCCGCGTGGTGATCGTCCGGACGGTGCTCGCACCGGTCGTCCGGGTGGTCGCGGTCGTGGTGGTCCCCGCAAGGCGGACGCTGCTCCGGCGCCTGAAGGAGAATAACCATGCTGCAACCCTCTCGCAGAAAGTATCGCAAAGAGCAGAAGGGCCGCAACACCGGTCTGGCGACCCGTGGCACCCACGTGTCGTTTGGCGAATTCGGTCTGAAGGCCACCGGCCGTGGCCGTCTGACCGCTCGCCAGATCGAAGCGGCTCGTCGCGCCATCAATCGTCACATCAAGCGTGGCGGCCGTATCTGGATTCGCATTTTCCCGGATAAGCCCATCTCGCAGAAGCCTGCCGAAGTCCGTATGGGTAACGGTAAGGGCAATCCTGAGTACTGGGTCGCTGAAATTCAGCCCGGCAAGGTGCTCTACGAAATGGAAGGTGTGAGCGAAGAGATCGCGCGTGAAGCTTTCCGCCTGGCCGCTGCCAAGCTGCCGATTTCGACCACGTTCGTCGCGCGTCATATCGGTGCTTAAGGAGTACTAACATGAAAGCTAGCGAACTCCGTTCGAAAGACGCCGCCGAGCTCGGCAAAGAGCTCGAAAGCCTGCTGAAGGCACAATTCGGTCTGCGTATGCAGAAGGCCACGCAGCAACTGGCCAACACCAGCCAGCTGCGCAACGTGCGTCGCGATATCGCGCGCGTTCGTACCTTGCTGACCGAGAAGGCAGGGAAATAAAGATGAGCGAAACTCAAAACACCCAAGTGGCCAAGCGCCAGCGTACGCTGGTTGGCAAGGTCGTCAGCAACAAGATGGACAAGACTGTCGTCGTGCTCGTTGAGCGCCGCGTCAAGCACCCCATCTTCGGCAAGATCATCATGCGTTCCGCGAAGTACAAGGCGCACGATGAATCGAACCAGTACAACGAAGGCGATACGGTTGAAATCGCTGAAGGCCGTCCCATCTCGCGCTCGAAGTCGTGGCGTGTGGTGCGTCTGGTTGAAGCCGCACGTATCATCTAAGTAAAGCAGTCCATCGGAACGGCGCGCCGTTCTGATATAAGACGGCAAGGGATAAAACCCTTGCCGTTTTTTTTCGTCCAGCGCGCCCGCACGGGCGCCTGCAACCAGGCACTTCGGGGTAAAGGGCAAAAGACATGGAGCAGGGTCTTCCGGGATCCGCGTTGATGGGAGCCGCGGTCTGTTGCCTGGGCCTGCTCGCGTTTCCTGCTTGGGCGCAACCGGCCGTGGGGCCTGTCGCGCCTGCCGCTGCGGCGCCTGAAACTCGCGGCCGCGACGTTCTGACGGCTGGCCCCGATCGGCGCGTGGGGCTGCCATCGGAATCACGCGACCGTGCGCTCATTTTTGGCACTCAGGATGAGGACGAATTGGCGCTGGCAAGACAGGAGCGCACGCTCGATGAGCAGCGTTCGCAGTTGCAAGCGCTGGAGCGTCTGTTGGGTCAGGCGCCGAAAGATCGCTCTGCGCCTTCGGGCAGAATTCCGCTGAATCGAAACTCAGCCGACCTTCCAGTCCCTGCCATGCCCAAACTGGCGCCTTTGCCGGCGGGTTCACGGTCGGACGGCACCGTAGATGCGCGGCGCCAGGTCGACGATATGCAGCGGCGGGTTGATGGATTGCTGCGGAACGCCGATGCGCTTCGCGAACCGCCCCGCTGATCGATCGCGCCATCCGCCATTCCTTTCGAAACGCAGCGTAGCAACTGTCTATGCGCGGGGGATTCCTCGTTCTCGATGTGCCTGTTACAACTCTCGCGGGCACGCATTTTGCGTTCTCGAGTTTTCGTCAGTTGGAGCACGAAACATGGGTGGATCTGTGGGCAAGTTCATGGCCGCTTGCGGTTGCGCATCAGTGTTGGCGGTGTTGGCCGTGCCGGCGGCGCGGGCCGATGTCAACAGCGTGCAATTGAAGGACTTTGTCGTGGAACGGCCTTTTGGCGAGAGCCTGCTTGTTGTCGGCAATGACGGTCGGATACGCACCGGCATGGAAGTCGACAAGCTGACCCGCCGGCTGAGCGAACAGGCCGACGCGCTGACAGAGTTGCGACGCAAGAACGAGGAGCTCAACCGCAAGCTTGAGGAGCAGGCGCAGAAGCTCTCCGCGCTGGAGCGCAAGCAAGGCGATGGCAGTCGCAGCAGCGATGGTCAGCGCAGCGATCTGGACAAGATAGCTCGCAGCGCCGACAACCAGAAGAATGAGTTGGAAAAACTGTCGCGTAGCGTATCGCAGCTCAACAGCAATTCGGATTCCAGCAGCCGCAAGATCGAAGATCTGCAACGGCGCCTGGACGATGTGAAGCGCAGCCTGGATGACGTGCGCAGCCGTGTGAAATAGCACTCCGCAGCGATAGGGCAGCCAGGTGTAAGCATATTGCCAAACTGCTTTCGCCTGGCGCGGGAATCAGCGCCGCGCCGCCAGTTCCCGCAGCCGGCCCGCAATCCCGGTAGGGAAGTAGTACACCGACACCACGAACAAGATCCCCAGCCATAGCAGCCACCGATCCGGTTCGAACAGCAGCGCCAAGGGGGCCACGCCCGCCACCACGTCGTGGATCACGTGCAGCCCATCCTGCAGATAGCTTTGCGCGAAGACGAACAGGCTGGCGCCCACCACGGCGCCATACATGGTGCCCATGCCGCCTATCACCAGCATCAGCAGGATGTTGAGCATGATCTCGAACGACAGTGAGGTGTCCGGGCCGTTGTAGCGCAGCCAGAGCGCGTACATGGCGCCCGCCAGCGTGGCGAAGGCCGCGGCGAGCAGGTTGGACAGGCTGCGGTACAGCACCGTGCGGTAGCCGATCGCTTCGGCGCGGAACGGGTTCTCGCGTATGGCCTGCAGCACGCGGCCGAACGGCGAATTCACGATGCGCAGCAACAGCAGGAACAGCACCACGCAGACCGCGGCGATCAGGTAGTAGGTGATCACGCGGCCGTCGACCGTGACGCCGAAGATTGGCTCCGAGAAAGGCCGGAAAGCCGGCCGCAGCATCTGCGGCACCTTGAAGTTCAGGCCGTCCTCGCCACCCGTCAGATCGGATAATTGCGACACCAGCGTCTGGAACGCCGCGGCGACGGCCAGCGTGATCATGGCGTAGAAGATCGCGCGCACGCGCAGGCTGGCCAAGCCGATCAGCAGGGCGAACGCGAGCGATACCACCAGGCCGCCGCCCAGGCCCACGAACACCGCGGTCCAACCCGGTTCCATGCGGATGCTGGCGATCGCCACGCCGTAGGCGCCGATGCCGAAGAACATGGTGTGCGCGAAGCTGACGATGCCGGTGTATCCCAGCAGCAGGTCATAGCTGGCGACCAGGATCACGAAAACCAGGATCTTCGCGGCTACCGCCAGCGACTTGGGGCCGGGAAAGAGAAAGGGCGCTGCGGCCAGCAGGGCCACGATGGCGATCAACGCCAAGGCCAGCAGCGTGCTGCGCGGAGGATCGCCGGAAAGCAGGCGTACGGACATGTCGGCGGTTCCTAGCGGTTCGTGACCGGATACACGCCCTGCGGCCGCCACAACAGGATGGCGACCATCAGCGCGATGTTCGAGAACAGGGCGGCCTTGGGCAAGAGGAAGCCGGTGTAGTTGGCCATCAGCCCAACCAGCAAGGCGCCGATCAGGCAGCCCACGGTCGAGCCCAGGCCGCCGATCATGATGACGATGAAGATCAGCACGTTCACCTGCGCGCCCAGCTGCGGCACCACGGATTGCTGGTACATGCCCCACAGCACGCCGCCCAGGCCCGCCAGCATGGAGCCGGCGACGAACACGCCCACGAACAGATGGCGGATGCGGTAGCCCAGGCTTTCCACCATTTCGCGGTCCTCGACGCCGGCGCGGATCAGGAGCCCCAGCTTGGTGCGGTTGAGCAGCCACAGCATGCCGCCCAGCACCAGCAGACCCGTCAACAGGGCGACGATGCGGAATTTCTCGATGGCGGCATCGCCCAGCAGGAACGCGCCGCGCAGCGCCTCGGGCAGCGGCAGGGAAATCGTCTGCGGACCCCACAGCATCTTGATGATCTCTTCGCCGATGATCATGCCGCCCATGGTGATGAGGATCTGCTTCAGATGCTGGCCATAGACGGGGCGCACGATGACGCGTTCGAACGCCAGGCCCACGGCGCCTGCGACCAGCATGCCGACGATCATGGCCGGCAACACCGCGCCCAGGTTGATCCACAGGCTGCCGGACTGGGTCCAGTCGGCCATCGAACCCAGCACGGTCGCGGCCATGTATGCGCCGATGGCGATGAACAGGCCGTGGCCGAAGTTCAGCACGTCCATCAGGCCGAACACCAAGGTCATGCCGGAGGCCACGATGAAGATGATCATGCCCATGGCCAGCCCCGCCAGGGTCAGGGTGACCCAGGTAGAGAAGGAACCCACCAGGGGCAGGGCCAGCGCGGCCAGGGCCAGCACCAGCAGGACGGGGCGCAGGTCCGCGCGCACGCGCGGCAGCGGGGTATCGATTTCGAGCGTGCTCATTGGTGGCTTCCCAGCGACAGGCCCAGCAGGCGCGTCTGTAGTTCGTCGTCCGTGGCCAGTTCGGCCATGCCGCCGGCGTGGACGACGCGGCCGTTGTCCATCACGGCGACGTGATCGCCCACGAGGCGCGCGAAGTTGAAGTTCTGCTCGACCAGCAGGATGGTGGTGGACGCCTGCTTCAGTTCGATGAAGGCGTCGATCATGTTCTGGATGATGGCCGGCGCCAGGCCCTTGCTGGGCTCGTCCACCAACAGCAGGCGGCGCGGCTCGATGATGGCGCGCGCCACGGCCAGCATCTGCTTTTGTCCGCCCGACAGCTTGCCGGCGGGATGCAGCCAGAACTTCTTCAGCGCCGGAAAGAAACCGAAGATCCATTCCAGCCGCGCCGTGTCCAGCTGGCTGGCGTTTCTGGCCTGGCGTGCCGCCAGCAGGATGTTTTCCTGCACGGACAGGTCGGCGAAGATGCCCATGTTCTCGGGCACGTAGGCCATGCCCATGCGCGCCATGTCGGGCGGCGAGGTGCGCGTGCCGGGACCGCCGATGGGCGCGCCGTCGAAGTTCACCTGGCCTTGCGAGGCGCGCCACAATCCCATGATGGTGCGCAGCGTGGTGGTCTTGCCGGCGCCGTTGCGGCCCAGCAGCATGGTCACGGCCGCCGGCGCGACCGCCAGGTCCACGCCGTGCAGGATGTGGTACGCGCCGATGTGCGTGTGCACGTCCTTCAATTCCAGCAGCGCTTGCGTCATGCCGCCTTCTCCGCCGGGCTGACGCCCAGATAGGCCTGCTGCACGATGGGCGAGGCGATCACCGCCGCCGGGTCGCCGTCGGCCATCAGCTGGCCGTTGTGCAGCACCACAATGCGGTCCGCCAGTTCGCGCACCACGTCCATCTTGTGCTCCACCAGCAGGATTGTTTTCGTCGGATTGTTCTTGATCTCGCGGATCAGCTCCAGCACGACAGGCACGTCGTCCACGCTCATGCCTGCGGTCGGCTCGTCGAACATGAATACCTGCGGCTCCAGCGCGATCAGCATGGCGATCTCCAGCTTGCGCTGGTCGCCGTGCGGCAAGTCGGCGGCGGACTGGTCGCGGCGCGCGGACAGGCGGGTGCGTTCCAGCAGCGCGTCGGCGCGTTCGATCAGGCCGCGGTCGTCGCTCCAGGTGCGCCAGAAACGGATCTGGCGCCAGCCCATGCCTTGCTGACGCGACTGCAGGGCCAGGCGCACGTTCTCATGCACGCTCAGGCGCGGGAACAGCTGCGTCAGCTGGAAGGCGCGGCCCAGCCCCGCATGCATGCGCGCGGGCGCGGCCAGCGAGGTCAGGTCGCGCCCGTTCAGGCGCACCGTGCCGGCGCTGGCGCGCAGCTGGCCGGAGATCAGGTTGAAGTAGGTGGTCTTGCCCGCGCCGTTCGGGCCGACTATGGCGGTCAGGGTGCCAGGCGCATAGCTGCAGCTGACCTCGTTGACAGCCACGTGTCCGCCGAAACGGATCGTGAGCGATTGGGTTTCCAGCATGTATGGACGGTGCGCTCAGCGTTTGTTCTGGATCGGCACCGACATCTGGTCCGACGTGATTTCCTTGACCAGGTCCTGCACGGCCCAAGGCACCGACGGATCGTTCTTGATGCGGAAGTGGTACATGGACTGCATGGCCTGGTGGTCCTCGGGGCGGAAGGTCATCTTGCCCTTGGGCGTATCGAAGCTCATGCCTTCCATGGCCTTGATCAGCGTGTCGGTGTCGGAATTGCCGTTGGTCTTGGCTAGCGCGGTGGCGATCGCGATTCCGGAGGCCATGCCGCCCGCGGTGAAAAAGTCCGGCGGCTGGCCGTAGCGCTTCTGGTGCTCCGCCACCAACCAGTCATTGATCGGATTCTTGGGGATGCCGTAGTAGTAATAGGTGGCGCCTTCCATGCCCGCCAGCGATTTCAGCGGCGTCATGGCGGCCAGCGTGTTGCCGCCGGTGGCGATCTCGATGCCGAAGCGCTTGGGGTCCAGATCGGCGATCTTGAACGGATTGCCCGCGCCGGCCCACAGGATGAAGATGATCTTGCGGCCCGGCTTGTCCTTCAGCGCATCGAACAGGCGCTGCGCGCCGGCGGTGAAGTCGGTGGCGTTGGCGGGCAGGTATTCCTCGTGCACGATCTTGGCGTTCTTCAAGGCACCCTTGAACGCCTTCACGCCGTCGCGGCCGAAGGCGTAGTCCTGCGCCAGCATCGCGATCGAGGTGCCGGCCTGGTCGAAGGCGACCGCGTTGGCGATGGCGTCCTGCGACGAGTTGCGGCCGGTGCGGAAGATGTACTTGTTCCACTTGTCGCCGGTGATCGAATCCGCCACGGCAGGCTCGACCAGCAGGATCTTCTCGTATTCCTCGGCGATGGGCAGCATGGCCAACGCGACGCCGGACGAGGTGGGGCCGACCGCGATGTCGGCGTTGTCGTCCGCATAGGCCGAGGCCAGCTGGGCGCGCGCCACGTCAGGCTTGCCCTGGTTGTCCTTTTCAATGACGCGGATCTTGCGGCCGGCGACCGTCATGGTGCCTTGCGTCGCATATTCCAGCCCTAGCATCAGGCCGTTCTGGGTTTGCTTGGCATAGGCCTCCAGGGGGCCGGTCTTGTCGTAGACGTGGGCCACGACGAAGTCTTTGGCCGCTATGGCGGAATTCATGCAGAGGCCGGCGAGCGCGGCGAGCAGGACGCGTTTCATGGGAGTCTCCTGTTATTGGGGGCGGGCAGCCGCCGTATGGTCCGGCGTGGCAAGGAATAGTCGGATGGCGTCGATTTGCGGGGCCACGTTCAGGGCAGGGGCGTGGCCGCAATCGGGGAAGTCGATGCGCTGCGCGCGCGGTCCGCGACGGGTCATGGCGTCGGCGACCTCGGGCAGCAGCAGGTCCGAATCGGCGCCGCGCAGCAGCAGCAGCGGCATGCGCAGCGAGTCATAGCCGCTCCAGCGGTTGTAGTCGGCTGGATGGTTATTGAACTGGCCGACGATGGCCGGGTCGTAGTGCAGGGTGATGCGGCCATCCGGCAGCCGGCGCACCGAGGTTTCAGTCATCCGGCGCCATTGCTCGTCGCTTTGCCAGCCGTAGGGCTTGTAGGCGACGCGCAGCCAGGCTTCCAGTTCCGTGACCGTATCGAAGGCCGGCGGCGCGCCGACGTAGGCCACGATGCGGTCGATGGCGGCCTGCGGCAGTTCGGGGCCGATGTCATTGACGACCAGGTGCGAGATCCGGTCGCGCAAGGTGGTGGCGGCGGCGTGCATGCCGGTGGCGCCGCCCATGGACGTCCCCACCCAGCGCACGCGGGCCAGCGACAGCCCGTCCACCAGGGCGCGGGCCAGCGTTGCATAGAAATCCAGCTGGTACTCGGCAGCCGGGTCGGCGCTCCATTGCGACAGGCCGCGACCGATCGCGTCCGGGCAGATGATGCGGTAGTCGTCCGCCAGTGCCTGCGCCAGGTCGTCGAAGTCGCGGCCGGTGCGGGCCAGGCCATGCCACATGATGACGGGGGGCGCGTCCGCGGCGCCCCATTCGGTGTAGTGCAGCTCGCGGCCTGCGCAACGCAGATAGCGCGAAGCCGGCGCGTGGCGGCCGGCCGGTGCGGGCGCTGGTGCCATGGGTCTCCTCCCGGGTTGTCCAGGTTGTGTGCTTATCGGGCTGAATATAGACTTGCGCCAAGCGCGCCTTCAAGGCGCCGGACACCCCGCAGCAGGGTGAGTCAAGAATATGTAGACGCAGGATCACGAGCGCCCGGTGGCGGCGCCGGCGTCCAAGGAGACCTAGCCATGTCCGATACGGAATTCGCCATTTCGGCCAGCGCTGGCGCTGACCGGCGCGACGAATGGCGCGCGGCGCTGTCGCACGCGTTCGGTCCGTTCGAGGTACATCGCGGCCGGCCAGACAGTTTCGCCGGACATGTGCGCTATGTGCGCCGGGGCAGCCTGCAGTTCAACGACCTCCATTACCAGGGGCAGAAGCTGGAGCGCACCGTCGGCAATGTGTCGCGTCTGGACCAGGAGTTCTATACCTTCGGCCTGCCGCTGGCCGGACCACTGGCCGTGCAGCAGCAGGGCAGGGAGTTCCAGGTCGAACCCGGTTGCGTCTATCTGATGAACCAGAGCCTGCCCTACCAGGCCACGGCGCAGGGCGCGGCGGGCTACCGCAGCCTGAGCGTGTCCTTTCCGCGCAGCGCGCTATTGCAGCGCGATTCCCGCGTCGGCGCCTTCTACAAGCTGCGCGTCGATGACGGTTCGCCGCGAGGCGCCCTGCTGGCCAGCTATATGGACCACCTGTTCAAAGGGGTGGACGGCTGGTCGGACGTCGAAGCGGCGGAACTCGGCGAGCGCCTGATCGACCTGATCGTGCTGTTCCTGGTGCAATCAGGCCAAGGGCACGCATCGGAGTCGGACAGCAGCGTCACGCTGGCGCACCGGCAGCGCGTGCTGGCCTACATCCGCCAGCATCTGGCGGATCCGGCGCTGTCGCCGCAGCAGGTGGCGCAGGGCTGCGGCTTGTCGGTGGCCTATCTGCACCGTATTCTGCGCGCCGGCGGCCTGTCGGTGGAGTCCTTCATCTTCGACCAGCGGCTCGACAAGTGCCGCGAACTGTTGCTGAATCCGCAGCATCGCCACCGCAGCATCGCCGAGCTGGCCTATCAGGTGGGTTTCTCGCACCCCTCGCATTTCAGCCGCCTGTTCAAGCGCCGCTTCGGCATGACGCCGCGCGATTTGCGGGCAAGTTCCTGAGCGGCTCTTGTCCGCGGATGGTCCGCCTGGTTGTCGGGCGAGAGGCAAAAAAAAAAGCCCCGCAGGATTTCTGCGGGGCTTAGTTTCAATGCCAGGTCAGATGTGCGTGATGAACTTCGTGACCAGGTAGCCGTCGAACGTTTCCAGGCCGCCTTCGCTGCCGATGCCGCTGTCCTTGATGCCGCCGAAGGGCGTCTCGGCCAGGGCGCTGCCGAAATGGTTGATGTTGACCATGCCGGCTTCCAGGCCGTTGGAGACCTTGGTGGCCGTCTGCAGCGAGTTCGTGAACACGTAGGACGACAGGCCGAAGGGCAGGCTGTTGGCGCGGCGCAGCACTTCATCGGTATCCGTGAAGCGGACCACCGGCGCAACCGGGCCGAAGGGCTCTTCGGTCATCAGCATGGAGTTGTCGGGCACATCGGTCACGACCGTGGGGGCGAAGAAGAAGCCCTTGCGGTCCAGCGGGCCGCCGCCGACCACGACCTTGCCGCCATGCTTCTTGGCGTCGTCGATGAAGGCGCTCATGGCGGGGACGCGGCGTTCGTGCGCCAGCGGGCCCATGTCGGTGCCGGCTTCCAGGCCGTCGCCGACCTTGATGTTCTTCAGCACTTCCGAGAAGCGCGCGAGGAACTGCTCATAGGCGCCGTTCTGGACGTAGAAGCGGGTGGGCGATACGCAGACCTGGCCCGCGTTGCGCACCTTGAACTTGGCCAGCATGGTGGCGGCGCGGTCAATGTCGGCGTCGTCGAACACCAGCACGGGCGAGTGGCCGCCCAGTTCCATGGTGACGCGCTTCATGTGGGCGCCGGCCAGCGCGGCCAACTGCTTGCCCACCGGCACGGAGCCGGTGAACGACACCTTGCGCACGATGGGCGAACGGATCAGGTAGTCCGAGATCTTGGCGGGCTCGCCCCAGACGATGTTCAGGCAACCCTTGGGCAGGCCGGCGTCGTGGAACATGCGGGCGATTGCCATCACCGCGCTGGGCGAATCCTCGGGCCCCTTCAGCACCACCGTGCAGCCGGCGCCGAGGGCGGCGGCGATCTTGCGGATGGCCTGGTTGTACGGGAAGTTCCAGGGCGTGAACGCGGCGCAGACGCCGATGGGCTCGCGCACCACGAATTGGCGCACATCAGGATTGCGCGACGGGACCACGCGGCCGTAGATGCGGCGGCATTCCTCGGCGTGCCAGTCGGCGTGCTCGGCGCAGGAGGTGACTTCGCCCACGGCTTCGGCCAGCGGCTTGCCCTGGTCCAGCGTCATGTTGCGGCCGATTTCCTGGGCGCGTTCACGCGACAGCGTCGCGACCTTGCGCAGGATGGCCGAGCGGTCCATGGGAGAGGATTTCTTCCACGACTCGAAGGCGCGCTGGGCGGCGGCTAGCGCGCGATCCAGATCCGCTTCGGTGGCGTGGGGCAGCTGGCCGAGAACTTCCAGCGTGGCCGGGTTGATGACGTCCTGGGTGCGCCTGCCCTCTCCGGCGACGAATTCGCCGTCGATATACAGCGCCAACTGTTCATACATGCCTGTCTTCCCTTGCGAAATAGGAGTGGATAGCGATCACTGTCGCCCACGCCAGTCTAAACCAGCTTGTCCGCGGCGGGGAGGGCCAATGCCCGGCGGCGCATTGGAGCCAATATGCCGGCGCAAGTCTTGCGTGCCTGCGCCGGCATGGACAAAATGGTGCATCTTTGGCTGTCTATCCGGCTACTTATTGTGCAACCTGTCGATGCGCGTCCGCCCAGCAAGCCCAGTTTCTACTCGCGCGTCTTTTTCCGCTTCATAGATTGGTTGCGCAACCGCATCGCCCAGGCCTCGCTGGTCGGTGACCGTCCCATTTTCGACAACGGCCAGTTTCCCTGGGTCGCCGCGCTCGAGGCCCAAGCGCCCGCCATCCGCGCCGAGTTGGCCGATCTGCTCTCCGAGCGCCAGCATCTGCCTGCCTTCCATGAAATTTCCCCTGACGTCGGCCAGATCACCTCGGACGACCAATGGAAGACTTTCGTGTTCATGGGTTACGGCCTGCGCTCCGAACGCAACCTGGCGCGTTGCCCCCAGACCGCCCAGGCGCTGCAGGGGATCCCGGGCATCCGCACGGCGTTTTTCTCCATCCTGGAGGCTGGCAAGCGCATCCCCCTGCACACAGGCCCGTACAACGGCGTCCTGCGCCTGCATCTGGGGCTGGTGGTGCCGGAGCCCGCCGCCCAATGCTGGATCGAGGTCGGGGGCGAGCGCTACAGCTGGCGCGAAGGCCGGGCGGTGGTGTTCGACGACCTATATCCGCACCAGGTCCATAACGACACCTCGGGGCTGCGTGCCGTGCTTTTCGTGGACTTCGAGCGTCCCTGCCGCGCTCCTGTAAAATGGCTGAACCGCCTGGTGCTCATGGCCGCCCCGTTCACGGACGAGATCCGTCGCGGGAAGGCCAATCATGACGCCTGGGAGAAGGGCTACTACCGCCAGAAATAGGGGGGCGGATAGCTTCGGTGTCCCCTTCGCGGGGGAAAGCGTCGCTTTTGTGGGTTATCCACACAAAGTGCTTGCGCTCAAATATTAACCACGTTAGAATTATCAGCTTTCCCAGATTGTCGATCGAGTTGGCCCGCGCCTATGCAGGTTAGCCCGACGTGTTGGGGGAATACCCGCAGGATTTCAACCCAGGGTCGTTGCGTTGCCAACCAGTTGCATGAGTAGGGCGAAAGCTCGAGACATGCCAACACTAAAGCAGGGCGGCAGACCTGACGGGACCAAAACTGGCAGGAATTGCAGTGTTCCCTTGTTGGGAAAACCGTATTTCCAGTTAAGTTGGAACAGGAAAAATCATGATCCAAATGCAGACCACGCTGGATGTGGCCGATAACACTGGTGCGCGTCATGTCATGTGCATTAAGGTGCTCGGTGGCTCCAAGCGCCGTTATGCCGGTATCGGCGACATCATCAAGGTGAGCGTCAAAGATGCGGCTCCGCGCGGACGCGTCAAGAAAGGCGAAATTTACAATGCCGTGGTGGTTCGTACCGCCAAGGGCGTGCGCCGTAAAGACGGTTCGCTGATTCGTTTCGGTGGCAATGCCGCCGTGTTGCTCAACGCCAAGCTGGAGCCCATCGGCACCCGCATCTTCGGACCCGTTACGCGTGAACTGCGTACCGAGAAGTTCATGAAGATCGTGTCGTTGGCCCCGGAAGTGCTGTAAGGAGCCCTACGATGAACAATATTCGTAAAGGCGACGAAGTCATCGTCCTGACCGGCCGCGACAAGAAGCGTCGCGGTACCGTGCTGGCGCGCGTCGATGCCGACCACGTTCTGGTCGAAGGCGTCAACGTCGTCAAGAAGCACGTGAAAGCCAACCCGATGGCTAACAACCCGGGCGGGATTGTCGAAAAGACCATGCCGATTCACGTCTCGAACGTCGCGCTGTTCAACCCGGCCACCGGCCGTGGCGACCGCGTGGGCGTGCAAGAGGTCGAAGGCCGCAAGGTTCGCGTGTTCCGTTCCAATGGTGCCGTTGTCGGCGCCAAGGCGTAAGGGGCGATAGACATGTCTCGTTTGCAAGATCTCTACAAGAGCAAGGTCGCTGCCGACCTGCAAGCCCAGTTTGGCTACAAGAGCACGATGGAAGTGCCGCGCATCACCAAGATCACCCTGAACATGGGTGTGTCGGAAGCGGTGTCGGACAAGAAAGTCATCGAGCACGCTGTTGGCGACCTGACCAAGATCGCCGGCCAGAAGCCCGTCGTGACCAAGACCAAGAAGGCTATCGCCGGGTTCAAGATCCGCGAAAACTACCCGATCGGTTGCATGGTCACGCTGCGCGGTCAACGCATGTACGAATTCCTGGATCGCCTGGTGGCGGTTGCGCTGCCTCGCGTGCGCGACTTCCGCGGTATCTCGGGTCGTGCGTTCGACGGCCGTGGCAACTACAACATCGGGGTGAAAGAGCAGATCATTTTCCCCGAAATCGAGTACGACAAGATCGACGCGCTGCGTGGGCTGAACATCAGCATCACCACCTCCGCGAAGACCGACGAAGAAGCCAAGGCGCTGTTGACGGCCTTCAGCTTCCCGTTCCGTAACTAAGGGGCTGATGACGTGGCTAAACTTTCCCTCATCAATCGCGACATCAAGCGCGCCAAGCTGGCTGACAAGTTCGCTGCCAAGCGCGCTGAGTTGAAGGCGATCATCGACGACCAGTCGAAGACCGACGAAGATCGTTACCAAGCTCGGCTCAAGCTGCAACAGCTGCCGCGCAATGCCAACCCGACGCGTCAACGTAACCGTTGCGTGGTCACCGGTCGTCCGCGCGGTGTGTTCCGCAAGTTCGGCCTGACGCGCCACAAACTGCGTGAAATGGCGATGAAGGGTGAAATCCCCGGCATCACCAAGGCCAGCTGGTAGGAGAAACAATATGAGCATGAGCGATCCCATCGCCGATATGCTGACCCGCATTCGCAATGCGCAGCAAGTGGACAAAGTTACGGTGAACATGCCCTCCTCGAAGCTGAAGGCGGCCATTGCCGCTGTGCTGAAGGACGAAGGCTACATCGACAGCTTTGAAATCAAGGGCACCCAGGCCAAGCCTGAGCTCGAGATCACCCTGAAGTACTACGCTGGCCGTCCGGTCATCGAGCGCATCGAACGCGTCTCGCGCCCCGGTCTGCGTATCTACAAGGGCCGTACCAGCATTCCTCAGGTCATGAACGGCCTGGGTGTGGCTATCGTTTCGACCTCGCGCGGCGTCATGACCGACCGTAAGGCTCGCGCCAATGGCGTCGGCGGCGAAGTGCTGTGCTACGTGGCCTAAGGAGAAATTCGAATGTCACGTATCGCTAAGTATCCGGTCGAACTGCCCAAGGGTGTCGAAGCTGACATCAAGCAGGATCAGATCACCGTCAAGGGCCCGCTGGGTTCCTTGACCCAAGCCCTGACCGGCGACGTCACGGTTGCGTTGGACAACGGCAAACTCACGTTTGTCGCCGCCAACGAAAGCCGTCACGCCAACGCCATGTCGGGTACCGTGCGCGCTCTGGTGGCCAATATGGTTACCGGCGTGAGCAAGGGCTTCGAGCGCAAGCTGACCCTGGTTGGCGTGGGTTACCGCGCCTCGATCCAAGGCGATGCCGTTAAGCTGCAGCTCGGTTTCTCGCACGACGTTTTGCACCAGTTGCCGGCCGGCATCAAGGCCGAGTGCCCGACCCAGACGGAAATCGTCATCAAGGGCGCCAACAAGCAAGTCGTCGGTCAGATGGCCGCTGAAATCCGCGCGTACCGCGAACCCGAACCCTACAAGGGCAAGGGCGTGCGTTACTCGGACGAACGCGTCGTCATCAAAGAAACCAAGAAGAAATAACGGCGCACGCAAGGACGAATCATGGACAAAAAAGTTTCCCGTTTGCGTCGTGCGGTTCCGACCCGCCGGAAGATCAACGAGCTGCGCGTTCATCGCCTCTCGATTTTCCGCTCGAACCAGCACATCTACGCCAACATCATTTCGCCGGAAGGCGATCGCGTTCTGGTCAGCGCCTCGACGGTCGAAGCCGAAGTGCGCGCGCAACTGGCCGGCCAAACCGGTCAGGGCGGCAACAAAGCCGCTGCGTCGCTGGTTGGCAAGCGCGTGGCCGAAAAGGCCAAGGCTGCCGGTATCGAACTGGTCGCTTTCGATCGCTCGGGCTTTCGTTACCATGGCCGCGTGAAAGCGCTGGCCGATGCCGCGCGTGAAGCCGGCCTGAAGTTCTAAGCGAGGATCTGTCAAATGGCTAAAGTACAAGGCAAGAACGCCGCGGAAAAAGAGAACGATGACGGCCTCCGCGAAAAGATGATCGCGGTCAACCGCGTGAGCAAAGTGGTCAAGGGTGGTCGCACCATGAGCTTTGCCGCGCTGACCGTGGTTGGCGATGGCGATGGCCGCATCGGTATGGGTAAGGGCAAGGCGCGTGAAGTGCCGGTGTCCGTTCAGAAGGCTATGGAACAGGCCCGCCGCGGCATGTTCAAGGTCGCTCTGAAGAACGGCACGCTGCACCACACCGTGGTTGGCAAGCATGGCGCCGCTACCGTGCTGATCTCGCCCGCTGCTGAAGGTACCGGCGTTATCGCCGGCGGCCCGATGCGCGCTATTTTTGATGTGATGGGTGTGCGTAACGTGGTTGCCAAGAGCCTGGGCTCGAGCAATCCCTACAACATGGTTCGCGCCACGTTGAACGGCTTGCGCGCCTCCATGACCCCGGCTGATGTTGCTGCCAAGCGCGGCAAGTCAGTCGAAGAAATCCTGGGGTAAATCATGGCTCAGAAGCAGATCAAAGTGACCCTCGTGCGCTCGGTGATCGGTACCAAGCAATCGCACCGTGATACGGTTCGCGGTTTGGGCTTGGGCCGCATCAACAGCAGCCGCGTGCTGGTCGATACGCCCGAGGTGCGTGGGATGATCCGTAAGGTGGATTATCTCGTTTCCGTCTCGGAAGCCTAAGGAATCACCATGTCGGATATGCAACTTAATTCGCTGAAGCCCGCTGAGGGCAGCAAGCACGCCAAGCGCCGCGTCGGCCGTGGCATCGGTTCGGGTCTGGGTAAGACCGCCGGCCGTGGTCACAAGGGTCAGAAGTCGCGCTCGGGCGGTTTCCATAAGGTTGGCTTCGAAGGCGGTCAAATGCCGCTGCAGCGTCGCCTGCCCAAGCGTGGTTTCACCCCGCTCGGCCAGCACCTGTACGCCGAAGTCCGTCTGTCGGACCTGCAAGCCCTGCCCATCGACGAAGTCGACGTGCAAGTGCTGAAGGCGGCTGGCGTGATTGGCCAGGCGGTTCGTTACGCCAAGGTCATCAAGTCGGGTGAACTCTCGCGCAAGGTCGTGCTCAAGGGCATTACCGCGACGGCTGGCGCTCGCGCCGCCATCGAAGGCGCGGGCGGCTCGCTTGCTTGATCACGAGGTGACGAGTGGCTAACGCGCAGGCATTGGGTAAAACCGGAGCACGGTACGGCGATTTGAAGCGCCGCCTCGTGTTCCTGGTGCTCGCCCTGGTGGTTTACCGTTTGGGTACACACATCCCCGTACCGGGCATCAACCCGGATGCGCTGGCGGACTTGTTCCGTCAGAACCAGGGCGGGATCCTGGGCCTGTTCAACATGTTCTCGGGCGGGGCGCTCTCGCGCTTCTCGATTTTTGCCCTGGGGATCATGCCGTACATTTCGGCATCCATCATCATGCAGCTGATGTCTGTGGTGGTGCCGTCGCTGGAATCGCTCAAGAAAGAGGGCGAAGCCGGCCGTCGGAAGATCACCCAATACACCCGCTACGGCACGGTCGTGCTGGCGCTGGTGCAGGCTGTGGGCATTTCGGTAGCGTTGGAGTCCCAGCAGGGACTGGTGATCGATCCGGGCATGCTGTTTCGCTTCACGACCGTCGTGACCTTGGTCACCGGCACCATGTTCGTCATGTGGCTGGGTGAGCAAATCACGGAACGTGGTCTGGGCAACGGGATTTCCATCCTGATCTTCGCAGGTATCGTTGCGGGTCTGCCCGCGGCGCTGGCTGCACTGTTGGACCTGGTCCGCACCAACTCGATGTCCGTGCTTTCGGCACTGTTCATCGTGGCTCTGGTGGTGCTGGTTACCGCTTTTGTGGTGTTCGTGGAACGCGGACAGCGCAAGATCACGGTGAACTACGCCAAGCGTCAGGTCGGCAACAAGGTCTACGGTGGTCAAAGCTCGCATTTGCCGCTGAAGCTGAACATGGCAGGGGTGATTCCGCCGATCTTCGCGTCGTCGATCATTCTGTTCCCGGCCACGATCACGAGCTGGTTCTCCAGCAGTGAGAACATGCGCTGGCTTAGCGACCTGGCTGCGGCCCTGTCGCCTCGTCAACCGCTCTACATCACGCTGTACTCGGTCGCGATTATTTTCTTCTGCTTTTTCTACACGGCTCTGGTGTTCAACAGCCGCGAAACGGCGGACAACCTGAAGAAGAGTGGTGCGTTTGTTCCGGGCATCCGTCCGGGCGAACAAACAGCGCGCTACATCGACAAGATCCTGATGCGTCTGACGCTCGCAGGTGCCATCTACATCACGTTGGTGTGCCTGTTGCCGGAATTCTTGGTGATGCGCTGGAACGTTCCCTTCTACTTCGGTGGTACGTCCCTGTTGATTATTGTGGTGGTGACGATGGATTTCATGGCACAGGTTCAGGCCTACATGATGTCTCACCAGTACGACTCGTTGCTCAAGAAGGCTAACTTCAAGGGCGCGGGTTTGCCGATGCGGTAAGCAAAAGAATGTCCAAGGACGACGTCATTCAGATGCAAGGCGAGGTTCTTGAGAACCTCCCGAACGCGACATTTCGCGTCAAGCTCGAAAACGGCCACGTGGTGTTGGGCCATATTTCCGGCAAGATGCGTATGCATTACATCCGGATCCTGCCGGGTGACAAGGTCACAGTGGAGCTCACGCCCTATGATCTGACGCGAGCCAGGATAGTTTTCCGCTCCAAATGAGCGGAACCGGATTACGGAAAATTAGGAGTCAACCATGAAAGTAATGGCATCGGTTAAGCGGATCTGCCGCAACTGCAAAGTTATCAAACGTCACGGCGTGGTGCGCGTTATCTGCACCGACCCGCGTCATAAGCAGCGTCAAGGCTAACTCGGGTTAGCGACTACGCAACAGATTTATTCAAGGAATAGTCATGGCCCGTATTGCTGGCATTAACATCCCGCCGCAACAGCACGCCGAGATCGGACTGACCGCCATTTTTGGCATTGGTCGTACGCGCGCTCGCAAGATTTGCGAAGCGGCAAACGTACCCTTTGACAAGAAGGTCAAGGATCTGAACGACGCTGAATTGGAACGCGTCCGCGAACATGTTGGTCTGTTCACGGTTGAAGGCGACCTGCGTCGTGAAGTACAGCTCTCGATCAAGCGTTTGATCGACCTGGGAACCTACCGCGGTATGCGTCACAAGCGCGGTTTGCCCGTGCGCGGCCAGCGCACTCGCACCAACGCCCGGACCCGCAAGGGCCCGCGTCGTGCTGCTGCGTCCCTGAAGAAATAATCGAGGAACTGGATTATGGCGAAAGCTTCCACCAGCGGCGCTTCGCGCGTGCGCAAAAAGGTCAAGAAGAACGTCTCGGACGGCATCGCGCACGTTCACGCTTCGTTCAACAACACCATCATCACCATCACCGATCGTCAGGGCAACGCGCTGTCGTGGGCCACGTCGGGCGGTGCTGGTTTCAAGGGCTCGCGCAAGTCGACCCCGTTCGCCGCGCAGGTCGCTGCTGAAACGGCTGGCCGCGTCGCGCTGGAGTACGGCATCAAGACGCTGGAAGTGCGTATCAAGGGCCCCGGTCCTGGTCGCGAATCGTCGGTCCGCGCTCTGAACGCGCTGGGCATCAAGATTTCGTCCATCGCCGACATCACGCCCGTTCCGCACAACGGCTGCCGTCCGCCGAAGCGTCGTCGTATCTAAAGGGAATCCACATGGCACGTTATATTGGACCCAAATGCAAGCTCTCGCGCCGCGAGGGTACTGACCTGTTCCTGAAGAGCGCCCGCCGCTCGCTGGATTCCAAGTGCAAGCTGGATTCCAAGCCTGGCCAACACGGCCGCACTTCGGGTGCCCGCACTTCCGACTACGGCCTGCAGCTGCGCGAAAAGCAAAAGCTCAAGCGCATGTACGGCGTGCTGGAAAAGCAATTCCGCAAGTACTTCGCTGAAGCCGAGCGCCGCCGTGGCAACACCGGCGAAACGCTGATCCAGCTGCTGGAATCGCGCCTGGACAACGTCGTCTACCGCATGGGCTTCGGCTCGACGCGCGCCGAAGCTCGCCAGCTGGTGAGCCACCGCGCCATCGAACTGAACGGCCACACGGCTGACATCGCTTCGATGCTGGTCAAGGCTGGCGACGTCGTGTCGGTCCGCGAAAAGGCCAAGAAGCAAGGCCGCATCAAGGAATCGCTCGACCTGGCTACCAGCATCGGCATCCCCCAGTGGGTGGAAGTCGACACGACCAAGTTGACCGGTACGTTCAAGTCGGCCCCCGATCGCGCTGACGTCGCTCGCGACATCAACGAATCGATGGTCGTCGAACTGTACTCGCGTTAATCAGGCCTGCCGGCGCTACCTTCGCAGTGCGCCGGCGAGCTGGTCTCGCGACCCGTTTGCACGCCCCGCAGCAGCCCGCTTTCCGCTTTTTGGCGGAGCGGGCTTTGCGGTAAGTATCGGCCGGTGTTTTTCGCGCCGTCCGCGTTTCAAGTTTCACCCTGTCCATCAGCCTTATCGGTGTAACGAGCCGAGGGTATTGAAAAGGAACACAGTAAATGTCCACTCAAGGTTTCCTGAAGCCGCGCTCCATTGAAGTCGAACCGGTCGGCACGCACCATGCCAAGATCGTGATGGAGCCGTTCGAGCGTGGCTACGGTCACACGCTGGGCAACGCCCTGCGCCGCATCCTGCTGTCTTCGATGACCGGCTACGCGCCGACCGAAGTCCAGATGACGGGCGTGGTGCACGAATACTCGACCATCCCGGGCGTTCGCGAAGATGTCGTCGACATCCTGCTGAACCTGAAGGGCGTGGTCTTCAAGCTGCACAATCGCGACGAAGTGACCCTGGTTCTGCGCAAGACCGGCGCGGGCACCGTGCTGGCCAGCGACATCGAGCTGCCGCACGACGTCGAGATCATCAACCCCGGCCATGCCATCTGCAACCTGACGGACGCAGGCAAGCTGGAAATGCAGATCAAGGTCGAAAAGGGCCGCGGCTACGTGCCGGGCAACGTGCGCGCGCTGTCGGAAGACCGCACCCACACCATCGGCCGCATCGTTCTGGACGCCTCGTTCAGCCCGGTTCGCCGCGTGAGCTACGCCGTTGAAAGCGCCCGCGTGGAACAGCGTACCGATCTGGACAAGCTGGTCCTGGACATCGAAACCAACGGCGTGATCTCGCCCGAGGAAGCGGTGCGCCAGTCGGCTCGCATCCTGATGGACCAGATCTCGGTCTTCGCCGCCCTGGAAGGCGCTGGCGATTCCTACGAAGCCCCGGTCCGCGGCACGCCGCAGATCGATCCGGTGCTGCTGCGCCCGGTCGACGACCTGGAGCTGACCGTGCGTTCGGCCAACTGCCTGAAGGCCGAAAACATCTACTACATCGGCGACCTGATCCAGCGTACCGAAAACGAGCTGCTCAAGACCCCGAACCTGGGTCGCAAGTCGCTCAACGAGATCAAGGAAGTCCTGGCCGCACGCGGCCTGACGCTGGGCATGAAGCTCGAAAACTGGCCCCCCCTGGGCCTGGAGCGTCCCTAAGTCTTGAAAGGGTGCCGCTCCTGAAAAGGGGCGGTTCCCGCAGGCAGCCGGCCTTGCGCCGGCCGGTTTGCGAAATCGTCGTAAAATGCACCGTTTTCTACCGGACCGCGGCCTGATTGCAGGTTGATAGAAGAGCCGGCAACCCGATGGCTGACGCCATCTTTAGATTCAAAGGAAACTTATCATGCGTCACGGTAATGGCTTGCGTAAGCTCAACCGCACCAGCAGTCACCGTCTTGCCATGTTCCGCAACATGGCCGTTTCGTTGATCACCCACGAAGCCATCAAGACCACGCTGCCGAAGGCGAAAGAATTGCGCCGCGTCATCGAACCCCTGATCACGCTGGGCAAGGAGCCCACGCTCGCGAACAAGCGTCTGGCTTTTGCCCGTCTGCGCGATCGCGACGCGGTGGTGAAGCTGTTCGCCGAAATCGGCCCGCGCTACGCGGCCCGTAACGGCGGCTACACCCGCGTGCTGAAGATGGGCTTCCGTCAAGGCGACAACGCTCCCATGGCTTTCATGGAACTGGTTGACCGTCCGGAAGTCGATGAAGCCGCTGAGGGCAGCGCCGAATAATTTCGGTAGCTCGATAAGCGACAAGGGCGGGTCTTCGGACCCGCCCTTGTTTTTTGCGCGTCCGCGATGCGTTATGAGGCGTGCAGTTCGTTGCGCAATTGCGCGGCGGTCGCGGCCAGCGCTTCGGCGGCGGGCTGAGGCGGCATCTTGAAAGTCAGGTCCTGCTGCTCGATGTACTGGGTGGACGTGACGTCCTGCGGGTGATGCATGGGGATGACGTGGGCGTGCGCATGCGCCACGTGGATGCCCGTGAAGGCGAAGCCCACGCGCTCCACGTCGTACAGGCGCTTCATGTGGCGCCCGAGCTTCTGGCCCAGGTTGAGGATGCTGCCCGCCAGATCGGCCGGCATGTCCTCGTAATAGGGATAGTGCTGCTTCGGGATGATGAGCACGTGCCCGGGGCGCACCGGGTGGATATCGAGAAAGGCCAGCAGGCGTTCGTCCTCGTGGACCACGTGCGCGGGGATTTCGTGGCGGGCGATGCGGCAGAACAGGCAGTTATCGGACATGCGTGCCTCGGTGAAAGCGGGTTGCATGGCGGCGCGTTCTGACCCGGCGGATCCGGACGCTGGCCGCAATACCGATAAAATACCCCGAGTTACATCCCATACGGGTATTCCGAGGAGCCTCCATGTTGCGAGATGACGACGTTGTGCTGGTCATCAGCAATGCGCCCGACCTGCTGCTGGCCAAGCGGATTGCGCATGTTCTGGTCGAAGACGGCTTGGCCGCCTGCGTGAACCTTGGCGCACCGGGCCTGTCCATCTACATGTGGAAAGGAGAAGTCGAAGGGGCGGAGGAAATCCCCATCCACATCAAGACCACCTACGCGCGCCATCAGGCTGTAGTGCAGGCCCTGGCGCAGATGCATCCCTACGATGTGCCCGAGATCATCGTGCTGCCCGTCATCGGCGGCGCGGCGCCCTATCTGGACTGGGTGCGTGAGCAGACGGCCGTCACGCAGAACAAGAGAGACTGATGTTGCAACTAGCCGGTTTCGGCGCGCTTCGGCGCGAGTCCCGCGCGTCGCGCGCCTTCTTCAGGCAGTGGTTGGCCTTGCTGGCCATGATGCTGCTGTTGCTGGGCTGGCAAGCCGCTGCGCGCGCCGAGGCCGAGTTCCTGGAGCCCGAGAAGGCCTTCGCTTTCAGCGCCGAGATGGTGGCGCCTGAAACGCTGGAACTGCGCTATCGCGTTGCGCCCGGCTACTACATGTACCGCGAGCGCTTCGGCATCACCATCAGTCCCATCGGCGCCGCCACGCTGGGCGAAGCTGTCTATCCCAAGGGCGAGGTCAAGTACGACCCGACCTTCGAGAAGGACATGGAAGTCTTCCACCAGGACGTGGTGATACGCGTGCCGGTGGCCGCGGGCGGACAACCCTTCACCCTGACACTGACCGCGCAAGGCTGTGCGGATGCGGGGCTGTGCTACCCGCCCATGGACAGCAGCGTGAAGCTCACCCCAGTGGCTGGCGGCTATGCCGTGGCCGGACCGGGTGGCAGCCCGGCAGCCGCGTCTGGTGCGTCAGGCGGGCTCGGCGCGCTGGTCAATGCCGGCGATACCGGCTTGGCGGACGCCCTGAGCGGACTGGGCTGGGTCAAGACCGCGGGCGTATTCCTGGTGCTGGGCCTGCTGCTGGCCTTCACGCCCTGCGTGCTGCCCATGATTCCCATCCTGTCGTCCATCGTGGTGGGCGGCGCGGCGCAGGCCAAGCCGTCGCGCGGCCGCGGCCTGGCGCTGGCGGCGACCTACGTGCTGGGCATGTCCGTGGTCTACACCGCGCTGGGCGTGGCAGCGGGGCTGAGCGGCGCGGGGCTCGCCGCCTGGCTGCAGACGCCGTGGATCCTTACCCTGTTCGCCATCCTGCTGGCCGTGCTGGCGCTGGCCATGTTCGACGCCTTTACGTTCCAGATGCCAGCGGGCATCCAGGGCTGGCTGTCACAACGCTCGGCGCGCATCCCCGGCGGGCGTTACACCGGCGCGCTGGTGATGGGCGCCTTGTCGGCCTTGATCGTCGGCCCCTGCGTGGCGGCGCCATTGGCGGGCGCGCTGCTGTATATCTCGCAGACCGGCGACGTGGTGTTGGGCGGATCGGCGCTGTTCGCAATGGCGTGGGGCATGGGCGTGCCGCTGTTGATCGTGGGTGCGTCCTCGGGCGCCTTGCTGCCCAAGGCCGGGCCTTGGATGGACGGCGTGAAGCGTTTGTTCGGCATGCTGTTGCTGGCTACGGCCTGGTGGATGCTGATACCGGTGGTACCGACCTGGGTGCAGATGACGGGCTGGGCCTTCCTGGCCGTGGTTGCCGCCGTGATGCTGCGGGCCTTCGATGCCCTGCCGCAAGGCGCGGGCGCGGCGCGCATGTTCGGCAAGGGCCTGGGCCTGTTGCTGGCGCTGGCGGCCGCGGCCTGGCTCATCGGCGCGGCCAGCGGCGGCCGTGACGTGTTGCAGCCGCTGTCGCATTTGGCGGCGCGCGGCGCTGCGCCCGCCGGCGTGGCGGCCAGCAGCGGCGAAGTGCATTTCCAGCGCGTGCGCAACAACGCCGAACTGGACGCCTTGCTGGCGCAAAGCCGTCAGCCGGTGATGCTGGATTTCTACGCCGACTGGTGCGTGTCGTGCCGCGAGATGGAGCGCTTCACCTTTACCGATCCGGGTGTCGCGCAGCGCATGTCGGGCATGCTGCTGGTGCAGGCCGACGTGACCGCGAACAACGCCGACGACCGCGCGTTGCTCAAGCGCTTCCGCCTGTTCGGCCCGCCGGGCATCATG
This sequence comes from Achromobacter pestifer, assembly GCF_013267355.1. Lineage (NCBI taxonomy): Bacteria > Pseudomonadati > Pseudomonadota > Betaproteobacteria > Burkholderiales > Alcaligenaceae > Achromobacter > Achromobacter pestifer. The sequence continues at coordinate 2,756,552 of NZ_CP053985.1, forward strand.
TTCTTCGAACCGGGCGGCAAGGAGCTGCCCGACGCTCGCGTGGTGGGCTTCCAGGACGCCAAGCGCTTCACCGAATCGCTGGACAAGGTGTTGCTGCGTTGAAGGCCAGACTCCTGCCGCAAGGCTGACCCGCAATACACGAAGGCCGCTGCACGGACGCATCCATGCAGCGGCCTTTTGCCGTGTGGCCATTTTGTCTTGGCCGGGACTAGTCCTGGCGCGTTGCGCGCACGTCGCGGTTCTGCCAGCCCAGCTCCGCCGAGATGGCGTCGGCGCAACGCTTGATGTCGCCGATCAGCGGGCTGGTCCAACGCACGTCGAATACGCCCACCGCGCCAATTGCGGTGATCGCCAGCACGACGTTGCCGTTCGAATCGAACACGGGTGCGCTCAGGCCATTGATGCCGGGGATGGGATCGCCCACGGCGCGGGCCACGCCTCGTTGACGGACTTCCCGCAGGGTGCGTTCGAACTTCTCGGTCTGGCCCAAGGAAGGCACCGCGCCCAGGCGCAGATGGTCTTCGTGCAGCAGGCTTTCGATCTTCTTCGGCGGCAGTAGCGCCGCGAACACCTTGCCCGTCGCCGTGTTGGTCAGCGACATGACCGTGCCGGTGCGCATGTTGACGTGGATGGGGTAGTTGGATTCGTGCAGGTGCACGATGACCGGCCCCAGGTTGCCCAGCACCGCGATGGCGATGGTCTGCCCGGTTCTTTCGGCGAACTCGCGCGTCATCGGGATGGCGATCTTGATGGGATCGAGCCGGTGCAGCGCCGCCAGTCCCAACTGCAGCGCGAGCGGCCCCAGCTCGTACTCGCCGCTGTTCGGGTCCTGCCTGACCAGGCCCAGATTCCCATAGCTGACGAGATAGGCGTGGGCATTGGCGCCCGACATGCCGGCCGCCTTGGCCAGCGCGCCCAGCGGCAGCGAGGACGAATGTTCCAGCAGCGCCAACAGGATCTTGCCGCCGACTTCGATGGACTGGATGCCGCGCCTGCGCGGCGGCGCGGCGGGAGTGTGATCGGCATTGCGCTTGCCGGAGCTGGATCTGGTGGCCATTTTCTTTAATCGAATGAGGTTGCCTATGTTAGTACTTTCGCTAATCGTGAACCATATTGACATTATCAAATGCCTTATCTACAGTCGAATGAATAAGAAGGCCGCCCCGGTTTCGCGATCGGGAGCAGGTCGCCCCAAGGGTATGGAGACAACGTGGAAGATTCTCGTCAATACGACTGCGACGTGTTGGTGGTCGGGTCGGGCGCGTCGGGCATGGCCGCCGCAATCACCGCGGCCAGCGCCGGCCTGAAGGTCCTTATCGTTGAAAAAGAGCCGCGATTCGGCGGCTCCACCGCGCGTTCGGGCGGCTGGCTGTGGATTCCAGGCACGTCGCTGGCCAAGGTGCAGGGCATCCATGAAACGCCGGACGAAGGCCGCGCCTATCTGCGCCACGAAGCCGGCGACAGCTACAACGCCGAACGCGTGGACGCGTTTCTGGAGCATGGTCCGCGCGCCGTGGATTTCTTCACGTCGAACACCGAAGTGCAGTTCGACATGCCACTGGTGTTCCCCGACTATCACGCGGAAGCGCCCGGCGGAAAGCAGGGCGGGCGTTCGATGGTGGCGCGGCCGTACGACGGCCGCAAGCTCGGCGCCCACGTCAGGGACCTGGCGCCGGCGCTGCCGGAACTGACCGTGTTCGGCATGATGCTGGGCTCGGGCAAGGAGATCGTGCACTTCATGCGCGCCACGCGCTCGCTGGCTTCGGCCTGGTATGTGGCCAAGCGCCTGACACGGCATTTCCTGGACGTGGCCAAGCATGGGCGCGGCATGACATTGACCAACGGCAATGCGCTGGCGGGCCGGCTGGCTGCCTCCGCATTCAAGCTGGGCGTGCCCCTGTGGCTGAATGCACCGGCCAGGTCGCTCATCATCGAAGACGGCGCCGTGCGCGGCGCGGTGGTGCAGCGCGATGGCGCGACCGTGCGCGTGCGCGCCGCGCGCGCCGTGGTGCTGGCTTCCGGCGGCTTTCCCTATGACATCGAACGCCGCAAGCAGCTGTATGCGCACGCGCCCAATGGCACGGAACACTATTCGCCATCACCCACGGGCAACAGCGGAGACGGGCTGCGCCTGGCCGAGAGCGCGGGCGGCCAGGTCAACACCGCCTTGCCCAATGCCGCCGCATGGGTGCCGGTGTCCGTGGTGACGCGCAAGGATGGCAGTCCGGGCTACATGCCGCACTTCATCGACCGCGCCAAGCCGGGCGTCATCGCCGTCACGCGCAATGGCCGCCGCTTCACCAACGAAGGCAGTTCGTACCATGACTTCGTGCAGGAGATGGTGCGCGCATGCGGGGGGCAGGGCGAAACCTGCGCTTGGCTGATCTGCGACCACAAGGCCCTGCGCAAGTACGGCCTGGGCAGCGTTGCGCCGTTCCCGTTGCCCATCAAGCGCTACCTGGACACGGGCTATCTGACGCGCGGCGCGTCGGTGGCGGAACTGGCGCAGAAGACCGGCATCGATGCCGGCAGCCTGCGCCAGACGGTCGAAGCGTACAACCGCGAGGCCGCGCTGGGACGTGATCCGCAGTTCGGCAAGGGCAGCAAGGCCTACAACCGCTATCAAGGCGACGCGCTGCACGGCCCGAATCCCTGCGTGGCGCCCATCGTGAAGGGGCCGTACTACGCGATCAAGGTCATGATCGGCGACATCGGCACCTTCGCCGGCCTGAAGGTCGACGGCCAGGGCCGCGCATTGAACGAACTCGGCGTTGTCATTCCCGGCCTGTATGCGGTGGGCAACGATGCCTGCAGCATCATGGGCGGCAACTATCCCGGCGCTGGCATCACTCTGGGCCCGGCGCTGACCTTCGGCTACATCGCGGGCCAGAGCATCGCCGCCACCGGCAAGGCCGCGGCGCGCATACCGGCCGCGGGCGCACCGGCCGCGGACGTGCCGGCTTCGGACGCTTCCGCGCAGGCGGCCGCATGAGCGCGGCGCCGGCGGGGCTGCTGCAGGGCAAGCTTGCCCTGATGACGGGAGCGGGGCAGGGCAACGGACGGGCATTGGCGCTGGGCCTGGCGGCCGCGGGCGCGCGCGTGGTGGCGACCGACCTGCAGGCCGGCAACGCCATGCAGACGGCAAGCGCCATCATCGCGGCGGGCGGACTCGCCTGGAGCCACGCGCTTGACGTTACGGACCCCGAGGCCTGCGCGGCGATTGCGGCGCAAGTCCAGCTGGAAGTGGGGCCGATCGATGTGCTCGTCAACAACGCCGGCCTCCTCATCCGTGAAGGCATAGATAGCCCGCGCGCCGCGGAGAACTGGCGTCGCGTGCTGGACGTGAACCTGAACGGCAGCTTCAACATGATCCATGCCTTCCTGGGGGCGCTGCGCGCCACGCGCGGCGTCATCATCAACGTCGGCTCCATCGCGTCGTTTGCCGGGGTGGGCGCCACCTTGGGCTATTCGCCATCCAAGGGCGGGGTGAAGATGATGACGCAGGCCATGGCGCGCGACCTCGCGCCCGACGGCATACGGGTCAACGCGATCGCGCCGGGCGTCATCGAAACGCCGATGACGCAGTACACGCGGGACGATCCCGCGCGCCTCGCGAATTTCATGCAACGCATACCGCTGGGACGGGTGGGACAGCCCGAAGACCTGGTGGGCCCCGCCGTGTTCCTGGCTTCGCCGATGGCGCAGTACGTGACTGGCGTGTCCCTGCCGGTGGATGGCGGCTACCTCGCGGTATAGCGCCAGACTCCACGGGCAAGGGGCAGGAAGAAGAATCATCGACGTGCAGCACATCTGAAAAACACAGGAGACAACGATGAAAGCAACGGGGATTTTTTCCACCTTGTCCAAGGCGGCCGTCTTGTGCGCGCTGGCGGTTGGCGCGCAGGCCTATGCCCAGGACATCAAGATCGGCTTCAACGGCGATCTGTCGGCCTCGCCGTCCGCGCAAAGCGGGCAGGCCGCGGTGCTGGGCCTGCGCACGGCCATCGACGACATCAACGCCAATGGCGGCCTGCTCGGGCGCAAGCTGGTGCTGGTGGTGCGCGATGACCTGTCGCAGCCGCCCAAGTCGATCCAGAATATGGCGGACCTGATCGACAACGAAAAGGTCGTGGCCATCGTCGGTCCCACCAACTCGGGCAACGCGCTGGCCTGGAAACACATCCCGAACCAGAAGAAGATCCCGGTCATGGGCGCCATCGGGTCGGGCACCGACATCACCAAGCCCATGCGCGCAGGCGCGGACAACTACATGTTCCGCGTCGGCATGGTGGACCGCGAACAGGTGGACGGCGTGATCGGCTACCTGAAGAAGAATCCCAAGGTCAAGAACGTGGGCTTCATGATCGAGACCACCGGATATGGCCAGAGCGCGCTCAAGGACCTTGAGGAAGTGGGCGCGGCGCAGGGCATCAAGGCCGTCGCGGTCGAGAAGTTCGGCGTGGCCGACACCGACATGACCTCGCAGCTGAACAAGCTCAAGGCGGCGGGCGTGGACACGGTGGTGATCTGGGCGCAGAGCACGCCGATTGCCCACGTGTTCCGCAGCATGGAGAAGATCAACTGGTTCCCGTTGACGCTGACCTCGTGGGCGGCGGACAACATCGCCTTTTACGACACGGCGGGCAAGACGCTGTCGGAGAAGCCTTTCTTCCTGCGCACCATCACCGACAACCGTACGTCGGCGCAGCAGAAGCTGTATGACCGGGTGTCGGCCAAGATGACTTCGCCCACCGCGTTTGGCTTCCTGGCGCACGCCTACGACGGCATGAACCTGCTGGGCATGGCGATCAAGCAGGCGAACTCCACCGATGGCGACAAGGTGCGTATGGCGCTGGAGAACCTGGATGGCACCTACGAAGGCGCGATGAAGACCTACACCAAGCCGTTCTCGGCCACGGTGCATGACGCGCTGCTGGTAAGCGACTACAAGTGGGCGCACTGGCAGGACGGCAAGCTGGTTCCCTACGCGGATGACGTGACCGTCGCCGTTGCCAAGTAGAAGCAGGAAGGCGACAGGGACAGGAGGCCATCATGTTGGCGACATTGTTGCAGGCGCTGGTCAGCGGGCTAGCCGTAGGGGGCGCATATGCGCTGGTGGCGCTGGGCTTCAGCATCACATTCACCACCACGCGCACGCTCAACTTTGGGCATGGGGAGTTCGTGTCCGTGGGCGCGTTCATCGGCGTAGGCGCCTTGTTCCTGTTTGCCGGCAAGCCGGTCACCACCGCGGCCTTCACAGGCCTGGAACTGAGTGGTTGGGAGTACCTGCTGGCCGGGCTGGCGGCGGTGCTGGTGATGGGCTTGCTGGGCGTGCTGCTGTACGTGTTCGGCGTGCGGCCGTTCGCCTCGCGCCCGGGCATGGCATGGGTCATGAGCACGCTCGGCTTCGGCATCCTGTTGCAGAGCGCCGCGTTCGCGGTCTGGGGACCGGCGCCCGTCACCGTGCCCGCGCCCTTCGGTGATGAGGTGATCCGCGTGTTCGGCGCGGGCGTGCGCAGCCAGGAGCTGCTGCTGCTCGCGGTGGCGGTGGCTGTCATGGTGCTGTTCGACCGCGTCATGAACCGGACCGTGCTGGGCAAGGCGATGCGGGCCGTGGCCGCCAATCCCGCGGTCGCCAATCTGATGGGCATCAATGTGAACGCGGTGATGACGGGGGCCTTCTTTGCCAGTTCGGCGCTGGCCGGGCTGGCGGGCTTTCTGGTTGCGCCGATCACATCGGCCTCGATATTCATGGGCCTGGCGATCGGCCTGAAGGGCTTTTCAGGCGCGATGATAGGCGGCCTGTCGAATCCGCGCGGCTGCGTGCTGGGCGGCTTTGTGCTGGGCCTGCTGGAGTCCTACGTGAACCTCTGGCAATCGCAATGGCGCGAAGTGGCGATCTTCGGGCTGGTGATCCTGGTGCTGGCGGTCAAGCCCACTGGCCTGTTCGGCAAGCGTCTGGTGGAGAAGGTATGAAGCGCCACGGGCAGACCCTGATCACCGTGGCGCTGGCGGCGGCGCTCGCCGTATTTGCCGCCCTGGTGGACAACGATTACTACCTGCGCATCGTGTTCATGGCTTGCGTGTACTACCTGTGCGCGGCGGGCGTGAACGTGCTGGTGGGCTATGCGGGGCAGAAGTCGCTGGGCCAGGCGGGCCTGTTCGCCGCCGGCGCCTATACCGCGGCCTTGCTGACCTCGCGCTGGCAGGTCGATCCTTGGCTGGCGCTGGCGGCAGCGCCGGTGGTGGCGGGCGTGTTCGGTGTGCTGATCGCCTTGCCGTCGCTGCGCGTGAAAGGGCCTTACCTGGCCATGGTGACTCTGGCGTTCGGCATCGTCATGGAGAAGATCGTCACCGAATGGGTGGACGTGTTCGGCGGGCCTTCCGGCCTGTTCGGCATCATGCCGCTGACCTGGGGCGGGAACGCGTTCACCAACCAGCAGTGGGTGTGGTTCTCGCTGGTGCTGTGCGTGGCGACGCAGCTGCTATTGCGTAACGTGCTGGACGGACGGTTCGGCCGCGCGTTGCTGTCGGTGCAGGCCGACGAGATTGCCTCGTCTTCCGTCGGCGTGCGGGTGTATCGCGCCAAGGTCATCGCGTTCGTGGTGGCGGCCGTGACCTGCGGCGTCGCGGGCGCGCTGGTGGCGCAGCAGAATCAGTACATCAACTCGGATTTCATCGGCTTCAACCTGTCCATCTTCATCCTGCTGCTGGTGCTGTTCGGCGGGGCGGGCTCGAAGGCGGGGCCGGCCGTGGGCGCGATTGCGCTGACCATCATCGATGCCATGCTGGCGCGTTGGCCGTCTGTGCAGCACTTCTTCTACGGCGCGCTGCTGCTGTTTGCGCTGTACTTCATGCCGGGCGGCGTGATGGGACTGTTCTCGCGCCGTACCCGCCGGGCCGCGGATGCGCGGCCGCAAGGCGGGGGCGAGGCGGTGGCGTCGGTCGTGGCCAGGCAGGCAGTTCCGGCGCAGGAAGACCTGCTGCTGGTGGTGGAGAGCCTCTCCAAGGCCTATGGTGGCGTGAAGCCGGCGCAGGACATTTCCTTCTGCCTGCGGCGCGGCCACGTGCACGCGCTGATCGGGCCGAACGGCGCGGGCAAGAGCACGCTCATCAACATGCTCAGTGGCGTGGTGCTGCCGGATGCGGGGGTGGTCCGCTTCCAGGGCACGGACATCGCGGGCGAGCGGCCGCACGTGATCTGCAAGCTGGGCATAGGCCGCAGCTTCCAGAACCTGCGCCTGTTCGGCGATCTGTCGGTGCTGGACAACGTGCTGCTGGGCCGCCATAGCCGCATGAAGAACGGCTTCTGGGCGTCGCTGCTGGGGTTGCCCGGCGCGCGCACCGAGGAGGAGCGCGCGCGCGAGCACGCCTATCGGCTGGTGCGCATGGTGGGACTGGAGCATCTGGCCGACACGCCGGCGGGCAGCCTGCCCTACGGCCTGCAGCGGCGGGTGGAACTGGCGCGCGCATTGGCGACCGAACCGACCTTGCTGTTGCTGGACGAGCCGGCGGCCGGGCTGAACCCGCAGGAGACCGCGGAACTGGGCCAGCTGCTGGTGCGCATCGGCGCGTCCTGCGGCATCACGCTGCTGATGGTCGAGCACCACATGGATCTGGTGATGGCGATTTCCGACCACGTGATCGTGCTGGACTACGGCATCAAGATTGCCGAAGGCAGGCCGGCCCAGGTGCAGGCGGACAAACGGGTGATCGAGGCGTATCTCGGAACCGGCATGGCCTGAGGCCAGGCCATAGGCGTAGGAACGGGCCGTAAGACGATGCTGAAACTAGAATCCGTGCAGATTTCGTATGGCGCCATCCAGGCGGTGCGCGACGTGTCGCTGGAGATCCGCGCGGGCGAGATCGTGACCATCATCGGCGCCAATGGCGCGGGCAAGAGCACGCTGTTGAAGGGCGTGGCGGGCTTGGAGCCCCTGCAGGGCGGACGCGTGACCTTCGACGGACGCGACATCACGCAGGTGGCGGCGCACCAGCGCGTGGGCCTGGGCCTGGCGCTGTCGCCGGAAGGGCGCGGCGTGTTCGCGGACCAGACGGTCTACGACAATCTGGTGCTGGGCGGCTACATCCGGCGCAGCGATCCCGCGGCGGTGGCCGAAGGCGTGGAGCGCGGCTACCGGCTGTTTCCGCGGCTGCGCGAACGGCGCGAGCAGCTGGCCGGCACCTTGTCCGGCGGCGAGCAGCAGATGCTGGCGATGGCGCGGGCCCTGATGAGCGAACCGCGCCTGCTGTGCCTGGACGAGCCTTCGCTGGGCCTGGCGCCGCTGATCGTGCAGGACATCTTCGCGGCGATCTGCAAGCTGCGTGACGACGGCCTGACGATCGTCCTGGTGGAGCAGATGGCCAACCAGGCGCTGGGCGTCGCGGACCGCGCCTATGTGCTCGAGACGGGGCGCATCACGCTGAGCGGTTCTGGCGCGGAATTGCTGCGCGATCCCAACGTGCGGGCGGCATACCTCGGCGCGCATTGAGTCGGGAGCGCAAGCGCGATACCATGTCCGCGGCGCCGCGTGGGCGGCGCGTCCCATTTCCCTTCCAGGCCGGCGCCCGTGACGTCCCCGACAGTTGATGCAAGCCAGGACCGCACAGGTCTTATCTATCTTCAATTGATGTTCGTGATGGCCACATGGGGCCTGAACATCGTCTCGGTCAAGTACCTGACGCTGCACATGGATGTGCAGGCCCTGGCTGCCGTGCGCATCGTCATCGCGTTCATCACCGTCACCCTCATCATCAAGGCCCGCCGCGGCCGCATTCCGCGGCTGGGCCGTGCGGAGCTGGGCTGGGTTGCGCTGGCGGGCTTCCTGGTGGTGTACGCGCACCAGATGGCGTTGGTGACGGGCCTGCGGGTGTCCTCGGCCGCAAACGGCACGCTCATCATGGCGACCAGTCCCTTGCTGTCGGCGTTGCTGGCCGCCATCTTCTATCGCGAGAAGCTGACGCTGGTGCGCATTTCCGGCGCCTTGCTGGGCCTCTTGGGCGTGGGCATGGTGGTGGTCGGCAGCGGTGCGCAGATCGGGCTGACGGGCTGGGGCGACGCCATCGTGTTCGTGGCGGTGCTGGTGTTCGTGTGCGGCGGGCTGGTGATCCAGCGCATGTCGCGCAGCATGGATCCGTTGGGCATGCTCTGGTACATGTACCTGGCCGGCGGTCTGATGCTGGTGGTGCACGCGGCGCTGACGCCAGCGTCCTATCAGGGCGATACCTGGCAGATGACGTGGTGGCCGTGGCTGGTGCTGCTGTTTTCGGCGGTGATCGCCTCGGGCGTCAGCAATATCGTCTGGAATGCCGGCATCGCGCGGCTGGGCATCAGCCGCGCGGCCTTGTTCGTGAACTGGCTGCCGATCTTCGGGCTGCTGTTCGCAGCCCTGTTCCTGGACGAGCACGTCACGCCGACGCACGTCGCGGGGCTGGCCTGCGTGCTGGGGGGGACCTGGCTGGGATTGCGGCGCGGGGCGCCGGCGGCGGGCCGTAGCGCGGCCGCCAAGACCTGATCCGCGGCAAGCGTCGCGGGCGGCCCATGGTGGCCCGGCCCGCGATGCCGCAAGCGTTTAGCGCTGGTTTTTCAGCAGCTTCGCGGCTTCGATCGCGAAGTAAGTCAGGATGCCGTCGGCGCCGGCGCGCTTGAACGCCAGGAGCGCTTCCATCATGACCTTGTCGTGGTCCAGCCAGCCGTTGGCGGCGGCGGCCTTGATCATGGCGTACTCGCCGCTGACCTGGTAGGCGAAGGTGGGCACGCGGAACGTGTCCTTGACCCGGCGCAGCACGTCCAGGTACGGCATGCCGGGCTTGACCATGACCATGTCGGCGCCTTCCTGCAGGTCGGCGGCCACTTCGCGCAGGGCTTCGTCGAGGTTGCCGGGATCCATCTGGTAAGCCATCTTGTTGGACTTGCCCAGGTTGGTGGCCGAGCCCACGGCGTCGCGGAACGGGCCGTAGAAGGCGCTGGCGTACTTGGCGGAGTAGGCCATGATCTGCGTGTGGATGTAGCCGTTGGCTTCCAGCGCGCGGCGCACGGCGCCGATGCGGCCGTCCATCATGTCGCTGGGGGCGACCATGTCGACGCCGGCCTCGGCCTGCGTGAGCGCCTGCTTGACCAGGATCTCGACGGTGGCTTCGTTGATCACGTAGCCGTCCTCGTCGATGACGCCGTCCTGGCCGTGGCTGGTGTACGGATCCAGCGCCACGTCGCACAGGATGCCGAGCTCGGGGACGTGCTTCTTCAGCTCGCGCACCACGCGCGGAATCAGGCCGTCGGGGTTGGTGGCTTCGATGCCGTCGGGCGTCTTGAGCGCGGGGTCGATGGCGGGGAACAGCGCCAGCACGGGGATGCCGAGTTCCACGCATTCCCTGGCCACGGGCAGCAGCGTGTCCAGCGAATAGCGGACCACGCCCGGCAGGGACGGCACCGCTTGCTGCAGGCCGGACCCTTCGGCCACGAACACGGGGTAGATCAGATCGTTGACCGTCAGGGCGTTCTCGCGCACCAGGCGGCGGGTGAAGTCGTCGCGGCGCAGGCGGCGCGGGCGGGATACCGGGAATTCAGGGGAAATGATCTGCGGGTTCATGGTACGACCTTGGGAGAAATCCAGTTTTCTATATGCGCGCCGGCCTCTTCCAGGCCGATGCGTTCGGGCGCGGAGAAGGGGATGGTGTGCAAGGCGCCGATGTCGGCCAGGTCCTTGCGCACGGAGAACACGGTACGCATGCGCTGGCCGTAGGGCAGCTTGTCGGCCTTGGTCAGCAGCGCCAGCACCGGGCGTCCGGTGGGGGCGATGAAATTGGCAAGGCGGCGGTCCAGCTCGGTGACGCCGCGGCGGATGTCGATAAGCAGCACGATGCCGACCAGCGATTCGCGGTCGCGCAGGTAGCCGCCCAGGATGTCGGCCCACTTTTCTTTTTCGTTGCGGGCCACGGACGCGTAGCCGTAGCCGGGCAGGTCGACGAGAAAACCGATGTGGCCTTCCGGATCCAGAGGGTCGGGCAGGCCGAACATATTGATCAAGCGCGTGCGGCCCGGCGTCTTGCTGGAGAAGGCAAGACGGCGCTGGTTGCACAGCACATTGATGGCCGTGGATTTGCCGGCGTTGGAGCGGCCGACAAAGCAGACCTCGGGAGCGCCGGCGGCCGGCAACTGGTCGAGGCGAGCTGCGGATGTGAGGAAAGAGGCGCGATGTAGGAGGGACACGGATGGCTTTGGATACGGTTGGTTTCGAGCCCTATTGTATAATCCGGCGTTTGCAAGAGTGGTCCCCGTGCGCGGAGCCGTCTTTTTTGCTTACTGTTTAGCTTGCTGAACGCTTTATCCGGCAAGTTCGCAGCAACACCGCAGACAGGATAGGCAAAACAGGTTCGATACGGTATTCCAGGGTGTGCGGGCAGGCGTGGGCGCCTTTTTGCGCCTTGATCGATGCGATCGTCGAGGTCTTCATGAAGCGTGTGCTGTCCCGGATGTTGGTTGCGAGCGGGCTGTTGCTCGGCGCCTCCGCCTTATCTACTACGAGTTTCGCCGCCGAAGGCGCTGCGGGCCCGGTAAAACCAGATGCCGCCAAGGGCGGACAGCTGTTTGACCAGGGCGATGCGGCCAGGGGCATCATCGCCTGTGCGTCCTGTCATGGCGCGGCGGGCAATAGCACCATACCGGTGAACCCCAACCTGGCCGCGCAGTCCCACGAATATCTGGCCAAGCAATTGGCGGACTTCCAGATTAAGCCTGGCGCCAAGCTGCCGGTGCGCAATGGCGCGGGCGGCAATCCCACCCCGATGACGGCCATGGCGCAGAACCTGACGCCCGCCGACATGCAGAACATTGCGCTGTACCTGGCGCAGCAGCCGCTCAAGGAGCCCGCCACGGCCGGCCAGGAGAAGCTGGTTGATCTGGGTCAAAAGATCTGGCGTGGCGGTTTGCCGGATCGCAAGGTTCCGGCCTGCGCCTCGTGCCATTCTGCCAATGGCGCCGGCATTCCCAGCCAGTACCCCCGGCTGTCGGGCCAGTTCCCCATGTACATCGAAGAGCAGCTGAAGCTGTTCCGCAGCGGCGACCGCAAGAACGACGTCATGTTCGCCATCGCGGACCGCATGTCGGACGCCGACATCAAGGCGGTGTCGGATTACGCCGCCGGCCTGCGGTAGGCGCCAGCCCGCCACGCGCGCGGCTGGTCCGCGTTCTGAAAACCTGGCGCAGCGGAACCTGGTTCCGCCGCGCGCTGTCTATGAGGGGGGTAGCCGATAGCGCGGCCCCCCTTTTTTCATGAATTCGACCCGTACACACTCCCGTCCCTCCCTGCGCAGCCTGCCCGGCGATTTCTTCGAATTGCTGGGTTCGATGCGTTTTGCCGTCAGCCTGCTGATGTTCATCTGCGTGGCGAGCCTGGTCGGGACGGTGCTGCAGCAGAACCGCTCGTCCAACAACTACATCGACCAGTTCGGGCCGTTCTGGTTCGAAGTGTTCGACAAGTTCTCCATCTGGCACGTCTACAACAGCTGGTGGTTCCTGCTGATCATGGGGTTCCTGGTCGTGTCGACCTCGGTCTGCCTGATCCGCAACGCGCCCAAGATGCTGCGCGATGCGCGCTCGTTCCGCGAACATGTGCGGGCCAGCAGCCTGCGCGCCTTCCCGCATCGCGTCGAGACCGAAGAGCCGACCGACGTGCCGCAGACGGCCGCGGGCCTGAAATCCCTGCTGGGCCGGCTGGGCTATGCCGTGCGCGAACGCCAGGGCGCGGACGGGGTGCTGCTGGCGGCCAAGAAGGGCAGCGCCAACCGGCTGGGCTACGTGTTCGCCCACGCGGCCATGGTCATCATCTGCATTGGCGGCCTCTTGGACAGTGAGTTGCCGGTGCGCCTGCAGGTCATGTTCGGCGGCAAAAAGCCCATCGTCGAGAACATGCTGATCTCGGAAGTGCCGGAAAGCGGCCGCCTGTCGGTCGACAACCCGAGCTTCCGCGCCAGCGTGCTGGTGCCCGAAGGCGGCCAGGCCAGCACGGCGGTGGTGATGGTGGGCGACGGCGCCCTGGTGCAGCCGATGCCCTTCACGCTGAAGCTAAAGAAGTTCGTGGTCGACTATTACTCCACGGGCATGCCCAGCCGCTTTGCCAGCGAGGTCGAGGTCACCGACCCGGATACCGGCAAGAGTTTCGATTCCACCATCGAGGTCAACGAGCCGCTGCGCTTCAAGGGCATGACGGTCTACCAGTCCAGCTTCGACGACGGCGGCAGCGCGGTGACGCTGAAAGGCTATCCGCTAGTAGGATCTGAGGCCGCCACCTTCGCGGTTGACGGCACGGTGGGCAAGACCAGCGAAGTAACTGCTCACACAGCTCGTGGCGCGCGCAGCTTGGGCATCGAGATCACGGCCCTGCGGCCCATCAACGTCGAGGACCTGACCCGCGGCGATCCCAAGGGCGGCAATCAGAGCTTCGCCGACCACGTCGCGTCGGTGTCCGGCAGCGCCGCCGGCAAGAAGAACGAAAATCTGCGTAACGTCGGCCCCAGCGTCGAATACAAGCTGATCGACGACGCGGGCCAGGCCCACGAATTCCAGAATTACATGCTGCCCGTGGAACTGGACGGCGCCGCCGTGTTCCTGGCCGGGGTGCGCAACAACGCCTCCGAACCGTTCCGCTACCTGCGCATTCCGGCGGACGACGACAGCTCGATCGCCGAATTCATGCGCCTGCGCGCCACCCTGGCCGACCCTGCGGCGCGCCAGGAAGCCGCGCGCCGCTTCGCGGAACGCAACAGCCCTGCGGGGACGGATCGCCAGCCTCTGCAAACCGCCGCCGAGCGCGCTCTGGAAACCTTTGCTTCCGGCGGCCTGCAAGCCGTGGCGGCGTTCCTGCAGGCCAACACCCCGCCCCAGGACCTGGAGCGGGCGGCCGACGTGGTGATCCGCCTGATCGGCGCCAGCATGAGCGAACTGCGCGCCATCGAGCGCGAGCGCGCCGGCCTGCCCCCCGTGGCCACCGAGGGCCCGGAGGCGGAACGCGCGGCCGTGTGGTCGCGCCTGTCCGTGGCGGCGCTGTCGGACCTGACCGTCTACCCGGCGCCGGTGTTCCTGTCGCTGGCGGATTTCAAGCATGTGCAGGCCAGCGTGTTCCAGGTGAGCCGCACGCCGGGCAAGAACACCGTCTACCTGGGCAGCCTGCTGCTGGTCCTGGGCGTGTTCTCGATGTTCTATATTCGAGACCGCCGCATCTGGATCTGGATCAAGCCGCAAGGCGGCGGCAGCAGCGTCCTGGCGGCCATGACGTCCCAGAAGCGTACACTCGACTTCAACCAGGAGTTTGAACGCTTCAAGCAGGCGCTGCTGCGCCAGAAAAGGTCTTAAGGTTTTCTATGTCCACTACGACCACCACGCATCCCTCGTCGCCGCAGGCGCTGGCCGCCCCGCCCGAACAGCTTTGGCAGGACGCCCTGTCCGAAACCGGCGACGGCCGCGCGCAGCGCGGCAGGCCGGACTGGACCGACGTCGTTTTCTTCCTGCTGCTGTCGGTGGGCGCGGGCTTCGCGCTGACCCGCTACAGCAACGCGATGGACTACTACGAGAAGATCATCCTGTGCGGCACCGTGCCGGTGCTGGCCTGGATGGGCTGGCTGTGGCGCCCGCTGCGCCATCTGATGATCGCCTGTGCCATCGCGGCCGGGCTGGCGCTGATGCTGTACGGCAACGACCTGGCCCGCGCCGAACAGGTGTTCTTCCTGAAGTACCTGTTCTCGTCGCAATCGGCGATCCTGTGGATGTGTGCGCTGTTCGCGCTGGCCATGGCCTGCTACTGGATCGGCTTCTTCAGCCCCACGGCCGCGTGGCTGGGCACGGCACTGAGCTGGGGCGCGGTGTTCGCTGGCGTCACCGGCCTCTTGGTGCGCTGGCGCGAAGGACATCTGATGGGTCCGGACCTGGGCCACATCCCGGTCAGCAACCTGTATGAAGTGTTCGTGCTCTTTGCGCTGATCACGGCGCTGTTCTACCTGTACTACGAACGCAAGTACGCCACGCGCGCGTTGGGCGGCTTCGTGATGCTGGTGGTGACCTCGGCCGTGGTGTTCCTGCTGTGGTACTCGTTCACGCGCGACGCCGGGCAGATCCAGCCGCTGGTGCCGGCGCTCAAGAGCTGGTGGATGAAGCTGCACGTCCCGGCCAACTTCATCGGTTACGGCACCTTCTCGCTGGCCGCCATGGTGGGCTTCGCCTACCTGGTCAAGCAGCATGGCCAGACCACGTCCTGGGCCAAGCTGGCGCCGCTGTTCGTGCTGGGCGTGCTGCTGTGCGCCGAGCCCATGGTGTTCCGCACCGACGGCCTGTCGGCCACCTGGATGCTGTATTTTGGCGTGGGGGCGGTGATCGTGGGCGCCATCCTGCTGGGCCGCCGCCGCATCGCCGCGGCGCTGCCCTCGCTGGAAGTGCTGGACGACATCATGTATCGCGCCATCGCGATCGGCTTTGCGTTCTTCACGGTCGCCACCATCCTGGGCGCGTTGTGGGCGGCGGATGCCTGGGGCGCGTACTGGCAGTGGGACCCCAAGGAAACCTGGGCGCTGATCGTCTGGCTCAACTACGCGGCCTGGCTGCACATGCGCCTTATCAAGGGCCTGCGCGGCACCATGGCGGCTTATTGGGCGCTGATGGGGTTGCTCATCACCGGCTTCGCCTTCCTGGGCGTGAACATGTTCCTGTCGGGGCTGCACTCCTACGGCGAACTGTGACGCAATAGTCCGCCCGTGCAATGAAAATGCCCCTTTCGGGGCATTTTTCATTTGAGGGCCAGCCGCCTCAGGGCAGGGTGGATTCACCCCGGAGCAGGTCGTCCAACGTTTCGCGCTGGCGCACGACATAGTACTTGTCGCCGTCGACCATGGCTTCGGCCGCGCGAGGACGGGCGTTGTAATTGCTGGCCATGGCCATGCTGTAGGCGCCCGCGGACTCCACCGCCAGCAGGTCGCCTTGCTGGATGGCCAGCTTGCGTTGCCTGGCCAGCCAGTCGGCGCTTTCGCAGACCGGGCCGACGATGTCGTAGAGGGTTTCGTCGCCTGCGCGCGGATGCACGGGGCGCACGCCGTGGAAGGCTTCGTACAGCGCGGGACGCAGCAGGTCGTTCATGGCGGCGTCGACGATGGCGAAATTGCGCGCTTCCGAGTGCTTTAGGTACTGGACCCGGGTGAGCAGCACGCCGGCATTGCCCACCAGCGAGCGGCCGGGTTCCAGCACCAGGTGCAGATGGCCGAAGCCGCGAGCGTTCAGGCGTTCGAAGACGCGGTCCAACAAGGCCTGAGGCGAGGGCGGGATCTCATCCGTATAGCGGATGCCCAGGCCGCCTCCCAGGTCCAGGTGGGCAATCTTGATGCCGGCCTGGTCCAGTTTTTCGATCAGGTCCAGCAGCTTTTCCAGCGCATCGAAATAGGGACTGATATCGGTGAGCTGCGAACCGATGTGGCAGTCCACGCCCACGATGTCCAGTCCCGGCAGCGATTGGGCGCTGCGGTAGACGTCCAGCGCCGACTCGATGGCGATGCCGAACTTGTTTTCCTTCAGGCCGGTGGAAATGTAGGGATGCGTCTGCGCGTCCACGTCCGGATTGACCCGCAACGAGACGGGCGCGCGCAGGCCCATGCCATGGGCGATTTCCGACAGCCGGCGCAGTTCGGCTTCGGATTCGACGTTGAAGCACTTGACCTTGGCGGTCAGCGCTGCGCGCATCTCCCAGGCCTGTTTGCCCACGCCGGAAAACACGATCCTGGACGGGTCCGCGCCCGCCGCCAGGGCGCGCTTGAGCTCGCCGCCGGAAACGATGTCGAAGCCCGCGCCCAGGCGCGCGAATTCCTTCAGGACGGCCAGGTTGGAATTGGCCTTCATGCCATAGCAGACCAGCACGGGATGCTGGCCCACGGCGTTGCGGTAGGATTCCCAGGCGGCCTTGAGCGCGGCGCGCGAGTACACGTACAGCGGCGTGCCCAGCTTTTCGGCCAGGTGATCCAGCGGCACGTCCTCGGCGTACAGGACATTGTTGCGGAACTGGAAGTACGGGTGACCGGCCAGTTCAGGCTGCGCGGGGAATCGGGAAGTCATGGAAGCGATGGCGCCGGCGGGATGACCGTCGGCTGCGGTTGCGACTGCGTACGCGAGGGCGGCTTGCCGTCCGGCGTGGGCATGTACAAGGGGCCCTTGTACCCGCAGGCCGCAACCATGCCGGTCGCCAACAGCGTGGCTACAATGCGAAGAACCATGCGGCGAAATGCCAAGTGGAACACTGGGAACTCCTAAATCTTGCAGGCTCGATTATGACCGAAACCGAATTTCTTGCGTTGATCGACCAGGTGCTGGACAGCATCGAAAGCCAGGCCGATGACTGGGCGGCTTCGCTCGATGTCGATGTCGAAACCAGCCGCAGCGGCAATGTGCTGACGATGGTTTTCGAAGACAACACCCACGTGGTGGTGAATAGCCAGGCTGCCATGCAGGAGTTGTGGGTCGCGGCGCGCACCGGCGGCTTCCACTACCGCTATGACGGCCAGCATTGGAACGATACCCGAGGCGGCCCGCAGTTGCCGGATGCCCTGTCGCAGATCTGTTCCGCTGCAGCTGGCGTGCCCGTGACGATACGCCTGTAAAACGCCAGGCTCAGGCAAAAAAAGGCCGGCCCATCGGGCCGGCCTTGTCATTTGTGCGTCAGAACGGGATCTTCTGGGACCAGGGCGTGTTGCCTTGCGTGCCCACGCCCGGAGCCACTTTGATCCTGGTTTCCTCGCTGGTGCTGCCGTTCAGGCCGTTGAGGAACTCACCCAGCGTGTCGGCCTCGGGCAGGCCCAGGCGCGCCACCGCCTGTCCGGGCGGGAATTCGGAGAAGTAGAACTCGCCGTTTTCGACCAGCAGGCCGTCGGGACGGGGGCGCGGTTTCTCTTCGGGCACGCCCTTGAGCGCCGTCTGCATGTAATCGACCCAGATCGGCATGGCGACGCCGCCGCCGGTTTCACGCGAACCCAGGGACTTCGGCTGGTCAAAGCCCAGCCATGCGGTGGCGACCAGCGACGGGGTGTAGCCGGAGAACCAGGCGTCCACGGATTCGTTGGTGGTGCCGGTCTTGCCGGCGATGTCGTTGCGCTTGAGCAGGACGCGGGCGCGCGCCGCGGTGCCGAAGGTGGCCACGCCGCGCAGGATGTCGTCCATGACCCAGGCGGTGCGCGGATCGATGGCGCGGGCCGCGGCGTCGCCGGCCACGACCGGTTTGGACTGCATGATGACCTTGCCGTTGCTGTCGGTGACGCGGTCGATCAGGTAGGGCGTGACGCGGTAGCCGCCATTGGCGAACACCGAGAAGGCGCCGGCCAGCTGCAGCGGCGTGACCGAGCCCGCGCCCAGCGCCAGCGGCAGCACGGCGGGCTGGCGGGCCTTGTCGAAGCCGAAACGGGTCAGGTAGTCCTGCGCATATTGCGGGCCGATGGCCTGCAGGATACGGATCGACACCATGTTCTTGGATTTGTACAGACCCTGGCGCAGGGTCAGCATGGGTTCGTACTGGTTGCCGTAGTTCTTCGGGTTCCAGGCCTTGGAACCGGTCTGCGCGGCCGTCAGCTCGAAGGGTTGGTCCGAGATCTGCGTGCCTGGGGTCAGGCCGCGCTCAAGCGACGCGGCATAGATGAAGGGCTTGATGTTCGAGCCCGGCTGGCGCCACGCCTGCGTCACGCGGTTGAAGTTGCCGCGGTAGAAGTCAAAGCCCCCGACCATGGCGCGGATGGCGCCGTCCTGCGGCGACAGCGCTACAAAGGCCGCCTGCACCGAAGGCAGGTTGATGATTTCCCAGTTGTCGCCGAACTTGCGGATGTAGACCACCGAGCCGCGCTTGATGCGCTGCTCGGGCTTGGCCTTGTCGTTCAGCGCGCGCGCCACGACGCCCAGCACCTTCTTGTCGGTGACGGTGATGATCTCGCGCGAGCTGCGCGCCAGCTTCACTTCAGTGGGGCTGGCCGACAGCACCAGCGCGGTCAGCAGGTCGCCGCTGTCGCTGAACTTGTCGAATACGCCGTCCAGGAATTCGTCGAGCGCCTGCGGGTTGTTCTCGGTGCCCGGCGGCAGGTCCAGCTGTTCCTCGGGGCCGGGGTAGGGCGCGCGGCGCGTGTATTCGAGCACCCCTTCGCGCACGGCGCGGTAGGCCGCTTCCTGGTCCTTGGACTGCACGGTGGTGTAGATGTTGATGCCGCGCGAATAGACGTTGTCCTGGTACACGTTGAACAGCAGCTGGCGCGCCAGTTCCGCCACGTATTCGCCATGGACGGAATAGCCGCCGGCCGGCGTGCCTTCCGCGGACTTCATGACAATGGGCTGGGCCAGCGCCTGCTGGTATTCCGGTTCGGTCAGGTAGCCCAGCGAGTGCATGCGGCCCAGCACGTAGCGCTGGCGCAGCTCGGCGCGCGGGCGGTTGGCGATCGGATTGAAGCGCGACGGCGCCTTGGGGATGCCGGCCAGCATGGCGGCCTCGGCGGGCGTGACTTCCGCCAGCGGCTTGCCGAAATAGGTGCGCGAAGCGGCGGCGAAACCATAGGCGCGGTGGCCCAGGTAGATCTGGTTCATGTAGAGCTCGAGGATCTGGTCCTTGGAGAGCTCCGACTCGATCTTGAAGGTCAGCAGCAGTTCATAGAACTTGCGCGAATAGGTCTTTTCCGACGACAGGTAGAAGTTGCGCGCCACCTGCATCGTGATGGTGCTGGCGCCCTGCGTCTTCGACATGTTGACCAGGTTGGTCAGGCCCGCGCGCGCGACGCCCATCCAGTCGATGCCGCCGTGCTGGTAGAAGCGGTCGTCCTCGGCCGCCAGCACCGCGGACTTCATCACGTCCGGGATTTCGTTGAAGCGCAGCACGTTGCGGCGCTCTTCGCCGAATTCGCCGATCAGGACGCGATCCGCCGTAAAGACGCGCAGCGGCACCCGCGGGCGGTAGTCCGTCATGGCGTTCAGGTCGGGCAGATTGGGCCAGGCCAGCGCCAACGCCATTCCAGCCAGCAGCACGCCGCACAGGAACAGGCCGGCAAAGAAAATGCCGGTCTTTACGAAGAATCGCAGTATCGGGGAACCGCTCTTGGCGGGCTTGTCTTTCTTGGAGGAATTCTGGGGCTTGCTCATCGCGGCGATTTTACGGGTATCTCCGGGTCCGTCTTGGCACGGGGTACCGGTTTCTGTAACAAAATCGTTCAGTGTGGTAGGCGGGCAACTGGCGGCTGATGTGATAATGCCGTCATGAACTTTTCCGCTAACTCATGTCCGGAGGCTGACCCGGACCCGGCGTCCTCCGGCGAGACGCCCGAAAACCTGCCTTGCACGCTCGAGTGCACAGGCAAGGCCGTCACGTTGCCGCATGACCTGCCGGTTTTCCTGGTCGGGATGATGGGCGCGGGCAAGACCACCATAGGGCGTGGCCTGGCGCGTGCGCTGGGGCGCGAGTTTATGGACTTGGATCATGAGCTCGAGGCGCGTTGCGGCGTGCGGGTGCCGGTAATCTTCGAAATCGAGGGCGAAGCCGGTTTTCGTCGCCGGGAATCTGCCGCCTTGGAAGAGTGTACCCAACGGCGCAACATAATTCTTGCCACCGGCGGCGGCGCCATCCTGGCGCCGGAAAACCGCCAGCGCCTGCGCGAGCGCGGCATCGTGGTCTACCTGCGAGCCAGCGTGGACGAATTGTTCCGCCGCACCTGCCGCGACCGCAACCGTCCCCTGCTGGCCACGGCCGATCCGCGCGGCACGCTGCGCGACCTCATGACCCTGCGGGAACCCCTCTATAAGGAAGTGGCCGACCTGGTGGTGGAGACGGGCGCCATGCCCATACACACCCTGGTCAAGGCGCTGCTGCCGCAACTGCAAGCCTTCGAGAAGCGCATATGAACGTAGTACACGTGGACACCCCGGGCGGAAGCTACCCGATCCATATCGGTCCCGGCCGCCTGGACGCCCTGGACCAGAGCATCCCCGCCGACGCCACCGCGATCGCCGTGGTGACCAATCCGACCGTCGCCGCCCTGTACGGCGAGCGCGCCGAGGCGGCGCTGGCCCGGACCGGCAAGCGGGTGCTGCGCATCGAACTGCCCGACGGCGAGGCCTACAAGGACTGGCAGTCGCTGAACCTGATCTTCGACGCGCTGCTGGGCAACCGCCTGGACCGCCGCTGCGTGCTGGTGGCGCTGGGCGGCGGCGTCATCGGCGACATGACCGGCTTCGCGGCCGCCGTCTACATGCGCGGCGTGCGCTTCCTGCAGGTCCCCACGACTCTGCTGTCGCAGGTCGATTCGTCGGTGGGCGGCAAGACCGCCGTCAACCATCCGTTGGGCAAGAACATGATCGGCGCGTTCTACCAGCCGGTCGCCGTCGAAATAGATACCGACGTGCTGAACACGCTGCCGGCGCGCGAGGTCTCCGCGGGCCTGGCCGAAGTGATCAAGTATGGCCTGATCCTGGACCCGGCCTTCTGGTCCTGGTGCGAGGAAAACGCGCAGAAGCTGCGCGCGCTGGATCCGGACACCGTTACCTACGCCATTCGCCGCTCCTGCGAGCTGAAGGCGCAGGTAGTGGGCAAGGACGAACGCGAGTCCGGCCTGCGCGCCATCCTGAACCTGGGCCACACCTTCGGCCACGCCATCGAGTCCGGCCTGGGCTACGGCGCCTGGCTGCATGGCGAAGCGGTGGGTTGCGGCATGGTGCAGGCGGCCGAGCTGTCGGCCGACGTCGCGGGCTTTGAGCGCGCCGACGTGGAACGCGTGCGGGCGCTGGTCACGGCCATCGGCTGTCCCGTGGTGGCCCCCGACCTGGGCGCCGACCGCTGGCTGGACCTGATGCAGGTCGACAAGAAGACCGAAGGCGGCTCGATCCGCTACGTGCTCATGCCCCGCATCGGCGAGGCCGTGATGCGCGCGGCTCCCGACGACGCCGTGCGCGCCGTCCTGGCCCGCACCACCCAATAGACACGCAGGAGACGGTGTTGCAGATGAAAGAACTGGCTTCCTATGCATCCCACCCGTCTCAATCGCGCGGGCGGACCTACGCCGAGCCGCCGCCGGAAAATCGGACGGAGTTCCAACGCGACCGTGATCGCATCGTCCATTCCGGCGCCTTCCGGCGCCTGGAATACAAGACCCAGGTCTTCGTCAACCATGAAGGCGACCTGTTCCGTACCCGCCTGACCCACAGCCTGGAAGTGGCGCAGATCGCGCGCACGCTGGCGCGCAGCCTGGGCCTGTCCGAAGACCTGACCGAAGCCATCTCGCTGGCGCATGACTTGGGCCACACGCCGTTCGGCCATGCCGGCCAGGATGAACTCAACGCCTGCATGCGCGAATTGGCGCCCGAGGCCGGCGGCTTCGAGCACAACCTGCAAAGCCTGCGGGTGGTGGACGAACTGGAAGAACGCTACGCGGACTTCAACGGCCTGAACCTGTGTTTCGAAACGCGGGAAGGCATCCTGAAGCACTGCTCGGCCGCGCATGCCCGCCAGCTGGGAGACGTGGGCCAGCGCTTTCTGGACCGCACCCAACCCTCGCTGGAAGCGCAGTTGGCCAACCTGGCGGATGAAGTCGCCTACAACAACCACGACATCGACGACGGCCTGCGGTCGGGCCTGATCACGCTGGAACAGCTGAAGGAAGTGTCGATCTTCGAGCGCCACCACGCCCATGTGCTGGAAAGCTATCCCGGGCTGGCGGCGCGCCGCGCCGTGGCGGAAACCATACGCCGCATGATCAACACGCTGATCGTCGACCTGACGCGGACCTCGCTGGCGCGCATCCGCGAGTTCGCGCCCGCCACCGTTGATGACGTGCGCCGTGCGCCGCTGCTGGCGACGTTCTCGCCCGAGATCCGGCGCGAGGCCGACGAGCTGAAGAAATTCCTCTTCGACAACCTGTATCGCCACTACCGCGTGCTGCGCATGACGACCAAGGCGCGGCGCATCGTGCGCGAGCTGTTCGCCGCATTCCTGGACGATCCGCGCCTCTTGCCGCCCGACTACCGCCGGCCGGCGTTCAACGAGCAGGCCCGCGCCATCGCCGACTACATCGCCGGCATGACCGACCGCTACGCCATCCGCGAACACAAGCGCCTGTTCGAGATGGCTTGAGGCCCGCGCCCGCAAAGGTGCGGGCGCAGGCCGCGGGCGCTTCAGCCGGCCAGATAGCGCTGCGTCAGCAGCACCCAGTAGGCCGCGCCCACGGGCAGGCTGTGGTCGTTGAAGTCGTAGCCAGGGTTGTGCACCATGCAGGCGCCGTGACCGCTGTTGAAGCCCTCCGCCGAGCCATCGCCGTTGCCCACCAGCAGATAGGAGCCGGGCACCTCTTCCAGCATGAAGGCGAAGTCCTCGCTGCCCGTCAGCGCCCGGGTCTGCGGTTCCACCTGGTCGGCGCCCACCAGTTCCACCGCGACCTGGCGCGCGAAATCGGTTTCTTCGCGGGTGTTCACCAGCACGGGATAGCCGCGGCCGTAGTCGATGGTTGCCCGCACCTGGTAGCTGGCGGCCTGGCTGTGCACCAGTTCGGTGATGCGCGCCTGCAGCGTGTCGCGCACGCCGCGATCCAGCGCGCGTACGCTCAGCTTGAGCGTGGCGGTCTGCGGAATCACGTTGTTGGCGCGGCCGGCGTTGAACGCGCCGACCGTGATCACCGCCATGTGCAGGGGATCGATGTTGCGGGCGACGATGCTTTGCAGGCCCATGACGATCGCGGCGCCAGCCACCACCGGATCGGCGGCGCAATGCGGCATCGCGCCGTGCCCGCCCACGCCTTCCAGCACGATGGTGACGTTGTCCGAAGAGGCCATCGCGGGACCATCGCGCAGCAGCAGGCGGCCTTGCGGATGGCCCGGCATGTTGTGCATGGCGAAGATGGCGTCGCAGGGATACTTGCGGAACAGCCCGTCCTCCATCATGCGCTTGGCGCCGCCCAGGCCTTCCTCGGCGGGCTGGAAGATCAGGTTGAGCGTGCCGTCGAAGTCGCCATGCCTGGCCAGGTGGTGCGCGGCCGCCAGCAGCATGGCGGTGTGGCCGTCGTGGCCACAGGCATGCATCACGCCTTCGTTGCAGCTGGCGTGCTCCAGGCCGGTCGCTTCCTGGATGGGCAGGGCGTCCATGTCGGCGCGCAGGCCCAGGCGCTTGCCGCCGCTGCCGCGGCGCAGCTGCCCGACCACGCCGGTGCCGCCCAGTCCGCGTTCCACTTCATAGCCCCATTGCGTCAGGCACTGCGCCACCAGGTCGCTGGTGCGGAACTCCTGGAAGCCGAGTTCGGGGTGGCGGTGGATGTCGCGGCGGATCGAGACGAACTCGCCGGCCTGGGCGGTCATGGCCTGCAGGATGGGATGCATGTCGGATAGGTCCTGGAATCGGGTCATTGGCTGCCGGCCAGTTTCATGTGGCTGGAGATTTCGCGGAAGCGCTCGGTCTCGGCGCGGTACATGGCGTCGGCCTGTTCCGCGCTCATGGGGGCGGAGACTTCGATGTTCTGGTGCGCGAGGCTGTCCTTCACCGTGGGATCCTGCATCGCGGCGTTGAGCGCGGCATTGAGCCGCGACACCACGTCTTGCGGCGTGTCGCGCTTGACGAAGTAGCCGGTCCAGGTGGTGAAGTTGAAGCCCTTGAGCAGCTGGCCTTCGTTGACCGACGGCACGCTCTTGAGCGAGGGCAGTTGGCTGCGCTGCGGCTCCAGGGTGGCCAGCAGCTTGATGCGGCCTTGCTCGGCCAGCGCCACCTGCTGCTGCGACAGCGGCAGGATGGCCAGGTCCACCTGGCCGCCGCCGATGTCCTGCATCAGCGGCGCGCCGCCCTTGTAGGGCACGTGCATCATGTTGGCGCCGATGGTGCGGGCCATGTGTTCGCCCAGCACGTGGTAGAGCGAACCCACGCCCACGCTGCCGAATGTCAGCGGCTGGGTGGCCGAGCGCGAGTGCGCCAGCGCGACCAGCTCGTCCGCATTGTTGGCGGGCAGGTCGGCGCGCGCCACGATCACCAGGGGCGCCATGCCTATCATCTGCACCAGGCGGAAATCCTCGCTCTTGAGCTTGACCGCCGGGTTGGCAATGGGGGACAGGATTAGCTCATTGGGCGAGCCCTGGAACAGGTAGTAGCCATCGGCCTTGGCCCCCAGCACCTTCTGCGCGCCCAGCGCGCCGCTGACGCCGCCCAGGTTTTCCACCAGCACGGGCTGGCCCAGTTGCTTGGACACGGGCGAGGCCACGACCCGGGCGATGGAATCGGACGCGCCGCCGGCCGGGTAGGGAACCATCATCATGACGGGCCGGTCGGGATAGTCTGCGGCCCGGGCGCCCTGGCCCAGCAGTGCCGCGCCCAGCGCCAGCGCACAGCCGGCCAGGCGCAGACCATTGGAAAGCATGCTCACGAAATTCCCCTTGGAATGATCTAGTCGTGATCCGCATGCTAGGGACAGGCCTCGCTAGTTGTCTAACGAATTGTTATTCTGGAAGCTAGAAAAAAAACTCATACTTGTACGGGGGCTCGGGCATGAACCTCAAGCAGCTCGAACATCTGCTGGCGGTGGCTGAGGCCGGTTCCTTCAGCCGTGCGGCCGAACATCTGCATCTGACCCAGTCGGCGCTCAGCCGCAGCATCCGCCTGCTGGAAGATGACCTGGGGGCGCGGCTGCTGGACCGCATGGGCAAGCGCACGGAGCTGACCCCGCTGGGCCTGACCGTCGCCAGCCGCGCGCGGCGCATCCTGTTCGAATCCGGCGAGCTGCGCCGCAGCGCGGAACTGCTGACCCAGGGAGACCAGGGCAGCATCAGCATCGGGCTGGGATCGGGGCCGGGCGTCATGCTCATGACGCCGCTGCTGGCGCACGTGGCGCAGCACTATCCGCAATTGCGGCTGGACGTGATGCGCGGCTCGCCAGAAGCCCATCTGGCGCTGCTGCGCCAGCGGCGCCTGGATGCGCTGGTGGTCGATACCCGGGGCATCGTGCCGGCGGCCGACCTGCGCATCGAGCCCATCTCGGAGATGCGCGCCGGGTTCATCTGCCGCCGCGGCCATCCGCTGGCACAGGCGGGGCGGCCGGCGCGCTTCGCGGAGGTTGCGGCCTATCCCCTGGCATCCACGTTTCTCGCGGCCGATACCGTGCGCATCGTGGTCGACCATTTCGGCGTCGAGGCCGACCCGCAGACCTCGATGCGCCTGCGCTGCGATGAAATCGGCAGCGTGCTGGAAGCGGTACGCGTGTCGGACGCGGTGTTCCTGGGCATCGTGGGCGCGGCGCGGGTCGGCATCGCCGCAGGCGAGCTGACAGAGCTGCCTACCGACCCGCCGCTGCGCAGCCACGCGCTGTTCGCGATGGTGACCCTGACGGGCCGCACCGAGGCGCCCGCCATGGCGCTGGTGCGCGAATTCGTGGCCCAGCGCCTGCGCGATTGAACGCGCGTTAGCGGTGCTTGCGGTAGGGCTCGTCCTCGGGCACGAAAGTGGCTTCGGCCAGCGCGTCGCGGGTCCATTCCTGCATGGCGGGCAGCGCCAGTACCGCGTCCATGTAGCTGCGCACCGGACCCGCCGCCGCGATGCCATAGGTGTTGAAGCGCGAGACCACCGGTGCGAAGAAGGCGTCGGCGATCGAGAAGTCGCCGAACAGGAACGGTCCGCCCTGGCCGAATTCCGCGCGTGTGTCATGCCAGATGGCCTGCAGGCGCGAGATGTCCTGTAGCGCCGCCTCGGGGAACGCGATGCCGGGTAGCCGCGCCTCGACGTTCATGGGCAGCGCCTGGCGCAGCGCGCCAAAGCCGCTGTGCATCTGCGCGGTGAGCGAGCGCGCGCGGGCGCGTGCCTTGGGAGCCTGCGGCCACAGGCGGGCTTCGGGATGGCGCTCGGCCAGGTATTCGCAGATCGCCAGCGTGTCCCAAACCGCGAATTCGCCATCCAGCAGCACCGGCACCAGGCCCGCCGGTGATACCGCGTTCACGCGGCGCGAGAATTCCTCGGTGAAGAAGCCGAGCTTTTGCTCGGTAAACGGGATGCCCGCGGCGCGCAAGGCGATCCAGGGGCGCAGGGACCAGGACGAGTAGTTCTTGTTGCCGATGATCAAGGTGTACATGCGACGATCCTCTCTAACCGTTGATGTGATGGTTCACGCGCCCGCGCCGCGGCGCAGCAGTTTGCCCAGATACTGTCCCGTGTGGCTGGCGGGCGTGTCGGCCACGTCTTCCGGCGTGCCCTGCGCCACCACGTGGCCGCCGCCGTCGCCGCCTTCCGGGCCCATGTCGACCACCCAGTCCGCGGTCTTGATGACGTCCAGGTTGTGCTCGATGATCAGCACCGTGTTGCCGCTGTCGACCAGCTGGTTCAGCACTTGCAGCAGCAGCTCGATATCGCGGAAGTGCAGGCCGGTGGTGGGTTCGTCCAGGATGTAGAGCGTGCGGCCGGTGCTGCGCCGCGACAGTTCCTGCGACAGCTTCACGCGCTGCGCTTCGCCGCCCGACAGGGTGGTCGCGCTCTGGCCCAGCCGGATATAGGACAGGCCCACATCGATCAGCGTGTGCAGCTTGCGGGCGATGGCCGGCACGGACTCGAAGTACTCCAGCGCCTGCTCGACCGTCAGATCCAGCACTTCGCTGATGTTGCGGCCGCGATAGCGGATTTCCAGCGTTTCGCGGTTGTAGCGCTTGCCGTGGCAAACGTCGCAAGGCACGTACATGTCAGGCAGGAAGTGCATCTCGACCTTGACCACGCCGTCGCCCTGGCAGGCTTCGCAGCGCCCGCCCTTGACGTTGAAGCTGAAGCGACCCGGGTCGTAGCCGCGGGTGCGCGCCTCCGGCACGCCCGCGAAGAGTTCGCGGATGGGCGTGAACAGGCCGGTGTAGGTGGCCGGATTGCTGCGCGGCGTGCGGCCGATGGGGCTCTGGTCCACGCTGATGATCTTGTCGAAGTTCTCCAGTCCCAGCATCGACACGTAGGGGGCGGGTTCGCTTTGCGCGTGATGCAGTTGCCGCGATACGGCGACCGCTAGCGTGTCGTTGACGAGCGTGGACTTGCCCGATCCGGACACCCCGGTCACGCACACCAGGCGGCCCGACGGGATGCGCAGTTCCACATCTTTGAGGTTATTGCCGCTGGCGCCCGACAGGGTCAGCCAGGATAGTTCGTCGTTGACGGGCCGGCGCGCCGGAATCGCGATGGCGCGCGCGCCGCTGAGATACTGGCCGGTCAGCGAATTCGGGTCGCGCTGCACGGTCTCCGGGTCGCCCTGCGCCACCACCTGGCCGCCGTGCT
The DNA here is from genome assembly GCF_013267355.1 of Achromobacter pestifer. NCBI lineage: Bacteria > Pseudomonadati > Pseudomonadota > Betaproteobacteria > Burkholderiales > Alcaligenaceae > Achromobacter > Achromobacter pestifer. Next base: position 2,784,802 of record NZ_CP053985.1, read on the forward strand.
CGCCCGCGCCTGGCCCCATGTCCACGACCCAGTCGGCCATGCGGATCATGTCTTCGTCGTGTTCCACGACGATGACGCTGTTGCCGAGGTCGCGCAGGTGTTGCAGGGTGCCGATCAGGCGGTCGTTATCGCGCTGGTGCAGGCCGATGGAGGGCTCGTCCAGCACGTACATGACGCCGGTCAGGCCCGAGCCGATCTGGCTGGCCAGACGGATGCGCTGCGCTTCGCCGCCCGAGATGGTGTCGGCGCTGCGGTCCAGCGACAGGTAGTTCAGGCCGACGTTGTTCAGGAAGCTCAGGCGCGCCTCGATCTCGCGCACGATGCGTTGCGCGATTTCCTGCTTGGCGCCCGTCAGGCTCAGGTCGCGGAACCAGGTCAGGCAGGTCGACAGCGGCATGGCCTCGACCTCGTAGATGGCCTGGCCGTGGCGTTCGCCGCCGCGCGGATCCTGGCCGATCAGCACGTTGCGGGCCTCGGGCCGCAGGCGCGAGCCGCCGCAGTCCGGGCAGGTCTTGATGTTGCGGTACTTGCCGAGTTCTTCGCGCACCGTAGCCGAATCGGTCTCGCGCCAGCGGCGTTCCAGGTTCGGGATCACGCCCTCGAAGGTATGGCGCTTGACCGTGCTGCGGCCTTTCTCGTTCAGGTAGAGGAACGAGATCTCTTCGTCGCCGGAGCCGTACAGCACCTTGTCGCGCAGCGCCTCGGGCAGTTCCTCGAAGGGCGCCTCGATGTCGAATTCGTAGTGCGCCGCCAGGCTGGTCAGGAGCGAATGGGTGAAGGCGTTGCGGCGGTCCCAGCCGCGGATGGCGCCGGCCGCCAGGCTCAGTTCCGGGAAGGCGACTACCCGCTTGGGGTCGAAGAAGCCGACCTGGCCGATGCCGTCGCAGCTGGGGCAGGCGCCCATGGGGTTGTTGAAGCTGAACAGGCGCGGTTCCAGCTCGGGCAGGCTGTGGCTGCATACCGGGCAGGCGTAGCGGCTGGAGAAGACCTGTTCGCGGCCGCTGTCCATGTCCAGCGCCAGGGCGCGGCCTTCGGCCAGCTGTAGCGCGGTCTCGAAGCTTTCCGCCAGGCGCTGCTTGCTCTCGGGCTTGATGCGCAGCCGGTCGATGACGACGTCGATATCGTGCTTCTCGGTCTTCTTCAGCGGCGCCATGCCGTCAATTTCGGTCATCTGACCGTCCACGCGCAGGCGCACGTAGCCCTGCGCCTGCAGGCTGGCGCACTCGTCCTCGTAGCTGCCCTTTTTGCCGCGCGCGATCGGCGCCAGCACGGCCAGGCGGGTCTCGGGCGTCCAGGACAGGACCGCGTCCACCATCTGGCTGACGCTTTGCGCCTGCAACGGCAGACCGTGGTCGGGGCAGTAGGGCGTGCCGACTCGCGCGTAGAGGAGGCGCAGGTAGTCGTGGATCTCGGTGATGGTGCCGACGGTGGAGCGGGGATTGTGGCCCGCCGCCTTCTGCTCGATGGAAATCGCCGGGGACAGGCCCTCGATCAGGTCCACGTCCGGCTTGTCCATCAGCTGGAGGAACTGCCGGGCGTAGGCGGACAGGCTTTCCACGTAGCGGCGTTGGCCCTCCGCGTACAGCGTGTCGAATGCCAGCGAGGATTTGCCCGAGCCGGACAAGCCCGTGACGACCACCAGCTTGTGGCGTGGCAGGTCGAGCGAGACGTTCTTGAGATTATGGGTGCGCGCACCCCGAATGCGTATTGTCACGTCCATCGGGCTCTTTTAAGCGGTTTCAAAGGCCAACTTGGTACTATAGCGCGCCGAATCCCCTAGCGTTCGGGGCAGTACTTCAGCCTGGATAGCCCCGGGGGCGGCGCCGCACCGCCAGATCAGACCGTGAGCGTGTGACATCCACGCGCGCGAACGAGCCCTAGTCATCGTTGAATTTTTCGCATGCAGGCAGATAAAAAACTGAAATTGACCCCGTCCGAGCGCCGCGCCAGCGTGGCGCTGGCCGGCCTGTTCGCCGCGCGGATGCTGGGGCTGTTCCTGTTGCTGCCCGTTTTCGCCGTGGCCGCGGCCGGCATGCCGGGCGGGGACGATCCCGCCCGCGTCGGCCTGGCGCTGGGCATGTACGGCCTGACCCAGGCCTTCATGCAGATTCCTTTCGGCCTGGCGTCCGACCGCTGGGGCCGCCGCCCCGTGGTGCTGTTCGGCCTGCTGCTGTTCGTGGCGGGCAGCATCGTCTGTGCGCAGGCGTCCGACGTGTACTGGATCACCATTGGCCGCGCCATCCAGGGCGCCGGCGCGATTTCCGCCGCGGTCACGGCCTGGCTGGCGGACTCCACCCGCGACGAGGTCCGCACCCGCGCCATGGCCATGGTGGGCGGGTCGATCGGCCTGTCCTTTGCCGTTTCGCTGGTCCTGTCGCCCGTGCTGGTGGGCTGGTGGGGCCTGTCCGGCCTGTTCTGGACCATCGCCTGCCTGGGCGTGATCTGCCTGGCCGTGGCCGGCTGGGTCGTGCCCGTGGTGCCGCTGACCCAGGCCCGCACCATGCAGGCAGCCAGGCCGCGCGAAGTCCTGACCCACAGCGACCTGCTGCGTCTGAACTTCGGCGTTTTCGTGCTGCACCTGATCCAGGTGGCGCTGTTCGTGGTGGTGCCGGCCCTGCTGGCGAAGGTGGGCGGCCTGGACGCGCGCGAACTCTGGAAGGTCTATTTGCCGGTCATCCTGGTTTCCTTCGTGCTGATGGTGCCGGTGGTGTTCGTCGCGGAAAAGCGCCGCGCCCATCGCGGCGCCCTGCGCGCGGCCGTGGCCGGGCTGGTGCTGGTGTGCGCCTTGCTGCCCGCGGCCAGCCATGGCTTCTACACCCTGGCCGCCGCCCTGACGGGCTTCTTCGTGGCCTTCAACGTGTTGGAAGCCTTGCAGCCGTCGCTGGTGTCGCGGGTCGCGCCACAGGCCTACAAAGGCCTGGCGCTGGGCTTCTACAACACCGCCCAGGCCGCCGGCCTGTTCGCGGGCGGGGCGCTGGGCGGCTGGCTGGCCGCCCGCTCGGGGTCCAGCGCCGTTTTCATCGCCGCCGCCGTCCTGTCGGCGATCTGGCTGGCGGTGACCTGGGCGCTGCGGCCGCTGCCCGAGCCGGACCGCCAGGCGTCGGCGCGGGCCAGCTGAAAAGTCGGGATCCCACCTCGAAAAGCGCCCAACAGACGCGAAAATCCCATAGCCGGGGTGGATGGCTTTGTCACATTCCGGTTTGGCGCGACAGGCGCTTTTCGTCGATAATACGTACCAAATTAGGGCTTCACTCAGGCTTCAACCTGGCGTCGCCGGTCATCGTTGCGGTGACCGGCGTGTTTCATGAAGCCGGTCTTCAACATCGCTTTTATGTTGTTGCCGGCGCGTCCGCGGCAACGCACACGCAGGCTGTCAACAACAGAGGGACAACGGCATGGCATCGGTTAACAAAGTCATACTCGTGGGCAATCTGGGGCGCGACCCGGAAGTCCGCTACAGCCCCGAAGGGGCGGCAATCTGCAATATGTCCATTGCCACCACCTCCACCTGGAAAGACAAGGCTTCGGGCGAACGCCGCGAAGAAACGGAATGGCACCGCGTCGTCATGTACAACCGCCTGGCTGAAATCGCCGGCGAATACCTGAAGAAGGGCCGCTCGGTCTACATCGAAGGCCGCCTGAAGACGCGCAAGTGGCAAGACAAGGACACCGGCGCCGACCGCTACAGCACCGAAGTCGTCGCCGACCAGATGCAGATGCTGGGCGGCCGCGAAGACGGCGGTGGCGGTGGCGCAAGCTTTGGCGGCGGTGGCGGCTACGACGACGCGCCCTCGCGTCCGCCGCAGCAACGCGCCCCGGCCCAACGCCCGGCCCCGCAGCAGCGCCCGGCTCCCGCGGCGGCTCCGGCCAGCAGCGGCGCTAATTTGGCGGACATGGACGACGATATTCCGTTCTAAGCCGCAGCCTGGCATCAGGCTTCAACAAAAACCCGGTAACTTCCTGATTTACCGGGTTTTTTGTTGCCCTGACGGCAGCGCGGGCCGAGGCGTTCCAGAGGCCGATTGGCGGGCAGGGCGCCCCATTCAGGCGCAGGGTGAAATGACGTCCCTGACGGCGCCTGAATTATTTTGTTTCACAAAACCCTCTTGCGCTATCTACCTAGTAGTAGATAAGATTCATCCATCGACGCAGCAAACCAAACACCCGCCGACGTCGAAACCAGAAATACAGTAGGACCGCTTTTTTATTTCCCCAGTCATCTACCTATAAGTAGATAGTTTTTCGAACCGCTACGCAATCGTTATCTGGAGATCCACCATGAAGACCCTCGTATCCGCCCTGATCCTGTCCGCTTCCTTCATTGGCGCCGCCCAAGCTGGCGAACTGGACTATCCGCCCGCCCTGAACACCGAAAGCACGGTGACCCGCGCCCAGGTGCAACAAGAGCTGGCCCAGGCCCGCGCCAATGGCGAACTGGTGTCTGGCGAAGAAGGCTACGCCGCCACGATCTTTGCCGATTCCGGCAACAAGAGCCGCGCTCAGGTCCAGAAGGAACTGGCCGCCGCCCGCGCCCAAGGCCTGACCGACAGCGCCGAACTGGCTTATCCGCCCGTGCAAGGCTGAGTTTTTTTCCTCGATATCTATCTATAAGTAGATAGCTCCATCGAAACCCTGATGCAGCATCCGATCCTTACTGGAGATCAACCATGAAGACCCTCGTATCCGCCCTGATCCTGTCCGCTTCCTTCATCGGCGCCGCCCAAGCCGGCGAGTTGGACTATCCGCCTCCCCTGAACACCGAAAGCACGGTGACCCGCGCTCAGGTGCAGCAAGAGTTGGCCCAGGCCCGCGCCAATGGCGAACTGGTATCTGGCGAAGAAGGCTACGCCGCCACGATGTTTGCCGCGGCCGGCGACAAGACCCGCAAGCAAGTGCAGCAGGAACTGGCGGCCGCCCGCGCCCATGGCCTGACGGGCAGCGGCGAGCTGGACTACCCGCCCGTGCAAGGCTGAGCTTCATGCCGGTACATGCGGATCCCGGGGGGCGGGATGATTCCCGGCCGGGGTCCGCAAGGGTTTTGGAGCAGTGGCAACGCTGCCGGAACCGATGACGAATCAACCTATTAGTAGGTAATATTCAGCCATGGACACTCCTACTTCCAACACCACTCGCGAGCAGCTTCTGGCCCATGCCGAGAAGCTGATCCGCACGCGCGGATGCAACGGTTTCAGCTACCGCGACCTGGCTGAACACGTGGGCGTGAAGACGTCCAGCATCCACTATTACTTTCCGGGCAAGGACGACTTGCTCTACGAGGCCGTCGAAGGCTATAGCGCACGGGCGCTGGCTGCGGTGCGCGCCATCGATGCCTCGCTGTCGGCGCAAGAGCAGCTCGATCAATATCTGTCGATGATGGAGTCGCGCGCCTGCGGTTCGGGCGAACTCTGTCTGGCCGGCATGCTGGCGGCCGAGGTCAATTCGCTGCCGGAACGCGTGCGCGGCGCATTGCAAGGGTTCTTCCGCGCGCACGAAGCCTGGCTGGCCCGAGTGCTGGCAGAAGGCGCGGCGCAGGGCACGATGAAGTTCTCCGGCACTCCCGAGGCGGCCGGCCGCGCGGTGTTTGCGACGGTGCAGGGCTGCATACTGATTGCGCGCCTGTTCCAACAGCCCGCGGCGTTGTGCGAGGCCATCGGCGCCCTGTACGTGGAGTGCGACGGCAAGCACGGCGGCGCAGCCTGATCGTTCCTTCCCGATCCAAGCAGCCCATCAACCACGGCCGCCATGCGCAAGCAGGCGGCCGTTGTCTTTACGCGCCGGGATCAGGCCGCGAGCAGCGCCCGCGCCATGTCGACGCTGGTGCGCGCCTGTAGCCCCAAGTCGCGCATGCGTCGCTGGAATGTCGCCTGCGCCTCTTCGAAGCCCGCGACCGGGCTCATGCAGTCGGTCAGCAACACCAGGCGCGACAGGTCGCGGCCGGGCAAGTGCTCGGCCAGATGCTCGACGGTGGCCTTGACGCAATGGCTGCCGGCTTGGCCGGCGATGAGGATGAGTTCGGCGCGGTCCAGCGAATCCAGCAGGCTGCGGTTGAGCTGGCTGCGCGGATCGTCGGCGTCGGGGACTTCGGCCATCAGCGCGCTGTAGTGCTCGGTCCAGGGATTCATGCCCTTGGGCACCTTGCGCACGATGAATTGGCGTTCGTCTTCCCAGCGGCTGTAGGCGGCGCGCACGTCCGCGTGGACGTTGTGGCCCCAGGTGCCGATCTCGCAATGCAGCGGCCACACCATCAGGGTGTAGCGGCCGCGGGCTTCCAGTTCGTCCAGGTAGGACAGGGTGCGCGGCAGGTCGTCGTCGTGGCGCGGCCGGTATGCACCCGCGCGCAGTTGCGCCGCCGTGATCTGCGTGTACGGGGCCACGGGCTGGCCGTCGCCGGTGGACCAGAAGGTCGGGTGGGCGATGTCCAGGCGGTGGTGCGAATCCAGCGTCACCGTGATCGACGTGAGGGTGAGGGCGGTGGCGTCGATGAAGCGCGCCAGCCGCTGCATGTCGGCGTGGGCGCCGGCCACCGGCAGGGCGGGTGCATGCGCCGCGCCTGTCACGGGATCCGTGGGCAGGTAGGACTCAGGCAGATCGCAGAAGTCATTCTGCGGATCGATGATCAGGAGGTGATTGGAGCGCGGCATGACGACGTTCGGGACAGGCGAACTCGAAATATAGAACGGGATGGCCATGTCATTCTAGAAAAGTACCAGATGCTCGGCGCAGTCCGGCAACTGCCTGAGCAGTGCGCGCCACTGCAGCCAGACGCTGGCCCCCGCTGAAACTGCGATCACTGCGATAACGATCCACATGTCAGGCTCCTTATAATTTCGCACGATCGTGCGAAATTAAAGTGAAGAATTGCCGGCACAGGCCGGCGCTAGGAAATACAACTACTCGAGGTACTTGAAACTGCGGTAGGTGGAAATCAATCGTTCATAAGCCGCGCGCACGCGCTGAGGGGCCATCGGATCCCGCAGGAAGCGGGCGTCGTGCATCAGTCCGATCATCAGGCTGTAGACCTCGAACACGAGCTGCTCGGGATCCGTGTCCGGCCTGACGTGGCCGGCCTCCAGTGCCTGGTTGACCGTACGCAGCATGGCGGCGCGCCAGCGCCGCAGATTGCCTTCCAGCACTGAGCGCAGCGGCGATTCCACGTCGTCGTACTCGAAGGCGCCGGCCACATAGATGCAGCCGGTCAGCGTTTCGACATTGCTGGCGCGCTCGATCCAGAGCGAGACCAGGGCGTTCAAGCGCGGCAGGCCGCGGGGAAAAGCCATGGCCGGCGTGAAGACGGCCTCGACGAAGCGGCGGTCGTATTCGTCCAGCACCGCCTGCTGCAAGGCTTCCAGCGAACCCACGCGCGAGAACACGCCGCTCTTGCTGATGCCCAGCCGCTTGGCGACCTGACCGAGCGACAGGCTTTCCATGCCCTGCGCCGCGGCCATGTCCAGGGCCGCGTCCACAATGGCCGCGAAGGTCAGCTCGCTTTTCTCGGTTTTGGCAGTCATGCGGCGAATTTAGCACGATCGTGCGAAAATTCGGCTATTATTTTTCAGGGTCACGCCCCGAAAAAAAACCGGACAGCCTGGCTGTCCGGTCTTGTTGTGGCAAGCGCGCCGGAATCAGGCCTGGGCGGCCTTGAACTCCAGGCGGTACTTGTGCAGCAGCGGCTCGGTGTAGCCGTTGGGCTGGGTCAGGCCTTCGAACACCAGCGCGCAAGCCGCCTTGAACGCCAGCGAGGTATCGAAGTTGCCGGCCATCGGGCGATAGAGCGCGTCGCCCGCGTTCTGGCCGTCGACCACCTTGGCCATGCGCTTGAAGGTTTCCATGACCTGCTCGCGGTTGGTCACGCCGTGGCGCAGCCAGTTGGCGATGTGCTGGCTGGAGATGCGCAGCGTGGCGCGGTCTTCCATCAGGCCCACGTTGTGGATGTCCGGCACCTTGGAGCAGCCCACGCCCTGGTCGATCCAGCGCACCACGTAGCCCAGGATGCCCTGGACGTTGTTGTCCAGTTCCTGCTGGATGTCCTGCGCGGACCACTTGGACGGGTCGCCGATCGGCACGGTCAAGAGGCCGCCCAGCAGGTCGTCGCGCACGCTGTCGAGCTTGGTGCGTTCCAGTTCCTGCTGCACCGCCTGCACGTCGACCTGGTGGTAGTGCAGCGCATGCAGCGTGGCGGCGGTGGGCGAGGGCACCCAGGCGGTGTTGGCGCCAGCCTTGGGATGGGCGATCTTCTGTTCCAGCATCGCGGCCATCAGATCCGGCATGGCCCACATGCCCTTGCCGATCTGGGCGCGGCCGCGCAGGCCCGCGTCCAGCCCGACCAGCACGTTGTTGCGTTCGTAGGCGGCGATCCAGGCGGTGGACTTCATGTCGCCCTTGCGCAGCATCGGGCCGGCTTCCATGCTGGAGTGCATTTCATCGCCGGTGCGGTCCAGGAAGCCCGTGTTGATGAAGGCCACGCGCGCGGCGGCGGCTTCGATGCAGGCCTTGAGGTTGATGCTGGTACGGCGCTCTTCATCCATGATGCCCATTTTCAGGGTATTGCGCGGCAGCTTGAGCAGGTCTTCGACGCGATCGAACAACTCGCTGGCGAAGGCGGCTTCGACGGGGCCGTGCATCTTGGGCTTCACGATGTAGACGGAGCCGGTGCGCGAGTTCAGCTTGTGCTTGCGGTCCTGCAACGCGGCCAGGCTGGTGACCACGGCGTCCAGGATGCCTTCGGGAATCTCGCGGCCCTCGCGGTCCAGGATGGCGGGGTTGGTCATCAGGTGGCCGACGTTGCGCACGAACATGAGCGAACGGCCGTGCAGGGTCAACGGCGAGCCGTCGGGACGCGTGTAGTCGCGGTCGGCGTTGAGCTTGCGGGTGAAGGTCTTGCCGCCCTTGGTGACCTCTTCGGTCAGGTCGCCCTTCATCAAGCCCAGCCAGTTGCGGTAGACGTGGACCTTGTCGTCGGCGTCCACGGCGGCGATGGAGTCCTCGCAGTCCATGATGGTGGTGAGCGCGGCTTCCACCAGCACGTCCTTGACGCCGGCGGCGTCGGTCGCGCCGATGCTGTGGCTGCGGTCGATCTGGATTTCGAAGTGCAGGCCGTTGTTGTTGAGCAGGATGGCGGTGGGCGCGGATGCTTCGCCCTGGTAGCCGGTGAACTGCGCGGGATTCTTCAGGCCGGTCGAGCCGTTGGCGAGCGCCACGCGCAATTGGCCGTTCTCGATGCTGTAGCCGCGGGCGTCGGCATGCGAACCCTGGGCCAGCGGGGCGGCGGTATCCAGGAAGGCGCGGGCGCGGGCGATGACGGCGGCGCCGCGTTCGGGGTTGTAGCCGCGGCCGGTGTCGCCGGGCGTGGCGGGGATGGCGTCAGTGCCGTAGAGCGCGTCGTACAGGCTGCCCCAGCGCGCGTTGGCGGCGTTCAGCGCGTAGCGCGAGTTGGACATGGGCACGACCAGCTGAGGGCCGGCCTGCTGCGAGATCTCGGTGTCGACGTTGTCGGTGGTGGCGCGCACGCTGGCCGGCTGCGGCAGCAGGTAGCCGATGCCTTCCAGGAATTTGCGGTAGGCGGCCGGGTCGGCGATGGGGCCGGGGTGGGCGCGGTGCCAGGCGTCGAGTTCGGCTTGCAGGCGGTCGCGTTCGGCGAGCAGGGCGCGGTTCTTGGGGGCCAGGTCGTCCACCAGGGCCGCAAAGCCTTGCCAGAAGCCGTCGGCATCCAGGCCGGTGCCGGGCAGGGCTTCCTGTTCGATGAATTGGTTGAGATTGGCCGCCACTTGCAGGCCGTGGTGCTGGATGCGTTGAGTCATGCGGTTCTCTAGCGGTAAGGGACTGGCCGACGCCGCGCGCCGGGCGTATATCTGGTCCCGACATCATCGTTCGCGCCTGCCGCAATGTCCATATCAAAACCCACTGGTCATACCAGTTTGTGCACTGCCGTATGGGCAAAACCGTATTTTTTATGGTTTTATATCAGCTACTTACGGGGGTGTGATGCAAGGGTTCCAATTGGGGCTGCGCTTGGTCATACCACTGGTGCGGAGAGTGCATGTACGCGGAAATTGAAGAAAAGCCCCGCCAGGTGGCGGACGAGGTCGCCGAGCGGATCGAACGCCTGATTCTGGACGGAGTGCTGAAGGCGGGCCAGGCGCTGCCTTCCGAACGGCGCCTGACCGAGAAACTGGGCGTGTCGCGCACAGCCTTGCGCGAAGGGCTGAAGCTGCTGCGCGCGCGCGAGATCATCCATACCGCGCAGGGCAAGGGTTCGTATGTGGCGCACATCTCCAAGGTGGACGCGGGCCCCTTGATGCACCTGTTCAATTCCCAGCCGCGCACGCTCTACGATCTGCTGGAAGTGCGTTCGCTGCTGGAGGCCGAGTCCGCCAGGCTGGCGGCCATACGCGGCACCGAGGCGGACTTCATCATGATCCGCCGCCGTTATGACGAAATGGTGGCGGCGCAGGGCACGGCCACCGATACGGCGACGCACGCGCATCTGGACCACGCCTTTCACCTGGCCATCTGCGAGGCCTCGCACAATCCGGTGCTGGTGCACACGCTGCAATCGCTGACGGACCTGCTGCTGGGCTCGGTCTTTGCCTGTGTCAACAACCTGTACCACCGCCAACCCGAGAAGCGCCAGATCGACCGGCAGCACACGCGGCTGTTCAATGCCGTGACGGCGCGCCAGCCCGAGCAGGCGCGCAAGGCGGCCGCGGACCACGTCGACAGCGTGCGCCAGAGCCTGGCCGATATCGAGCAGGAAGAGCAGCGCCTGGTGCGCGCGACGCTGCGGCTGGAAGGCTGGAGCTAGCGTCCCGTGCTCTTGCGGGGCAGGACGCCAGAGGGCGCGCGTCCTGGTTCAGCGGTCGGCCATGGCGCCGCTGCCCGCCAGCGCCAGCGGCTTGCCCGCGTAGACCCGGCCAAAGCGGTTGTTGACGAACGCATCCAGGTCGATAGTCTCCTGCCCCACGAATCCGCGCTGCGGCAAGGCGCCCTGTGCCACGAGGTCCAGCGCGGCGCAGATGCCCGCCGCTGTGGATAGCTGGATGGCGCTCAGGCGATGGCCGTCGACTTCCGCGCCGAAGATGCGGATGGGGTAGGACTCTTCTTCCAGGCGTCCATGCCGGCGGCCGGACGCCGAGGCCTGGATCACGATCACGTCCTGTTCGGTGGTGGGGATGGCGGCTTCGAAGATTTCCTTGAGCAGGTCGCGGCGGTCGCGCAGGCGCAGGTCATTGAGCAGCAGTTTCATGATGCTGCAGTGGCCCGGGTAGCGCACCGATTTGTAGTCCACGTTGCGGGCGCGACCGAGCAGCGTGGCGGGCAGGGTGCCCAGTCCGCCCGAGGTGTTGAAGGCCTCGTATTCCACGCCATCCAGCGCGAAGGTCTCGTAGCCTTCCAGCGCGGGCACGCTGGTCAGTTGGCCGTCGACGATGGCCTCGCAGGGGTTGCAGTATTCGTTGATCAGCCCCTCGGTGCTCCAGGTCAGGTTGTAGCGCAGGCTGTTGGAGGGGTAGCGTGGCAGCGCACCCACACGCATGCGCAGATCCAGCAGGGTATCGAAGCGGCGCGCCAGCGCGTTGCCGACCACGCCGATGAAACCCGGGGCCAGGCCGCATTGCGGCATCAGCACGCTGCGGGCGTTTTCCGCCAGCGCCTGGATGGCGTGCGTGCTGGCCACGTCTTCGGTCAGGTCGAAATAGTGCACGCCAGCCTTGGCGCACAGTCCGGCCACCGCGGCGGCGCGGTGAAAGGGCAGTGCGTTGATCACCGCGTAACGCCCTTCGATGCATTGCGCCACGCTGTCGTCATCGGAAATCTGGCGAGTTTCACAACCCAGTTCGGCCACGACGCGCAGGCGCTCGGGGTCCAGGTCGGCAACCAGCACCGAGTAGCCGCCGCTGCGTTCCAGCATCAGGGCAATGGCGAAACCGATTTTTCCGGCGCCCAGGAGTAGGACGGGCCGGCGAGAGGCGGTGGACATGGTGCGGCTCCTGCATGGAAGGGAGAGTGGGTGAGCTCATCCTATGCGCGGGCGCTGTCGATGTGTAGAGACTAAATAGTCGAATCGGCTGTAGGTAACGTTAAATCGACTTAAATTAATGTCGAAACGTCAAAACGAAGCCCTCCGGTTTGGGGCCGGAGGGCTTCGGGGCGCTGCCTGGCCGGGGAGGCCAGGGGGGGATCAGCTGCCCAGGGGCGGGTAGTCCAGGTTGCCGAAGGTGACCAGGCCTTCCGACTTGGCCTGGGCCAGTTCGGTGCGGACTTGGGCGCGGGTCAGCGAGGTGGCTTGTTCAGCGGCGGCGACGGGCGGGTAGTCCAGGTTGCCGAAGGTCACTTCGCCGGCGTTCTTGGCTTGTTGCAGTTCAGCTTGCACTTGCTGCGAGGTCAGGGTCGACTTCGGGGCGATGGCGGCGGGGTAGCCTTCTTCGCCGAAGGTGTATTGGCCCGAAATCTTGGCTTGTTGCAGTTCGGCCTGGACTTGAGCGCGGGTCGGGCCCTGATCAGCCTCGGCGGCTTGGGCGCCGGCAGCCAGAACGGACATGGACAGCATCAAAGCGGTAGCAAGGGTTTTCATAGCAGACCTCCGGTGTCTTGAGCTTGGGAGCCGAACCGCTGGCCTAACTGCCTGGGGTTCGCTTGCTGTGTCCCGATGAGATGCATTCTGGGCGCAAATCATCTCCGGATAAACCCTGATTCTCTGAAAACATCTTTCCAAAAAGAAGACTAATAGGTTTCTATTTAACCAAATGGCACCATGGATGGTGGAATTTCCATTTGATGACACCATAGGAGGTAGTCCACCCGGGAGGGGCGGAGGTCTGGCGGCGGGGGGAATGGTGCGCGCAGCCCCGGGAATGCCCCGGGGGCTGGCATGGAGGGGAATCAGCGGTTCAGTTCGACCAGCGCGGCGTTGTACTCCGCCTGGGCTTCGTCCAGCTTGCGCTGGGCCTTGTCGATCTTGTCCTGCTTGCCCTTGGCGCGGGCCTGCTTGAGCTCGCTTTCGCGCTCGGCGACCTTGTTTTGCTTGTCGCGCACTTCGGCTTCACGCTGCGATTGCAGGCGGCTGTCGGTGCAGTTCGCCTTGGCTTCGGCCAGGGCTTTGCGCAACCCGGCCTCGCGGCGGGTATTGTTCTGCGCCTTGGCAGCGGCGATGTCGTTTTCGATTGCGCAGAACTTGGCGGCGCAGCCGCGCTGGGCCGAACAATCGCTGGCGGCCTGTGCCGGAATGGCCACGAACGCGGCGGCTGCGGCGGCCGTCAAGGCCAGGGATTTGAGCAGTGAGGGCATGCGTGGTCTCCGTAGTGCGTTGCGGAGGCTACATCATGGCCCCAGTCGGCGCCGCCGGCAATGCGCGGCGTCAACGGGGCATCAGCGCGGCCACCCGTGCGGCGCTGATGCGGCTTTTAGCGGATCAGCGTACCCGCCAGCGCGGCGGCGACCAGCAGGGCGCCCAGCCAGAGATTGGCGCGGAACAGCATGAAGTTGCGGTCAGGGCGCTGGATGTCGAAGACCTTCAGCTGCCACGCCAGGTGTGCCGCCACGGCCACCATGCCGACCTGGTAGGCCCACGACAGCCCGATGGCGTAGCCGCCCCAGGCCCACAGCACGATGGTGGCCAGATAGAAGCCGCCGATCCAGAGTTTGCCCTGGTCGCCAAAGCGCATGGCAGTGGAATGCAGGCCCAGGCTGCGGTCGTCGCGCACATCCACGTAGGCGTAGATGCTGTCATAGCCGACCTGCCACAGCACCGCGCCCGCCCACATCGCGATGGCGGCCAGCGGCACGTGGTTCTGCGTGTCCGACCACGCCATCAGCATGCCCCAGTTGAAGCAGATGCCCAGCACCACTTGCGGCCAGTAGGTGACGCGCTTGCACAGCGGATAGACGAAGACGAAGGGCAGCACGGCCAGCGCCAGCCAGCGGCTCATTTCATTCAGGAAGAACAGCAGCGACCCGCAGACCAGCAACTGCCCGAGCAGGAACCAGACCGCGTTCTTCATCGTCAGCTGGCCGCTGGTCAGGGGGCGGAAGCGCGTGCGCTCGACGTGCTTGTCGAAGTTGCGGTCGCACATGTCGTTGACGGTGCAGCCGATGCCGCGCATCAGCAGCGCGCCCAGCGAGAACACGATCAGCCGCCCGAGGTCCGGCAGGCCGCCCGCGGCCTGGACCAGCGCGGCGATGGCCGGCAGCAGGGTCAGCCAGGTGCCGATGGGGCGGTCCAGGCGGCACAGGCGGGCGTAGGGCCGCCAGGACTTGGGCAGCCAGCGTTCGACCCAGTCGGTGAAGACGATGTCGCTGAGGTCGACGGGAGATGGTTGGGGGGCGCTCACTGTCACGGCGAAACGGAATGGGAAAACCAAGAGCATAAAACAACGGCGGCCGGGCATCGCGCCCGGCCGCCGCTTCGATGCGCCAGAGGCGCTTCGGGGAGGGATCCTTTATTCGGCCTTTAGCAGCTTGCCGAGGATGGCGATGCCGCGGCGGATCTTGTCTTCCGGCACGGTGGCGAAGCTCAGGCGCAGCGTGTTGGTCTTGCCGGCGCCGCAATAGAACGGCGCGCCGGGCACGAACGCCACGTTTTGCGCGATGGCCTTTTCCAGCAGCTTGGTGCTGTCGATGTGCTCGGGCAGCGTGAGCCAGATGAACATGCCGCCTTCCGGCTTGGTCCAGCTGACGGTGTCAGGGAATTCCTGCTTGATGGCTTCCAGCATGCAGCTGCCCTGGGCGCGGTAGATTTCACGCACATTGGGCAAATGTTCTTCCAGGAAGCCGTCCTTGACGATCTCATGCACGGCCATCTGCGTCAGCGTGGGCGTGTGCAGGTCGGTGGCTTGCTTGGCTTGCACCAGCTTGTTGATGAGCGGGCGCGCGGCGGCGATGTAGCCCAGGCGCAGGCCGGGGGCCAGCACCTTGGAGAACGTGCCCAGGCGCACGACGTTGGCGCCGTACTCGGCGGCCAGCGCGATCAGGCCGGGCTGCGGCTCGCCTGCGTAGCGCAGTTCGCCGTAGGGATCGTCCTCGACGATGGTCAGGTTCAGCTCCGCGGCGCGCTTGACCAGCGCGATGCGGCGCTCCAGGTTGAGCGTGCGGCCGGTGGGGTTCTGGAAGTTGGGCAGGGCGTACAGGAAGCGGGCGCCGTCGGCCAGTTCAGGCGTGATGGCTTCCGGGATCAGGCCGCCTTCGTCGGTGGGCACCGGCACGAAGTTGGGCTGGTACAGGCTGAACGACTGCAGCGCGCCCAGGTAGCTGGGGTCTTCGACCAGCACCTTGCTGTCCTTGTCGATCAGCACCTTGCCCAACAGGTCCAGCGCTTGCTGCGAACCCGACACGATCAGGATCTGGTCGGCGGCGACGCTGGCGCCAGCCTTGTTCAGATCGTCCGCGACCCATTGGCGCAGGGGCGCAAAGCCTTCCGTGGGGCCGTACTGCAGGGCGGCGCGGCCGTTGGTGGACAGTACCTTGTCGAATGCCGCGCGAACTACCTCTACCGGGAAGCCGCCGGGCGCCGGCAGGCCGCCGGCGAACGAGATGACTTCGGGGCGCTCGGTTACCTTGAGGATCTCGCGGATGGCGGAGCTGGTGAGTTGCTGGGCGCGTTCCGAAAAGGAAAACGCAGGTTCGAGAGGCTTGTCCATGGAGTGCTTCTTGATCAAGAAGGGTAGGAAAATACGGGCGGCTAATCCCTTGGGTTGCCCGGCGGAAAAAACATTCGGCAAAAAACTATTGTCCCACACGGCAGCGGCCCGGCCCCCTTAATGGCGCCAAGCCCTAAAATCACCTGCATCGATAACCGCCTGTACAGTTACATTTCCCATGTTCGAAGCCGCTCCCATCGTCGCCGATTCCAAGGCCGCCCTGTACGCCGGGCTGGTTGCCCAGGCCCGCGCCCTGCTCGAGGGCGAGCATGACCGCATCGCCAATGCCGCCAACCTGAGCGCGCTGGCTTATCAGGCCCTGCCCGACCTGAACTGGGCGGGCTTCTATTTCTACGACGGCACGGAACTGGTGCTGGGCCCCTTCCAGGGCAAGCCGGCCTGCGTGCGTATCCCGCTGAACCGCGGCGTGTGCGGCGCGGCCGCCAGCCAGCGCCAGACCCAGTTGGTGCCCGACGTGCACGCCTTTCCCGGACACATCGCCTGCGACGCGGCCTCACGTTCCGAGGTCGTGGTGCCGCTGGTGCACCAGGGCCAACTGATCGGCGTATGGGACGTGGACAGCCCGCTGCCGGACCGCTTCGACGAAGACGACCGCCAGGGCATGGAAGCCTTGTGCGCGGTGTTCCTGGACAGTCTGGGCTGAGGCGCGGCGTTGACAGCATTGCGGGCTCCCGGTAGATTCCCGCATCTGCGTTTGCAGGCCACTGCACCCAATTCATTCATGATTCATCAGGCCATTCAATCCGCTTTCCCGTTCCGCGCCCTGGGCGTGGTGCTGGCTTGCGTCGGCCTGAAATCCAAAAAACAGCCGCTCATCTGACCGGAGCATGCTGTTCCGTCAGATGGGCGACGGAACAGCGGCCTCCTGGCGGCGCTTTGCGCCGTCCGCGCATCCCCTAGTATCCCGAGCACTTCTGTACGGTCCTCAACCACGGTCCGCTTACACCGAAGGAGTGTTCTCATGCAATCTCATCACCAATCTCCGATCCAGGGCGTCTGGGTGCCTCTGGTCACGCCGTTTGCCGGCGGCGCCGTGGACGGTGGGGCCTTGCGCCGTCTGGTGCGCCATTACGCCGCAGCGGGCGTGGACGGGCTGGTCGTGTGCGGCAGCACCGGCGAGGCCGCGTCGCTGGACGACGCCGAGCAGCTGGCGGTGCTGGACGCCGTGCTGACCGAGGCGGGCAGGCTGCCCGTCATCATGGGCCTGGCGGGCAACCACCACGGACACGTGATGCAGCGCCTGGCCGCCTTCGGCACGCGCCCGCTGGCCGGCATCCTGGCGCCCGCCCCGTATTACGTGCGCCCCGGCCAGGAAGGCGCCGCCACGTATTTCCGCTGCCTGGCCGATGCCTCGCGCTTTCCCTTGGTGCTCTACGACATTCCCTATCGCACCGGCACGACGCTGGATACAGCGACCCTGCTGGCGCTGGCCGCGCACCCGAACATCGCGGCCATCAAGGATTGCGGCGGCTCGCTGGAGAAGACGATTGCCCTGATCGCCGACGGCAACATGAACGTGCTGGCGGGCGAGGACCTGCAGGCGCTGTCCGTGATGAGTCTGGGGGGCGCGGGCATGATCGCGGCGGCGGCGCACATCCGCCCCGATCTGTTCGTGGCCATGCACCAGGCGGTGAAGGCGCAGCAGCTGGACCTGGCCAGGAAGCTGTTCCATGCGCTGGTCCCCATCATCCAGCTGACGTTTGCCGAGCCCAATCCTGGTCCCTTGAAGGCGCAGCTGGGACGTCAGGGCCTGCTGAGCGAGGAACTGCGCATGCCCATGCCGTCCGCCAGCACGGCTCTGGCCGCGCGCATGGACGCCGCCGTGGCGGGGCTGAACCGGCAATATCCCTGCCAGTAGGCCGAACTTGGTGAGCAGTCCGCCAGCTTTGTGGTGTTCGGATTCATTTAGTAATAAATGTCCTACCGGGAAGCTGACGGATTGCTTATCATGCGGCCATTCTTCGGGTGAAACAAAACGTTCATGGCCCAAGCTTTTGTAGCCTTGTCCGCCTGGCAAGTCATGCTGGCGGGCCTGCTCTTCTTCGCCGGCATCTACCTGGTCTTCGGCGCGGCCACCTGGCTGCTGACGCAGCACATCCTGCCCGCGCTGGGCATTGGCCGCCCGCTGGATCCGCGTCCGCTGGCGCCGGGCCAGCTGCGGCGCGAGTTCGCGCAGTCCGGGCTGTCCATCCTGCTGTTCGGCACGGGCATGATTTTTCCGTGGGGCCTGTTGCAACTGGGCTGGGCGCACCTGGACCCGGATGCCAGCTGGCAAAAGATCACGCTCGAGATCCTGGTGCTGGTGGCCTGGAACGATGTGCACTTCTGGATCAACCACCGCCTGTTGCACACCAAGCTGCTGCGCCGCTTCCACCTGCCGCATCACCGTTCGGTCGTGACCACGCCATTCTCGACCTACAGCTTCCATCCGATCGAGGCGCTGATGCTGGGCAATGTGATCATGCTGCCCATGGTGCTGCACGACTTCAGCTTCTGGTCGCTGGCGTCGGTGCCGCTGTTCAGCCTGTTCTTCAATTGCATCGGGCACGCCAACTACGATTTCTTTCCCAACGTGTCCTACGCGCACTGGTTCGCCGCCAGCCGCCGCCATCATCTGCACCACGCCTGCTACAACGGCAATTACGGTTTCCAGTTCACCTTCATGGACCGCCTGTTCCGCACCCGCCTCAAGGCCGAGGCGGCGCAGTCCCAGCTGAATGCATTCCGGCAGCGAGAATCGCTTGGCGGGCGCGCTTAAGCGACAGCGCCGGCTGCCGTCGCTGCGCAACCGGCGCGACTGGCAAAGCCTGGCCTACCTGGCCGCGCTGCCCGCGCTGGCGGGCTGGCAGTGGGTGCACGGGTTCTGGTGGCCGCTGTACGGCCTGATGCTGTTCCTGACCCTGGGCGTGGGCGTCATCCACCACAACCACACGCACATCCGCATGTGGCGGGGGCGCTGGACCAATCGCGCCACCGACTTCTGGATCACGCTGCTGCAAGGCCATCCGACCTTCGTGTTCTATCCGGCGCACGTGGCCAACCATCACCGCTACAAGCATGGCGCGCGCGACGTGGCGCGCACCTATCGGTTCGGTGGCGACACCAACCACCTATGGGGCTATCTGCTCCATCCCTTGCAGGCGGGCTGGGTGCTGTACCCCTTGTTCTTCGCCTGGCTGGGCCGTCTGCGCCGGCACTGGCCGGGCGCCTGGCGCTATTGCATGGCGCAGTACGGCGTGTGGCTGGGCCTGTGGGGCGGGCTGCTGGCCGTGAATCCCATGAAGGCGCTGGTGTTCGTCATCGTGCCGCAACTGCACGGCCTGCACTGGCTGCTGGCCACCAACTACCTGCAGCACGCCCATGCCGACGGCGGGCCCCGGTCCGTCGCGGGCCTGAACTATGCGCGCAATTTCGAGGGCCTGGTCAATCCGCTGCTCTTCAACATCGGCCTGCACACGGCGCACCACGAGCATCCGCGGGCGCACTGGTCGGAACTGGTGCGCCTGCACCGTGAGCAATACCGCAGCCGCGTGAATCCGGTCTTGAACGAGCCCGGCTTGACGCCCTATATGTTCCGCGTGTTCGTGCTGGGCGCCGTCATGCCGCGCTTTCGCAGCCGCTCATGCATGGCGCCCGAGCATATCCGCTAGCGCCGCACCCCATACATCCACCAGAGGCCACTCATGCCCATCGCGTTTCATCGTGTCTACCTGGAAAGCGCCGGCTATTTCATGCCGGGCGAACCCGTGTCCAACGATGCCATGGACAGCTACATCGCGCCGCTGAACCGCATGTCCAGCCGCATCAAGAGCCGCATCCTGGCGGAGAACGGCATCAAGCAGCGCTACTACGCGATCGACCCGGAAGGCGCCACGGTGTTCTCCAACGCGCAGTTGGCGGCCAATGCCATCCGCGATTGCCTGCGGCGCAACGACAGCGACCTGTCCGCCGTGTCGCTGCTGGCCAGCGGCTCGTCGGGCGGGGACGCGCTGATGCCGGGCTTCTCCAACATGATCCAGGGCGAGCTGGCCGCGCATCCGATGGAAACCCTGTCGGTGCACGGCATCTGCGCGGCCGGCGTATCGGCCATCCAGACGGCCGCGCAGGGCGTGGAACTGGGCGGACATGCCAGCGCCCTGGCCGTGGCCAGCGAGCTGCCGTCGCGGCTCTTCAAGCGTTCGCGTTTCGCGGCGCGCGGCTATGACGCCGACTTCGACGCGCATTTCCTGCGCTGGATGCTGTCGGACGGCGCGGGGGCGGTGCTGCTGGGCAATACCGGACGGCCCCTGCCGGGCGCCTCGCAAGGCGTGCGCCTGCGCCTGAAGTGGGTGCACCAGCGCTCGTTCTCGGGCGATTATCCGGTCTGCATGCAGCTCGGCCTGTCGGCCGACCGCTCCAAGGGACATCTGGACTATCCCTCGTGGAACGAGGCCGAGGCCGACGGTGCGCTGTCCTTGCGCCAGGATATCCGCCTGCTGCCGCACCTGTTCGACATCGGCATCCATGAGTACGCCAAGCTGGTGCGCGACGGCTGGCTGGACCCGGATCAGGTGGACCACTTCCTGTGCCACTACTCGTCGGAGAAGTTTATCCCGGTGGTGGAAGACCTGATGGAGAAGGCTGGCCTGGTGATCCCGCGCGAACGCTGGTTCAGCAACCTGGCGTGGCGCGGCAACACCGGCGCGGCGTCCATCCTGATCATGCTGGCGGAGTTCCTGGAAACGCGCGAAGTGAAGCCGGGCGAGCAGATCTTCTGCTACATCCCGGAATCGGGCCGCTTCATGGCTGCCTACATGTTGCTGGAAGCCGAGGCCGTCCACGCCCCGCAAATCGCCGTGGCCGCGCCTGCCGCCTCCGCGGCAGCGCCGCGCGAGGACGCCAACAGCGATGACGCCGCGGCGATCGCGCCGCCGCACGATCCCGACATGGCACCCCAGGGCCTGGGCCAGCTGCTGACCGAACTGGCGGCGATCTGGCACGACTACCGCTCGCGCGTGTGGCGCACGCCCGTGGTGCGGCGCCTGCGCAATCGCCAATTCCAGACCGCCGATTATCTGAACTGGATGGAGAACTGGATTCCGCAGGTGCGCGAGGGCAGCAAGTGGATGCGCGAAGGCGCGGCCTCGCTGACGGAGCAATACGCACCGCTCGCGGCGCTGATCGACACGCATGCGGGCGAAGAGCAGAACGACTTCCAGATCCTGTTCCAGGACTATCGCACCGCGGGCGGCGCGGTCGCCGACATCGACGCCCTGCGCCGCAATCCCGGCGGCGAAGCGCTCAACGCCTATCTGCATGGCCTGGCCGCCACGCGCGACCCCATCGGCCTGCTGGGCGCCATCTACATCATCGAAGGCACGGGCCAGCGCATCGTGCCGGCGCTGCTGCCGCTGCTCAAGGCCAGCCTGACGCTGCCGCCGGACGCCTTCCGCTTCCTGGAATACCACGGCCATAACGACGAGCATCACCTGGCGCGCTGGTTGTCGGCGGTGGAGCTGGCGCTGGACTGCGATGAGGACGGCCGCGCCGAGCAGCGCATCGTCGACACGGCGCGCCGCACGGCCGCGCTGTACCTGATGCAGTTCCACCACGTGATGGAAGGCGACGCGTGATGAGCAAAGAGCCCGAATTCCTTGCCAAGCCACACGATCCCGCCGATCCCAGTCCCTGGCTGGCGCTGTACCTGGACCGCAGCACGCCCTTGCCCGACAAGGTGAAGAAGGCCTGGCTGACGGATTCCAGCTGCGCCTCGCGCCAGTACCTGCTGCCCTTTCTGCGGCCGCTGGCGCGCGCCTTCATCATCCTGATCCAGGTCATCAAGACCTTCCTGCCGCGCCGCTGGTCGCATTCGAAGCTGTTGCACCGCATCCTGGCCTGGGGCCTGAAGCGCTTCGTGTCGCCCGAGGCCAACTGGCTGATCCTGCGCCACTTCCACCTGGGCGCGCAGATCCTGTCCTTCATCGCCGCTAATTCGCCGGTGCGCATTGCGACCACGCCGCTGGAGCCGCGCAACATCGATGATCTGAAGGACGAACTCTTCGTTAAGCACGACCTGAACCTGTTCAACTTCGTCATCCGTTTGAACCAGGCGTTGCGTGATGCCGGCGTGGAGATGCATGCGCCGGAACGGGTCGATTTCTCGATGATCCGCGATCCGGACCTGCTGCTCGAGGACATGCCGCAGGGCAAGCTGAATTTCCTGGACCTGCAAAGCGCCATCGAGCTGTTCACGCCGCTGTACCAGCTGATGCTGACCGACAACGACTTCTGGCGCGCGGCCAATTCGCTGCAGCTGGACGAGACCATCGGCATCTATGCGGCCAAGCTGCTGGGCGCGCCGCAGCACCTGATCCTGGTCAACAACAACCATCCGCTGGTGCCGATGTCGACCCTGCGCGCGGGCTACCGGCTGGTGCTGCATGGACTGTCCACCGAGATGCTGCACAGCCTGCTGATGGAAATGAAAGAGGCGCAGCAAGGCGGCGAGGCGCCCGCGCCGATCGCCTGAGGTCTCAGCGCTTTTCCGCGTACACGCCGAAGCGCTGCAGCTGGGCTTCGCTATTGGCGATTTCGCGCAGGCTTTCCTCGCCGCTGTGCGCCACCAGCAGGGCGGCCAGCGTCTGCGCGATGGATAGCGCGGGCACCACCGACGGAAACAGCGAGGGCGTATCGTTGGCCACCAGCAGCAACGCCTTGGCACCCGGGGCGATGGGCGACACCGCGCTGTCGGTGACCGCAATGACGCCGGCGCCGCGCTCGCGGGCGAATTCGACCGCCGTGACCGCTGCCTGCGCATAGGGCGCCTGGCTGAAGGCGACCAACGCGTCGTCTGGCCCGATGCGGCGCAACTCGTCGGCCAGCGTGCCGCCCACGCCGCTAAGCAGCGTCACCTTGTCCAGGAACATGCCGCAGGCATAGCTGAAGTGATAGGCCGCCGGATACAGGCTGCGCAGGCCGATGACATAGATGCGGCGCGCGTCGGCCAGCAGGCCATGTGCGGCCTTCAACGCGGGCAGGGCGGCGGGACCGAGGCTGCTGCCCAGGTTGCGAACTTCGGCATCTAGGATGTCGGCGACCAGCCCCGCGTCGGCGTCGTGCTGCGGGCGCTTGCGCAGCGCGGTGGCGCGGCCCGCGAAGCTGGATCCGCCCGCGGCCAGCCAGTCGCGGTAGGGCTGGCGGAACGCCTCGTAGGTGTCAAAGCCCAGCTGGCGCGCCAAGCGCAGCATGACGCCGGCTTGCACGCCGGCATGGCCGGCCGCGGCGCGCATCGACTCCAGGGCGATGTCCTTGGGATGATCGATCGCATAGCGGGCTGCCTGCCGCAACTTGGGCGGCAGGGCGGAAAACTGGGCTTCGATCAGTTTGTCGATGGCGGCTTTATCCATCTGCGCTCCGGGTAAGGTGCCGCGTATTATGGCGTATCGTCCGCCAGCGCCAGGTCGATGGCGCGGGCCAGCGCGTCCACTGCGAAGGCCAGTTCGTCGGCGCTGCTGATGTATGGGGGCGCCAGCAGCACGTGGTCGCCATGTTTGCCGTCCACGGTGCCGCCGCCCGGATAGCACAGCAGGCCCAGCTCGCGCGCCTGGGCCTTGATGCGCGCATGCAGGCGGCGCTGCGGCGCGAATGCGCGCAGGCTGCCGGGATCCTCGGCCAGCTCCACGCTCCAGAACATGCCCCGGCCGCGGATGTCGGCGACGTGCGGATGCTTAGCCAGGCGCGCCGCCAGCATGGCGCCGAACTGCGCGCCCATGTCCGCCACGCGCGCCACCAGCTTGTCGCGCAGCACGATGCGCTGCACCGCCAGCGCCGCCGCGCAAGCCACCGGATGGCCGACATAGGTGTAGCCGTGCTGGAACGCGCCCGAGCCCGCATTGATGGCGCCGATGACCCGGTCGTGCGCCAGCACCGCGCCGATCGGCAGATAGCCCCCGCCCAAGCCCTTGGCCAGCGTCAGCAGGTCCGGTATCACGCCTTCCTGTTCGAAGGCGTGATAGCTGCCGGTGCGGCCCAGTCCGCACATGACTTCGTCCAGGATTAGCAGCACGCCGTGGCGGTCGCACACCTGGCGGATTTTGCGGAAGTAGCCGGGCACGGGCGCGACCGTGCCGGCAGTTGCACCGACCACCGTTTCGGCGATGAAGGCGGACACGGTATCCGGACCCAGCCGCAGGATCTCGGCATCCAGTTCGGCGGCCAGGCGGTCGGTGTACTGCTCGTCCGTTTCGCCAGCCTCGCGGTAGTGCAGGGCAAAGCAGGGCGAGACGTGATGGCTTTCGATCAACACGGGCTGGTACAGCGCGCGGCGGCCGGCGTTGCCGCCCACCGACAAGGCCGCCAACGTGTTGCCGTGGTAGCTCTGGCGCCGCGCGATGTAGCGGTAGCGCTCTGGCTCGCCGCGCTCCACGTGGTATTGACGCGCCATCTTCAGGGCGGTCTCCACCGCTTCCGAACCGCCCGAAACGAAATAGGCGTTGCCCAGGCCGGCGGGACTGTTGGCCGCCAGCAGCTCGGCCAGCTCTTCGGCCGCCGGCGTGGTGAAGAAGCTGGTGTGCGCGTATTCCAGCGCGTCCAGCTGCGCGACGGCCGCGGCGCGCACTTCGGGGTGCGCGTGTCCCAGGCACGAGACCGCCGCGCCGCCCGAGGCGTCGAAGTAGCGCCGGCCTTCCTGGTCGACGATGAAGCAGCCTTCGCCCTTGATGGCGACGGGCAGGGGGCTGGAGTTGCGATGGATGATGCGGCTCATGGTGTGGGGCGGCGGTTCGCGGTCTGGTTTGTCAAATAAAACACATGGTATATTTATTGTAAAAATAAACCAAACGGTTTTATTGTCGCGTAGGCCGTTGCATCGTCATCATTCGCTCAAGGGGGCGTCATGAAGTTTTCCCATCTGTTGCGTCGTTGGACTGTCGGGATTGCGGCGGCTGCCGCGTTGGGCGCGGCCGGGCAGGCCGGCGCCGCCTGGCCGGAGCAGCCGCTGCGGCTGGTGGTGCCATTCGCCGCCGGCGGCACCACCGATCTGCTGGGCCGCCTGATGGCGGAAGGGCTGGGCGCCGAACTCGGCCAGTCCGTGGTGGTGGTCAACAAGGCTGGCGCGGGCGGCAGCCTGGGCGCGTCCGAGGTGGCCCACGCGCAGCCGGACGGCTACACCCTGCTGCTGGGCACGCCCGGCACGCAGATCATCAACGCCTACGTCTACAAGAAGATCGGCTACGACCCGGTCAAGGATTTCGCGCCGGTCGCCTACGTGGCGCAGGTGCCGAACGTGGTGCTGACGCATCCCGGTTCGGGCCTGAAGACCATGGACGACCTGCTGCGCACCGCGCGCGCCGAGCCCGGACGCCTGAACTGGGGGTCGCCCGGCGTGGGCAGCTCGGGCCATCTGGCGCTGGAGATGATCAAGCGCATGGGCAAGGTGGACATCCGCCACGTGCCGTACAAGGGCGCCAGCCAGGCCAACAATGACCTGCTGGGCGGCCAGATCGACCTGTCGGCCGACAACCTGCCCACCGCCCTGCCGCTGATCAAGGCGGGCAAGCTGGTGGCCCTGGGCGTGACCTCGGCCCAGCCGGTCGCCGCGGCGCCGGGCGTGGCCGCCATCGCGCAGTCCGTGCCGGGCTTCGAGCTGACCTCGTGGTTCGTGGTGATGGCGCCCGCCGGCACGCCGCAGCCCGTCATCGACAAGCTCAACGCCGCCGCTCAGCGGGTGCTGGATGCGCCCGCCACGCGCGAACGGTTGGCCGCGTTGGCCGCGCAGCCCATGGGTGGCACGCCGCAAGCCTTGGCGCAGCATCTGCAGACGGAGCGCGAGAAGTACCGTGTGGTGATCGAAGGCACCGACATCCGTCCGGAATAAGCGGGGAAACGCATGGGCAAGGGCATGAAGAAAAGGCTGGCGGTGGCGCGCTTCTGGTACGAAGGCAACGCCTTCTGCCCGGTGCCCTGCACCATGGCGGATTTCGAACGGCGCGAGTGGCGCAAGGGCGACGACGCCTTGGCCGCCGCCGCTGGCACGGCCACCGAACTCGGCGAAGTGGCCGAGTTCGCCCGTGCGCATCCGGACTGGGAGGTCGTGGCCTTGCGCTGCGCGTCCGCCCTGCCTGGCGGGCCGATAGAGGACGCCGTGCACCGTGCCTTTACCGAAGAGGTGCTGGCCGGGCTGGCCGCGGACGAGGCCGGCTGGGATGCTGTCTACCTGTCGTTGCACGGCGCCGCCATCACCGACCGGCGCCAGACCCCCGACCTGGACTTCGTGCGGGCCTTGCGGGTTCTGCTGCCCGAGGTACCCCTGGGCGCGAGCTTCGACCTGCATGCCAACCTGGCTCCTGAGCTGGGCGGCCTGCTGGATTGCGCCAGCGGCTACAAGACTTATCCCCACATCGACATGCGGGAAGCTGCACAGCGCGTGCTCGACATGCTGTTGCGCACGCAGGCCGGCACGCTGTCGCCGCGGGTGCTGGTGGCCAAGCCGGACCTGCTGCTGTCCAGCTTCAACATGCGCACCGATGCCGGCCCCATGCGTGAATTGCAGGATCTCGCCGCCGCTCAGATGGGCGAAGGCGTGGCCGAAGTCTCGGTGTTCGGCGGCTTTCCATATGCGGATACCGCCGATACCGGCGCATCGGTGCTCGTGGTGGCCGACACGGCTCGCGATGCCGCGGGCAAGCTGGCGCAGACCGCGGCCGAGGCCATGATGGCCGCAATGCGGCGCCTGGCGCCTGCGTTTGCGGTCATCCTGCCGACGCCGCAAGAGGGCTTGGCGCAAGCCGTGAAAGCGGCGCGCGCGGGCGGCCTGGTGGCCGTCACCGATCCGGGCGACAACCCGCTGTCTGGCGGCGTGTGCGACACGCCGGCGCTGTTCCGCGCCTTGCTGGATGCGCGTATCGATCTGCCTTGCGTGTTCGCCAGCTTCGCGGACCCGGACGCGGTCAGGCGCGCCTATGAGGCAGGGCTGGGCGGCGATTGCGAACTGGCCCTGGGCGGCCGCGTGAGCCGCGACTTCGGTGCGCCGGTGCACGCGGCGTTCCGCGTCGAACGCTATACCGATGGTGAATTCAGCAATACCGGTCCGATGGAAACGGGCGTGCGCACGAGTTGCGGACGCACCGTGCTGCTGTCGCTGCGCGACCGCCCCAATGTGCGGGTCATCGTCACCGAACTGGTGGCGCCGGCCAACGATCCGGGCTTCTTCGCGCTGCACGGCGTCGATCTCGATCAGGTGCGGCTGCTGTGCGTGAAGGCCAAGAACCACTTCCGCGCGGCCTTCCTGCCGCTGTGCGCCGCGATCATCGACGTCGACGCGCCCGGACCGGCGGCGCTGGATCTGAGGCTGCTGCCGTTCCGGCATGCGCGCAGGACGCACTGACCGGGGTGCAAGACCTGCGGAAATAGCGGCGCGGACCCGCGCGCCTTGGTGTTGACCCTGCGTTACACGGCAAGGGCCTTGCGCTATATTGCGACCCTTGTCCCGCAAGCCCGCCGGGCGGCGTCCGCGCTGTCGAATCCCCATTCCGGAAGTCGTTTACATGCCCCAGACACTTGAAGTCATCGCCACTCTTCTGTTCGCCGTGGCGGTTCTTCATACCTTCTCGGTTCCCTTCTTCGCGCGGCTCGCGCATCGTGGCGGACCGCATGCGGGCATCTGGCATCTGTTCTCCGAAGTCGAGGCCGTGTTCGGCGTCTGGGCCTTCGTGCTGATCGTGGCGATGGCCGCGCTGTCGGGCCCCTCGCATGCCATCGAATACATGGACACGCGCAACTTCACCGAGCCGCTCTTCGTCTTCGTGATCATGGTGGTGGCGGCCAGCCGGCCCATATTGGAACTGGTGGGAACGCTGGTGCGGCTGGTGGCGCGCGTGCTGCCGCTGCCGCGCGAACTCGCCACCTTCTTCGTGGTGATGTCGCTGGTGCCGCTGGGCGGCTCCTTCATCACCGAACCCGCCGCGATGACGCTGGCCGCCATCCTGCTGCGCGACGCCTACTTCCGCAGCAGCGGGCGCGCGGGCTTCAAATACCTGACGCTCGGCGTGCTGTTCGTCAACGTCTCCATCGGCGGTGTGCTGACCTCCTATGCCGCGCCGCCGGTGCTGATGGTGGCCACCACCTTCGGCTGGGATTCCACCTTCATGGCGCAGCATTTCGGCTGGCGCGCCGCGATCGCCGTCTGCCTGAACGCGGCCCTGCTTACCTTCGTCTGCCGCAAGGCGCTGCTGGAGCGCTCGGTGGGCACGGGCGGCGGCGTGGACGCGCCCGAAAGCGGCGATGCGCGCGGGCCGGTGCCGCTGCTGGTCATGCTGGTGCACCTGGTCTTCCTGGTCGCCGTGGTGCTCAGCGCGCATCATCCGGCCATCTTCATGGGCCTCCTGATGATGTTCATCGGCTTCACCGAAGCCTACAAGCGTCACCAGAGCCGCCTGATGATCAAGGAAGGCCTGATGGTCGGCTTCTTCCTGGCCGGGCTGGTGGTGCTGGGCGGCTTGCAAAAGTGGTGGCTGCAGGACCTGCTGGGCGGGCTTGAACCCTTCGTGCTGTTCTGGGGCGCGACCGCGCTCACCGCCATCACCGACAACGCCGCGCTGACCTACCTGGGATCGCTGGTCGAAGGCACCAACGAGGCCTGGCGCTACATGCTGGTGGCTGGGGCGGTCACGGGCGGGGGGCTGACGGTGATCGCCAACGCACCCAACCCGGCCGGCTTCGCCATCCTGAAGAACCACTTCCCGGACGGCAGCATTTCGTCGGGGCGGCTGTTCCTGTCGGCCCTGGCGCCGACCCTGGTGGCGGCGGTCATGTTCCTGCTTCCTGTATAGGGCGGCGGGGCCGGCAAAGCCCCGGGCGGCGGCTTCCTGGCCTCCTCCGAGGCGGGCCGCCGGGGCCGGACACCGGCCGTTCACGAAAAACCGCTAAAATTCAAGACTTTCCCGTATTTTTTCCGGCCTCGCCCACCCGCCGCTTCCGTTCGGACCAGGTCTTGCGACCCGGTCCGGCCCCGGACATTGCGTCCGGCCACAGCGGTTCTTGATACGCCGGGCCCGCGCCTGGGAGTCCTAGATGCCCATTTACGCTTACAAGTGCAGCGCCTGCGGCCATGCCAAAGACGTCTTGCAGAAGATTTCCGATGCGCCGCTTTCGGTTTGCCCCGAATGCGGCCAAAGCACGTTCTCCAAGCAGGTGACCGCGGCTGGATTCCAGCTCAAGGGCTCCGGCTGGTATGTCACGGATTTCCGTGGCAACGGCAACGGCGGCAGCCAAGGCGCCACTCCGGCCGCCGCGCCGGCGTCTGCTGAAAGTACCGCGCCCGCCGCCGCGCCCGCGGCAGCTCCGGCCGCCCCTGCCGCGCCCGCTGCCGGTAGCGCCGCTTCCTAGAGCACACGCGATGCGTATGCGCGTCATCAAGAAGTACTTCATCACCGGCCTGCTGATCTGGGTTCCCCTGGTCATCACGGTGTGGGTGCTGGGCTTGCTGGTCGCGACCCTCGAAGGGTTCGTGCCTGGCTTCTTGTCGTCCGAATCGCTGTTCGGCATCGACATCCCCGGCTTCCGCTTCGTCCTGGTCGTGGTGGTGGTGCTGCTGACGGGCGTATTCGCGGCCAACCTGATCGGCCGCACCATGGTGGACCAGTGGGAAAACCTGCTGGGCCGCATACCGCTGGTGCGTTCGATCTACAACTCGGTCAAGCAGGTCAGCGATACCGTGCTTGCTCCCAACGGTCAGGCATTCCGCCGCGCGGTGCTGGTGCAGTATCCGCGCGCCGGCAGCTGGACCATTGCTTTCGTTACCGGCACGCCCAGCGGCGAAGTGGCCGACCGGCTTCCCGGCGACCACATCAGCGTGTACGTGCCGACCACGCCGAATCCCACGTCCGGCTTTTTCCTGATGGTCCCGCGCGCTGACGCGATGGATCTTCAGATGAGCGTGGACGCGGCATTGAAGTACATCGTTTCCATGGGCGTGGTCGCCCCGGTCCAGGCGGCGACGCCCGCGGACCGGCCGGCCGCTCCCGTCCCGGCTCCCGGCGCGCAAGACGCGCCTCGCGCCGATTCGTAACCCTTACGCTACAACCAAGCACATAAACGGAGTCATCCCGCATGCGTACCTGCTACACCGGCCAGGTTTGCCGTGACCATCTCGGCCAGACCGTCACCCTGTACGGCTGGGTGAACCGCCGCCGCGACCACGGCGGGGTCATCTTCATCGACCTGCGCGACCGCGCGGGCCTGGCGCAGATCGTGTTCGATCCGGACAACGCCGCCTTCGCCACCGCGGAGCGCCTGCGCAACGAATTCTGCATCCGCGTCACCGGCCTGGTGCGCGAGCGTCCGGCGGGCACCGCCAACGCCGAGCTGGCTTCGGGTGAAATCGAAGTGCTCTGCAAGGAAGTCGAGATCCTGAACGCGTCGGTCACGCCGCCGTTCCAGCTGGACGACGACAACCTGTCGGAAACGACCCGCCTGACGCACCGCGTGCTGGACCTGCGCCGTCCGCAGATGCAGCGCAACCTGATGCTGCGCTACCGCGTGTCGATCGAAACGCGCAAGTTCCTGGACCAGTTGGGCTTCATCGACATCGAAACCCCGATGCTGGCCAAGAGCACGCCCGAAGGCGCGCGCGACTACCTGGTGCCCTCGCGTGTGAACGCCGGCCACTTCTTCGCGCTGCCGCAATCACCGCAGCTGTTCAAGCAGATGCTGATGGTGTCCGGTTTCGACCGCTACTACCAGATCACCAAGTGCTTCCGCGACGAAGACCTGCGCGCCGACCGCCAGCCTGAATTCACCCAGATCGACTGCGAAACCTCGTTCCTGAACGAATTCGAGATCCGTGAAATCTTCGAGAACCTGATCCGCCATGTGTTCAAGGTGGTGCAGGGCGTCGAGCTGGCGTCGCCGTTCCCGATCATGCCGTGGACCGAAGCGATGCGCCGCTATGGTTCGGACAAGCCGGACCTGCGCGTGAAGCTCGAGTTCACCGACATCACCGACGTGATGCGCGACGTGGACTTCAAGGTGTTCGCCGCCGCTGCGACGGCACCCGGCAGCCGTGTGGTCGCCTTGCGCGTGCCCGGCGGCGCCGAGATGTCGCGCAGCGAGATCGACGGCTACACCCAGTTCGTTGGCATCTACGGCGCCAAGGGCCTGGCCTACATCAAGGTCAACGAAGTGGCCAAGGGCCGCGACGGCCTGCAATCGCCCATCGTCAAGAACCTGCACGACGCTGCCCTGGCCGAACTGGTCAAGCGCACCGGCGCGCAAGATGGCGACATCATTTTCTTTGGCGCGGATCGCGAGAAGGTCGTCAACGACGCCATCGGCGCGCTGCGCGTGAAGATCGGCCACAGCGAATTCGGCAAAAAGACCGGCTTGTTCGAAGCCGGTTGGCAGCCGCTGTGGGTGGTCGACTTCCCGATGTTCGAATACGACGAGGAAGACGGCCGCTACACCGCCGCTCACCACCCCTTCACCAGCCCGAAGGATGGCCACGAAGACTTCCTGGAAACCGATCCCAGCAAGGCCTTCGCCAAGGCTTACGACATGGTGTTGAACGGTTGGGAAATCGGCGGCGGCTCGGTCCGTATCCATCGCGAGGAAGTGCAGAGCAAGGTGTTCCGCGCGCTCAAGATCGGCGCCGAGGAAGCCCGCGAGAAGTTCGGCTACCTGCTGGACGCGCTGCAGTACGGCGCGCCTCCGCATGGCGGCATCGCTTTCGGCCTGGACCGCATCGTCACCATGATGACCGGCGCCGAGTCGATCCGCGACGTGATCGCCTTCCCGAAGACCCAGCGCGCCCAGGATCTGCTGACCCAGGCGCCCTCGGAAGTCGACGAGAAGCAATTGCGCGAACTGCACATCCGCTTGCGCAACGTAGAACCGAAGTAAGGCCCCCCCCGAAGCGCCGGAGGCGCTTCCCCCCGGGGGGCGCCGCTACGGACCGGCGGAGCCCGGATCCGTGCGGCCCCGCTTGGGGGGCGTTGCTTGCTTGCGGCGCGCATCGTTCGAATGAACGGGGCTGTTGCCTGTATGGCGTCGCGACGGTGGGAACGGTCTTCTGAATTGGAGTAATCTGGCAAACGCCGCCTGGTCTGGCGGCGCTGGCCGGGCTTTTTTTCTGCGGCCGGCGGTTTCCCGGTTTTGAAAGGCGCCATTTTCCATGTCGCTCATCCGCGTCGTCAGCTACAACATACACAAGGGCCGCTCGGCATTGGGCCGGCGCGACTCCCTGAACGAATTGCGTCTGGGCCTTTATGGCCTGCGTCCGGATCTGGTCTTCCTGCAGGAGGTCCAGGGCCGCAATGAGCAGAAGTCCCTGCTCGACGCCCAGCACGAATCCCTCGCCGCCGCCTTGCGGCTGGACGTGGCCTATGGCCGCAATGCCATCCGCCATGAGACGGACCACGGCAATGCGCTGTTGTCGCGCTTTCCCATTCTTGACCACGAAAACCTGGACATCTCCGATCACCGGCTGGAACAGCGTGGACTGTTGCACGCCCGCATAGAACTGGGCGGACGCGCGGTGCATTGCTTCGTCGTGCACCTGGGCTTGTTCGCCGGCAGCCGCAGCCGCCAGATCCTGGCGCTGACCGAACGGATCCGGCGCATGGTGCCGGATGGCGAACCCATCCTGATCGCGGGCGATTTCAACGATTGGGGCGATCGCCTGGCGCCCCTGTTCGTGCAGCAGCTGGGCTTGTACGAAGTGTTCTCGCATGCCCCGCGCAGCCATGGCGGCGAACTGCCGCGCCTGCGCGATTCGGTCAAGCGCCTGAGCAATGCCCTGCGCGGGCTGCCCAATGGCGGCGTGTCCGTGATGGAGCGCACCAATCAGCTGGGCATGGGCGACAGTTCGCGCCTGCTGCTGCCGCCGCCACGCACCTTCCCCGCGGTGTTCCCGTGGTTCCGCCTGGATCGCATCTACCAGCGTGGCTTCGCCGTGCGCAGCGCGCGCGTGCTGCGCGGCCGCGAATGGGCCAGGCTTTCCGATCATTCCCCCTTACTGGCCGAGCTGGAACTGCCGTGAGGGCAGAGCAGTCCCAGCTGGACTGGACGGTGGGCAACGACATCCAGTTGCTCCAGAACGGCGCCGACTTTTTTCCCGCGCTATGCGCGGCCATTGACGCCGCCCAGGTCAGCGTGCACCTGGAAACCTATATCTTCACGCCGGACCGCACCGGCTCCCAGGTGCTGGACTGCCTGGAGGCGGCCGTTCGCCGTGGCGTCAAGGTGCGCGTGGTGCTGGATGGCTTCGGCAGCGCCGAGTTCGTCGACCCCTTGCGCACGCGCCTGACCAACGCCGGCGCTCAATGCCGCATCTTCCGCCCCGAGCCGCGCTGGTTTGCGCGCTATATCCCGTCGCGCAGCCGCTTGCGACGGCTGCACCGCAAGGTCACGGTGGTGGACGGACGCGTCGCCTTCATCGGCGGCATCAACATCCTTGACGACTACGACGACCAGGATCCGACGGACGGCATCACCGGCCCGCGCTTCGATTTCGCGGTCCAGGTGCAGGGACCGCTGGTCACCGAGGCCGCCTATGCCCAGGAGCTGCTGTGGGTGCGGCTGAACTGGGCGCGCCTGCGCCGCCATCCGCGCGACTGGAACCGCATGCGGTTGCTCAAGCCGCGCCACGCCGCCGTTGCGCCCTGTGGCGACCTGCGCGCCGCGTTGGTGCTGCGCGACAACCTGCGCTTTCGCCAGACCTTCGAGCGCGCCTATCTGTACGGCATCGCGCACGCGCGCCGCGACATCCTGATCGCCAACGCCTATTTCTTCCCCGGCCGCCAGTTCCGCCGGGCGCTGGCCAAGGCCGCCGCGCGCGGCGTGCGCGTGCGCCTGCTGCTGCAGGGCAAGGTCGAATACCGCATGCAGTACCACGCCACGCGCTCGCTGTACGACCAGCTGCTGCGTGATGGCATCGAGATCTACGAATACATGCCGAGCTACCTGCACGCCAAGGTGGCGGTCATCGACAACGTGGCGACGGTGGGCTCGTCCAACCTGGACCCCTTCAGCCTGCTGCTGGCGCGCGAAGCCAACGTGGTCGTCGACGACCAGCCCTTCTCCTGGGACCTGCAGGAACGCCTGGAGACGGCCATCCGGGAGGGCGGACGCTTCATCCGGCCGCTGGAGTACCAGCGCCGGGGGTGGATACGACGCTGGGTCGACGCGGTTTCCTACACCCTGCTGCGCATCGGAGTGGCGTTGACGGGGACTTCGGATAAGTACTGAGGGCGGGGCGTTGGAGTAGAATTCGCCTCAAATTACACGAGTCGGAAACAGCTACACCACGGTTGATTGCCGACGATGGCGACGCGGTCATGAAAACAGTGGCAATCCTGCAGTCGAATTACGTGCCGTGGAAGGGGTATTTTGACCTGATCGCCGCGGTGGATGAATTCGTCATTTATGATGAGGTTCAGTTCACCAAGAATGACTGGCGCAACCGGAACCAGATCAAGACACCGCAAGGTACGCAGTGGCTCTCCATTCCCGTCGGCGCGGATATCCAGCGGCGCATTTGCGAAGTGGAATTGCCTGCGGGCCCATGGCCTGAAAAGCACTGGAAAACCCTCGCTGCGAACTACGGGCGCGCCCCTTATTTTGACGATGTCGCGCGCTGGCTGAAACCCTTGTATCTGGAAAGGCGTTATCAGCGTCTATCGGAATTGAACGTCGCCTTCATCAAGGCCATCTGCGGATATCTGGGCATCGGGACGAAGATCAGCGATTCCTCGGATTTCGAGCATACGCCCGGCAAGACTGGAAGACTGGTCGGCCTTTGCCGCCAGGCAGGTGCGCAGCGCTACATATCGGGTCCAGCCGCCAAGGCTTATCTTGATGAAAGCGAGTTTTCGGCAGTAGGCATACGCGTTGAATGGTTCGACTATGC
Organism: Achromobacter pestifer; assembly: GCF_013267355.1. Taxonomy (NCBI): domain Bacteria; kingdom Pseudomonadati; phylum Pseudomonadota; class Betaproteobacteria; order Burkholderiales; family Alcaligenaceae; genus Achromobacter; species Achromobacter pestifer. The sequence goes on from NZ_CP053985.1 coordinate 2,819,332, forward strand.
GGGGTATCCGGAATACCCTCAATTGTGGGGAAAATTCGAACATGCGGTGTCCGTATTGGATCTGTTGTTCAACTGTGGCGCTGGGTCCCCCCAGTACATGAGATACGTGAAATGAAGCTCTCCGTTGTCGCCACTCTGTATCGGTCCGCGCCCTATATCGACGAGTTCTGCCGTCGAATCCGGCAGGCGGCGAGAGAACATGCTGGCGATGACTACGAGATCATTCTCGTCAACGATGGTTCGCCCGACGAGAGCCTGGATATCGCCAGGCAGATCGCCTCCCTTGATTCCAGGATCGTCGTGGTGGACCTGTCGCGCAATTTCGGCCATCACAAAGCCATGATGACCGGCCTGGCGCATGCCGGCGGCGATGAGGTTTTCCTTATCGATACCGACCTCGAAGAGGCCCCCGAATGGCTGGCTGAGTTTGCCGCCCTGCGCGCCGAGAGCGACAGCGACGTGGTGTACGGGGTGCAGCGGCAGCGCAAGGGCGCATGGTTCGAACGGATCACGGGCCGGCTGTTCTGGTATACGCTGAAGAAGCTGACCGGCATGCCCTTGCCAGGCAACGTCACCACCGCGCGCCTGATGTCACGGCGCTACGTGCAGGCGTTGTTACAGCATCAGGAGCGCGAAGTCTTCATCGCAGGGCTTTGGTTCATCACAGGCTTCAGGCAGTTGGCTTGCGAGGTCGAAAAGCTGAGCAATTCGACGTCGACCTATACGCTGCGCAAGAAAATGTCCCTGCTCGTGAATTCGGTCACTGCGTTCAGCAATGCGCCCTTGGTCAGCATTTTCTATCTGGGGCTGCTGATATCGCTGGTGGCCGGCTGCTATATCGTCTTCCTGGTATTGCGGTGGTGGCTGGAGGACACCTCCATGGCGGGCTGGACATCGGTCATGGCTTCCATCTGGCTGCTGGGCGGGCTGCTGATGTCGTCGCTTGGCGTTCTCGGCATTTACGTAGCCAAAATCTACACGGAAGCGAAGGGACGTCCGTACACGATAGTCCGCGATGTCTATCGGAACGGCGCGCCATGAAGAGCGTCGTATTTCTATGCTCGGGCGGCGGCGGCAATCTCAGGTTCGTGTATGCGGCCATGCAGCGCGGGTGGTTGCCAGGCGCACGGCTTGTGGGCGTACTGACCGACCGGGAATGTGGCGCCAGCGAGTTTGCCCGCAGCAAGGGTTTGCCCACGCGTTGCATGGATTTTTCGCGATCGGGTCAGGCGGACGTGCAACTTGAACTGAGACGCCTTGCCGCCGATGCCGTGGTGACGAACGTCCACAAGATCTTGACGCCGGAATTTGTGACGGAGTACGAGAATGCCCTGCTCAATCTGCACTATTCCTTATTGCCGGCGTTCGGCGGGGTGATCGGGGTTGAGCCCGTCAAGCGCGCGCTGGAGTACGGGGCCACGTTACTGGGAGTGACCGCGCATCGGGTCTCGGCGGAAGTCGATGCGGGCCGGCCGCTGGTGCAGGCGGCGATTCCGGTGGAGCCGGGCGATGGTGTCGATCTCGTCATGGATGTGGTGTTCCGCGCCGGTTGCTTGGCATTGCTCGAGACCTTGAGAGGCCAACTGGGTATTGCTGGGCATGCCCGTGCACGCGTGCTGCGGCTATGTGGCAGGGACATCATGTTCAATCCATTCGGTACCGTCGGCATCGAATGGGAGGACGAGGCGTTTTGGCAGGAAGTGAAGGCGCAACCCGCAGGGGATCCGTCCTCGTGCTGAATCCGGACCGGCGCTCCGGACGATCCGGCTACCGCTTTCAGTTGTTGCGCTATGCCTTGGTCGGCCTGGTAAGCAATGCCCTGGGATATGCGGTCTATCTGCTGGTCACGCACCTGGGCATGGCGCCCAAGATAACGGTTACGCTGCTCTATGCCGTAACAGCGGCATTGGCATTTTTCGGAAATCGGCGCCTGACCTTCCAGAGCAGCGGCCGTATGCTCGGACCGGCATTGCGGTATGTGTGCGCCCACGGCGTGGGGTACTTGATCAATATTGGCCTGTTGGCGCTATTCGCCGATCGCCTCGGCATACCCCATCAATGGGTTCAGCTGGCCGCCGTCTTTATCGTCGCCGGGTTCATGTTCTGCGCGCTTCGCTGGTTTGTGTTCGCCGATACGGCGAAAAGGTAGATGGGATGAAGCAATGTCTGGCGTGCAGCGCCGTATTTCCCCGGGAGCAGCCAGGGTGTCCGTCGTGCCACGCGAAACCCGTTCTTGTCGATGGCTTCGAAGCCTACGCGCCGGAGCTTGCCCGCGAGGGCGGGGGCTTCAAGGAAAGCCATTTTTCCGAACTCGCGAGCCTCGAGGAAGGGCACTTCTGGTTCGAGGCGCGGAACGAACTGATAGCCTGGGCCCTTGAAAAATACTGTGCTGATCGCGAGAGCTTCCTCGAAATCGGATGCGGCACGGGATTCGTGCTGTCCGGCATGGCCAGGCGGTTTTCATTCGCCAGGCTGCTGGGCAGCGAGATTTTCTCCCAGGGCCTGCATTTCGCGGCGCAGCGTGTGCCACAGGCCAGCTTCATCCAGATGGATGCCCGCAAGATTCCGTTTTCCGAGGAATTCGACGTCATCGGCGCGTTCGATGTGTTGGAACATATCCAGGAAGATGAGGCCGTGCTGCGGCAGATTCATCAAGCGCTCAAGCCCAAGGGCATGCTCCTGCTGACGGTGCCTCAGCACGATTGGCTATGGAGTCCCAGCGATGATTATGCTTGCCATGTTCGCCGCTATTCGGCCCGCGATTGCCATGCCAAGCTGCGTGCGGCAGGATTCCATATCGTGCGCAGCACTTCCTTTGTGTCCCTGTTGCTGCCCTTGATGATGGCGTCGCGCCTGAAGAAGCGCAAGCAGGGCGGTGAATTCGATGTCACCGACGAGTTCAAGCTTTCGCCCAAGTTGAACTCCATCCTGTACCGCGTGATGAAGGGGGAGGCCTCGCTGATCAAGGCGGGTGTCGATTTTGCGGCGGGCGGGTCCCGCTTTGTGATTGCTCAACGGATTGAAAAGCAATGAAGGCAATTATTCTTGCGGGCGGGACCGGCTCCAGGCTGTATCCGCTGACCCAGGTAACCAGCAAGCAATTGCAGGCGGTCTTCGACAAGCCGATGATCTACTACCCCCTGACCGTTCTGATCGCCGCGGGGATACGCGAGTTCTGCCTGATCTCCACGCCGCATGATTTGCCCAAGTTCGAGAATCTCCTGGGAGATGGCCGCAACTGGGGAATCAGCATCGAGTACCGGGAGCAGGCCAAGCCGGAGGGCATCGCGCAGGCTTTCCTCATCGCCGAGGATTTCATCGCCGGAGGGGATGTGGTGCTCATGCTGGGGGACAATATCTTTTCGGGGGGCGGTGACTTTCCCCGGGCAATGGCGGAATTCCACGATGGTGCGGCGATTTTCGCCTACCATGTGAGGGATCCCGAGCGCTATGGCGTGGTTGAGTTCGACGCCAAGGGCAATGCGCTTTCACTCGAAGAGAAACCGGTGAAGCCGCGCAGCAGTTATGCGGTGCCCGGCGTATATATCTACGACAAGGATGTCGTGGACATCGCGCGGGGCTTGAAGCCATCGGCTCGCGGCGAGCTCGAGATCACCGACGTCAACATCGAATACTTGCGCCGGGGAAAGCTCAAGGTAAACAGGCTCAGCCGCGGTTTCGCGTGGCTGGATGCCGGCACCAGCTCCGCGCTGCAGGAAGCGTCCGCCTATATCGAAGCCGTCGAGCGCCGCCAGGGCGTCAAGATCGGCTGTCCGGAAGAGGCCGCGCTCGTGCGCGGATTCCTGAGCCTGAGCGCATTCGAAAAGTTGGTGAGCGAATTGCCCAATTGCCAGTATCGGGACTACCTCCGCAGCGTTGCGGACGAAACCAAACGGTTTGGAGGCGCACAATGAGCGCGCAGCGGCTCGATTTCAACAAACCCTACCTGACGGGCAAGGAAACGCAATACATAGCCCAGGCGTTGGCCAACCAGAAGCTGGCCGGGGATGGCGCGTTCACCAGGTTGTGCCACGACTGGTTTGAGCGGCACGTAGGATGCGCGCGCGGGTTGCTGACGCATTCCTGCACCGCCAGCCTGGAAATGTCAGCCATGCTTTGCGACGTGGGACCTGGCGACGAGGTGATCATGCCCTCATACACCTTTGCGTCCACGGCGAACGCATTCGCCTTGCGCGGCGGGGTGCCGGTGTTCGTCGACGTGCGCAAGGACACGATGAATCTCGACGAAACACTGTTGGAACAGGCCATTACCCCGCGAACGAAGGTGATCGTGCCGGTTCACTACGCAGGCGTCGCCTGCGAGATGGACACGATCTTGGCTATCGCGCGGCAGCATGGGATCCGGGTGGTCGAAGACGCGGCGCAGGGCATCATGGCGAACTACAAAGGCCGCCCGCTGGGTAGCCTTGGCGATCTGGGTTCCTTCAGCTTCCACGAAACCAAGAACGTGATCTCCGGAGAAGGGGGGGCGTTGCTGGTCAATCACCCCGAACTGGCGATGCGGGCCGAGATCATTCGTGAAAAAGGAACGGACAGAAGCCGCTTTTTCCGCGGCGAGGTGGACAAGTACACCTGGCAGGAAGCGGGATCGTCCTATCTGCCGAGCGAACTGATTGCGGCGTTTCTCTGGGCTCAGCTGGAATCGGCGCGCGACATCACCGAGCAGCGCTTGGCCATCTGGGATCGCTATCACGACGCTCTGGGGCCGCTGGAAGCCCTGGAACTGCTGCGGCGGCCCATCGTGCCCGACGGTTGCGAGCATAACGCGCACATGTATTACGTCTTGCTGCCGGCCTCGGTCGATCGCCGGCAGGTGATCGAAGAGTTCCGGTCACGTCAGATCTACCCTGTATCGCATTACGTGCCATTGCATTCCGCGCCGGCAGGTCTGCGCTATGGGCGCGTGGCAGGGAGCATGGCAGTCACCGATCAGTATTCCGAGCGGCTGCTGCGCTTGCCGTTCTGGGTGGGCCTGAAGCCCGCGCAGCAGGATATGGTGGCCGAGGTGCTTGAGGCGGCTTTGCGCAAGCAGGTTTAGCCGACAGAGCGGCGAAATCGCAGCAATCCCAGTGCCAGTGCGGTGCCGACCAGGATGATGGCGGCGCCCGCCGCGATCGACGGCGTGATGCTCTCGTCCAGGAACCACGATCCCCACAGCACGCCGAAGATCGGCACCAGGAAAGTGACGCTGACTGCGCCGGTCGGACCGACGTTGGCGATCAGGCGGAAGAAGATGATGTAGGCCGCGCCCGTGCACACCACGGCCAGCAGGATGGTGGCAATCCAGGCCTGCATCGATGCCGGCGCTTCGGGCCAATGGGTGACCGCCAGGGGCAGCAACACCAGCGTCGCGCCTATCATGCTGCCGGTGGCGCTGGCCAGGGCATCCACGCCGGTCAGGAAGCGCTTGGTCCAGTTGGCCGCGATGCCGTAGAACACCGGCGCGGACACGGCCGCCAGGACCGCCGGCCCGGTGCCGCCGTCGCTGAAGTTCAGCTTGTCCCACACCAGCACCACGATGCCGACCACGCCTATCATCAGCCCCAGGGATCGCATCCAGGGCAGCCTGTCCTTGAGCCACAGCCAGCCGATGACCGCGCCCCATACCGGCGTTACCGCATTGGCCACCGACAGGAAGCCCGCACCCAGGGATTGGGCCGCGTAGGCGAACAACAGGAACGGTACGGCCGCGTTGAGCACGCCCACCATCAGCAGGGCCTTCCAATGCTGCGCGATGACAGGCAGCTTGCCGCGCCACAGCGCGGCGGGCAGCAGGACCAGCGCGGCCAGGCCCACGCGCAGCTCGATCAGCGCGATCGGCCCGAATTCCGGAACCGCAAGGCGCATGAACAGAAAGGAGCCGCCCCAGACGGCGGCCAGGAGCAGCAGATCCAGCAAGTTGCGTTGACGCATATTCAGTCCCGCGTGGGGCTCATTTGCGGTTTGTGGCCAGGTTCTTCATCTTGACCCGGTAGGCCAGCAGGGCGCAGGTCAGCGACAGGACGATACATAGCACCAGACCCGCGCGCACTCCGTTTAGTACCGTGCTATGGGAAATGATGATGCCGACCACGGCCGTCCCCAGCGCGCTGCCGATGGCGCGCGTGGTCTGGACCAGCGCCGACGCCACGCCCACGTCGCGCCGCTCGCTCAGCATCTGCATGAACAAGGTCAGGTTCGGCAGCAGAAAGCCCAGCGCACAGCCGTTGACGAAAAAGGCGGCCAGGATCCACCAGGCGGAGGTGCCCGGCGAGATCAGCAGCACCATCAGCGAACCGGCCGCCAGCAGGCAGCCGCCGAACACCATCAGGCGCTGCGGTTCGTTCTGCTTGGGGAATAGCCGGCCGTTGATGATGCTGCCGACCGAAATCGCGGCAACCAGGGGCGTGAGCAGCAGCCCAGCCTCGCTGGGGGTGTAGTTCAGCACCTGCTGCAGCAGCAGCGGGCTGTAGAAGATCAGCACGAACATGACTGCGCCCACCATCATCGCCGCCAGGTTCAGCAGCCGCGATTCCGCGCCGCCCAGCACGCGCAGCGGAAAAATGGGTGAGCTTACGCGCCGTTCCGTGGGAATCAGGATGGCGATGGCCGCCACGCCCACCACGGCCAGCGCCAATCCCAGCATGGGGTGGGCGTGGTCGCCGCTGGCAAACGCCAGCTCCAACGCGGCCAGCGGCGCGCCTACCGCCAGCACCAGCAGGATGGCGCCCAGCCAGTCGATCTTGCGGCTGCCGTCGTGGATGGGCCGGATACGGGGAAAGTAGCGGGCCAGCAGGAAAAACGCGCCCACGGCCGCGATCGGCGCGATGAAGAAGGCCGCGCGCCAGCCCAGCGCCTGCGTCGCCGCCCCGCCCAGGACCGGGCCGATGCCGCTGGCCATGGCGAACGCCGCCGATACCAGCGCCATCCAGCGCACCCGCTGCTTGGCGTCGGGAAACAGGTCCGCCGGCGCGGCAAACGCGGTTGCGATCATCATGCCGCCGCCTATGCCCTGCAACGACCGGAAAATGATCAGCTGGGTCATGGTCTGCGACAGGCCACAGGCGATGGAGCCCAGCGCGACGATCAGCACCGACAGCAGCATCAGGGGCTTGCGGCCGAACATGTCGCCCAGGCGGCCGAAAATCATGATGGACGCCGCGGTGGCCAGCAGGTATCCCGTTCCGACCCAGGCATACAACGCCATGCCGTTAAGCGCCTCGGCCACGCGCGGCAGGGTGGTGCTGATGATGGTGGAATCCAGCGCGGCCAGGACGACGGTCGCCGAAACCCCCGCCATGCCCATCAACAGGTCGCGTCGTGTATGGGCGGGCGGGGCTGGTGGCGTGGGTGAGGCGGGTGGCGGCGTCATGCCGCAGAGCATATCACCGGCGCGTCAGGGATTTCACTTATAGAAGGTGTGATAGCCCCAGAAAACCGCGATGACCAGCACCACCATGATCCAGGACCAGCGCGAGTTGGAGAGTCCGCGCGGTTCGGGTTCGGGGGGAGGGGGCGGCGGCGCAAGACGAGGCTGGTCGGCCATATAGTCGATGAAGGTGGCGAAGAACTTCTGGATGATCTTGTCGCCGGCCTTGAGCAACATCCCTTCACCGTATTCCGCCAGCTTGCCGCCGGTCATGCAGGCGACGGTATAGGCGACCCGCGTCCCTTGGTCCTTGGTGCTGAGATTGATTTGCGCGGTTCCGATGGCCAGGCAGGCGGCGCGGCCCTTGCCTTCGAAGACCAGCGTGCAGCTGTTGTGCGGGTCGATGTCGGACATCAGGATTTCGCCATCGTAGTCCGTGTCGATGCCGGCAACCTTGGCGTGCAGCTTGACGGAGTACTCGGTCGGACTGAGGCGGGCGACCTCCACGCAGCCCGGAATACATCGCTGCAATACGGCGGGGTCGGTCAGAGCATCCCAAGTCTGGTGCTGGGTCGAAGGAATCCACTGGGCATCTGCAATGCGCATGGCTGTCTCCTTGCTTGGTACAGTCCCGTCTTCATTGTGGACCCAATCCGCGCAAAACGCCAATATCAGCCTGATAGGATCCGAATCCCCATCGAACAGGCAGGGTGCGCGGAGTAAAATCAGAGGCTCTCCACCGTCCTCGGTCGGTGCCCTTTTTTTTACGCATATTGCCTATGACTATCCTCGTTACCGGAGGTGCCGGTTTCATTGGAGCCAATTTCGTGCTCGATTGGCTGGCGCGCAGCGACGAGCCCGTCATCAACCTGGACAAGCTTACCTATGCAGGTAACCCGCAGAGCCTTCAGGAGCTGCATGGGGACAAACGGCATGAGCTGGTTGTTGGCGACATAGGCGATGCCTTGCTCTTCAACGATTTGTTGAAGCGCCATCGGCCGCGGGCGGTCATCAACCTGGCGGCGGAATCGCACGTGGACCGTTCCATATATGGGCCGGAAGCGTTCATCCAGACCAATATCGTTGGCACGTTTCGATTGCTGGAGTCGGTAAAGGCCTATTGGAGCGAATTGGATTCCGCGGCGCGCGCCAGCTTTCGTTTTCTGCACGTGTCGACGGACGAGGTCTATGGCTCATTGCCCGCGGATGGCGCTGCGTTTACTGAAACGCACCGGTATGAACCCAACAGCCCATATTCGGCGAGCAAGGCTGCCAGCGACCATCTTGTGCGCGCATATCACCACACCTATGGTTTGCCGTTACTGACGACGAATTGCTCCAACAACTATGGTCCCTTCCAGTTTCCGGAGAAACTGATTCCCTTGGTAATCGCCAACGCGCTGGCCGGCAAGCCCTTGCCGTTGTATGGCGATGGCCGGCAAGTGAGGGACTGGCTTTACGTGAAGGACCATTGCAGTGGCTTGCGCCGGGTGCTAGAGGCAGGCCGCGTGGGTGAAACCTACAACATCGGCGGTTGGAACGAGCGTCAGAACCTGGAGGTGGTCCAGGAAATCTGCACCTCGCTGGACGAGTTGCGGCCTCGGGCGGACGGCGCTTCATATACGCAACAGATCGCGTTCGTCAAGGATCGGCCTGGCCATGACCGTCGCTATGCCATCGATGCATCAAAGATCAGCGATGAGCTGGATTGGCGCCCAGCGGAAACATTCGCCACCGGTCTGAGCAAGACCGTGCGGTGGTATCTCGACAATGGTCAGTGGGTGGAGGATATCGTCAACGGCGCCTACCATCGAAATTGGGTTGACACACATTACGCCGAGTAGCTTTCCTGCGGACTGTCCGGCCCGACGTGCTGTTCATCGGGCAGGCCTTCGGGAGCGCAGGATCAGTTTGCGGGCGGTATCGCAACACAGCAGTACCCGCCCTTGCGGATGACGTGAAGGCTGGAAAGCGCTGCCGGCAGGTAATTGCACTGCGTGATCGCGCCTGGCGATTCGAGCGCTTGCAGAAAGCGTACGAGCTTGTCGCCAGGCAGATCGCCGCCATATGCCAGTTCTGATACATAGAGCGCGTGTATCGGCCGACGCAGGTGGCTGAACGCATAGTAGGTCAAATGGTCCACGACCAGGTGCGCCGCGCCGTCGCCACGTATGCCGCATTGGTTCGTCAGCTCCCGGATGGTTTCACGCCGCTTGTCGAAGTCCAGTGCAGGGACCGACAGCCATTGGTCGGATACTGTGGCGTCGGGAGGATCGGAACGCTTCCACACCTCTGGTGCGAGGTACGCGGCGAAGATCGACATGCTGGCCAGCGCGAACAACAAGCATGCGCAACGTGCAAATTGCAGGCCAGGCCGCAGCAACCATTTGGGCGTATGCGCGGGCAATGCGAGCAACAGCATCATGAGGACCAGCGGCAAGACCTGCGCGGCGCCGTAGAAAAACCAATATTTGTAGAAAAACAGGTTGGCGCAAAGTCCCACGGCCAAGGCAGCGGCGAGTAGCGCCTGCGGCGTTGCCACTTTTTGACGCAGCCAGGTCGCCGGCAGCCATAGCAAACTGGCGGCCAGGGCGGCAAAAATGGCGACCTCGATCAGGAGTCGGATGATAGGGTTCATCCAAGTCGCCATGGATGGCACGACCATGGGAGGCAGCCAACCCGATTGGAAGGTCGCAGCAAACATGACATGTTCTGCGATCTTGCCGGGCGCGCTCAACAGATTGCCGATTCCCTCCAGCAGGAAGGCCGCCGGGGCGTGGAACAGCAGCGAGGGATTCAGGATGTTGCCGGCCAAGGTGGCTTGCACTCCAGGCGCTTCCGGGCAATTGGATAGCGTCGATCCCCAGCGGTATGTGGTGTAGGCGGCCCACAACACAAAGGTGATGAGCAGCCAGCGGATAGCCGAAGAACGATGTCGGGTCACGAACCACGTCGCGAGCAGCACCGCAGGAGCGAAGAAAATGCTCTTCGGATGTACAAAAAAGAAGGCGGAGGCTACGGGAAAGTACAGCATGGGCCATACCCATGAGATTTTTCCATCGTTCTGCTGGTTCGCCGTAGCCGTCATGCAGAAGAACATCAGGCCCAGGGTGAGCCATTGTTCGGGCCGGGCCATCACCCAGAGGAAGGGAAGTACGCCCAGGGCGGGCAGCACCATGAGCGCGGACAGCAGACTCAAGGTGGCGCGTGCGTTGTGAGTGCTGCGCCGCGCCCACAGGCCGAAGCAGGCCACTATCGCCAGCGCCGTGGCGACTCCCGCCAGCCGTAGGCCCAGGGGGGAAAGGTTGCCGTACAGAACGGAAAAAAATGCGGCGCCCGGGTAAAACGCCCAAGGTAGGGGGGAATTGAACACCGCCCGGCATTGAGGGAAGAAGGAGACTAGTACGCCATCAGGTTCGAAGAACCGGGCTTGGCCCCACTTGGTGACAACTTCATCCGAGTACAGCGGCAGACCCGAACCCGCGATCAGAAGCGCGACGAAGACGCCAAGAACCAGGAGGGAAAGCAGATCCCCCGCCGCGACCAGGCGGTCTGCAGGCCGGGGCGCCGTACTGTTATTGGCTATCATATGCGCGGAGGGGATGGAGTCACTGGCCTGGCGCGATTATACCGGCGAGGCCAGGGCGCTCCGCACCTGCATGCGCGGTGGCTTTCGCAGTACGATGCGTCCGCTGCGCAGAAGCTGGAATGCCCTGAGTTTTGTATCCTTGATGAACATCGACATGAATATTGGACGACCCGATTGCCCCATTTCCCTCGCGGGAGGTGCAGTTTGCGCACGTTGATCGTTAGTCAGTATTTCTGGCCGGAGGGCTTCCGGATCAATGAGATCAGCAGCACCTTGGCCGAGCGCGGGATGGAAATCGATGTTCTGACGGGGAAGCCGAACTATCCGGAAGGAAAGATCTATTCAGGGTACCGGATGTTCGGCGTGCAGCATGAGAAGTTTCACGATGTGAATATCACGCGGGTGCCCTTGATTCCCCGAGGCAAGGGGCCAGTCCGCCTGACGCTGAATTACCTGTCGTTCATTTTTTCGGGCTTGTTGTTCGGACCGTGGCTCATGCGCCGCAAGTCCTACGACGCGGTTTTCATCTGTGCCTTGTCGCCGTTGTTGCTGGCCATACCTGGCCTGCTGTTGGCGAAGATCAAAGGCGCGCCGGTTGTGATCTGGGTACTGGATCTTTGGCCGCAGAGCCTGTCGGCGACGGGCCATGTCAAAAACCGCTTTGTGTTGGGCGTGGTCGAGCGGATCGTGCGGTTCATTTATAGCCGGGCCGACTTGATACTTGTCCAGTCGGAAGCGTTTGTCGAGCCGATACGCAAGCTCGCGCCGGGCAAACCCATTGAGTACTATCCCAACTCGGTCGACGACAGTTTTTCGCGGGCGCCAACGGAGGCGCCGCCCGAGGTGCCTGGGCTAGACGGTGAATTTGTCGTCATGTTCGCGGGTAATATCGGCGCTGCGCAGGCTGTGGAAGTGATAGTCGCTGCCGCCGCGCTGTTGCGCGAGCACCAGGGGATCCAGTTCGTTGTTCTGGGGGGAGGCAGCCGCAGGGAGTGGATGCAGCAGCAGGTGGTGGCGCTGGGCCTGGAAAACCTGCACTTGCCGGGCCGCTTTCCGGTGGAAACCATGCCTGCATTCATGCAGCGTGCTTCGGCATTGCTGGTCACGCTGGCCGACCAGGAAATCTTCGCGGCTACCGTTCCCAACAAGGTGCAGGCCTATATGGCGTCGGGCAAGCCTATCCTGGCGTGCCTCAATGGCGAAGGCGGGCGGCTGGTGGAAAAGGCGCAGGCAGGCATCGCAGTGCCCGCCGAGGATGCACAGGCCTTGGCTGCGGCCATCCGACGCCTTGCCGATATGCCGCAAGAGGCGCGTGCGCGCATGGGTGAAAATGGGCGGCGCTACTACGAAGAGCATTTCAACCATGAGCGGCTGGTGGATCAATTGGTCGAGGTGCTTGAAACGGTATCGCGTGAAAACTCAAAATCGGCGTGACCCTGCTGTCTGATGCTGTCAGGCCACGGAAGCAAAGGCCACGCCTCGGTGGCGCCGAAACCTGAATGACAAAGGCGCCCGGGTGCGACCAGCACCCGGGCAATATCGATTCTGCAAGAGAAAATTGTGAAGAGAGTATTTGATCTATTGCTCAGCCTGTTTGCCGCACTTGTGCTGCTGATACCGGTGATTATCGTCGCGCTCTTGGTCAGGCTGACTTCGCCCGGCCCCGTGCTGTACTGGAGCAACCGGGTGGGCCGCAACAACCGCATTTTCAAGATGCCAAAATTCCGCAGCATGAAAGTGGATACGCCGGCTGTTGCGACACATTTGCTGCCGGATCCCGCGGCATGTCTGACGCCTGTCGGAGGCTTCTTGCGCAAAAGCAGCCTGGACGAACTGCCGCAGCTGTGGAGCATTATCGTCGGCGACATGAGTTTTGTCGGGCCGCGTCCTGCACTGTTCAATCAGGATGATCTGATCGCTCTGCGTACCGAGGCCGGCGTGGACGCGCTCACGCCTGGATTGACGGGATGGGCCCAAGTCAACGGCCGCGATGAATTGCCGATCCCCGATAAGGTCCGCCTGGATATCGAGTACATGGAAAGGCAGTCCGTATGGTTCGATATCCGCATTCTCTGGATGACTTTCGTCAAGGTGCTGCGCCGGGACGGCGTTTCACATTGATTCGGGCAAGCCTCTTTTCTCAGAGCGTTTGTCTCTGAAGATCCATCGCAAGATTGAGTAGATAACCACGGGAATCAAGGTCCAGATCAATCCGTGGTCATAAAAAATGGGGCCCTCGCCGGGCACCTGAGAAAAATGATATCCGGCAACGGCGCCCATAATGCCAAAGGCACCCACCGTTGCGCTTGCGGTAATCGGCAGGCACGTGATCAGTGCCATGACCATGGACGCACAAACCATGGCGAAGAGTGCAATCGGCCACCCTCCAAGCGAGTAACCCGAGATGTGGACGGCTGCAGGTGCGGTGCCACGCCCTTCGAAGCCATCGCGGCCGAAGACCCGGGTATAGATGTAGGTGCTGGGGCGACAAGCCGGTCCCATGCGGGCCTGAGCTAGGATGCCGCCGCATACATAGCCTTCTTCAGTGAACACCTGATAGTAGAACGGGTACAGGATCGCCATGCGGGTCAGGCCGGAGAATAGTGTTTCCGGGGCTCGGGTGAATGCCAGCTTGGGAGTATCCAGAGCCTCGCTCAATACCCCTTTGTCGGGGCGGACTTCTGGCAGTGTGCGCGGCGGTGTTCCGGGTGCCGATGTTTCTGGCGCGATTACCGAGGGGGCAGCGAGTTCGGGAGGAGGCGCGTTGCTGGAACTGTCCGCGTAGCGGAATACGTGGCTGGAAATCACCAGATAAGTCGCGAACAGCGCAATGGTACCGATTCCAGCTTTGATGTATGGGCGTTTCTGGCTGTGCGCGAAGACTGTCAGAATCAGAGCGGCGGCAAAGACCAAGAACGGCCATTTCATGTTCAACAGGACCATGTAGAGAGCCACCAAGCTGGCTACGACTACCGTGGTCACCTTCCAGAACAGGGCCGAGGAACGGATCCATCGGATTTGGGCATATACGGCCAGGAACGGCAGGATGGACATCAGGACAGCCATGGTCCAGAAGCGCAGTCCGCTAAGTATTTGAAACCGTATTTCGACCGACGAGACCGCGTCGGTGCCCGTGCCATAGAGCGAAAATGCGTTGGCTTTCCACAAGTGGTATCCCACGTGGCCCAGCGCGAGGCCGGTTATTACCAGATAATCAATGCGTCGGATTTCCGGAACGCGGGCGCAAAGCCGATGCACAGGTTTTTCGAGGTAGCGCCGCACCAGAATTACCACAATGGGGGTCATCAGGAATGGCAAAAACAGCAATAACCAATATAGTGGCGTAAATATTGTCGGGAAGTTGTATATGATGGCGTAGCTGGGAATTTTTTGTAGTTGTTCTCGGCCGAATGGAGTGGCAAAAAGCAAATTCCCAAGAACAACAGTGAGGAAGAATGCCGCCAAAAAAATAACGGGCGACATGTTCCTGATAATCCAGGGTCGTAGCGTGTCGTTCTTCAATCTATAGTCCATGGATTGCTAGGTCTTTGCAGGAGTATAGGCAAATGCTGTCGCGCCGCGTACTGTCCATAAGTCCTAAACTGTAGCGAAGTGTGAAGCTTAAGATAGGCTGATCAGCTATCAGACGCAAGCATCCCGTTTGCCTAACCCGCCAGACCCCCGACCCGCCATCCGAAGTGTGTAGTCAGATCCTGATGTCATTCTGGCCTTGTTTCGAGGAGCCCCGGTTTGGTGCATAGGCTCAGGTGGAGGTACTTGACCTTCTGGCGCGCGCCGCAGGATCTATCGAGTCCGTTACAACCCTGGTAGCGCATGCGCAAAACGAAGGGGTCATCTCGCATCGGCGAGATGACCCCTTCGTTTTGCCGGAGTTGATATCCGGCGCGAGGCGTTAGGTGTCTAGTCAGGCATCCAGCTTTGCCAGATGGCGGTCGACGCCTTGTCCCCCTTTGCGGCGTTGGCCGATGGCGACGAAGAGCAGGATCGCAATAGGAATCATGAAGGCGAAAATGCCGTGAGGGTAGGTGAAGCTTGCAATCAACGGCACTTGGGTAAGGTAGTAGGAAAACGAGCAAGCAGCTACCGTGAAACCAAGGAACAACGGGCTGCCGCTGGCGGCGCCGACAGTGCCGAGAATCCCGAGGAACACGCCGCTCAGGATCATCACGCAAATCGACCAGAACATTCCCAATTCACCGTATGCAGATAACGTCGCCGGTGCCGGCTGCTGGCCTTGCGCCCAATCTACCTCAGGATACATCGCGTTGAAGACCTTGATGGGTAGCACGCAATTTGCCTCCGGCATATGCAGGAGCTTGCGGACCAGATTTCCCTGGATGCCGCAACGCTCCGATTCATCGTCGAAAATCGCTACGTAAAAGGGCATGGCTGCCGCCATGCGATGCAGTGCGTCACCGGACAGCCGCTTTATGTAGGACGCGAGCAGGTTCGTATCTAGCTTGACGGCCGGTTGAACGAGCGTAGGCACGGGAGGGGCAGTTGGAGGGGGCGGGCTGTCTTCAGGCGCTTCCGAGGGCGTTTCCGGGATATCAATCGGCGCCATCGCCTGAGGGAGTTCTTCTATTTTTGACGTAGATTCCGGTTGCTGATGAGTGCTGGCCAGTTCTACCTCCACCGGTTCTGGCGGGGCTGGGTACATCGCGTAGCCGGTGAGGACAAACGCGAGAACCGAAACTACGGTGACGATGATCATGTATTTCAATTTGGCCCGCGTCAAAATGAACGCAGCGACCATCATGATCAGGTAAATTAGTATTTGAGCCTTCGAGTAGGTGGCAGTGATGATGAACAGGAAGAAAACGAATGTCACCACGAAGAGGATCAAGTCTTGCGCCTTGCCACCCTGCTTTACGTATGCGATGAACGCCAGTATCGGAATAATAAGATTAATTCCGTAGGCGAACGCAAAAAAGACGAAGCCAGTATTTTCCAGCAGATTCAGGCGCCGGGTGGTTTTTGCAATGTAGTCGCCGCTGGATAGCAAGCCAAGATCCAAGGCGCCTGCCGCGTTCAGGGTAAAAAGGCAATAAGCGGCGCTCGTGAGCGCGATTAGCCAGAGCACCGAGGTATTAATTCTCAGATCGTATGAGGCCACTTTCTCCAAGAGCGGGAGAGGGCGCTTCATGAATTTGACCGTCAACCAGGCCGCAATGGGGACGACAATGAGAGGCAGATAAAGAAGGGCAAGATAGGTAGGTGAACCGATCGACTCATAGGCCTTCGCCGCCATCGGTCCCCATCTGTTTGTAATATATTCCGCCCCGCCAGGCATCAAATAGACAGTGGCAGCCAAAACCGTGGTGACGAAGTACGAGAACAAATATAGAACCGTTGGCAGCGAGATAGTTATTTTTCTCTCTAACGCCAAGTTTCCGTGCTTCCAGAAATTGCCTAACATCTGTTGATGCCTTTCCATTGAGTTTTGGAATATATGAGCGCTACGCAAAGCTCAATATTCCTACCAAATACTTCTAAATGTTACTTTATATAGCGTTGCGGGCGTGATCCCTTACTACCTTCCCGCGGGACAGTGAACTAAGAAAGTGGGGAGTTGACAGTAAGCGGAAGTATCACGCGAAATTGTGACGCGTATTGTAGAACTACGTAACTTAGTTGGGCCTGAAAAATCAGATTTTTACGAGCTGACTGCGCATCAAGCGGGCCTGTTGTGCGTCACAGCAACAAATAAGGCGTCGTTCCGGATACTTGAGACTGGGCAGTTCAACCCTGGATGAGGCCGGATCCCAATGACCGATACAGCCTGAGCAAGCAGGTCATCAGGACTGCCGCCAAGGCTCCGAGCCAGGCCACGGCCCATCCTGCGGCTACCCAGTCCATTTGTCCGTTGTAGATGGATGGCGGTGCCAGGAAATGCATGGCGATCAGCACGGCCAGGACAAAGGCGATCATTTTCAAGTTGATCGTGAACCGGATCGCGTTCGACCCGGTCCAGAGCGTCAGGCAGAAGTAAAGGAGCGTGCTCGCCGCATATGAAATTGCGAAATAGTCGAGCGAATGGCTGCTGGACGAGTACATGTAGGCAAGAAACGCGGCGCTATTGCTGATGGCTGCCAGCACGACCAATTGCTTCAGGTGTCCGAGTACCTCGAATTTCTTCTGCGAATAGAGTGCCAGGGTGCTTAACATGATACCGAGCCCAATGAGAACCGCTCGGAAAAATGATACATGCTGCAGGTCAGGCGAAAAGTGCGCTAATTGTATTTTTGCGAATGACGCATAGACGAATATCGCGAACAGAAACAGCACGACCAGAAGCGTGGTCGAGAACCTGATCAGTTGAGAGAGCTCCTCCTGCTTTTTCTCGCGGAACAACCGGAAGATCATGGAATGGGCTATCAGCATGATCGGCATGGAAATGAACCCTGAAATGCCGATCAGAAGGTCTTTCGTGAAAGCATAGCCCGCCACGCCCGGCCCTTCCACGCGCCCAAGGAAGAAGCGGTCGGTGTAGCTGTTGACGAGCATCAGCGAAAACCAGATGAACATGGGGCCGCCATAGGCCAGAAGCTTGGAATTCTCAAGCGCAGGTTCCTTCGCTGCCAGGCGGCGCTGGCGCTTGCGCAACACGCTGGTAAACCAGGTCCAGTGAATATACAGAAGCAGCGTAATGAGGCCGGCCAGAAACCCCGCGCCATAACCGGCGACGGACAGCGCGAGCGAATGGGTGTTGGACAGGATCGCGTAGGCGGCGAACAGCAGTTGAGTAATGCTGAGGGTGATCGCGCTGATGACCTGACTGCGCATTCGCCGCTCCGGTTGGAATAGGGCGACGGCTACGTAGAATAGCCCTTGCGCAGCAGTCAGGAACAAGACGCTCGTGCTCAGCGCCCGATCATGAAACAGCGATAGAAAGATTCCGGAGGTGATCAGGGCCGTCAGCGAGGCCGAAATAATGGCTATCCGCATCACCTGCGTGACGAATGCCGCTTTCCCTTTGCGCAAGGGGAAGTAAAAGATGATCGCGCTGGCAATCCAGCTCGAAGCTATCTGTGCGCCGATCACGCCAGCGGCAATCGCGGCGGAATAGGTTACATAATCGGTGGGCGGAAAGCTCATGTACATGGCGACCATGTACACGATCATGGACAGAGCCGGGAAAACTTTCACTGCGAGGTATAGGAAGAGGCCCCGTATCATGCCAAAGCTATTTAGGTAAAAAAGAAGGGTCGATGGTCGTCGCGGCTCCCGCACATCACGGGTGGCCTTGCTGCTCCGAACCCTGAAAAATTGTTCGGACCAGTTTTTTTCCTTGTTGCAGGGCGGTCTTATGCTGCCGACAGAAGGCGGCTGCGCCTTGCGCGGAGAGCTGGGCGGCACCGTAATTCACGCCTGCGTTGCTTCGCAGGCATTCAGCCAAGCCTTCTGCGGTGACGTCATCCAGAACGAGCAGGTGTGCATAGTACTCCTGTGGGATGCCAGGCAGGCGGGAAGAGACTACGGGAACGCCCGTGGCCATGTATTCCAACAGCTTGGATGGAAAGGAGTATTGCAGATAGGCGTCGCCCGGGATGCGCGCATTGACCAGAAAGCTGGCGCTGCGCGACAGCGCCTTGACGTCTTCGGGTGGGATGCTCCCCAGGTAGTGTATCTGGGGATGTTCGCTCGCGGCCCGGCGCACGGCTGCGTTCATGGAGCCTGCCCCGCATAGGACCAGGTGGACCTGACCGCCCAGTTGCTTCACGGCCTCGATGAGAATGCCTACGCCATAAGGTTCAGCCAGCCCGCCCGCGTAGAAGACAAAGCCCTTGGTCAGCCCATATTTGTTCAGAGTCTCGGAATCGTGCTGCTTCTGTGCTTCATCAGGCGCATCGCTGGCCTCCGCCACACCTTCCAGGACTGCCGTTCGTTTGCCGCTCCAGGATGGGCGCGATTGGACCAGCTCGGAGGTGATTCCTATGATGCCCGTCGCCCGGTCGCTCAGGCTCAACACCAGTGATGTGTCGATCCGCTTCAGGAAGTTGAATAGACGGCTGCGCTTGACGCCGACGTTCATGTATTGCGGCAGGTCAGGGACATAGATGTAGAAGGGGATTCGGAACCACTTGGAGAGGATCGCCGCAGAAAGCACCAGAGGAGTGTGCAGTGAGTACACCAGGATTGCCGAAGGGCGCTCACGTTTTTGGCGCAGGCACCGCCAGCCCGCGCTCAGGATGGAGATGGTGCGCGACATGTGGCTGAGAAAGGGCATGTTGATGTAGCCGACAGCCTGGGCTTGTTGTCCGTGGGCATCGACGCCTTTGAATGCCTTCAGCAAGACGGTACGGTTGCGCGGAAAGATCCGCGCGGGGTACAGGCCGATCGTTTCGACCTCGACGTCGTTTTGCCGCAGACCGTCTACGATCCGGGATTCGAGCTTGCGCGCGGCGTACTGATGGTTCTTCTCCGCCTTGTCGTGCAGGTCGAAATACGCCTGGGGGCAAAAGAAACCCAGGTGCAGCAATCGCTTTTTTTCAGACACGATTTTTTCCGTTATCGCATTCAGGGTATGGATTTGTGCGCGGAATGCGCGGAGAAACCGCCCGGCGCAGACATGGCCAGGAACAACGCGGCCAATGTCGCATATAGGCCGATGGTGCGCATGCCCCGGAACATCAGTTCGGTGAGGCCGAATGTCGCAAACCCCAGGCAGACGACAAGACCCATGGCGGCAGCGCATTTGCCGTCGGGGCTGCCCTGGCGCACGCGCCTGAGGAAATAGGCGCTAGGCGCAAGATATATGGCGAGCAGCGCAGCAAGCCCTGGCAGACCATAGTTGGCCATGGCATACAGCAGATCATTGTGAGGCTCGCCAAAGTTCGCCGCAACCGTCGGCGAAACCTGGCCGCGCGCGGCCTGTTCCTGCAACTTGTCTGGGAACAGGCCGCCGCTTCCATTGCCGGTAAGCGGAGCGGCGCGGAACATTCTCCAGGCGGCAGACCATAGCTGAAGCCGTGTGCATATCGAAGTATCAGCCAATCTGTCGTTCCGGCATTGAACGACTTCGTTGGCCGCCAGCTTCACGCGGCTGCGCAAATCGTGATTGGCGTAGAGGACAGCCGCACAGCCCACAACGACCGCGGCAAATATGCCCGCCTTCAGGATCCAGCGTCGTTGGCTGACCAGCGCGAGCGCCACCAGGGAAAAGACGGGGACCGCCAGCCAACCACCGCGGGTCAACGTCAGCGCGAAGGCATAGATCGCCACACCGCCAGTGACAAGTTTTGCGGCGGCTTCAAGCCTGGGCCAGCGTGTCGTGCGCAATCCCAGCGCGAACAGCATGAGCACGCCCATGAGCAAGGTCAGGTTGCCGTAGGAGACAGCGTTGTACTCCTCGGGCTCTGGCCGCTGGCCGGTGGTCCAGGCCAGATGGATGATGCTGATGCTGGCGATCCAGGCGGCTGTTGCGATGCCCCACAAAGCGAGCTTGAGCCTTTCGCGGTCGATTTGCGTCAGGCTGGCGACGATCAATGCTATCGCCCAGAAGCGGAGGCCGCGTTCAAGATCCGACCCATGCAATCTCGCATCCAACAAGGCAGAGCTGAGTAGCGGCGTCAGCGGAACCAGTGCCAGCGACGCAACCAGCGGCCAGTAGCTATGCCAATACGGCGTACGGGATGGTTCGGATTGGCGCGCCGCCAGGCACAGGCCGGCCAGGCTGAAGACGCAGGCTGCGTAGAACGCAACGCTGCCCCCGCGGCTAGTGCTGACGGTCAGGACCGGCAGCAAGCCGATACAAAGCAGCAGGGCTACATCGCATACGTTCTTGACTGCCCGGGGGGACTGAGGAGGCGTGGCGACGTCCATGGAAACAAGCCTGGGCAAATACTGATTGGTAGTGGCGTCGTGCTTGGAAGGACAAACTAACCAGGTGCTGGGGTATCTGGGGGCAGGCTGCCCCGATGCCGTTTGCCCGCCAGCAGCTCGATCAGTATTTTTTCCACACGGTACGGTTCACATAGTCCGTATAGCTATGGATGATCCGCACCACTTTTTCCGCCACGTTAGGCATGCTGTAGTCGGCCACCTGACGCAGGCTGCGCTCGGCACCTCGGCCCTGATTCTCCAGGATGGAGAGCCCTTGCAGCACGCGGTCCAGCTCCAGGCCGACCATCATGACGGAAGCTTCCTCGAAGCCTTCAGGACGTTCGTGGGCTTCGCGGATATTAAGTGCAGGAAAATTGAGGATGGAAGATTCTTCCGTGATGGTGCCGCTGTCGGAAAGCACCGCGCGGGCATCTTTCTGCAGTTTGACATAATCGTGGAAGCCAAGAGGCTTGAGCAGACGCACCAGCGGATCAAACTGCAGCTGTTGCGCGTCAATACGCTTCTGCGTGCGCGGATGCGTGGAAACGATCACGGGCTTGCCGTAGGTCGTGGCCAGGCCATTGAAGATGTCCGCGAGCTTGCGCAGATTAACCTCGGAATCGACGTTCTCTTCGCGGTGAGCGCTGATGACAAAGTACTCGCCCTCGGTCAGACCCAGCCGCGAGAGAGCGTCCGAGGCGTCGATGGACGGCGCGTAGTGCGTCAGCACCTCGAACATCGGGCTGCCGGTCTTGATGACGCGGTCCGGAGGGCAACCTTCGGCCAGCAGGTATTCGCGGGCAATGCTGCTGTAAGTGAGGTTGATGTCGGAAGTATGGTCGACGATACGCCGGTTTGTTTCTTCCGGCACGCGCTGATCGAAACAGCGGTTTCCGGCTTCCATGTGGAAAATGGGAATCTTGCGGCGCTTGGCAGGAATGGCGGCCAAGCAGCTATTGGTGTCACCCAAGATGAGGACGGCTTCGGGCTGCGTTTCGGCCAGAACCTTGTCGACGGCAATGATGACGTTGCCGATCGTCTCGGCGGCGGTGCCTCCCGCTGCGTTGAGGAAATGGTCCGGGCGGCGGACGCCGAGATCACTGAAGAAGATCTCGTTCAGTTCGTAGTCGTAGTTCTGGCCGGTATGGACGATGATGTGGTCACAGTATTCGTCCAGCTTGGCCATGACGCGCGACAAGCGAATGATTTCGGGGCGCGTACCAAGGACGGTAACGACTTTGAGTTTCTTGGTCATCTTGGATAATTAAACTTTGTGGCCGATGGTGTCGGGATTCTGCCGGTCGAAGATCTCGTTCGCCCATAGCATGACGACCATGTCGCCCTCGCCGATATTGGTGATGTCGTGTGCCCAGCCGGGAATGGTCTCGACGATGGTGGGCTCGTCGCCGTTGGTGAGGATTTCGAACGTTTCGTCCGTGACGATATGGCGGAAACCGAAACGAGCCGAACCCTTGATGACCAGAAATTTCTCGGTCTTCGTGTGGTGATAGTGGCCGCCGCGCGTGATGCCGGGGAGCGCGGTGAAAAACGAAAACTGGCCAGCGTCGGGCGTCTTCAGCATCTCGACGAAAACGCCGCGCTGGTCACCGTATTTGGGTACGGTGTACGCGAACTGCGCCGGCTCCAGATAGCTCATGTAGGTCGAATACAGCGCGCGGGTGAACCCGGTGCCCACGCGAGGCGTGATGAGCGTCTGGCGGCTTTCCTTGAAACCGCGGATCTCGTCGGCCATGTCGCCCACGGTGGTGGAATAGACCGGTTCGACTTCCACGTACCCGTTAAGTCCCGGCTCTTCTGCGAGCAAGGCAATCAGGGCCTTACAGACGTCGTCCACGTACACCAGGCGCACCTTGGCCGCAGGATCATTGATGCTGATCGGCAGGTCGTGCGCGATGTTATGGCAGAAGGTTGCCACTGCGGAGTTGTAGTTCGGGCGGCACCATTTGCCGAACACATTGGGAAGGCGGAACAGGCGAACCGACGAGCCAGTCTGGCGCCCATAGGCCTGCAGCGCTTCTTCGGCCGCCAGCTTGCTGGCGCCGTAGGGGTTTTCAAGCTCCGCCTGGATCGATGAGGTGTAGGCGATCGGCAAGGGGCGTTGACGCTTGGCGGCGAAATCGATCAGCGACTGCGTCAATCCCAGGTTGATTTCCTTGAACTCGGCAGGATCCTTGGGGCGGTTCGAGCCGGCCAGATGAAAGACATAATCCGCTTCCTGGACCATGGCTTCCAGTTGGCCCAGCGTATGCTCGCGCGTGAATGCGAGCACTTCGAATTCCTTGCGTTCGCCCAGCAATACGCGCAGGTTCTTGCCGACAAATCCGTTGGCGCCGGTGATAAGCAGCTTCATTTAGCCCTCGGCTTCGGGGATGTCGTTGCGCTCGATGGCCTGGATGAAATCGAGCTTGCGCAGCAAGGCCACCATGCCGGCGACGTCCAGACGCTCGGTATTGTGCGAGTTGTAGTCTTCGTATTGCGAAATCTTCGGTTCGCCTTGTTCGACGAACTTGCCGTAATTGAGGTCGCGCAGATCGGGCGGCACGCGGTAGTACCCGCCCAGGTCCTCGGCGGCAGCCATTTCTTCGCGGCTCAACAGCGTTTCATAGAGTTTTTCACCATGCCGCGTACCGATGACGTTGATCGGATGCTCAGGCTTCTTAAGGATGGCGAGCAGGGCTTCGGCCAGGGTTTCGATCGTGGCGGCGGGGGCCTTCTGGACAAAGATATCGCCGTTCGTGCCATGCTCAAACGCATACAGCACCAGATCCACCGCATCTTCCAGCGTCATCATGAAACGCGTCATGTCGGGATCGGTGATCGTGAACGGCGTACCGGCGCGGAACTGGTCGAAGAAGAGGGGGATGACCGATCCGCGCGACGCCATGACGTTGCCATAGCGGGTCCCACAGATCACGGTGCCCTTGCCGTCGAGGTTGCGCGACTTGGCAACCATCACTTTTTCCATCATTGCCTTGGAGATGCCCATGGCATTGATCGGATAAACGGCCTTGTCGGTGCTCAGGCACACGACGCGGCTGACGTTATTGACAATGGCTGCTTCGAGTACGTTCTCGGTGCCCAGGACGTTGGTCCGCACAGCCTCCATCGGGTGGAATTCGCACGAAGGGACTTGCTTGAGCGCTGCGGCATGAAAAATAAAATCGACGCCGCGAGTGGCGTTCAGGATGCTTGTGTAGTCGCGCACATCGCCGATGTAGAACTTCAACTTCGGATTGTTGAAGCGCTTCCGCATATCGTCCTGCTTCTTTTCATCGCGGCTGAAAATGCGGATTTCGCCGATATCGGAATTAATGAATTGCTTCAGAACGGCATTGCCGAAAGAACCCGTGCCTCCGGTTATTAGCAAGGTCTTGTCGCAGAAAGTTTTATTGCTCATGGCTTATATATACTAATTATGGCAGCGGGTTTGTCTAATTGAATTCAGGACGGAGTATATTCAATCACGAGCTTTTTGAGCATCGCCTTGGGGGCCATCTCATCGCCCGAAGTGAAAGAATTTTCCATGCTTTCGAGTTCTTTCATCAATTCGTCATAAGGAATGCTATGTTCCTTCGACTGCATGATGCGAGGGTGTTGCGTAGGCGAGACATCTCCACCGATCAGGAGCTCTTCGTAGAGTTTCTCTCCGGGGCGTAGGCCCGTGATCCGGATTTCGATGTCGCCGTCGGGGAATTCCGGCGTACGGACGGTCAGGCCATGCAGTTGAATCATGCGTTTGGCCAGGTCGTATATCCGGACCGGTTCCCCCATGTCCAGGACGAAGACCGAGCCCGAGGCGCCCATGGCTCCTGCCTGCAGCACCAATTGTGCTGCTTCCGGGATGGTCATGAAGTAGCGGGTAATGTCCGAATGTGTCAAGGTGACCGGTCCGCCGTTCTGGATCTGGCGATTGAACAGGGGGACGACGCTGCCCGAGCTACCCAGCACATTGCCGAACCGCACCATCGAGAAACGGGTGCCGGTCTGAATGTCCGCCAGTGCCTGCAGCACCAATTCGGCCAGGCGCTTGGTTGCGCCCATGACATTGGTGGGCCGGACAGCCTTATCGGTGGAAATCAGCACGAAATCCTTGACGCCGGATTCGATGGCGGCGCGGGCGAAGGACAGGGTTCCGAAGGCATTGGTGCGTATGCCCTCGCGGATGTTGTGCTCGACCAGGGGAACATGCTTGTAGGCTGCTGCGTGATAGATGGTCTCGACACCATACTTGCGCATATGTTCTGCGCAATTCCGCTGATCGCCCGTGGAACCCAGCAGCAGCACGATCTCCACATTCTGCGAGTTGATCCCGGCGAGGTCCTGGCCGATGGTGTACAGGGCGGGTTCAGAGATTTCCAGCAAGACCAGGCGGCGGGGCTGCAGCGCCAGGATCTGGCGGCATAGTTCGGAGCCGATGGAGCCGCCTGCGCCGGACACCATGACCACATGCCCAGTTACATATCGGCCCAGCAGTGCAGGCAGCGGCGCCACGGCATCGCGGCCCAGGAGGTCTTCGATCTGAAGATCGCGAGCTTTCAGGCCACCGGCCTGGTCGACCATTTCGTGCAGATTCGGCACAATCCGGACCCGGATACTGTGCTGCGAACCGATCTCCACCATGTTGTTGATTTGTTCGCGCGAAGCCGTAGGCTTGGCAATCAAAATCTGACCGATATTGTGGCGTTCCACGAGTTCGCCCACGTCGCTCGTCGGGTAGGTGCGCAGGCCAGCGGCCATCAGGCCGGTTTTATCCCGGTCGTCGTCGACCAGCGCGATCGGGCGGTAGTGCGAACTGTTGCGCAAGGCGAGCGCCAATTGGCTGCCAGCCGGACCTGCGCCATAGATAAGCACGCGCACGACGCTGTCCCGCGGTACATCGCCAAGCCGGTGGCGCGGAAACAAGGTCTTGATGGCCGCCAGCCGTACGCCCAGCAGCAGCACCAGGGACACGACGCCGTAAATGGTCAACACGCCGCGCGAAAGCCCCGAGGACATCTGCAGAAAGAGGCTGCAGGCGGTGACCGTCATGATCGAAACCAGGACGCCCCCTACAATGACAAGGGCTACGCGGTCCGTCATGTACCGCAGCACATATTGATACGTGCCGAATACGATGAGCGCGAAGATGCCGCTGGCGCAGGCGGCAAATGACAGCAAAAGATAGTCTGGTGTCGTAAAAAACAGCTCGAAACGAAGCCATAATGCCAACTGGAATGCGCCAAACAGAATCAGCGCGTCCAGCGAAATGGCAAGGGCTCTTTTGGCTGATCTCGGGAGGTCAACGAGGGCTTGCCGAACTGCACCGATTGAGGTACGCAAAGTCACACCGACTGATAAAGAGAGTTTGGGGGTGCGTGATTGTATCAACACGCCGTCGGGGTAGAGTAACCGCGCCTGCGCCGCAGGCGGGCGTGGGCGTCTAGAACTGCTAGCGCGACGTGGGCATCCAAGGTGCTGCAATATGCGGCGATCAAGGAAAGTGGGATGCGCAAATTAAATGGGGGCGTATTACTCGTTCTTGGGATTGCCGGCAGGCAGAGATCCGGCGAGACGGTCCGGCAAGTTCGAATGTCCTATTGGCAATGGGCGAGGCGTGCCATTTTTTTGAACAACAACTTACGAAAATATGATGAGCAAAATATTAGTCACGGGCGGCACGGGATTTGTCGGGCAACGGGTGGTGCGGGATCTGTTGGCGCAAGGGCACTCGTTGCGCTTGTTGACACGCCGGCCTCTGGACGACGAGCGGGTCGAAGTGCGCAATATTCCGGATATGGAGGATGAAGCTGCGCTGATGGAGGCCATGTCGGGGATGGAGGCGGTCTGCCATCTTGCGGGGAGAGCCCACGTGCTGGGCGCCCCACCTGCCGACCACGAACTTCTGTTTGAGCAGGTGAACGTGGAATGGACTTGCAGGCTGGCTGACACCGCCTTTCGTTCCGGAGTGAAGCGCTTCGTGTTTGTCAGTTCGATTGGCGCGGTGGGAACGTCCAGCGAGATGGGGGCTCCGTTGACCGAGCAGACGGAATGCCGACCGACTACGCCTTACGGCAAGTCCAAATTGAAGGCGGAGCAGAAGCTGGCCGAGCTGGCGCAGCGCCATGGCGCCGAATTGGTGATCGTCCGGCCTCCGCTGGTTTACGGCAAGGGCGCGCCGGGCAATATGGCGCGGATGGCCCGTTGGGTTCGGGCCGGCGTGCCGCTGCCATTGCGCAACGTGCGCAACCAACGCAGCTTGGTGCATGTGGATAACCTGTCGGCCGCGCTATTGGCTTGCTTGCAGCATCCTGATGCGCCTGGCCATGTATTCCATGTGCGAGATCTGCAGGACTATTCGACGCCGGATATTTTGCGTGGCGTGGCCAAGGATGTCGGTCGGCCAGTGCGTTTGATTCCCTTCCCGTCTTTCATGTTGCGTATGTTGGCGCAGGCTGCGGGCCAGCGTGGCGCATATGAGCAGCTTACGGGCACCTTGCAGGTCGACGACGCTTCCATCCGCAAAACGCTGCAATTCATGCCCAGATCCTTGCCGTTCGAAGTTGTCTGAGCCGGCAGGGAAATAGATATTCGGCTTTTTTTCCAAGGCGTTCCTGTCTGGAGGGCGGCTCTTGGCCTGATGAAACGCGGCCGCATGACTGGTGCAGTTTGTTGTAAATTGCCGAAATTCTTCGCTGCGGATGCCGCCCTGCATCGGCGGATGATTCCGACTCCGCGTCATGCGGTCTTTTGTGCTTTTGTCAATGCCAACACGCATCCTTATTGTTCGCACTTCTTCGCTAGGCGATCTGGTGCACATGCTGCCCGCCATATCCGATATCGCCCGGCATGTGCCGGACGCGGAGATCGATTGGATTGCAGAAGAAGCTTTCGCGGACATCCCGGCATGGCATCCCGCAGTCAATGAAGTCATCAAGGTGGCCCATCGGCGCTGGCGCAAGGCCTGGTGGTCGGCGCAGGTACGGGCCGAGCGCCGCGCGCTGAAAGAACGCCTGCGGTCCAAACAGTACGACATCGTGCTCGACATGCAGGCCTTGCTGAAATCCGCCTGGCTGGTGCGCCAGACTCGTGGCGTGCGGCATGGGCTGGACTGGCGTTCGGCGCGCGAGCCGCTGGCGTCGCTGTTCTACAACGTGCGGCACCGGGTGGAGTTCTGGCAGCCGGCGGTGATCCGCCAGCGCAAGCTTGCCGCGTTGACGTTCGGCTACCAATACGCCGGCGCGCCCGATTTTGGCTTGCAGGCCTTTGCGCGCCAGGCGACGCAGGCCGCGGCGGACCCCGTGCTGGAAGTCGGCAGCGAGGGCCTGAACGTCGGCGATCTGCCGCGTTTGCACCACCTGGATACGGACCGCGGCTACGCCGTGATCATGCCGTCGGCCAGCCGCGACGACAAACTCTGGCCGGAAGAAGACTGGCGCGTTGTGTTCCGCCGCCTGCGCGAGGCCGGCTGCACCCTGAAATTGCTGGCGGGAAACGAGCAGGAGGCCGAGCGCGCCCGGTTGCTGATTGCCGGCATGGATGGCGCCGAGGTGATGCCCCGCATGGACCTGAGCGCGGTGGCGCGCCTGCTGGCCGGGTCCCGCCTGATGGTGGGGCTGGACAGCGGCCTGACCCATTTGTCGGCCGCCCTGGGCCGGCCCACCATCGGCATTTACCGTGCCTCCACGCCGGTGCGCACGCCGCTGGTCGGTTCGAGCTACACCGCCAGCCTGGGCGACCGCGGGGCTTCGCCATCGCGCGAGGCCGTGATGGCGGCGGTGGAGCAGGCCTTGGCCGCCCAGTGACATGAACCGCGGCGTCTACTCTCTGGCGCTCAGGGCTCTGTCACCGCTGGTCTGGCTCTGGATGGGTCACCGCGCCCGGCGCGCGGGCGGCCAATGGGAGATCTTCTCTTCGGAACGCTTCGGCCACGCCGCGCCTGCCGTTGCCGCTGACGCGGTTACCGCGCCGTGGACGGCTCCCGTCTGGGTGCACGCCGTCAGCCTGGGCGAGACGCGCGCCGCGCAGCCTCTGCTGCAGGCCTTGCTGGACCGGGGGCTGCCGGTGCTGCTGACGCACATGACGGCCACCGGCCGGACCGAGGGCGCGCGCCAATACGCGGAGGCCATCGCCCGCGGGCAGTTGCACCAAGCATGGCTACCTTACGACTTTCCCGGGGCCACCCGCCGATTCATGGCGGCCTACCGGCCGCGCTGCGGCCTGCTCATCGAACGTGAGATCTGGCCGAACCTGCTGGCGGCCGCGCGTGGCGCGAGCGTGCCCATGGCGCTGGTCAGCGCCCGGTTTTCGGCGTCGTCGTTGCGGCAGGCGGGCAGGATGGGCAGCGTGATGCGCGAAGCGCTGGGCGGACTGGACTCGGTGCTGGCGCAGACCACCGAGGACGCCGATAGGCTCGTGCAGGCAGGGGCGCCGCCGCCCGTCGTGACGGGCAATCTGAAATTCGATCTGGTTCTGCCGGCAGCCCAGGTTGCCGCGGGGCAGGCCTGGCGCGAACGGCTGGGCCGGCGCGTGGTGGCGGTGGCCAGCACGCGCGAGGGCGAGGACAGCGGTTTCATCGAGGCCATCAAGCGCCATGCCGCCATGCCGGGCGCGCCGCTATTCCTGCTGATCCCGCGCCATCCGCAGCGCTTTGACGAGGCCGCGCGCCTGCTGTCGGAGGCCGGGCTGCCCTATGTCCGGCGCTCCGAGGGCCTGGAACCCGGGCTGCAGACGGCGGTGTTGCTGGGCGACACGCTGGGCGAGATGGCGTTCCACTATGCCGCTTCGGATGTTGCGATCGTGGCGGGCAGTTTCGCGCCGCTGGGCGGGCAGAACCTGATCGAGGCCTGCGCGGCGGGCGTACCGGTCGTCGTCGGCCCGCATACCTTCAATTTCAAGCAGGCGGCGGAAGACGCGATCGCGGCGGGCGCCGCGTTGCGCGCGGCCGATGCCGGCCAGGCGGTGGATGCGGCAATGGCGCTGCTGGCCGACGAGTCGCGCCGCCAGCGCGCGGCAGAGGCGGCGCTGGCGTGGTTCCGCATGCATTCCGGCGCCACTGGGCGCACGCTGGACGCGCTGGCGCCTTGGTTGAGGGCAGGAAAGGCGGGTTAGCGCCCGTTTCCGCAGGCGTGCGTGCCGGATGGGGCTTCAGGGCGCGGCGCGGGGAGGCGCCGTCTTGGGGACCAAGGTCACCGCGCCCGGATTCAGTTCCTGGTTGAAGCGGCGCGGATCGCGGCCTTCGTCCTCGGGGCGTGTGCCCAGCCAGCCCTGGCCCAGCGCATAGACCCCCAGATTCGCCAGCAGGATGAGGATGAAGAGCACGCGCATGGCCGGGGTCTCCCGTTCAGGCTTCGGCGTCCAGGGTGGCGCGCGCGACCGCGGCCAGGCCGTCCAGGACGGGGTGATCCAGATAGATGGGCACGGGCGCCGCGCCGAAGGTGCCGCCCGCGTCCGCCAGCAGGCGTTCGATTTCCTGGTGCACTTCGGGCCAGCCGCCGCCCGCCGCATAGATCTGGGGCGTCTGGCCGTAGCGCTGGCGTCCGGCCAGCCATTGGCGCACGACGGCGCCGGCCTGCGCGGCGGCGATGCCGGAGGCGATGGCTTCGTGTGTGTCCGTGGGATAGGCCACGACCTGGCCGTTGGCGATGGGGAGATTGGCGGTGCCGTGGGCCAGGGCGCTGCGCATCATGGCCGGGCCGGGCAGGATCAGGCCGCCGGCGAAGACATTGTCAGGGCCGACGGTGTCGATGGTGGTGGCGGTGCCGAAGCTGGCCAGCACGAAAGGCGGGTGCGCCTCGGGCAGGCGCGACAGCACGCCCAGCAGCGAGGCCCAGCGGTCGGCGCCCAGCTGTGTGGGCGTCTTGTAGCGGTTGACCAAGCCCAGCGTGATCGCCTGCGACGGCGACCAGGTCACCGCGCAGCCGTGTTTCTGCAGGATGGCGGCGATGGCCGCGCCGCGGGCCTCGCCGGCCACATTGACGCCCAGCGCGCGCAAGGGGCGGCGCGGCAGGGCGGCCAGCCAGCGGTCCAGGGCGTCCAGGTCCAGGCCGTCGAAGGCGACCGCCGCGGGCTCGCGCGGCGTGTCGGGGTTGCTGGCGTCCAGCCAACCCACCTTGAGACGGCTGTTGCCTGAGTCGATGAGAATAATCATGCTTGGCGTCGAATCGAGATTTCACCGACCAGGATCGGTTGGATGCCCTCGGGCGTTTGCACCAGCAAGCGGCCTTGCTCGTCCACGCCGCTCGCGGTGCCGCCTAGAAGAATAGCGCCCTTGTCCAGTACGTTGACCTTGCGGCCGGCTAAAGCGTCCACCTGATCGAAACGCTGCCTGAAGGCGCCAAAGCCTTCGCGTTCCAGCGTCCGGACCGCTTCCAGCCAGGCCATCGCGCTGGCGCAGACCAGGTCGGCGGCGGCAGCCTGGCGGGCGGCGCCCGCCTGCACCAGGCTCCAGTCGGCGACTTCGCGCTCCAGCGCGAGCGACAGCCGGGCGGCGTCGGTCAGGTTCACGCCCATGCCGATGACGACCGTATGGCCGGCTTCACTGCCGCCGGGATTGCGGGTGGTCTCGACCAGCACGCCTGCCAGCTTGGCGTCGTGCCATTGCACGTCGTTGGGCCACTTCATGCAGAGCCCGGCGGCCTGCGGGCCGGCGACGGCGCGCAGGGCCTCGCAGGCGGCGATGCCGGCCAGCGGCGACAGCGCGGGCAGTTGCGCGGGTGGCAGGTGCACGTCGAAGGCACAGGAGAACATCAGCGTGGAGCCCGTGCGGTTCTGCCAGGGACGGCCGGCGCGGCCACGGCCGGTTTCCTGCAGGTGCGTGCCCAGCAGCCAGGGCTTGCCGCCGGCGCCTGCGCGCGCGCGCGCCAGGAGATCGGCATTGGTCGATCCGGTGCTGCCGATCCAGGAGATGTCCTGGAAGGCGGGCAGGCGCGTGCTGAGCGTACGGGCCAGGGTTTCCGGCGCGGGCAGGTCGATGGGGCTGGCTTGAGCGGGCATGGCGGCGATTGTAGGGCACGCAGCCCGGGCTCGCGGTCGGCCGGCGCCAGCGTTTATGATTGGCGATACATTTTGCATCGGTATCGCCTTTATGCCGCTTTCTGCTTCGTCCGCACCTGCCGCCGCGCCTTTCCGTTTCGAAGGAGGCGTATGCCATGTGGCCGGCGACTGGAGCGTGCTGGCGCTGGCGGAGCCCGGCGAGGTGCAGCGCCGCCGCGAGGCGCTGGCCTGCGCCACCGATGGCGGCGCGCGCTGGGACCTGCACGGCATCGGCCGGCTGGACACGATAGGCGCGCTGCTGATCTGGGAAGCCTGGGGCCATAAGCTGCCCGAGCGCGTGCGCTGGTCCGCCGGCCAGCAGGACGTTTTCAATGCGCTGGCCCTGAACAAGGGCGAGACCCCGGCCGCGGCGCCCAAGCGTGACCCATGGAGCTGGCCGCGCGCGGTGGGCGAGGCGATCTTCCAGGCTATCGACAATGGCCGCGCCTTGCTCATCATGCTGGGGCAACTGGTCCTGGACCTGGGCGGCATGCTGCTGCGCCCGCGGCTCGCGCCGTGGCGCGAGATTTCGGCGCAGGTGTACCGCACCGGCGCGCAGGCGCTGGGCATCACGGCGCTGGTCGGATTCCTGATTGGCGTGGTGCTGTCCTACCTGTCGGCGCAACAGTTGCAGATGTTTGGCGCCGACCGTTTCATCGTGCGCCTGCTGGGTGTATCCATCGTGCGCGAACTGGGGCCGGTGCTGGCCGCCATCCTGGTGGCGGGCCGCTCGGGTTCGGCCATCACGGCGCAGATCGGCGTGATGCGGGTGACGCAGGAGCTGGATGCGATGCTGGTCATGGGCATTTCGCATGGGCAGCGCCTGATCCTGCCGCGGGTGGTGGCGCTGGCCGTGACCATGCCCTTGCTGGTGCTGTGGACGGATGCCATGGCGCTGCTGGGCGGCATGCTTGCCGCGCAGATGCAGCTGGGCGTGTCGGCGCAATGGTTCCTGCAGTCGCTGCCGGACGCGATTTCGCTGACCAATTACTGGATCGGCATCCTGAAGGGCGTGACCTTCGGCATGCTGATCGCGCTGATCGCCTGCCATTTCGGCCTGCGCATCCAGCCCAACACGGAAAGCCTGGGACGCGGCACCACCACGTCCGTGGTCACTGCCATCACTGGCGTGATCCTGCTGGATGCGCTCTACGCCGTGATCTTCAGCTCGGTGGGCATCTGATGAACAGCGCCACCCAGCACAAGTTGTTCGCCGAGGACGGCGTCACGGTAGAGCCCGTCATCACGGTGCGCGGGCTGCGCACGGCATTCGGCGACCACGTGGTGCATGACAATCTGGACCTGACCGTCTTCCCAGGCGAGATCCTGGTGCTGGTGGGCGGCTCGGGCACGGGCAAGACGGTGCTGCTGCGGCAGATCATCGGGCTGGACCGGCCGGCCGCGGGCACGGTGCGGGTGCTGGGCCATGCGCTGTTCGAACTGACGGCGGCCGAACGCCGGCGGCTGTCCTATCGCTGGGGCATGCTGTTCCAGGCGGGGGCGTTGTTTTCCGCGCTGTCGGTGTTCGACAATGTGGCCTTGCCGCTGCGCGAACTGCGTACGGTGCCGGAAGACCTGGTGCGCGATGTCGTCATGTGCCGGCTGGCGATGGTGGGCCTGTCGGCGCGCGACGCCGATAAACGGCCCTCGGACCTGTCCGGCGGCATGGTCAAGCGCGTGGCGCTGGCGCGCGCGCTGTCGTTGGACCCGGAGCTGTTGTTCCTGGATGAGCCGACGGCGGGCCTGGACCCGCTGCGCTCCGACGAATTCGTGGATCTGGTGCGCAGCCTGCACCGGCAATTGGGATTTACCGTCGTCATGGTGACGCACGACTTGGACACGCTGCTGGCGTTGGCCACGCGCGTTGCCGTGCTGGCGGACAAACGGGTGATCGTGTGCGACACGGTGCCGGAAGTACTGAAGGTCGATCACCCGTTCATTCACACGTTCTTCCTGGGCGAGCGCGGCCTGCGCGCGCTGGGAGATCTGGCGCCGAAGGGATTGCATCATGGAAAACCGTAGTCATGCGCTCATGGCCGGCATCTTCACGCTGGCCTTGCTGGCCGCAGCCGCGCTGGTGGCCATCTGGATCGGACGCGACCGGACTCAGCTGCAGCCATACGAAATCATCTCCGCCACGGCGGTCAGCGGCCTGAATCCGCAGTCCACGGTGCGCTACCAGGGCGTGCCGGTGGGCAAGGTGCAGTCGCTGGCCCTGAACCCGGACAAGCCCGGGCAGGTGCGCATCCGCATCGGCGTGGCGCCGAACACGCCGATCACGGAGTCCACCTGGGCCGAACTGGGCGTGCAGGGCGTGACCGGCATTTCCAACGTGGAGTTGCGCGACGACGGCACGTCGATGAAGCGGCTGGCGTCGTCGGCCGCCCATCCGGCCGCCATTCCGCTGCGCCCTGGTTTTCTCGACCGCATCGAACAGCGCGGCGGCAAGCTGATTTCGAACGTGGAGGAAGTCACCGAGCAACTGCGGCGCGTGCTGAGCGAGCAGAACGTGCAGGCGCTTACGGCCAGCCTGCAGAACGCCACCGACATCACCCAGTCGCTCAGGGGCGCCAGCCAGGATCTGGCGCCGACGCTGGCCAAGCTCGGTCCCTTGATTGATTCGCTGGACAAGACTTCGCGCCAGGCCGACCGCGCCGCGCGGGAAGTCGGCGACCTGGCGGCGCAGGCTCGCCAGTCGCTGGCGCGCCTGAACGCGCCGGACGGTCCCCTGTCCGCCGCCACCAGCAGCCTCAACGACATCGCCTTGGCCGCCGCGCGGCTGGATGGCGAGACCCTGCCCGCCATCACCAGCATGGCCACCAACGTCAGCGCGGCCGCGCGCGGCGCCACCGTTACCCTGCGCCGTGTGGACAACACGCCGCAATCGTTCCTGTTCGGCCCGGCGCCCCGCGAGCCCGGGCCCGGCGAGGCCGGCTTTGCAGGCTTCGGGAGATCGCCCAAATGATGAAGATGCGTAGTGCCGTCCTACTCCTGACGCTGGCCCTGGCCGGCTGCGGCATCGGCCGCGTGGCCGCTCCGCCCTCGGTGTTCGACCTGGGCCTGGACTCCCGTGCGGCGCCGGCCTTGCCCGCGCGCGAGACGATCGCGCTGGTCTTTCAGGCCGTGCCCAGCCTGTCCGATACCGGCGTGATCTGGCGCGTGGGCGACAGCGCCGCGCCCAAGGCCTATGCCAGCTACCGCTGGGCCTCGCCGCCGGCCGACCTGGTGCGTCAGCGCCTCACGGAACGCCTGTCGCGCCAGGGGCCGGTGCTGGACGAGCGCGTTACCCTGCAGACGCCGCAGCTGCAGGTGTCCTTGTCCCAATTCGAGCAGGTATTCGCGGCCGACGGCCAATCCAGCGAAGGCCGCGTGTTGCTGCAGGCGGTGCTGCTCAGCGGCCGCAGCGTGCTGGGTCAGACCCGCATCGAGGCACGCGCGCCTGCGCCCACGCAGGACGCGCAAGGCGGGGTGGCGGCGTTGCGCCAGGCCACCGACGATGCTGCCGACCAACTGGCGCAGTGGCTCGCCACGACGCTGAAACCCGCCTCCAGGGCGGGCGGTTAAGATCGCTGTTTTTCCCGCATCCTGAGTTCCTCCATGTCCGCACGCACTGAAACCCACGCATTCACTGGAGCCGCCGGCCGCATCGATTGCGCCGTGGACTGGCCGGCGGGCACGCCGCGAGGCTGGGCGCTGGTCCTGCATCCGCATCCGCTGCAGGGCGGTGCGCGCGAGAACAAGGTGGTCACGACCCTGTCGCGCGCCTGCGTGCAGCACGGCCTGGTCGCGGTGCGGCCCAATTTCCGCGGCGTCGGGCAGTCCGAGGGCGCGTTCGACAAATCCGTGGGCGAAACCCAGGACATGCTGGCGGTCGTCGCGCAGATGCGCGAATTGCATCCGGAACTGGCCCAGGCGCCGTGGGTGCTGGCCGGTTTTTCTTTCGGCACCGCTGTCGCGGCGCAGACCTATGCCGCGCTGGCGGAGCAGGGCGACACGGTGCTGCCGTCCGCCCTGATGCTGATGGGCCCGGCCGTGAACCGCTTCCAGTCGCACGAAGTGCAGGTGCCGGACGACACCTTGCTGGTGCACGGCGAGGAGGACGAAGTCGTGCCGCTGTCCGAGGCCATGGACTGGGCGCGCCCGCGTTCCATTCCCGTGGTGGTGGTGCCGGGCGCATCGCACTTCTTCCACGGCAAGCTGTTGGTGCTGCGCCAATTGGTGCAGGCGCGGCTGAAGGTGGCGCTGGATTGAAACGGGGGCGCCGCTTGCGCGGCGCCAGCGGCTTCAGCCCGGCCAGCGCGAACCGCGGATGACGCTGCAAAAGTTGCCGGGCCTGAACGCCGGCTCCTTGTCGGCGATGACATCGGCCTTGACGTTGCCGAAGGTCGTCTGCGGCTTGTGCTTGATGCCGTCGTAGAACGCCTGGATGATTTCTTCCTTGAAGCCCGGGCCGCGCGGATGTGCCGCCACCACGGCTTCGCGCTGGGCGTCGCCATAGTCGCCATAGGTCAAGCCCAACACGTCCATCTCCACGCCTGCTGTCACCAGCGCAACGACCGGATGCATGAATTCCGGAATGCCTGGCGTGGTGTGGAGCGCGATGGCGGTCCACACCAGATCGATGTCCTGTTGGGAAATCCCGCGGCTTTTCAGGAAATCGCGCGCCGCGTTGGCGCCGTCCACTTCGAAGCGGCAGCAGTCGCTGCTGTGCCGATGCGTCAGGCCCATGTCGTGGAACATGCAGCCGCAATAGAGCAGCTCCGGGTCGAACTTCAGTCCGCGCTGCTTGCCGGCAAGCGCACCGAAGTAGTAGACCCGGCTGGAGTGGTGAAACAGCAGCGGCGTGGCGGTGTCGCGCACCAGCTCCGTGATTTCACGGGCGAGCTTGCTGTCGGGGATTTGAATGCCGTCGATGACAGGGTTCATGGCGGGAGTCCTTGCAGGTGGGGGGAGGGGTTCGAGAAATTCTCCCGCCGCACTAGAATGGCTTCAATTACCGCAATACGCCAGATTCCGCCAAAATACGCGATTTCCCGACGCCGGGTGGCCAGGCGCGATTCCATGACCAAGACCATAGCCATTCTTGCGCTGCCCGGCGTCCAGATGCTCGACGTCTCCGGGCCCCTGGACGTGTTCGCCCAGGCCAATGCCGAACTCGGGCGTGAGCTTTACACGCTGCGCGTGGTGGGCTACGAGGCGGGGCCCATCCGCAGTTCGTCGGGCGCGCGCCTGCTGCCCGACCTGACGGTTGGCGACCCGGCGCCGCGCCTGGATACCCTGCTTGTCGCAGGCACGCCGCAGGCCGCCAGCGCAATGCTCAGCAGCTCCGCTTTGCGATGGCTGCGCGCGACGGCCCGGGCCGCCCGGCGCTATGGCTCCGTCTGCACTGGCGCCTTCATGCTGGCCGCGGCCGGCCTCCTGGACGGGCGGCGCGTGACCACCCATTGGAACGCGGCTGCGCAACTGCGTCTGGCTTATCCCAAGGTGACCGTCGAAGCGGATGCCCTGCATGTGCGCGACGGCAAGGTGCGCACCTCCGCCGGCGTCACGGCCGGCCTGGATCTGGCGCTGTCGCTGGTCGAGGAGGACCTGGGCCGGGAGGTGGCCGCCAACGTGGCTGCCCAGC
The DNA here is from genome assembly GCF_013267355.1 of Achromobacter pestifer. Classification (NCBI taxonomy): domain Bacteria; kingdom Pseudomonadati; phylum Pseudomonadota; class Betaproteobacteria; order Burkholderiales; family Alcaligenaceae; genus Achromobacter; species Achromobacter pestifer. Next base: position 2,856,793 of record NZ_CP053985.1, read on the forward strand.
TGGTGATGTTCTTCAAGCGGCCGGGCGGACAACTGCAGTTCAGCCGCAAGGGACAAGCCGGCCCGGTCGGGCGCTCGGCGCTGCAGGAGGTTCAGCGCTGGGTCGCCGGCAATCCCGGGCTGCCGCTGTCGGTGGATGCGCTGGCCGAACATGCGGGCCTGAGTCCGCGGCATTTTGCGCGGCTGTTCCACGCCGAGGTCGGCGTCACGCCGGCCGCGTGGGTCGAGATGACGCGGATCGCCGCGGCCCGCGCGCTGCTGGAGGCGGGCGTGGCCACGCCCAAGCAGGCGGCCGCGCAATGCGGTTTTGCCAACGTCGACACCTTGCGCCGCGCCTTCGTCAAGCACGTGGGCGTTTCGCCGGCTGTGTACCGCCGGCATCACGGCGGCGATTCTGATTGATCCGTTTGCGCGCCCCGAGGCCGGCAGGTTGCATCAGGTTGCATGTTTTAGTGGCAGGGGAACCCCGGGCGGGCCGGACGGGTCTGATCGACTGCCTATAATTGTCAGCCACTTGCCCCGCGCCGGCGGGCGTCATTACTGGACCCACGTTGCCGATGAAGAATTTGCCTTACTCCGCTCACTCCCCCGTTGTCTTCACCCGCCGCCTGCTGTCAGGCGCGGTGCTGTCAGCCATGCTGGCAGCCTCGATGCCGGTCTGGGCGCAACAGGCTCCCGCCGCGGCGCCCGCCGCAGCTACCGGCGCCGCGGCTCCGGCTCCGAATGCTTCGGCGGTGGTGCCGGTGGGCGACGTCTCGGCCGTGCCGGCCCCCACGATCGCGGCCAAGGCCTGGATCGTGATGGACGTCAACAGCGGCCAGACCCTGGCCGCCTCCAACCCGGACATGAAGGTGGAGCCGGCGTCGCTCACCAAGATCATGACGGCCTACGTCGTGTTCAATGCGCTGGATGAAAAGCGCCTGACGCTGGAGCAGACCGTGCCGGTGTCCGACCGCGCCTGGCGCACGGGCGGTTCGCGCATGTTCATCGAACCGCGCAAGCCGGTTACTGTCGATGAGCTGAACCAGGGCATGATCGTGCAGTCCGGCAACGACGCCTCCGTGGCCCTGGCCGAGGCCGTGGGCGGCAGCGAGGCTTCGTTCGCTTCGCTGATGAACCAGGAAGCCGAGCGCCTGGGCATGCGCAACACGCATTTCATGAACGCCACGGGCCTGCCCGACCCGCAGCACATGACGTCCACGCGCGACCTGGCCATCCTGTCGTCGCACCTGATCACCGATCACCCGGACCACTTCCACTACTACAAGCAGAAGAGCTACACCTACAACAAGATCACCCAGCCCAACCGCAACCGCCTGCTGTGGGCCGACCCGTCGGTGGACGGCATGAAGACCGGCCACACCGATTCGGCCGGCTACTGCCTGGTGTCGACCGCGGTGCGCGGCGACCGCCGCATCCTGGTGGTCGTGGTGGGCACGGACAGCGAAGCCACGCGCGCCGAGGAAAGCCTGAAGCTGCTGAACTGGAGCTTCCAGAACTTCGACACCGTGAAGCTGTTCGACAAGAGCCAGCCCGGCATCGATGCGCGCGTCTGGGAAGGCACGGCTGAAAACGTCAAGCTGGGCCCGCCCAACCCGGTGTCGATCGCGGTGCCGCGCGGCAAGGCTGGCGACTTGAAGCCGGTGGCGCAACGCACGGATCCGCTGATCGCCCCGCTGGCCAAGGGCCAGCAGGTCGGCACGCTGCAGTTCACGCTGGACGGCAAGGTGCTGCGCAGCGAACCGCTGGTGGTGCAGGACGCGGTCGAGCGCGCGGGCTTCTTCGGCCGCATGGTCGACACCGTCAAGCGCTGGTTCGAATAAGCCTGCCGCGCCGCGGGCGCGGCAAGCAGGTGTAAGCTAGCGACGGGCGTTTCGCATGAAACGCCCGTACTCTATTCACGGGACGGACCGGGCGGTTCGTCCCTCTCCATTTCATACTCAGGAGTGCCTCATGATTCCGGGCGTGCCGGGCGAAAGCCAGGTGTATCTCAACGGTGAGTTTTTGCGCGTGGACGAGGCCAAGGTCTCCGTCCTGGACCGCGGCTTCATTTTCGGCGACGGCATCTACGAAGTCGTCCCCGTGTACCAAGGCAATGCGTTCCGCATGGCCGAACACCTCAACCGCCTGGACCGCAGCCTGGCCGCCTTGCGGATCGCCCAGCCCTTCGACCGCGCAGGCTGGATCGACCTGATCCAGCAGCTGCTGGCGCGCACCAAGCTGGAAACCTGCATCGTCTACCTGCAGGTGACGCGCGGCGTGGCCAAGCGCGACCACCAGTTCCCCTCGACGCCCGTGGCGCCGACGGTCTTCGGCATGATCTCGGCCTGGGCGCCGCCGCCCGCGGCGCAGCGCGAACGCGGCTTGAGCGCCATCAGCATTCCGGACGAACGCTGGCTGCATTGCGAAATCAAGTCGGTGTCCTTGCTGGGCAACGTGCTGGCCAAGCAGCAAGCGGTCGATGCGCAGGTCGATGAAGTGGTGCAGTTCCGCGATGGCTACCTGACCGAAGGCTCGTCCACCAATATCTGGGTGGTGTCCGGCGGCAAGCTGCTGGCGCCGCCCAAGAACAACTTGATCCTGGAAGGCATCCGCTACGGCCTGATGGGTGAACTGGCCGCCGAGGCCGGCATTCCGTTCGAGTCGCGTCCGATCTCGCGAGAAGAGGTGGAACAGGCCGACGAGCTGATGCTGTCCTCGGCCACCAAGGAAGTGCTGGCCATCGTGTCGTTGGATGGCAAGCCAGTGGGTACGGGCAAGCCCGGCCCCGTTTTTGCGCAATTGCGGGCGGGTTATGATGCCCGCATCGCCGCGCTCTAAGCTTGGCGTCACCGGGCGGCACCCGCGGGGCCGCCCCGGCGGCCTTGCCGGCTGGCGGTTTGCCCCCATATATCCAGGATCTGGCCGCCCCGTGGCAGACACCCTCGGGTGCAATATCGAGCAGTGGCCGCGCCCTGGGGGGCAACACCTTATAGGCACATCATGCAACAGATCCCGCCCGAAGACTCCCTCATCGAATATCCCAGCGACTTTCCCATCAAGGTCATGGGCAAGCAGCATCCCGAATTCGCGCAGACGCTGACCGACGTCGTGCTGCAGTTCGACCCTGAGTTCGACGCCGCCACGGTGGAAATGCGGCCCAGCAAGGGCGGCAACTACATGGGCCTGACCTTCACGGTGCGCGCGACCTCGCGCGAGCAGTTGGACGCGCTTTACCGCGCCCTGCACGGCCATCCGATGGTGTCCATCGTCCTCTAGCGCAAGAGCAAGACAGTTGTGATCAAGTGGCTCGCGCGGCCGGCCGACTACCTATCGGTCTGGCACGACATGCAGGCGTACACCAATCTGCGCGGCGCCGATACGCCTGACGAGATCTGGCTCTGCGAACACGCGCCCGTCTACACCCTGGGGCAGGCTGGCCTGCCCCAGCACGTGCTCAACCCTGGCGGCATCCCCATCGTCCATTGCGACCGCGGCGGGCAGGTGACCTACCACGGCCCCGGCCAGGTCATGGCCTACGCGCTGTTCGACCTGCGCCGCGCCGACATCTACGTCAAGGAATACGTCAATCTGCTGGAAGGCGCGGTCATCGACACGCTGGCGCAGATGGGCGTGGCTGACGCCTGCCGCAAGCCCGGCGCGCCGGGGGTCTACGTGCCCGACCCGGACGGGGGCGAACTGGCCAAGATCGCCGCGCTGGGCATCAAGATCCGCAACGGGCGGGCCTACCACGGCGTATCGCTGAACGTGCAGATGGACCTGGCGCCGTTCCTGGGCATCAATCCCTGCGGTTATGCCGGACTGCGCACCGTGGACATGGCGGCCTGTGGCGTGCGCCGCGAGCCCACCGAAACCGGCGAGGCGCTCGCACGCAATCTGGCGCAGGCCTGGGACCGCGCAAGGAACAAGATATGAAGACCTATAGCGCGGCCGACGTGGCCGCGACCACACCGGAAGCATTGGCGCGCCTGCGCGTAGCGGGGCCGGCCGAGGACTACGCGGCCTGGATCCGCGCGGCCGCCGAACTGGGGCTGATCGAAGCCCAGACCATCTACGGCCAGATGCTGCTGGACGGCGCCGGCGTCGAACGCGATCCGGAGCTGGGGCTGACATGGTTCAAGCGCGCGGCCCATGCCGATCACCCCATGGCCATCAACATGGTGGGCCGCTGCTACGAGAACGGCTGGGGCGTGGCGCGGGACGACACGGTCGCAGCCTACTGGTTCCGGCTGGCGGCGGACCGCGGCCTGGACTGGGGCATGTACAACTACGCCCACATGCTGCGCAGCGGCCGCGGCAGCGTGGCGCAGAACCCCGCGGCGGCGCTGGCTCTGTACCAGAAGGCGGCGGACGCCGGGCACGTGAAGTCCATCGGGGTGGTCGGGCGCTATTACGAGGCCGGCGAGGTGGTCGAGCAGGACATGGAGCGCGCCTTCGACTGCTACCGGCGCTGCGCCGAAGGCGGCGATTTCCGCGGCATGTTCCACCTGGGCCGGCTGCTGTTGCTGCGCGGGCAGAAACAGGACGCCGTGCAATGGCTCGCGCGCGTGCCGGAGACCGCCACGCCTGCCTTCCTGCGGGAAGCCAACGCCATGCTGCGGGACAGCGGCTTTCCTGCGCTGTATGAGGGGTAGGCGGGGTTTTCCGGCCTACGTGCTCAGCCTTTCCTCAAAAACCACTTCCACCGTTACCCGTTCGCCCGTGCCGCGTTCGCCGTCCAGGCGGTCCAGCAGCAGCTGGCCGGCGCGCCGGCCCAGGATGGCTGCGTCGGCGCCCAGGGTGGTGAGCCCTTGCGCCCATTGCGCGGCGCTGCCGTCGTCCGAGTAGCCCAGCACCGCCAGGTCTTGCGGCACTTGCAGGTCGCGGTTGTGGGCTTCCGAGACCGAGGCCGCGGCCAGCAGGTCGGTCGTGCAGAACACCGCGTCGAAGATCGTGTTGGTGGCCAAGAGACGCAGGAAGGCCATGCGGCCGTCGTTCATGTGCTGGACCTCGGGTTGCACGATGTCCGCCACCAGGTCCAGTCCGAGTGCGGCCGCGCTGCCGATGAAGCCTTCGCGCCGGGCGCGCTCCCAGGCATTGTCGGCGCTGATGCAGGCGACCTGCGCATGGCGCTTGGCGGCAAGATGCCGCGCCGCCATGCGGCCGGCTTCCGCGTTGTCGACCACCACGGCGCCGTCCAGCGGCTGGGGGGACGCGTTCCAGGTTTCCACCACGGGGATTTCCAGCGCTGCCAGGACGGTTCGCAGGGCGGGATCGTCCAGGGGGCCGATGGTGAGAGCGGCGGCGGGACGCAGGTCGCCGAGCAGAGGCAGGGACTGGGCTTCATGCCAGGGGCCGGCGGCCAGGTAGTAGCCGGCGGGCAGCAGCAATTCGGCGCAGGCCTGGATGGCGCGGGCCGCGGGCGCCCAGTCCAGTCGGGGTGCGATCAGGGCGATGGGGCGGGGCGGGGGCAGGGAAGACATGGGCAAAACCGGCAGATTCGTCAGGCGTGACGATAACCCAGCCAGGCCTTGGCCGAGGACGCGCGCCGCCCGGGGGCGGGCCCTCGCCGGGCGGATCCGGGCGGCGGAGGGTAAAATGCCGTTTTTGTCTCAGACCCGGCGTGTCCGCGCGCCGGTCATGAAGGTGCTCCATGTCCACGCTCGCCGAGTCTCCTGTCCCCTCGAACGAATCCGCCGCTGCGCCCGCGGAAGCGGTCTACGATCCGACGCAAAAGCAGAAATCGCAGGCCAAGACCGCGCGCATTCCCATCAAGATCGTTCCGGCCGAGCGCCTGAAAAAGCCTGAATGGATCCGCGTCAAGGCCGCCGCGCCCGGCTCGCGCTTCTACGACATCAAGCGCATCCTGCGCGAGCACAACCTGCACACGGTGTGCGAGGAAGCGTCCTGCCCGAACATCGGCGAATGCTTCGGCAAGGGCACGGCCACCTTCATGATCATGGGCGACAAGTGCACCCGCCGCTGTCCCTTCTGTGATGTGGGCCACGGCCGCCCGGATCCGCTGGACACCAACGAGCCCCTGAACCTGGCGCGCACCATCGCCGCGATGAAGCTGTCCTATGTCGTGATCACCTCGGTGGACCGCGACGACCTGCGCGACGGCGGCGCGGGCCACTTCGTCGATTGCATCACGCACATCCGCGAACTGTCGCCCACCACCCGCATCGAGGTGCTGGTGCCTGACTTCCGCGGCCGCCTGGACCGCGCGCTGACCATCCTGAACGCCGGCCCCCCGGACGTCATGAACCACAACCTGGAGACCGTGCCGCGCCTGTACAAGCAGGCGCGTCCGGGCTCGGACTACATGCACTCGCTGAAGCTGCTGGCCGAGTTCAAGCAGCTGCATCCCGAGGTTCCCACCAAGTCCGGCCTGATGCTGGGCCTGGGCGAGACCGACGAGGAAATCCTGCAGGTGATGCGCGACATGCGCGAGCACAACGTGGACATGCTGACCATCGGGCAGTACCTGCAGCCCTCGGAGCATCACTTGCCCGTGCTGCGCTACGTGCATCCGGACACCTTCGCCATGTTCGAGCGTGAAGCCTATGCGATGGGGTTCTCGCATGCGGCGGTGGGGGCGATGGTGCGTTCCTCGTACCACGCCGACGAACAGGCTCACGCCGCCGGCGTGAACTGAGTCAGCAGGCCGGCGCGTCGGCGAACGACGCGCCGTTGCGGTCCTTCTCGGACAGCTGCGGCGGCTGCTGGCAGGGCCAGGCAATCGCCAGTTGCGGATCGTTCCAGCGTATGCAGCGCTCGTGCTGCGGCGCGTAATAGTCCGTGGTCTTGTACAGGACCTCGGCATGATCGGACAGCGTCAGGAAGCCGTGGGCAAAGCCTTCGGGGATCCACACCTGACGCTTGTTTTCCGCACTGAGCAGCGTGCCCACCCACTGCCCATATGTCGGCGAGCCGCGCCGCATGTCCACCGCCACGTCGTAGATCTCGCCCGCGCATACACGCATGAGCTTGCCCTGGGGTTGTTCCACCTGGTAATGCAGTCCGCGCAACACGCCCTGGATCGAGCGTGAATGGTTGTCCTGAACAAAGCGGCGCTGAAGTCCCGTTGCCGCTTCGAATACGGCCTGATTGAAGCTCTCGAAGAAAAAGCCGCGCTCGTCACCCAGTACTTTGGGCTCCAGAAGCAACACGTCGGGAATGGCGAGTGGAGTGGCTTTCATCAGGATGCAGGCGGGTTGCCAGGGTGAATGAGTTGATCCAGGGCGCGGTCGACGTGTTCGGTCCATGATGGCATGCGCAGTTCCAGCGCACGCGACAGCTTGGCCGTATCCAGCGTGGCGTTGCACGGCCGTTGCGCGGCTGCGGGATAGTCCTGCGCGGCAATCGCGCGTATCCGCTGCGGGCTCAACGCCAGCTTGGCGCCGCGCGCAGCGGCCCCGGCAACGATGTACTTTGCGTAGGCATGCCAGTCGGTCGAGCCGCTGGCGGCCAGATGGTAAGTGCCCGCGGGCAACAGCCCGGCCTGATGTTGCCGGATCGCCAAGGCGGTAACGTCGGCGACCAGCTCGGCCGACGTGGGCGTGCCCTGCTGGTCGCAAACCACGTCCAGGTCTTCCCGCTCCAGCGCCAAACGCAGCATGGTTTTCAGAAAATTCCGGCCATGCGTCGAATACACCCAGCCGATTCTGAACACCAGCGCGTCGCAGCCGGCGGCCTGAATGGCCTGCTCGCCCGCCAGCTTGGTGCTGCCGTATACGTTGAGGGGGTTGGGGCTATCGGTTTCCAGATAAGCTCGCTGCTGCGAGCCGTCGAACACGTAGTCGGTCGAAAAATGGACCAGCAAGGCGCGGGCTGCCCGGGCATGGCGGGCCAGCATGGCGACCGCCAAGGTGTTGACCTGGGCGGCGGTGCCGCAATCGGTTTCGGCCGCATCCACCGCCGTGTAGGCGGCCGCGTTCACGATCACATGCGGCCGGCACGACGAGAGGACCTCGAGCAGGGCATCCTGGTCGCGCAGATCGGCGCCGTCGCGCCCCAGCGCCACGACCTCTCCAAGGGGGAGCAAGGAGCGGCAAAGTTCGCGGCCGACCTGGCCGTTCTTGCCTAGCAATAAGATCTTCACGCAGCCCTTGCCCAGTTTCGTAGCGTTCTCAGGTCCAACCGCGCCGCTTGCGGCTGGCCGCGAGACTACTTGCGCGCCTGGGCGCCCGCCCAGAACGTGTCTTTCTGTCCCGCATGCTGGTTTATACAACGCGCCAGCACGAACATCAGATCCGACAGCCGGTTCAGGTATTGCCGCAGCGGCGGGTTCACGGCATCGACCCGAGCCAGCGCCACCACGGCCCGCTCGGCGCGGCGGCAGACGGTGCGCGCCACATGTGCCTGCGCCGAGCCGCGCGAGCCGCCGGGCAAGATGAATTCGCGCAGGGGCGGCAGGGCCGCGTTGTAGTGGGCCAGGCGCGTATCCAGGCGGGCGATGTGTGCGTCCGTCAGGGCGGTGTGGCCGGGTATGCAGAGCTCCGCGCCCATGTCGAACAGGTCGTGCTGGATGGCCAGCAGGTCGGCGGATATCTCGGCGGGCAGGTCCTCGGTCAGCAGCGCGCCGATCACGCTGTTCAGTTCGTCGACGTCGCCGATGGCTGCGATGCGCGGGGCGTCCTTGGGTGTGCGAGATCCGTCCCCAAGACCCGTGGTGCCGTCGTCTCCCGTGCGGGTGGCGATGACGGATAAGCGGTTGGCCATGGGAACTCCTGAAATGAGTGACGAAAGGTAGGGGTTTTGCGTCCAACCATGAATTGCGGCGGCGCGACCCGCGGACTCCGCAATCAACTGTCAGAATTGTTGCGTCAGGACGGGGGAACTGTTGCACAAGGGCGGTATCCTAGCACTATGGAAAGCGGGGACGTCGGTTCCACGCGTTCCTGCAATCGGAGGATATCTGCATGATTTTTGACCGCAAGTATGCAATGCCCATGGCCGCAGCCGCGGCGGTGGCCGTCGTCACGCTGGCCGCGCCGCTGGCGTTCGCGCAGCAGGCCGAGGCCAGCGGGGAAGTGCGGCGGGTGGATCCGGCCGGCGGCAAGGTCACGATCAAGCATGACGCCATCAAGCCGCTGGACCTGCCCGCGATGACGCTGGTCTATGAAGCGGATCCGGCGTTGCTGGCCAAGATCAAGGCGGGCGACAAGGTGCGCTTTACCGCGGTCCGCAAGGACGGCAAGTACATCGTGACCGCGATCAGCAACTAGCATCCCTGGAAGGCGCCGCGCGCACGCCAGGCGTGCCGGCCAAATGAAAACGCCGTCCGCGGCCTGGTGGCTGCGGACGGCGTTTTGCTGGGCGCGCAAAGCGCGCCTGCGGGGTTTACAGCACGTAGCGCGCCAGGTCCTGGCTGCTGGCGGCTTCCGCCAGTTGCGCGTTGACGTAGGCGGCGTCGATCTTCACGCTCTTGTCGCTGCTGGCGGTGGCGTCGAAGGACAGCTCGTCCAGCAGTTTCTCCATCACCGTGTACAGGCGGCGGGCGCCGATGTTTTCGGTGGTTTCGTTGACTTCGAAGGCCAGCTCCGCCAGGCGGCGCACGCCTTCTTCCGTGAACTCAAGCTGCAGGTCCTCGGTGGCCATCAGCGCCGTGTACTGCTTGGTCAGCGACGCGTCCGTGTCGGACAGGATGCGCACGAAGTCCTCGGCGGTCAGCGATTCGAGTTCGACGCGGATCGGGAAACGGCCCTGCAGTTCAGGGATCAGGTCCGAGGGGCGCGACAGGTGGAAGGCGCCGGACGCGATGAACAGGATGTGGTCGGTGCGGACCATGCCGTAGCGCGTGTTGACGGTGGTGCCTTCGACCAGGGGCAGCAGGTCGCGCTGCACGCCCTGGCGCGAGACGTCCGCGCCGCCGGATTCCTGGCGGGCCGCGATCTTGTCGATTTCGTCCAGGAAGACGATGCCGTTCTGCTCGACGTTGTTGATCGCCACGGTGCGCAGGTCTTCTTCGTTGACGCGCTTGGCGGCTTCTTCGTCGACGATCAGCTTGAAGGCTTCGCGCACCTTCATCTTCTTGGGCTTTTTCTTGTCGCGGGCCATGCCGGCGAACATGCCGCGCAGCTGCTCGGCCATTTCTTCCATGCCGGGGGGCGTCATGACGTCCATCTGCGGCGCGGCCTGGGCGACCTCGATTTCGATCTCGAGGTCATCGATCTTGCCTTCGCGCAGGCGCTTGCGGAAGGTCTGGCGGGCACTGTTGTCCTCGCCGCGTTCCGGCTCGCCAGAGGCGCCGCGCGGGGGCGGCACCAGGGCGTCCAGGATGCGGTCTTCGGCGGCGTCTTCGGCCTGGGTGCGCACGCGGCGCATTTCCAGTTCGCGCGTCTGCTTGATCGAGTATTCGGTCAGGTCGCGGATGATGGTGTCGACGTCGCGGCCCACGTAGCCCACTTCGGTGAACTTGGTGGCTTCGATCTTGATGAAGGGCGCGTTGGCCAGCTTGGCCAGGCGGCGCGCGATTTCGGTCTTGCCCACGCCGGTGGGGCCGATCATGAGGATGTTCTTGGGGTGGATCTCGTGGCGCAGGGGTTCGGCGACCTGCTGGCGGCGCCAGCGGTTGCGCAGCGCCACGGCCACGGCGCGCTTGGCGCGGTTCTGGCCGACGATGTACTTGTCGAGTTCGGAGACGATCTCTCCGGGCGTCATGTTGGATGCGGACATGAGGGCGGATCCTTGAAGCTAGGGCGGGCTGGGGGGCGGCCGCGGCGCGACGGGCGCGCCGCATGGCGGGCGTCAGTCGCCCAGCGTTTCGATGATGTGATTCTGGTTGGTGTAGATGCAGAGGTCGCCGGCGATTTCCAGCGATTGCTTGACGACGACCTCGGGCGACAGTTCGGTGTTGCGCAGCAGCGCCAGCGCCGCCGACTGGGCATAGGCGCCGCCGGAGCCGATGGCAGCCAGACCGTGTTCCGGCTCCAGCACGTCGCCGTTGCCGGTCAGCACCAGCGTGTGCTCGACGTCGGCCACGATCAGCATGGCTTCAAGGCGGCGCAGCACGCGGTCGGTGCGCCAGTCGCGCGTCAGTTCGACTGCCGAGCGCATCAGGTTGCCCTGGTGCTTTTCGAGCTTGGCTTCGAAGCGTTCCTGCAGGGTGAACGCGTCGGCGGTGGCGCCGGCGAAGCCGGCCAGAATCTTGTCGTGATACAGGCGGCGAATCTTGCGGGCCGTGCCCTTGACGACGATGTTGCCCAGGGTGACCTGGCCATCGCCGCCCAGTGCGACGCGGTTGCCGCGGCGCACGCACACGATGGTGGTGGCGTGAAATTGTTCCATGCGTTCCTTCCTATGAAGGGAATAGCTGGGGGCGACTCCGAAGAAATCAAGGCTGGACGCTTGCGTCCCATTTGGATGCCGGCCAAAGAAAAAAAGGCCATGCTGGAAACCAGCATAGCCTTTCAGCGTAGGGCATGAATACGGGACGGATCAGTCGCCGTAGAGCTTCTGGCGCATCTCGCGGCGTTCCTGCGCTTCAAGCGACAGGGTGGCCGTGGGGCGGGCCAACAGGCGCGGAACGCCGATGGGCTCGCCGGTTTCTTCACACCAGCCGTATTCGCCGCTGTCGATGCGGGCGATGGACTGCTGCACCTTCTTCAGCAGCTTGCGCTCGCGGTCGCGGGTGCGCAGTTCCAGGGCGTGTTCTTCCTCGATCGTGGCGCGGTCGGCGGGATCGGGCACGAACTGCGTTTCGCGCAGGTGCTCGGTGGTTTCGCCGGCGTTGGCCAGGATGTCCTGCTCGAGTTGTTTGAGCCGTTCCTTGAAGAAAGCCAACTGGCGTTCGTTCATATAGTCGGACTCGGGCATGGCCAGCAATTCCTTCTCGCTGGGCAGATCAATCGCCGTATCGCTCGTCGACTTGCTTGATTTCTTGGTTGCTGCCTTGGTAGCCATGAAAACACTCCACTATGAATCGATCCTGGCGCGGGCGTCCATTCCCGGTCCGTATTACTTGTTGCCTACGCTATTCGTACCTCACAGTACTGCCTTCGTCGCATCACGTCACGTCAGGAAGGGGGATTACCCCGCCAGGCACTGCTCCAAGCCCCGGGTGAAAATCTCCTGGGGCAGCTTACGGCCGATGAAAACCATCTTGGTGGACGGTTTTTCGGCTGCGGTCCACGGCTTGCCGGGTTCGGCGCCCATCATCATGTGCACACCCTGGAACAACATGCGGCGGTTGATGCCCTTCATGTACAGGATGCCCTTGTAACGCATCAGGTCGGGACCATAGACCTGCACCACGCCGCCCAGGAATTCCTCAAGGCGCGCGGGATCGAACGGCTTGTTGGAACGGAACACGAACGCGCCGATTTCGTCGTCGTGCTGGTGGTGGTGATGATGGTGGGCATGATTGCAATGCGCCCCGCAGTCGCCTTCGTGGTCATGATCGTGGCCGTGATCGTGGTCATGGCCGTGATCGTGCCCGTGGTCGTGGGCGGCGTCGGGGTGCTCATCGGCCAGGAAGTCCGGGTCGATGTCCAGAATGGAATTCAGGTTGAAGCCGCTGATGTCGATGATGGACTTCAGGTCGACTTCGCCGAAGTTGACCGGCGTGATCGGCGCGCGCGGGTTCATGTGAACCAGGCGGTGGCGCAGCGCTTCGTAGTCGACTTCGTTGACCAGGTCGCGCTTGGAGATCAGGATGCGGTCGGCGAAACCGACCTGCTTCTGGGCTTCGGGCTGGGCGTCGAGGGTGGCCATGCCGTGCTTGGCGTCGACCACCGTCACCACCGCGTCCAGGCGGTAGTACTCGGCGATGTCGTCATCCATGAAGAACGTCTGGCATACCGGGCCGGGGTTGGCCATGCCGGTCGTCTCGAGGATGACGCGTTCGAAATTCAGTTCGCCGGCTTCGCGCTTGGCGCGCAGCTCGGACAGGGTGCGCATCAGGTCGCCGCGCACCGTGCAGCAGACGCAGCCGTTGGACAGTTCGATGATTTCTTCGTCGCGGTCCTGCACCAGCAGGTCGTTGTCGATGCTTTCCGGCCCGAACTCGTTTTCGATGACCGCGACGCGGCGGCCATGGTATTCGGTCAGGATGCGTTTGAGCAGGGTGGTCTTGCCCGCACCGAGAAAGCCGGTGAGGATGGTGACGGGAACCATTTTGTCCAAACTGCGCGGGGTGTTCATGGCGAAGCTGCTAGCGTGAAGTCAAGGCGTTAAACAGGAACTCTCGGCGGGGATCGCAACCCTGTCTTGCAACGCCGTCTTGCGACGCTTCAATGGGGTTTCCCAGTCTTTGCCGGAGGGTGTTTGCCGCAGGCTGCATGGGCCGCCTGCAGCGGCCGGACGCAGGATTACAGCACAGTCGGGGGCAGGGGGCAAACCCAGGGTCAACCCTGGGGCCGTAGCCATCCAGATGGCGTCCGTACGCCGTCAAGTATCGGGCGATACCACTATTTGGGGGCGGTTTGCCAGATTTCAAGAGCGCGATGCGCGCATCTGGATGACAGGCCGTGTGCGGGCTTGCGTCAGAGGGTGGAGAGCCCGCGGCGCGGGCAGCCCACCGGCACTAGATCTTAATGATGGTGGTGGCCATGGCCCGCGTCCGCAGCGGGCTGTTTCTGCTGGCACTGGGGACACAGCGCGCGGATTTCGGTTTCGTGCGTGGCCAAGGCATAGCCGGTCTGGGCGACGCGTTCGGCCAGTTGGCGGCTCATGGCGGGGTCGGACACTTCCGCGACCGCGCCGCAGCCCGTACAGACGACGAGCAGGTCATGGGGCGCGCCGCCCGCGTCGTGGCAGGCGCTCCAGGCGTTGACCGCGTCCAGGCGGTGGATCAGGCCCTCGTCCATCAGGAAGTCCAGGGCGCGGTACACGGTCGGTGGCGCGGCGCCCGGATGGACGGCGCGCATGGCGTCCAGCAGTTCATAGGCCTTCAGGCTGCGGCCGTGGCGCAGCAGCAGTTCCAGCACCTTGCGGCGGATGGGGGTGAGGCGGCGTCCGCGCTGCTCGCACAGCGTTTCGGCGACGCTGAGCTGGGCGCCGACGGTATCGCTGCGAGGGGTGCGGGGCGGTGCGGACATGGCTGGCTTTATCTCTATGGAAAACGCGCGCGATGCGCGCGAGATGCCTGGAAGGTAGCAGAAAACATCCAGATGCGGGCGACCGCCGTGGAATCAAGCCGATTGGTTATGATATAACATAATAAAACTTGGCTATACCGCTTTCCGTCTGCGCATTTCTTCCATGTCTCATTTCACGCTTTTGCCCCGGCGGCCCGATGCCGCGCCCCGGCAAGACCTCCCGCCGCGTTCCGCCTTCCTGGCTTCCGCCTGGCGCCGCATGGCCGCCGCCCTGGCCGCGGCGGCCGTCTTGTGGGCCTTGACCGGCTGGGCGCTGGACTGGTGGCCGCGATGAACGCGCCGGTCACCATCGAGCTGGCCGACGCGTCCTTCGGCTGGCACGGGCATGCAGCGCTCAAATCGGTGTCGGGGCGTTTTGCCGCGGGCGGCATGACCGCCGTGGTGGGGCCCAATGGCGCGGGCAAGTCCACCTTGATCAAGGGCATCATGGGCGTGCTGCGCCCCATGGCCGGCTGCGTGCGCATCAGTGGCGCGGGCCGTTCGGAGCTGGCCTGGCTGCCCCAGGCCGCCGAGCTCGACCGTTCGTTTCCGGTGTCGGTGCTGGATCTGGTGGCCATGGGCGCCTGGCGCCGCGTGGGGGGATGGCGCCGGTATGCGTACCAGGAACTCGACCGCTGCATGGACGCGCTGGAGACCGTGGGCATGGCCGACGCGGCCGGACGCGGCGTGGATGCGCTGTCGGGCGGACAGATGCAGCGCGCGCTGTTTGCGCGGATGCTGGTGCAGGACGCGCCCGTGTTGCTGCTGGATGAGCCCTTTGCCGCGGTGGACAGCCACACGGCGGACGACCTGATGGCCCTGCTTTGCGGCCTGCACGGGCAGGGCCGCACCGTGATCGCGGTGCTGCACGACCTGGATCTGGTGCGCGATCATTTCCCTGAATGCCTGCTGCTGTCCGGTTCGGTGGTGGCTTGGGGCGACACCGAAGAGACCCTGAACGATGCGCACTTGAAGCGGGCGCGTCAATGGCACGCGGAGAGTCACGCATGAGCCTGGCGCAATGGGTGCTGTCGCCCTTCCTGGACTACGGCTTCATGCGGCGCGCGCTGGCTGGCGCCTGCGCCCTGTCGCTGGGCGCCGCGCCGCTGGGCGTGTTCCTGGTGCTGCGGCGCATGAGCCTGATGGGCGATGCCATGTCGCACGCCATCCTGCCCGGCGTGGCGGCGGGCTTTCTGCTGGCCGGCCTGTCGCTGGGCGCGATGATGCTGGGCGGCATCGCCACGGGGCTGGCCGTGGCACTGCTGGCGGGGCTGGTGGCGCGGCTGACGCCGCTGCGCGAGGACGCCAGCTTTGCCGCGTTCTATCTGATATCGCTGGGGCTGGGCGTGCTGCTGGTGTCGCTGCGGGGCTCCAACATGGATCTGCTGCACGTGCTGTTCGGCACGGTGCTGGGGCTGGACGACGCGGCATTGCTGCTGGTCACGGCCACGGCCAGCGTGACCCTCTTGGCGCTGGCCGCGATCTACCGGCTGCTGGTGGCCGAATGCCTGGATCCGGGTTTCCTGCGCGCCAGCGGCGGCGGCGGGGGCTGGGTCCACATGGGTTTCCTGGTGCTGGTGGTGGTGAACCTGGTGGCGGGCTTCCAGGTGCTGGGCACCTTGATGGTGGTCGGCATCATGATGCTGCCCGCCGCCGCCGCGCGCTTCTGGGTCCGCTCGGCCGCCCGCCAGATCCCGCTGGCCGCGGGCCTGGGCGTGGTGGCCTCAGCGGCCGGCCTGCTCATTTCGTACCACTTCAATGTGCCGGCCTCGCCCGCGATCATCCTGGCGGCGGGCGCCTGCTACCTGTTTTCCATCGTGGGCGGCCCGCAAGGCGGGCTGCTGCCGGCGCGGCGCCGCATGCGCCGGGCCTGACTCATCCTATAGGAGATACGCCATGCGTTTCCATCCCCTGGCGCGCCGCCGCGCGCTGCTCGCCATGGCAGGCCTGTGCCTGTCGGCGCTGTTCGGAACCGCGCAGGCCGCCGAGCCGCTGAAGGCCGTGGCCAGCTTTTCCATCCTGGGCGACATCGTGCGGGAAGTCGGCGGCGCCGACGTCAGCGTGGCCACGCTGGTGGGGCCCGACGGTGATGCGCACGAATACGAGCCGACGCCGGGCGATGCCAAGAAGCTGGCCACCGCGCGGGTGCTGTTCGTCAACGGCCTGGATTTCGAGACCTGGATGCCGCGCCTGGCGAAGGCGTCGGGCTTTGCCGGCGCCACCGTGGCCGCGTCCCAGGGCGTGAAGCCGCGCACGTTCGCGGGCGGCGGGCATGATGATGACCACGACCACGACCACGACCACGACCATGGACATGGCCATCATCACAGCGGCGCCGATCCGCATGCATGGCAGAACCTGGCCAATGGCGTCATCTACGCCCACAATGTGGCCGAAGGACTGGCCGCTGCCGACCCCGAGCATGCCGACGCCTACCGCCAGCGCGCCCAAGCCTACATCGCGCGCCTGAAGGCGCTGGACGTCCAGGTCCGCAAGACCTTCGCCGCGATTCCGGCCGAGCGCCGCAAGATCGTGACCTCGCACGATGCCTTCGGCTACTTCGGCGACGCCTACGGCGTGACGTTCATCCCCGCGATGGGCGTGTCCACGGATGCGGAGCCCGCGGCCGGCGAGGTGGCGCGCATCATCGAACAGGTCAAACGCGAGCGCGTGCCGGCGGTGTTCGTGGAGAACATCAGCAGCCCCAAACTGGTCCAGCAGATCTCCCGCGAAACCGGCGCCAAGGTGGGTGGTACGCTTTATTCCGATGCCCTGTCCAAGCCCGGACAGCCCGGCGCCATCTATCTGGAAATGTTTGAATGGAACGCACGTCAGCTTGCCGCGGCCATGCAGCCCTGACCGCGGCGGCGATGCTGCTGGCGGCGGGCGCCGCCAGCGCGCACCCGCATATGTGGATCGATGCCCGCGCGGTGATCGATATCGATGGACAGCAGCGCATCACGGCGCTGCGGCAGGTCTGGATGTTTGATGAGATGTTCGGCGCCTACGCCACGCAGGGATTGAAAAAGGGCAAGAACGGCTCGCTGTCTGCCGAAA
This sequence comes from Achromobacter pestifer, assembly GCF_013267355.1. Taxonomy (NCBI): domain Bacteria; kingdom Pseudomonadati; phylum Pseudomonadota; class Betaproteobacteria; order Burkholderiales; family Alcaligenaceae; genus Achromobacter; species Achromobacter pestifer. Next base: position 2,873,909 of record NZ_CP053985.1, read on the forward strand.
CCTTGCAGGGCATGGCGCAGGACTGGATGCGGGCGCTGGGCGAGCCGATCTCGCACTACTTCACCCGCGTCACCGTGGACGGCAAGACAGCGGTCTTCGCGGCCCCGCGCGATGCGCGCGTCGACTGGAATCCGAAGACCACGCGGCTGACGCTGTCCTTCACTTTGCCGCTGGCCACGCCCGTGGCGCCGGGTGCCGCCGGCGCGCAGGTGGACATCTACGATCCCACCTATTTCGTGGCCTACGCCTTTGATGAAAGCGGCGCGGTATCGCTGGGCGGGCAGGACGCCCGGGCCTGCACCTCCGCCTACCGCAAGCCCAAGGAACTGGATTGGAAAACCATGCAGCAACTGGCCGCGATCCCGGCCGACCCGGACGCCTTGCCGGACGAGCTTTTCGCCATCACCAAGGGGCTGACGCACCGCATCGAGGTGCGCTGCCCGTAGCGCTTGCGCTGTTGGCCGTGCTGCTGCTGGGCGGCGTGGGTGCGGCCGCGGCCCAGGGCGCGCATCCCTTCGGGGTTCCGGAGAGCGGCGCGGGCATGGGCGGGCCGGGCTGGCTGGCTGGCTTCTTCGGTCAGGTGTCGGCCTGGCAAAGCCATTTCTATCGCCAACTGACGGGCGCGGTGCGCGCCTGGCAGGCCGATGGCGGCGCGGCCTGGGCCTTGATCGGGCTGTCTTTCGCCTACGGCGTGTTCCATGCGCTGGGGCCCGGGCATGGCAAGGCGGTGATCTCTTCCTACGTGCTGGCCAATCGTCAGACCGCGCGCAACGGCGCGCTGCTGGCGCTGGCGTCCGCGCTGATCCAGGCGCTGGTGGCGATCGCGCTGGTGGCCGTGCTGGCGCTGATCTTCAACGCCACCGCGGCAACGATGAACAACGCCACGCGCTGGCTGGAGCTCGGCTCCTATGCGTTGGTGACCTTGCTGGGCGCGTGGCTGGTGTGGGTCAAGGCTATCCGTCCGCTGTTGCGGACCCGGGCAGGACGTGCGGCCGAGGGGGCCATGCTTGATCACGGCCATGGGCATGGACACGGCCACGATTGCGGCTGCGGCCACGCGCATGCGCCCGCGTCAGAGCAGGTCTCGGGTCCGCTGAATTGGCGCCGCGCGGGAACGGCGATCCTGGCCGTGGGTTTGCGCCCCTGCAGCGGCGCGCTGATCGTGCTGGTGTTCGCCCTGGCGCAGGGTTTCTTCCTGGCGGGCGTGGCCTCGGCCCTGGCGATGGGCTTGGGTACCGGGCTGACGGTGGCGGCGCTGGCCTGCCTGGCGGTCGCGGCCGGCGGCGCGGCCACGCGCATCGGCAGCCGCCTGTCCAGCGCCGGCGCGGCGCGGCTGCGTTACGGCGTGGAAGCGCTGGCGGCATTGGCCGTGTTGTTGCTGGGCGTGATGTTGTTGGGCGGCGTGATCGCTGGAGGCGGCTAGGGGCCAGCCGAGCGGGCTTGAGTATCCGTTTTCGCTGAACGCGCCGGACCCGGCGCGTTCAGGATTTGCGTCCGGCCCGAGGATGCGCCTGATCGTAGGCGCGGGCCAGGTGCTGGAAGTCCAGCCGCGTGTAGATCTGGGTGGTGGAGATATTGGCGTGGCCCAGCATTTCCTGCACGGCGCGCAGATCCTGCGCCGACTGCAGCACGTGGCTGGCGAAGCTGTGGCGCAGCACGTGCGGATGCACGTGCGTGGGCACGCCGGCCTGTTGCGCGATGCGCGCCAGTTGCAGCTGCACCACGCGTGGCGAGATGCGGCGTCCGCGCGCGCCCAGGAACAGCGCGGCCGCGTCTTCGGGCTGCGCCGTGAAGGGCGCCAGCTGCGACCGTACCGCGATCCATTTGCGCAGGGCCTCCAGCGCGGCCTGGCCCACGGGCACCGAGCGGCGCTTGCCGCCCTTGCCCAACACGGTGACCTCGGCCTCTTCCAGGCTCAGCCAGCCGCGCGATTCGTAACTGCCGGAACGTTCATAGCGCAGATCCAGCCCGACCAGCTCCGACAGCCGCAGGCCGCTGGAATAGAGCAGTTCGAGCATGGCCTGGTCGCGCAGCGCGGCGGGTTCGGTCGCCACTTGCGCGGGGGCGCGGTCCAGCAGGGCCTGGGTCTGTTCCACCGACAGGGCTTTGGGCAGGCCGCGCGGCGCCTTGGGGGCGCGCACGCCGGCCACGGGATTGCCGGCCAGTTCGATCGCCGGCGCCCACCATTGATAGAAGCCGCGCCAGGCGGCCAGGGTGCGCGCCAGGCTGCGCGGCCCGCGGCCCTGGGCGTGCAGGCGCGCCACGAATTGGCGGATGTGGCCGTTGCCGATCTTGTCCAGCGGCAGCTTGGCGTTAGCGGCAAGCTCGCGCAGGAAATGCAGTTCGCGGCGGTAGCCGTCCAGCGTGTGGGGCGAGTAACGCCGGTTGGTTTCCAGATGGCGCAGCCAGGCGCTCATCGCGTCCGGCAGGGGCGTTTCGGGCGGTGCCGCGTCTAGCGCTTGCGTGGTTTTCGGCATGGCGTCCGCCCGTGTCGCCGCTAGGCCTTGGGCGAGGCCGGATTCAGGCGATGCAGCGCCGCCGAAGCCAGCTGGCCGATGGATTCCAGGAAGGTTGTGCCCATTTCGGGCGTGAAGCGTTCGGCGTCGTCCGAGCCCAGCACCAGCAGGCCGACGGCGGCGCCGTCCGCTTCCAGGCGCAGGGGCACCAGCGCCAGCGACTTGGGCTTGGCGTCGAGCCAGCCGGCCGCTTCGAATTCGGTGTCGGTGCCGCAGTACGGCGTCTTCAGGCTGTCGGTGAAGGCGCGCATGTCTTGCGTGACGGGTTCGCCATAGCCGGTCGCCGGCAGCTCCGACAGGTCCCACAAGCGCAGCGCCACGTGGTTCAGCTCGAACTGTTCAGCCAGCCCCAGGGCGATTTCGCCCGGCACATGCTGCGGATCGCACTCGGACAGCAGGCGGCAGCACCATTTGGCCACGTGCGTGCCGATGCTTTCGTTGGCGGTGGCGTTGCGCACGAGTTCGTTCAGGCGCCATTCGAGTTCGCGGTTGCGTTCGCGCAGCGTCAGGATCTGGCGTTCGCCCAGCGAAATGGCGCGCGAGCCGTGCGGGTGCGGCACCTGCAGGGTGGCGAAGACGTCCGCGTGGTCGTCGAAGAAGCCAGGGTTCTCTTGCAGGAAACCGGCGATGTCGTGAGCGGTAAAAGCGGTATCAGTCATGGCTTATCGGTTCAGCCCCATGGAGAAGACGAGCTTGTCGATATCGACCTGCCCCGTGAAAACGGACTCGGCCGGGCCGGTCATGCGCAGTTGTTCGCCGTTCCAGGCGACGGTCAGCACGCCGCCGCGCGCTTGCACGCGCACCGGCGAGTCCAGCAGGCCGCGGCGGATGCCGGCCGCGACGGCGGCGCAGGCGCCGGTGCCGCAGGCCAGGGTTTCGCCGGCGCCGCGTTCGAACACGCGCAGGCGGATGTTGTTGCGATCCACGATCTGCATGAAGCCGGCGTTGACGCGGCGTGGAAAGCGCGGATGGGTTTCGATCAAGGGGCCCAGGACGGACACGGGTGCGGTGTCGACGTCGTCCACGATCTGCACGGCGTGCGGATTGGAAATCGCCACGGCGGACAGCGCGACCGTGCGCGGCAGGCCGGCGGGTGCATCCAGCTCCAGTTCCCACAGCGTGTCCTGGCCTTGGACGCACGCGGCCAGGCCGGCGGTGTCGAACGGCAGGGCCTCGGGCTCGAAGCGCGTGCTGCCCATTTCGACGGTGACCTGTTCGTCGTCGCCTTGGTCCAGCACCAGGATGCCGGTGGCGATCTCGGCGCGCAGCGGGTTGCGGTCGGACAGGCCTTGCTCGTGCACGAAGCGCACGAAGCAGCGCGCGCCGTTGCCGCAGTGTTCGACCTCGCTGCCGTCGGAATTGAAAATGCGATAGCGGAAATCCGCGTCGGGCCGGGTGGCGCGTTCGACCAGGAGGATCTGGTCGGCGCCGATGCCGAAATGCCGGTCGCCCAAGGCGCGGGCGCGCTCGGGCGTCATGTCGATGGTCTGGCGGACCCCGTCGAGCACGACGAAATCGTTGCCCGCGCCATGCATTTTGGTGAAGTTCCAGTTCATCACTGGATTATCGCCCATATTGGGGCGCGAGCCGCGGACTCAGTAGAGTTTGGGTTCGCCCGGCGGACGCGTCTTGAAGCGGCGGTGGACCCAGTAGTACTGGCTGGGGCAGCGGCGGATCCAGGATTCCAGCTCGCGGTTCAGGCGCGCCGTGGCGTCTTCCAACGTATCGGTCCCCGGGAAGTCGGCCAGCGGCGGCAGCACTTCGATGTGATAGCGGCCGGTATCCGGATTCCAGAAGCCCAGGACCGGCTTTACCACCGCATCCCATTTCTTGGCCAGCTGGGCGGTGGAGAGCAGGGTGGCCGCCGGGATGCCGAAGAAGGGCGCGAACACCGCGCCCTGGCGGCCGAAGTCCATATCGGGCAGGTAATAGACAGGGCGGGGGGCGCGCAGGTGGCGGATCAGTTCGCGCACGCCGTCCTTGCGGCTGACCACGAAGGACTCATTGAAACGAGTCCGTCCGGCGGCCATGACGGCGTCGATGTTGGGGTCGCTTTGCGGGGTGTACATCGTGGCGGCGCTGGGGATATCCATCGTCAGCCGGGTGCCGCCCGCGTCCATGGCGATCAAATGGGGCGCCAGCAGGATCACCGACCGGCCTTGGGCGATCAGCGCGTTGACCTCGTCCACGCCGCTTAGCGTCACCATCTCCCTGACAGCTTCGGGCGTGCCGTACCAGAGCACGCCGCGGTCGACGATGGATTGCGCCAGCGCGCGGAAGTGGTCCGCGACCCACTGTTCGCGGACCTGTTCGGGTTGCTCGGGAAAGCACAGCTCGAGATTGCGGCGCACGATGCGCGCGCGCGACTTGACCAGCCGTGGCGCCAGCCAGCCCAGCCCGGCGCCGATGCGCAGCCGCGTCGACGGCTTGATGCGGGCGAACCATTTCATCAGGGATACCAGCGAACGCGTTTTGAAGTTAGTCATAGTGAGGAAAGTGAAGCGGTCGGGAGCGCGGCGGTTCAGTTGGCCGGGGACGCGGTGTCGGCGGCAGGCGCCGGGGGAGCGCCGCGCGGCGTCTTGTAGCGGTTGTAGCTCCAGAGATATTGCTCCGGGCAGCGGCGGATCAGCGTTTCCATGGCGGCGTTGAGCAGCGCGGCCTGCGCTTGGGCATCGGCGGGCAGCGGTTCGGGCACGCGCACGTAGTGGATGCGCCAGCCCCGGCCGCCGGGGAGCCGTTCGCCCGCGGTCAGGATGATGGGCACGCCTGTCTGCGTGGCGAGCTTGCCGGGCAGCGTCATGGTGTAGGCCATGCGCCCGAAGAACGGCGCCCAGACGCCGTCGCCCACGCTGGGCGCCTGGTCGGGCAGCATGCCCACGGATTCGCCGCGGCGCAGGGCGCGCACGAATTCACGCACCCCCTGCATGGTGGCCGGCACGGCATTGACCGCCGAGGTGTTGCGCGCGGTTTCCAGCAGCGGGGCGAGGATGTCCTTGCGCGGGGGGCGGAACATCACGGTCATGGGCATCTGGCGCGCCAGATAGCGCGCGGTGATCTCGAAGCAGCCCAGGTGCGGCGTCAGGAACAGGATGCCGCGGTTCTCGGCGCGGGCCGCGTTGACCACGTCGTTGTCGTCCGAAATCACCTGGGCCAAGCTTTGTTCATTGCGGAACCAGACGCGCGGGCTCTCCAGGATCATGGCGCCGATTTCGCCCGCCGCGCGGCGCGCAAAGGCTGGATCGGGATAGCCGGCCTGGGCCGCGTTGGCCTGCAGCCGCCGCCGGTATTTGCCCGGCCAGGCGTAGATCGCCCGCCCGGCGAGGCGCCCCGCGGCGTGGGCGGCGGAGAGGGGTAGGGCGGCGAACAATCTGAACAGGAAGAGCAGCATGCGGCAGGAAAGTGGGACGGGCTGGAAGTGGGTCTGGGCCAGGAGGAATATGCATACGTCCCCCGGCTTTGGCGGCAGAACCGCATTTTCGCTTAAAATAAGTCAGTCGCCGAGTTAACCGACAACTTGCGGGGCGACGGCAAGGGTGTAGCGCTTTGCGCAGCTTTTGCCAAATCCGCTAAAGCGTCGCGCCCAGATTTGCGTATGTCATGCGGTCGGGGGTGCAACGCGCCTCGTGAACCTATGCGCCGGCAACGCCGGCCACCAAGGACGCATCTGTGGCCAACAACGACTTTCTCTTTACTTCCGAATCCGTCTCCGAAGGGCATCCCGACAAGGTTGCGGACCAAATCTCCGACTCGATCCTGGACGCGATTTTCACCCAGGATCCGAATGCGCGCGTCGCAGCCGAGACGCTGTGCAACACCGGCCTGGTAGTGCTGGCGGGCGAAATCACCACCACCGCCAACGTCGACTACATCCAGGTCGCGCGCGACACGATCCGCCGCATCGGCTACGACAACACCGAATACGGCATCGACTACAAGGGTTGCGCGGTGCTGGTCGCCTACGACAAGCAATCGCCGGACATCGCCCAGGGCGTGGACCGCAGCTCCGAAGACTACCTGAACCAGGGCGCGGGCGACCAGGGCCTGATGTTCGGCTATGCCTGCGACGAAACTCCCGACCTGATGCCGGCCCCGATCTGGTACGCGCACCGCCTGGTGCAGCGCCAGAGCGAGCTGCGCAAGGACGGCCGCCTGCCGTGGCTGCGTCCCGACGCCAAGTCGCAAGTGACGTTCCGCTACATCGACGGCCGCCCGGCTGAAGTCGACACCGTGGTGTTGTCGACCCAGCACGCGCCCGAGGTCTCGCAAGAGACCATCCGCGAAGCGGTGATCGAAGACATCATCAAGCCCAGCTTCCCCGAAGGCCTGATCACGCCGCAAACGAAGTTCCTGGTCAACCCGACCGGCCGCTTCGTCATCGGCGGACCGCAAGGCGATTGCGGCCTGACCGGCCGCAAGATCATCGTCGACACCTACGGCGGCGCTTGCCCGCACGGCGGCGGCGCGTTCTCGGGCAAGGATCCGTCCAAGGTCGACCGCTCGGCCGCTTACGCCGCCCGCTACGTGGCCAAGAACATCGTGGCCGCCGGCTTGGCGCGCCAGTGCCAGGTGCAGGTCAGCTATGCCATCGGCGTGGCCGAGCCCATCAACATCACCGTGTACACGGAAGGCACCGGCGTCATCCCCGACGACCAGATCGCCAAGCTGGTGCGCGAGCACTTCGACCTGCGTCCGAAGGGCATCGTCAACATGCTGGATCTGCTGCGCCCGATCTACGCCAAGACTGCCGCCTACGGCCACTTCGGCCGTTCCGAGCCGGAGTTCTCGTGGGAAGCCACGGACAAGGTGCAGGAACTGAAGAAGGCCCTGTAAGCCTGCCTGGTTCTGCAAAGCAAAGCCCCCGCAAACTGCGGGGGCTTTTTCGTTGCCGCAAGGGTTTACAGCCCCCAGGCCGACAGATCCGGGCGGCGCGGCGCCGGCGCCAGCACCGGCTCCAGCGCCGCGGCGCAATCCAGCAGGGCCGCGTCGCCGCCCGCGGGCGCCAGCAGCTGCACCGCCATGGGCATGCCTTCGGCATCGAAGCCCACAGGCAGGGAGATGGCGGCAGCGCCCAGGAAGTTGGCGGGGCGCAGCAGCTTGCCCAGGCCGGCGTGGCGCGTGTCGTCGGCGTCCAACGTTTGCGCCGCCTGGTCGCAGGCGGGCATCAGCAAGGCATCCAGGCCCTGCATGGCCTGCGCGAACGCGGCCATGTCGGCGGCGCGGCGTTGCAGCGCGGCCTCGTAGTCGGCTTGCGCGATGCGGCCGCCAGCCGCGATGCGCTTGCGCACCACATCCCATAGCGGCTGGGCCAGGTCTTCGGCCAGCGCGCCGTAATAGCGATAGGCCTCGTAGGCCAGGACCACGGAGTTGTCGTCCGCCATGCGGGCAAACGACAGGGCCGCGGACGGATGCCAGGGCGTGGGCGTGTAGCCGGCCCGCGCCAGGTTCTCCTCGGCCTCGCGCCAGGCCCGCAGGCCGGCTTCGGCCAGGGGCGCGGGCCAGGCGTCGGGCGCCAGCACTGCCACCGTTCCCGGGCCGCGCCGGGCCGGCTGGTGCAGGGCGGCGATGGCGCTCGCGGGAAAGTCCAGCGTGGCCGGGTCGTCGATGTCCGGCCCGGCCAGCAATTGCGTCAGCAAGCGGGCGTCGGCTACGTTGCGCGTGATCGGACCCAGCACGTCCAGTGTGTCCGACAGGGGCAGGCAGCCGCCGCGGCTGATGACGCCGGTGGACGGCTTGTAGCCGACCAGGCCGTTGAGGGCCGCCGGCGCGCGCACCGAGCCGCCGGTGTCGCCGCCCAGCGCCAGCGGCGCCAAGCCGGCGGCCACGGCCACGCCGCCGCCGCTGGACGAGCCGCCCGGCGCGCGCGCGGCCTGTGCATCCCAGGGATTACGCGCCGTGCCTTGCGTGGGATTCTGTCCCGACAGGCCGAAGGCGAACTCGGTCATGCGGGTCTTGCCCAGCACCACCATGCCTTGCGCGGCCAGCTTGCAGAGCGGAGCCGCCGTTACGTCGCTGATCCGACCCTGCAGGGCGAGTGAACCCAGACAGGCGCTGACGCCTTCCCATTGCACGCTGTCTTTCACCGCCACGGGCACGCCGTGCAGGGGACCCAGCACAATGCCCGCGGCGAGCAGGCGGTCGGCGGCATCGGCCTGGGCGAGTGCGCGCTCGGCCGTGACTTCACTGTAGGCGGCCAGCGTGGAGGCGCGCTCGATGCGGTCCAGAAAGTGAGTGGTGACCTGGCGCGAACTCAGTTCGCGCCGGCGGATGGCGCCGGCCAGGGCCTGGGCGTCTTGGAAGTGCAGGGCGGTGTCTTGTGCTGGCATGGGTCTCATCGGAAATGAAAAAGCTCTCCGGTCCTTAGCGGGCCGGAAAGCGTTTGGACGTGACGCTCGGGGTTGCTTATTTCAGGGTCTGGCCCTTGGTCTCGGGCATGCGGATGAAGGTGATCAGGGTGATCACGGCGCCCGCCAGCACGTAGTAGAAGAACCAGCGCTCCATGCCCTTGCTTTGCAGCCAGGTCAGCAGATAGGGCGTGGTGCCGCCCAGCAGCGCCACGACCAGGTTGTACGGCGTGCCGATGCCGACGGCGCGCACGCTGGTGGGGAACTGCTCGGACATGATGGCCGGCGCGATCGAGGTGTACATGGCGTACAGCACCAGGCCGAACAGTTCCACCGCCAGGATCGAACCGAACGAGGGGCCCAGCGTGGTCATCAGCGGATAGAAGAACACCAGGTAGCCGGCGGCGAAGAAGATCAGCTGCGGCTTGCGGCCGATGCGGTCGGACAGGATGCCGAACAGCGGCTGCACCAGCATGAACACGATCAGCGCGACGGTGTTGGCGGCGAAGGCGGTCTTGGGATCGGCATGCACCTGACGGATGGCGTAGGTAGGCACGTAGGCCACGAAGATGTAGAACGCGAACGTGGTCAGGATGGAGAAGCCCACGATGCGCAGCACTTCGCGCGGGTGGTCGCGCAGCAGGGTGCGCAGCGGCTGCTTTTCGACACCGGCCTTCTTGGCGTGCGAGAACGCCTCGGTTTCGGGGATCGAGCGACGGATCCACATGCCGGCCAGGCCGCCCAGGGCGCCCAGGAAGAACGGAATGCGCCAGCCCCAGGCGGCCATGTCGGCCTTGGTCAGGGTCGAGGTCAGCAGCCAGCCGATGGCCGAGGCGGCCAGGATGCCCACGGCGGCGCTGAAGAACACAAAGCTGGAATAGAAGCCGCGCTTGTCGGGCGGCGCCATTTCCGCCAGGAAGGTCGTGGCCGAGGCATACTCTCCGCCCAGCGACAGGCCTTGCAGGAGGCGCGCGGCGGTCAGCAGCAGCGGGGCGGCCAGGCCGATGGCGGCGTAGGTGGGGGTGAGGGCGATGATCAGCGAGCCGCCGGCCATCATCAGGATGGTCAGGCCCAGCGCGGCCTTGCGGCCGTAGCGGTCGGAGAAGATGCCCAGTATCCAGCCGCCCACCGGGCGCATGAAGAAGCCCACGGCGAAAATGCCGAAGGTCGCCAGCAGGGCCGTGGTTTCGTTGCCTTCGGGAAAGAACTGGCTGGAAAAGAAGATGGCGAAGGACGCGTAGATGGTCCAGTCGAACCATTCGACCGCATTGCCTACACTACCGGCCAGGATGGTGCGTGCACGGGAGACGGGCGCGGGGCCGGCCGAGGCGGCTGCCCCCTGCGGCTTGCGCAGGGATGCTGATGTGCTGCTCATGAAAACCTCAAATAAGAATTTATTTTTGGTCAAAAAGACCGTTTAATTTTATGTTTTTATCAATGCGCGAACGTTAATTTAATGAATATGGACACGTCAAGTAAGGGTAAGTCCCTAGCTCCGGGGCTGGACGACACCGACCTCGCCTGCCTGATCGCGCTGCAGGCGGACCCGCGCGCGTCCTGGCGCGAGCTGGGCGCGGCCACCGGCATTGCCGAGCGCACCGTCGCGCGCCGCATCAAGCGCCTGATGGATGCCGACGCCTTGCGTGTCATCGCCGAACTTGATCCGCTGGCCGCCGGCCGCGGCGTGGTGCTGCATGCCTGGGTGCGCTGCCGTTCGGGCCGCGTGCCGGAGGTGGCGGACCAGTTGGCGCGGCTGGACATCAGCCAGCTCGTGGTCACCTTGGCCGGTTCGGCCGACCTGATGGCCGAGCTGACACTGGCGGACGCGGCCGACATGCCAGACGTTGTGACGCGCGTGCTGCCTTCCATAGACGGGGTCGAACACGTGGAGGCGAGGCTGGTGCTGCGGCCGTTCCGCCGCGCCGGCCAATGGCGCATCCAGGCCCAGACCGGCTGCGCTGCGGCCGAGGCCACAGCGGCGCAGCCGCCCGCCGCGCTGACGGACGCCGAGCAGCGCATGGTGGCCTACCTGATGCGCGACGGCCGCGCTAGCCTGGCCGAATTGGCCGAGCAGGCCGGCGTCAGCGAACCCACCGCGCAGCGCCTCTTGCACAACATGGTGGAGCGCCGCGCGCTGAGTTTCCGCGTGGAAGTGGAGCCGGCGCTGGTTGGCTTTCCGGTGGAGGCGGTGATCTCCGTGCAGGTGCGCCCGCAAGCCGTGGACGCGCTGGCCGCGCACCTGGCGCTGGATCCCAACACCCGCTGCCTGTTCGGCACCAGTGGCGCGTCCCAGCTGTTCTGGCACGTGCTGTGCCGCGACAGCCTGCATTTGTGGGACGTGGTGACGCGCCGCCTGGGCGAGCTCGACGGCGTGCTGAACAGCGAAGTCGGCGTGGTGATGCGGGCGCACAAGCGCTGCGGCATCGTGCGCGCGGGCGCGCGGTTGGGGGTGGACGCTTAACGTTCCGTCCCGCCAGCGGCGGGGCGGGACGCGAGCGCCTGTTCACCAGACCGCGTCGTCCGAGCCCGGCGCGCGCAGATGCCGGGCAAAGCGCTGCGACAGGAACTCCACGAACGCTATCGTCTTGGCGGGCAGGTTCAGCCGTTCGGGATAGAGCGCGTGGATGTCGGCGGGCGGCGTGCGCCAGTCAGCCAGTACCGCCCGCAGGCGGCCGGCTCGCAGGTGCTCGGCCGTTTCCCATTCCGAACGCATGACGATGCCGTGGCCGTCCAGCGCCCATTCCAAGGCGCTTTGCCCGTCGTTGGAACTGAGCGGTCCGCGCACCTTCACGGTTTCCGCGCGCAGGCCCGATTCCAGGCGCCAGGTGCCGTAGGCCACGTCGTTTTCGCGCACCACGATGCAGCGGTGGCGTTGCAGGTCGCCCGGCGCGCGCGGCTCGCCATGAATTTCCAGATAGCGCGGCGACGCGCACAGCAGCCGGCGGTTGGAGGCGATCTTGCGCGCGGTCAGGCGAGCGTCGGGCAGGTCGCCAAAGCGCACCGCGACGTCGAAGCCTTCCTCGATCAGGTTCAGCGGCCTGTCGGTCAGGCGCATCTGCACTTCCACTTCCGGGTATTGGCGCGCGAAGTCCGACACCGCGGGCACGATGTGGGCGCGGCCGAAGCCGAAGGTCGCGTTCAGCCGCAACAAGCCTTGGGGACGGGCGCGGGCGCTCGATACCGAACGTTCCAGCGCTTCCAGGTCTGTCAGGATGCGTGCGCCTTCGGCCAGGTAGAGCTCGCCTTCCTGCGTGACGCTGATCCGGCGGGTGGTGCGGTTCAGCAGCCGCACGCCCAGGCGCTGCTCCAGCTTGGCCAGGCGCGTGCTGACCGCGGGCGGGGTCAGGCCCAGTTCGCGGGCGGCGGCGGACAGATTGCCGTGCTTGACCACCAGCGAGAAGAAGGCGAGATCGGAGAGGGCATCCATGCGCTTATTTATAAATTGAATTTAATAAAGCTTTATTTGAATCATTAATTATAAGAACAATACCGGCTTATACACTGGGCTCACCACTACAGAGCCGCCTGGCGCGGCCAAACGAGGAGACCAGGAATGAAGATCAACAAAGCGGCCGGCGTCTTGTGCGCGGCCATCGCCGCATCCTGTTGGACCCAGCCGGCCGCCGCCGACGCCTTTCCCCAGCGCGCCGTGACGCTCATCGTGCCCTTCGCGCCCGGTGGCAGCGTGGACATCGCCGCGCGCCTGATTTCGGACGCCTGGGGCCGCGCCCTGGGGCAGAGCGTGGTGGTGGAGAACCGCGCCGGCGCCTCCGGCAACATCGGCATGGCCGCGGTGGCGCGCGCCGAGCCCAACGGCTATACGCTGGCCGTCAACACCATGTCGCTGGCCATTAACCCGGCGCTGTTCCAGACCATGCCGTTCGACACGAAAAAGGACCTGCGTTCGGTCGGCACGATAGGCACGTCTCAGCATGTGCTGACGGTGACCAACCAGCTGCCGGTGGCCAATGTGAGCGAGCTGCTGGCCTATGTGCGCGAGCGCCCCGCCAATGATCTGAGCTTCGGCTCGGCGGGCACGGGCAGCACCTTCCACATGGCCGCGGAACTGTTCAAGTCGGTGTCCAAGACCCAGATCCTGCACGTGCCCTACAAGGGCGGTGGCCCCGCCATGGTGGACACGATCAGCGGCCAGGTGCAGATGAGCTTTCCGGTGCTGTCCGCGGCCAAGCCGCAGGTCGACGGCAAGAAGCTCAAGGCGCTGGGCGTGACGGGCACCACGCGCTCGCCGCTCTTGCCCGATGTGCCGACCATCGCCGAATCCGGACTGCCCGGCTACGAGTTCAACACCTGGTTCGTCATCAGTGCGCCTGCCGGCACGCCGCAATCCGTGATCGACACGCTGAACGCCAAGCTCGAACAGGCCTTGCGTTCGCCGGAGCTGGCGCAGCGCATGGGCCGCGAAGGCTTCGATCCGCTGATCTCCTCGCCCGCCAAGACCGATGCCATGGTGGCCGCCGAAATGACGCGCTGGGCCGGCATCGTCAAGGACGCCGGCATCCAGGCCAACTGACCGGGCCGCAAGACCCCAACTTCGAAGGACGCAAGACATGCCCGGCATGACGCTGTACGACAAACTGGTGGCCAGCCATGAGGTGGCCCGGATCGACGACGAGCACATCCTGCTCTACGTCGACCTGCACATCATGAACGAATACACCAGCCCGCAAGCCTTCAGCGGCCTGGCTGCGCGCGGGCGCGGCGTGCTGCGTCCCGGGCAGCAGATGGCGGTGGTGGACCACATCATCCCCACGCATCCGGTGCCGGCGGCGCTGCGCGTGATCGCCGACGATGCCTCGTCGCGCCAGGCGCTCAACCTCAAGCGCAATTGCGACGAGCAAGGCATCGCGCTGTTCGACACCACCGATCCGCTGCAAGGCATCGAACATGTGATCGCGCCCGAGCATGGCATGGTGCTGCCGGGCATGGTGGTGCTGTGCGGCGACAGCCACACCACCACCTATGGCGCGCTGGGCGCGCTGGGCTTCGGCATCGGCACGTCCGAAGTCGAACATGTGCTGGCCACGCAGACGCTGGCGTACCGGGTGGCGCGCAACATGCGCATCCGCGTCGACGGCTCGCTGTCCGCCGGCGTCACGGCCAAGGACCTGGTGATCTGCATCGTGCACCGCATCGGCGCGCAGGGCGCGCGCGGCCACGCGGTGGAGTTCTGCGGCGAGGCCATCGCCGCGCTGTCCGCCGAGGCCCGCATGACCTTGTGCAACATGACGGTGGAGGCCGGCGCCCGCGCCGCGCTGATCGCGCCGGATGCCACCACCGAGGCCTACGTCATCACGCATGCGCCCGAACTGCATGGCGAGACCTTGTCGCAGGCGCGCGCCTATTGGGCCACGCTGCGGTCGGACGCGGACGTCGTGTTCGATGCGGAGCACGCGCTGGACGCTGCCGCGATCGCGCCCTTCGTCACCTGGGGCACCAGTCCGGACCAAGCCATGCCGGTGGACGGCGTGGTGCCGGATCCGCAGGCGGAGCCGGATGCGCTGGCCCGGTTGGCGCTGGAGAAGGCCATGGACTACATCGGCCTGGCGCCTGGCATGCCGATAGCCGGTGTGCCGATAGACCGCGTGTTCATCGGCTCCTGCACCAACGGGCGCATCGAAGACCTGCGCGCGGCGGCAGCGGTCGTGCGCGGCCGCAAGGTCGCGGCGGGCGTGCGGGCCATGGTGGTGCCCGGATCGGGCGCGGTGCGCGCGCAGGCCGAGGCCGAGGGCATTGCGGCGCAATTGATCGAGGCCGGCTTCGAGTGGCGCCAGCCCGGCTGTTCCATGTGCCTGGCCATGAATGACGACGTGCTCAGTCCGGGCGAGCGCTGCGCCTCCACCACCAACCGCAATTTCGAAGGCCGCCAGGGGCGCGCTGGCCGCACGCACCTGATGTCTCCGGCCATGGCAGCCGCCGCCGCGCTGGCCGGCCGCATCGTCGACGTCCGCGCCTGGGAGCAACAAGCATGACCGCAACCATCAACGGCGTCGCCGCGCCGCTGCCTTTCTCCAATCTGGACACCGACCAGATCATGCCCAAGCAGTTCTTGCGCATCATCGACAAGGCGGGGCTGGACCGTGGCCTGCTGCACGACCTGCGCTTCGACGCCGCCGGCGCGCCCAGGCCCGATTTCGTGCTGAACCAACCCGCCTATGCCGGCGCATCCATCGTGGTGGCGGGACCGAACTTCGGTTGCGGCTCCAGCCGCGAGCATGCGGTATGGGGCCTGCAGCAGTTCGGCATCCGTGCGGTGATCGCGCCCAGTTTCGGTGAAATCTTCTACTTCAATGCCGTGAACAACGGCCTGCTGTTGATCAGCCTGGCGCCTGCCGAGATCGACGCCTTGCTCGCCAGGGTGTCCAATACGGCCACCAACCGCGTCGGCATCGACGTGGCGGCTGGGCGCGTCACAGCCGCGGACGGCTGGACCGCGGCGTTCACGCTGCCCGAGCGGCACCGCCGCATGTATGTGCAAGGGCAGGACATGGTGGGCGCATCATTGCAGCAGCTGGACGAGGTGGAACGTTTCGAGGCGCGCCATTGGGCGCGGCATCCCTGGATGAAAGACCTGGCGCGCCGCGTGCGCGACCGCCTGGACCGAGAGGCCGTATGACGACATTTTTCGACCTGCCCGTGCGCCGCATCGCCGCCAACGGCATCGAGATCGCCGCGCGCGTGGACGGCTCGGGCCCGCCGCTGCTGTTGCTGCACGGGCATCCCCAGACCCACGCCATCTGGCACCGCGTCTGGCCGGAACTGACGCGCTACCGCAGCTGCGTGGCGGCGGATCTGCGCGGCTACGGAGACAGCGACAAGCCCGCCGCGTCGCCGGACCACTCAGCCCATTCCAAGCGCGAGATGGCGGCCGACATGGCCGGGTTGATGCGCGCCCTGGGCCACGAGCGCTTCGAGGTGCTGGCGCATGACCGCGGCGCGCGCGTGGCGCACCGGCTGGCGCTGGACCATCCCGCCGCCGTCAGCCGCATGATGCTGCTGGACATCGCGCCCACGCTGGACATGTACGAAGGCACCACGCGCGCCTTCGCCCAGGCCTATTTCCACTGGTTCTGGCTGATCCAGCCGG
Organism: Achromobacter pestifer; assembly: GCF_013267355.1. Taxonomy (NCBI): domain Bacteria; kingdom Pseudomonadati; phylum Pseudomonadota; class Betaproteobacteria; order Burkholderiales; family Alcaligenaceae; genus Achromobacter; species Achromobacter pestifer. The sequence goes on from NZ_CP053985.1 coordinate 2,889,871, forward strand.
CGCCGCTGCCCGAAACCATGATCGAACGCGACCCGGTGTTCTACCTGCGTTCCGTGATGGGCGGACGGCCCGGCGGGCTGGCGCATTTTTCCGCCGAGGCGATGGCCGAATACGAACGCGCCGCGCGCCTGCCCGGCTGGGCTGCGGGCCTCTGCGAGGACTACCGCGCCTCCGCCACGCTGGACCTGGAGCACGACCGCGCCGGCCGGACCGCCGGCGAGCGCTTGCGGCTGCCGCTGCGCGTGCTGTGGGGCGAGCGCGGCGCGGTGGGCCGGAACTTCGACGTGCTGGCGCTGTGGCGCGCGGTGGCTGACGAGGTGTCCGGCGGTCCGCTGCCGGGCGCGCACTACCTGGCGGAAGAGTGCCCGGACGCGCTGCTGGCCCAGGCGGGGGCGTTTTTCGGCTGGCGCTGACGGGGCCGCCGCCGGGGTGTAGCACCCCAGCTGCGGGCTGGCGCTGAAGCCCGGGCGGGGCATAGGGCCTTCCAAAAAGGGACATACTGCCGGTGTTAACCTACGGTCGATGAATCAGCACCACGTCGACCTCTCCAAACTGCCAGACCCCGAAGACGCGCAACGCGCCTTCAAGGCCACGGATTCGCCGTGCGTGGCCGTCTGCTCCACGCTGTTTGACGACATCTGCCGCGGCTGCGGCCGCACCGCCATGGAAGTCGCCAACTGGGTCTTCATGACGGAAGAGGAAAAGCGCGAAGTCTGGGTGCGCATCACGGCGCAAGGGTATCCCCGCCGCAACAACTAGCATCCGGCCGCGCAGGCCGTCTTGGGCATGTCACATGGCGCGGGCTAAATCGCGCTTATCGCCCACTTCCGGCTCCATCATGCGCATCGTCCTGGTCACGGATGCCTGGCATCCGCAAGTCAATGGCGTCGTCCGCACCTGGACGACCATGCAGCAGATCCTTGAAGAATGGGGCCACGAGCTGATCGTGGTGAACCCGCAGGGCAGCCGCACCGTGCCGGCGCCCTCCGAGCCGGACCTGCGGCTGTGTTTGCAGCCCGGCCGGCAATTGCGCCGCATTCTGGGCGACATCGTGCCCGACGCCCTGCACATCGCCACCGAAGGTCCGCTGGGCCTGGCCGCGCGCCGCATGGCGCTGGCGCGGGGCTGGCGCTTCACGACCTCGTTCCACACCATGTTCCCGGACTACCTGCAGGCGCGCATGGGCATTCCCGCCGCCTTGCCGTGGCGCTATCTGCGCTGGTTCCACCGGCCTTCGCAGCGGGTGCTGGTGCCTACGCCCACGGTGCGCGACGTGCTGGCGCGGCGCGGCCTGGCGAATCTGCAGATCTGGTCGCGCGGCGTGGATCCGCGCAAGTTCCAGCCGGGCGCCGACCAGGCGTTCCCCGATCTGCCCCGTCCCGTATTCCTGAGCGTGGGCCGCGTGGCGCGCGAAAAGAATCTGGACGCCTTCCTGTCGCTGGACCTGCCGGGCAGCAAGGTGGTGGTGGGCGCGGGGCCGGATGAGGCGCGGCTGAAGAAGCGCTTTCCCGGCGCCATTTTCATGGGGATGCGGCACGACCAGGCGTTGCCCGCCTTGTACGGGTCGGCCGACGTCTTCGTGTTTCCCAGCCTGACGGACACCTTTGGCCTGGTCATGCTGGAGGCCATGGCCTGCGGCACGCCGGTAGCCGCCTTCCGCAGCGAAGCGCCGCTGGCGGTGGTGGCCCAGGGCGTCACCGGTTTCCTGGATGAAGACCTGGGCCACGCCTGCCGCGCGGCCCAGGCATTGGACCGTCATGCGGTGCGCGAACACGCGCTGACGCGCAGCTGGGACTCGGTCGCCTCGACCCTGCTGGCTGCACTGGTGCCGCTGGACGGGAGCGCGCGCGGCGCGGAGATGTTTTGCGTGCCCGAAGAGGCGGCGCCAGCCAGGCGGCCCGGCGGTGAAATGCCCGCCAGGGAGCCAGGGGTTTGATCCTTGCGGGACGGTTCCCGGGTACAATGCCCGGCAATCCTGAGGAGCGTTGCGACGACCCTGCGGTTCCCTCCAGCCAGTACGGCGGTGGAACCAGGCTCGCCAGGCTCAGGAATCCTTGTTCAAGCGGCGCGCCTTGCGCGGCGCTACAGCAACGGCGCTCACCTTTGTCGCATATGGCGGGAAAGGCGAGCACTCGACTGTCGTGGTGTATTCGCGTTGTCCGGCCATATCGTGCGCCGTTCGTATTTCACGTGGAGCCTACACACCATGAACGCTGTGACTGATAAATCCTTCTCCGACTACCTCGTCGCCGACATGTCGCTGGCCGGCTGGGGCCGCCGCGAACTCGCCATCGCCGAAACCGAAATGCCTGGCCTGATGGCCATCCGCGAGGAATTCGCCGCCAAGCAGCCGCTCAAGGGCGCGCGCATCGCCGGCAGCTTGCACATGACCATCCAGACCGGCGTGCTGATCGAAACGCTGGTGGCGCTGGGCGCCGAAGTGCGCTGGGCCTCGTGCAACATCTTCTCCACGCAAGACCACGCCGCCGCCGCCATCGCCGCGTCGGGCACGCCGGTCTTCGCCGTCAAGGGCGAAACGCTGGAAGAGTACTGGCAATACACCCACAAGATCTTCGAATGGCCCAATGGCGAAAACGCCAACATGATCCTGGATGACGGCGGCGACGCCACCTTGATGCTGCACCTGGGCACCAAGGCCGAAAAGGACATCTCGGTGCTGGCTAACCCGGGCAGCGACGAAGAGCGCATCCTGTACGCCGCCATCAAGGAAACCCTCAAGCGCGATCCCAAGTGGTACTCGACCCGCCTGGCCCTGATCAAGGGCGTGACGGAAGAAACCACCACCGGCGTGCATCGCCTGTACCAGATGTCGCAGAAGGGCGAGCTGGCCTTCGCCGCCATCAACGTCAACGACTCGGTCACCAAGTCCAAGTTCGACAACCTGTACGGCTGCCGCGAATCGCTGGTCGACGGCATCAAGCGCGCCACCGACGTGATGGTCGCCGGCAAGGTCGCCGTCGTGGCCGGCTACGGCGACGTGGGCAAGGGCTGCGCCCAGGCGCTGGTGGCGCTGCGCGCCCAGGTCTGGGTCACGGAAATCGACCCGATCTGCGCGTTGCAGGCCGCCATGGAAGGCTTCAAGGTCGTGACCATGGAAGAGGCCGCCAAGCATGGCGACATCTTCGTCACCGCCACCGGCAACTACCACGTCATCACGCGTGAGCACATGAACGCCATGAAGGACCAGGCCATCGTGTGCAACATCGGCCACTTCGACAACGAAATCGACGTCGCCGGCCTGGCCGACTGCCAGTGGGAAGAGATCAAGCCGCAAGTCGACCACGTCATCTTCCCGGACGGCAAGCGCATCATCCTGTTGGCCCAGGGCCGCCTGGTGAACCTGGGTTGCGCCACCGGCCACCCGTCGTTCGTGATGTCGTCCTCGTTCGCCAACCAGACCATCGCCCAGATCGAACTGTTCACGCGCAACGAAGCCTACACCTCGGGCCAGGTCTACGTGCTGCCCAAGCACCTGGACGAGAAGGTCGCGCGCCTGCACCTGAAGAAGCTGGGCGTGAAGCTCACGACCCTGCGCCAGGACCAGGCCGACTACATCAACGTGCCGGTGCAAGGCCCCTACAAGCCCGAGCACTACCGCTATTGATGGTTGTAGCAAAATAGGAAAGTGCCGCGCCATGTCGGCGCGGGCTTTCCGGTCTGCAGGACCTCTGCCGCGAACGTATCGCCGCGGCAGGGCCAGCGGGCTCACAACAGGAGGTCGAACATGGCATTGATACTCGTCTGGATCCTGAACGCGGTGGCCTTGCTGGCCGTTGCCTATCTGCTGCCCGGCATCACCGTGGCCAGCTTCGGATCGGCGCTCATCGCCGCGCTGGTGCTGGGCCTGGTCAACATGCTGGTCAAGCCGGTGCTGGTGCTGCTGACGCTGCCCATCACGATCGTCACTCTCGGTCTCTTCCTCATTGTCATCAACGCCTTGTTGTTCTGGTTCGTCGGCTCCGTGCTGAAGGGCTTCCAGGTCAACGGGTTCTGGTGGGCCGTGGGTGGTGCGATCCTGTACAGCATCATCTCTGGCCTGCTCACGAAGCTGATTCCCTAATGTCTGACTCGACTACTCCCGCTTTCAGTCTGGAATTCTTCCCCCCGCGCGACCTGGCCGGCCAGGAACGGCTGGTGCGCGCGGCCAAGCAGATGCTGGCCATCCAGCCCAAGTACGTCAGCGTGACCTTCGGCGCGGGCGGCTCCACCCGCGCCGGCACGGCGGACGCCGTGCGCACGCTGCGCAACCTGGGCTGCGATGCGGCGCCGCACCTGTCGTGCGTCGGCGCATCGCGCCAGGACCTGCGGGACATCCTCCAGGCCTACAAGAACGACGGCGTGCGGCGCGTGGTGGCCCTGCGCGGCGACATGCCCTCGGGCATGGGCGGCGACGCGGGCGAGCTGCGCCATGCCAACGAGCTGGTGTCGTTCATCCGCGAGGAAACGGGCGACTGGTTCCACATCGAAGTCGCGGCCTATCCCGAAATGCATCCCCAGGCGACCAATCCCTCGGCCGACCTGGACCATTTCGTGAACAAGGTGAAAGCTGGCGCCGACGCGGCCATCACGCAGTACTTCTTCAATGCCGACGCTTACTTCGACTTCGTTGACCGGGCCCAGGCCAAGGGCGTGAACGTGCCCATCGTGCCGGGCATCATGCCCATCACGAACCATACGCAGCTGCTGCGCTTCTCGGAAATGTGCGGTGCGGAAGTGCCGCGCTGGATCCGCCTGCGTTTGGCCGAGTTTGGCGACGACAAGGCCTCCATCCGCGCCTTCGGCGTGGACGTGGTGACCGAGCTGTGCCAGACGCTGCTGGACAACGGCGCGCCGGGCGTGCATTTCTACACCTTGAACCACGCGGAAGCGCCGCTGGCGGTGTGGAAGGAACTGGCGGTGCAGGCGTAACGGCTGCACGCCACCATGAAGGCCAAGCCCACCCGCAAGGGTGGGCTTTTCTTTGGGCAAGCCTGCCGCTCACTCCGGCTGGATGCCCGCCTGCCGGATCTGCTGGCCCCAGGCGTCGTACTGGCTGCGCACGAACTGCTGCAAGGGATCGCCCGTGGCCAGATCGGGCTCCATGCCCATGGCGCGCAGCTTCTCCTGGATCGCGGGTTGCTGCATCGTGGCCGTCAGTTGCTCGGACCACCAGTTCGCGGCCTCGGGCGCCAGGCCGCCGGGGCCGGCCACGCCGATCCAGCCAGTCAGGTCCAGGCTGCCCATGCCCAGTTCCTGGGCGGTGGGCACCGCCGGCAGGATGGTCGAACGCTTGCTGGAAACCAGGGCCACGGCGTTCAGGTTCTTGGCGCGGATCTGCGGCAGCACGGCCCCCAGATCGGCCGCCACGAAATCGATGCGCCCGCCCAGCAGGTCCGTGATGGCGGCTGGTTGGCCTTTGTAGGGCACGGCCAGCACTTCGGCGCCCGCTGCGCGGCTGAACGCCGCCGCGACCACCTGGCCCGTGCCCGAGCCATAGCCGCTGGTCACCGAGTTCGGCTTTTCCTTGGCCGCCGCCACCAGCTGGCGCGCATCGCCATGCTGGCCGGCGGCGCGGGTGACGATGACCACGTCGAAGCGCACCACGCGCCCGACCTGGGTGAAGTCCTTCATGGCGTCGTAGCGCTGGAAGGCCTTGGACAGGTAGGGACCGGACGAACTGGTGGCGCTGGAGCTCGGCATCATGGTGTAGCCGTCGGGCGCGGCCCGCGCCACGGTGTCCACGCCCAGCACGCCCAGCGCGCCCGGCTTGTTCTCGACGACGATCTGCGCGCCGGTGCGGGCGCGGATATCGTCGACCACCACGCGCGAAACGTTGTCGATGGTGCTGCCGGCGGGAAAGCCGACCACGAAATGGATGGGCTTGTCCGCCTGCGGATAGCCAGGGGCCGCGCCCGACAGCGAGGGCAGGCACAGCGCGGCGGCGATCAGGGTGGTTTGAATGGTGTTTTTCATGTTTGTCTCCTCGTGCTTGGGGCCTGGACTCAGGACCTCCGGCCGGCCTGGGCTTCAACCAGGATCTCGGCCGTGTGTTCGCCCAGCCCGGGCGGATGCCGCCGGATCTCGGCCGGCGTGCGGCTGAACCTGACGGGCAGGCCCGCCTGGATCAGGCGCCCTTCGGTGGGGTGCTCGGATTCATGCCAGAAACCGGTGGCGCGCAGATGCGGATCGGCCAGCAATTCCTCGAAGCCGTTGACCGGCGCGTAGGGAATGTCGGCGGTCGCCAGCAGCTCGGTCCATTGCGCCGTGGTGCGCTCGCCCAACACGCTTTCGACGTAGCGGTACAGCTCGGGGAAATGCTGGCTGCGGCTGTTGAGCGTCAGGTAGCGCGGGTCCTGCGCCATCTCGGGATTGCCGGCCAGCGCGAAGAAGCGCTGCCATTGCGGCGTGGTGTAGGGCACCACGCTCATGAACCCGTCGCGGGTGCGGAAGGGGCGGCGGTACTCGTTGAGCAGGCGCGTGTAGCCCGCCGGCCCTTCGGGCGGCACGAAGGTCAGTCCGGCCAGATGCTCGGGCGCCAGGAAGGCCACCATGCATTCGAACATCGGCACTTCCACGGCCTGGCCGCCCGCGCCGCGTTCGCGCGCCAGCAGGGCGCTGGTCACGGCGTTGGCCACGTACAGCGCCACCACCTTGTCGGCGACCACGGAATTGACGTAGCGCGGCGCCTCGGCGCCCGCGCCGCCTTGCAGCCAGGCCATGCCGGACGCGGCCTGGATGGTGTCGTCGATGGCGGCGCGTCCCGCGTAGGGGCCTTGCTCCGAATAGCCGTAGCAGGCGCAATAGACCAGCTCCGGGAAGCGCCCCTGCAGCGTGGCGTAGTCCAGCCCCAGGCGGCGCATGGCCGGCGCGCGCATGTTGGAGATGAACACGTCGGCGCCGCCGATCAGCGCTTCCAGCTGCGCGCGGCCCTCGGCGGTCTTGGCGTCGATCACCGCGCTGCGCTTGTTGCGGTTCAGGTTCAGATGGGTATGGCTCATGGCGGCGTGGCGTTGCGGCGTGACGTGGCGGAACACGTCGCCCTCCGCGGATTCCACCTTGATCACGTCGGCGCCCATGTCGCCCAGCATCTGGGTCGCCATGGGCCCCATGCCGACGCTGGTCATGTCGATGACGCGTATGCCGTGCAGCGGTCCGGCCATGGTCAGTCCTCCCCCAGCAGGCGGCGCGCCAGGCGCAGGTGCGGGCGGTCGATCATCCTGCCGTCCAACCGCAGGGTGCCCGCGCCCGGGTTGGCGGCGAATGCCGCGATGACCGCGCGGGCCCACTGCAATTGGCTGTCGTCCGGACTCAGCGCCGCGTTGACGGCGTCGACGTGGCGCGGATGGATCGCCATCTTGCCGACGAAACCGTCGCGGAAGGCCTCGGCGGCCTCGGTTGCCAGGATTTCGGGGGCGTCGAGGTCGACGCAGACCGTGTCGATGGCGCGCACGCCGGCGGCGGCGGCCGACATCAGGCACAGCGAGCGCGCCAGACGGAAGGGCTCCGTGTAGCGGCCCGCCTCTCGGTTGCGCAGCGCGCCGACGTCGGCGGCCAGGTCTTCGCCGCCCCAGGAAAGCCCCCACAGGCGCGGCGTGGCGTCGCGGTAGTCGTGCAGGCCGAACAGGGACTGCGCGGTCTCGGTGACGATGGCGAGGATGCGGGTGGCGCCCGGCGCCGTGCCGGCCGCGGCCTCGAAGGCGTCCAGATAGTGCGACAGTTGCAGGAGGCCATCGCGGCCGGCGCATTTGGGCAGCACGATGCCGTAGGGGGCGGCGGGCATCACGGCGGCCAGATCGGCCAGGGCGTCGCCGCCGTCCAGCGCGTTGATGCGCACCCACAGCTGCTTGGCCGCGGCGCGGCGCTCCAGCATGGCGCGGACTTCCTTGCGCGCCGTAGGCTTCTGGTCGGGAGCGACGGAGTCTTCCAGGTCCAGGATCAGGGCATCGGCGGCGCTGGCGGCCGCGTGATCGAACTTGCGCCCGGAATCGCCGGGCACGAACAACAGGGAGCGGGTCATTGTGGTCCTCCTGGGCGGCGGGCTCAGGCCGGGCGCTTGCGCATCAGGGCCGAACGCTTGCACGTGGCCACGACTTCGTCGCGATGGTTCAGTGCGGTGTGCTCGAATTCGACGATGCCCGCGTTGGGCCGCGATTTGCTCTCGCGCACCGACAGCACGCGGGTGCGCACGTGCAGGGTGTCGCCCGCGAAAACCGGCTTGGGAAAGTTCACGTCGGTCATGCCCAGGTTGGCCACGGTGGTGCCCAGGGTGGTGTCGTTGACCGTCATGCCGATCAACAGGCCCAGCGTGAACAGGCTGTTGACCAGGGGCTTGCCGAACTCCGTCTGCGCCGCGAAATGCGCGTCCAGATGCAACGGCTGCACGTTCATCGTCAGGGAGCTGAACAGCACGTTGTCCATTTCGGTCAGGGTGCGGGTCCAGGCATGTTCGAACGCCTGCCCGGGCGAAAACTGTTCGTAAAAAAGGCCAGCCATGTTCCTTCCTTCAAGAAGAGAGCGCCGGGCGGTCACCCGGATTTTGAGCGATCGCTACCCGGAAATTCGGTCTGCGTTCGTACTCTTGAACAAAAGTTTATAGACATGAACGAAAGCGGGCAATGGTTTTTGCTAGTCGTAAACCCGCAGCAGCGGATGGCGGACACGGCGCTGCGCCGCGCGTGCAGGTTGCGCAGCTGAGCCTGAGAGGGAAGGGGGACGGAAGGCGGGGGCGGGGAGTACGGCGCCGCCAGCGGAGGACGCTGGGCGGGATCGGGGCCTCTGCTGAAGGCCCCGTTGTCTGTGAACTTGCCTAGTACGCCGGCACGGGGGGCGTCGGGCTGTCGATGCGCTGCGTGAGTTCGCGGCTGGCCGCGAGCAGGGTCTGGCCGATGAGGTCGGCCCGGGCGGCGGACCGGTCCAGCGGAGCGCCCACGACCAGCGCCAGCACCGCGCCGTACAGCACCAGCGGCGCGGCGACCGACAGCGTGTCGGCCTGGTGTTCCGCCAGATTGACATGCCAGCCGCGGCTGGCTTCGGCTTCGATCAATTGCAGCAGCTGCTTGTGCGTCTTGACCGTCTTGCCGGTGTAGCGGTCCAGGGTCAGGCTTGCGGCCAGCGCTTCCCGGTCGGCGGTCGGCATCGCGCCCAGCAGCGCCCGCCCGGAAGCGGACGCGTGCAGCGGCTTCTGCTGGCCGACCCTGGCCGTGAAGCGCACGATGCGCTCGGGTTCGGCCACGTCCAGGTAGACCACGTGGTCGCCTGACCGTTGCGCCAGGATCAGGGTCTCGCCCAGCTCGTCGCGCAGCGCCTCCAGCGTGGGCCGGATGCGGGTGGTCAACTGGTCATGTTCGGCGACCGTGCGGGCCTCGTTCAGCCAGCGGCGGGTCAGGTAATAGCGGCCCGCGGTCTGATGCGCGTAGCCGTCGCCTTCCAGCGTGTCCAGCAAGGCCAGGCAGCTGGACTTGGGGATGCCTAGCCCGGCGGCGAGCTGCGACAGCGTGGCCGGCGCCCGCGTCGCGGCGAAGAACTGCAGGATGTCCAGGACGCGCCTGGCGCTTTTTACGTCGTTCGTACTCATGCACGGGAATATATATTCATGAACGGGCAGCGGCAACCGCCACCGCCCGCCGTGCCGTCAGTCCGCGTACACCCCCGCCTTGCGGATGATGCCACCCCATTTGTCCACCTCGGATTGCAGCCAGGTCTGCAGGCCCTGCGGCGTCTGCTTGGATTCCGGCACGATCTCGGCGCCCAGTTCCGCCATCTTCTGCGTGAAGGCGGGGTCCTTCAGCGCGGCGCGCAAGGCTTCGTTGAACTTGGCGACGGCTTCGGGCGGCGTGCCCTTGGGCGCGTAGACGCCGTGCCACACCTTGACCTCGAAGCCCTTCAGACCGTTTTCCTGCAAGGTCGGCGCATCGGGCAGCGTCTTGATGCGGTCCAGCGTGGTGACGCCGTACAGCTTGACGCGTTCCGCCTTGATCTGTGGAATGGTCTGGGTGGTCTGGTCGCACAGCACATCCACCTGGCCGCCCAGCAAAGCGGTCATGGCCGGCGCCGTGCCGGCATAGGGCACGGTGGTGAACTGCACGCCCAGCGCCTCCTGCAAGAGCATGCCGCACAGCTGCGATACCGCGCCCAGGCCGGCGTTGGCCAGGTTGATCTTGTTGCCGTTTTCCTTGGCGTACTGGATGAAGTTCTTCATGCCGTCCGCCGGCAGGTCCTTGCGGCCCAGCAGCGTCATGGGCACGTCGGCCACCTGGCCGACATAGGCGAAGTCCGTCAGCGGATTGAACGACAGCTTGCGGTACAGCGCTGGCGCGGTGGCCATGCCGTTGTGGTGGATCAGGAAGGTGTAGCCGTCGGGCGCGGCGCGCGCCACGTGCTGCGATGCCAGTGTGCCGCCCGCGCCGGTGCGGTTTTCGATGATGATGCTCTGGCCCAGCGTCTTGGACATGGACGCGCCCAGGCTGCGCGCCACCACGTCGGTCGGCCCGCCCGCCGCGAACGGCACGACCAGCGAAATGGGATGGTTGGGATAGGCGCCTTGCGCGCCGGCGGTGCCAGAGACCAGGCAGGACAGGGCCAGCGCGGGCCAGGCCGCACGCTTGAGCGCGCGCGCGTAGGTAGGGGGCATGTCTCGCTCCTTGTGGTGTTGTCGGGGCCCCCAAGGCAAAGCATGACGGCCGGACACCAGTGTGGCGCGCTCGTGCCCGGATGAGAATTCGCGGTTCCGCAAGCCGGGTTTCGGTTGATGGAAAGGAGGGTTTACACGGAAGCGTGGCCCTTCATGTGAAAAAGCCCGCCGCAACAAGTTGCGCGCGGGCCTTCGAGAACTGCAGGTGAAAGCCCGTCCCTAATTCGCCTGATCCTTGCCCGGATCCTCAGCCAACACCTGCGGCGCGGCGTAGCTGGGCGCGAGCGTGTCCACCGGTTCCGCCCGCAACGGCTGGTGCACGCGGCTGAGCGGCACCAGGGATTCCGGGGCGTCTGGGTTGGTCCACAGCGGGTCCGGGATTTCGGCGAAGACCTGGCGCAGGCGTTCGCCCCAGGTGCCGCGGATCATGCGGAAGTACTCGTTGTGCTCGTCGATGCTGGCGAAGTGAGTCACGCGCAGCGAGTGCGTGTCGTAGACCAGCAGGTCCAGCGGCAAGCCCACCGAGATGTTCGAGCGCAGCGTGGAGTCCATGGAGATCAGGGCGCACTTGGCGGCTTCGTCCAGCGAGGTGTCGGGACGCAGCACGCGGTCCAGGATGGGCTTGCCGTATTTGGCTTCGCCGATCTGGAAGTACGGGCATTCCTGGCCGGCTTCGATGAAGTTGCCGGCCGAATACACCTGGAACAGCCGGCAGCGCTCGGCGCCGATCTGGCCGCCGAAGATCAGGTTGACGTTGAAGTCCACGCCCTGCTCGCGCAGTGCCGGGGCTTCGTGGTGATAGACGTCGCGCACCGCCGCGCCGACGCGGCGGGTGGCCTCGAACATGTCGGGCGCGTTCCAGACGGTTTCGCCGCCTTCGTCGTGCTGGCGGGCCAGCGCGTTCAGCACCGCCTGGCTGACCGCCAGGTTGCCCGAACTCATCAGCACCATGACGCGGTCGCCCGGGCGCTCGAACACGGTCATTTTGCGGAAGACGCTGATCTGGTCGACTCCGGCATTGGTGCGGGAGTCGGCCAGGAACACCAGGCCGGAATCAAGGCGGGCTGCTACGCAGTAGGTCATGATCAGAAATAGGGAAAACCACGCCGCATTGTATTGCGGCGCGGCCGGCGGGATGTTACTGCTGGGCGCTGGTCTGGACCTGCACGCTGACCTCCATGGATTCCTGGCCGCCGCCACTGCGCACGCCGCGCACCGGCGAGGCCGAGTCGTAGTCCCGCGCCACCGCCAGCCGGCAGTGGCAGTCCGAGGCGAACTGGCGGTTGGTGATGTCCACGCTGGTCCAGCCCACGTCGGGCAGCCAGACGTCCGCCCAGGCATGGCTGGCCGCGTGTTCGGCGGTGGTGTACAGGTAGCCGCTGACGTAGCGGGCCGGCACCCCCAGGCCGCGCACGCAGGCCAGGAAGAGGTGGGCGTGGTCCTGGCAGACGCCGTGGCCCATGGCCAGCACCTGGTTGGCCGCGGTGGTGACATCGGTGGTGCCGGGTTCGTAGGCGACGCGGTCGCTGACCGCGGTGGCCAGGGCCAGGATGTCGTCCGGCGTGTGCAGGCCGCCGGGCAGCGCCTCGCGCACAAAGGCCATGACGGTGGCGTCGGCCTGGGTCAGCGGCGTCTGCACGCAATAGGCGTGCACTGGCAGGCGGCTGTCCTCGCTGCCCAGCAGGCCGCGCGCAAGCGGCGCGACCAGCACCTGCCCCACCACGCGCAGTTCGATGTCGGTATGCGGCTGGTTGAGCGTCAGCGTGTGCGTGATGTTGCCGTAGGCGTCCACCTGCTTGTCCAGTTCGCCGGGGGCTTCGATGTGCCAGCGCAGCACGCGCTGGTGCTCGTCGTCGCGCGGCGTCAGGCGCAAGGTCTGGATGCTGTAGGTGACCGGGGCGGTATAGCGGTAGTGGGTGAGGTGGGTGATGATCTGTTTCATTCCGGTCTCCGGTCTAGGCCGACAGCGGCACCAGGAAGTCCTGGCTGATCCGGTTGCCCAGATCGTTGATGCGGTCGAGGAAGTGGTCCAGGTACTGATGCAGGCCGCTGCCCAGGATGTCTTCGACGCGCCCGTATTGCAGCTCCGCGCACAGCATGCCGGCGCGCCTTTCGGTTTCGGTCGAACGCTGGTTGGAGACGCGCGCCAGGTCGCCGGCCACCGCGCGCATCGAGGCCAGCAGCGAGCGCGGCATGTCGCCGTGCAGGATCAGCAGCTCGGCCACGCGGTCGGGGGTGATGACGTCGCGGTACACCTTGCGGTAGATCTCCAGGCCCGACACCGAGCTGAGCAGCGCCGACCAGCGGTAGAACTCGCTTTGCAGCGCGGCCGCGCCGGCGGGCTCGGCGCGGCCGTCGTGGCCGTTGGCGCCGCGCTCGTGGAACTTCACGTCCAGCATGCGCGCGGTGTTGTCGGCGCGCTCCAGGTGCATGCCGATGCGCAGGAAGTACAGGGCCTCGTCCTCCAGCATGGTGCCGATGGTGACGCCGCGCGCCAGGTGCGAGCGGAACTTGACCCATTCGAAGAATTCGCCCGGGTTGCGTTCCAGCAAGCCCGTATGCAGGTGCTTGAGCAATTCCAGCCAGGTGGTGTTGTAGGTTTCCCAGACCTCGGTGGTGAGGCTGCCGCGCACGGCGCGCGCGTTCTCGCGGGCGGCTCGCATGCAGGAGTAGATGGACGAGGGGTTCTCGGGATCGCGCACCATGTACTGCAGCACGTCGTGCGGCGAGATGGAGGCGTACTTGCTCTGGTACAGGCCCTGCAGCTCGGAGATGCGCAGCACGCCCAGCCAAGAGCCTTCGCGCCGCTGCGCGTCCTGCGGCAGCAGCGACATCTGCAGGTTCACGTCCAGCATGCGGGCGGTGTTCTCGGCGCGTTCGGTGTAGCGGCACATCCAGAACAGATTGTCGGCGGTTCGGCTCAGCATGTTCAGTTCTCCTCCAGCACCCAGGTGTCCTTGGTGCCGCCGCCCTGGCTGCTGTTGACCACCAGCGAGCCCTCGGTCAGCGCCACGCGGCACAGGCCGCCCGGCACGGTGCGGATGTCCTTGCCGCACAGCACGTAGGGGCGCAGGTCCACGTGGCGCGGCGCCACGCCCGATTCCACGTAGGTCGGCACGGTGGACAGCGCCAGCGTGGGCTGCGCGATGTAGTTGGCGGGGTTGGCGCGCACCCGTTCCTTGAACGCATCGACCTCCGCGCGCGAGGCCGACGGCCCCACCAGCATGCCGTAGCCGCCCGAGCCGTGGACTTCCTTCACCACCAGTTCGTGCATGTGGGCCAGCACGTGCGACAGCTCGTCCGGCCGGTTGCAGCGCCAGGTCGGGACGTTGGACAGTATCGGCTCCTCGCCCAGATAGAAGCGGATCATGTCGGGCACGTACAGGTAGGTGGACTTGTCGTCGGCGATGCCCGTGCCGATGGCATTGGCCAGTGTCACGCGCCCGGCGCGGTACACCGACAGCAGGCCGGGCACGCCCAGCGCGGAATCGGCGCGGAACGACAGCGGATCGAGGAAGTCGTCGTCCAGGCGGCGGTAGATCACGTCCACCTTGCGGGGCCCCTGCGTGGTGCGCATGTAGACGGTGTTCTGCTCGACGAACAGGTCTTGGCCTTCCACCAGTTCCACGCCCATCTGCTGCGCCAGGAAGGCGTGCTCGAAGTAGGCCGAGTTGTACATGCCCGGCGTCAGCACCACCACGGTGGGATCGTCGCCGCCGTGCGGCGCCACTTCGCGCAGGTTGTCCAGCAGCAGGTCGGGGTAGTGCGCCACCGGCTCCACCTTGATGCGGCTGAAGGCGTCTGGCATCAGCCGCATCGACATCTTGCGGTTTTCCAGCATGTAGGACACGCCGGACGGCACGCGCAGATTGTCTTCCAGCACGTAGAACTCGCCCGCGCCGGCGCGCACGATGTCCACCCCCGCGATATGGCAGTAGATGTCCTCGGCGACGTCCACGTCCTGCATCTCGGGGCGGTATTGGGCATTCAGGAATACCTGTTCGGCCGGCACGATGTTCGCGCGCACGATGTCGTGCCCGTGGTAGATGTCATGGATGAACATGTTGAGCGCGCGCACCCGCTGCTTCAGACCGGCTTCCAGCAAGCGCCATTCGGCGGCGGGGATGATGCGCGGGATCAGGTCGAAGGGGATCAGGCGTTCGGTGCCGGCCGCGTCGCCCGCCACCGAAAACGTGATGCCGACCCGGCGAAAGCTCAGGTCCGCCTCCAGGCGGCGCGCGGCCATGGCCTGCGCGGACTGCTCGTCATGCCAGCGCTCGAAAGCCTGGCAGTGGGAGCGTATGCCGCCAGCGCTGTCGCGCATTTCGTCATAGGCGGCGGGACGGGTTGATCTGTCCTTCATGGCTCCTCCGGTACAGGTGCCGGCAGCCGGCTTGCGCGCGGCCGCCGTCCGGCCGATGTCCGGCCGGTTGCAATGGATTAAGCAACCCGCGTGCCAGCTTGGCCGGCATGGGCGGGGACGCCCCTGAGGACCAATATCCTCCGAAGGGCGTCGCGGCGCCATCGCCGCGGCGGCTGAGGCCAGGGGATGGCGCGGGCGCCAGGCGCGGACTGGCCGGGGCTGGCGGGTGGAACGGGGTCAGTCGGGCTGGCGCGGAAAAGCCTGGCCAGGGGGAATGGGTGGGCGACGCCGGGGGCGCCGCTGCCGAGGCGGGCCGCGCAACGGTGCGCGGGTGCTGCGTGATGGGGCCGGGATGGAACCCGGCTTAGCTATCTATGTTAGGCCGTGCACCGTTTTGGTGCAAGCCGGCGGAGCAAAGCTGGTGCGTCAGTTCATGCGGTAGCTGTGCAGCGTGGTGCCGCTGGCGCCGCCTTGTTCCAGCGGCGCCTGGGGCACCCAGCCGTCCTGGGTCAGCACCGCGTCCAGCGGGAAGTCGTGGGCGGCGGGTTCATAGCCGGCGTCCAGTTCGCCGCAGCTCCAGGCGATGCCGATGGCGATGAAGGGGTGGCCGCGCTCGCGCAGCGCAGCCAGGGTGCGGTCGTAATAGCCGCCGCCATAGCCCAGGCGGTCTCCCTGTTCGGTATAGCCCAGGGTGGGGACCAGCACCACGTCGGGCAGCAGTTCGGCGCCGGCGACCGGCTCCTGGATGCCGTAGGGGCCGGCGCGCAATTCGGCGTCCGGCGTCCAGGGCAGGAAGGCCAGCGGGGCGTTGCGTTCGCGCACCACCGGCAGCGCCACGGCCACGCCGTTTTCGACCCATTGCTCGAGCAGGGGGCGCAGGTCGGGCTCGTCGGCCATGGGCCAGAAGGCGGCCACGGTGGCGGGCGCGGGGCGGCCCGCGCGCACGGCTTCGTCGCGCGCCACATTCAGCCAAGTGAACAGGCGGGCCCGCATGAGCAGGCCGCCGCGGCTACGCTGGTCTTCCGGCAGTTCGGCACGCAGTTTTCGCAATCGCGCGCGTAGCGGTACTGCGGTATCCTCTGGAGTATTTTGCGTAGTCATGCGGTGGCTGTAAGAGGGATGGACAAATGATGGCGAAAACGTGGACGAACTTGCGGATTGCCGCCGTGCTGGGCCAGTGTATGAGGGACAGGGCATGACACAGACTCTGCAACCCGGACGGTATCAGAAAACCGTGCGGAAATCCGGGTCCGCCACCACTCTGGAAGCCGCTCCCGGCCTGCGCCGCTGGCTGCCGCTCCTGGCGCTGTTCACCGCGGCCTGTGCGCCGGTGGACGCGCAGCAGCGCAGCGCGGCGGTCAACACCCAGCCCCAGCCTCAGGCGGCCGTGCAGGCTGCGCAACCCGCCATTTCCGTGCCGCCTGCGGTGCTGGCCGGCCTGCCGCCGACTTCCCAGACGCCCGCGCTGGCCGCCGTGGTCGCGGCGCGCGAAGCCATGAACCGCAAGCAATGGTCCGTGCTGGGCGCGCTGGTGCCGCAGGCCAAGCCGGATCCGCTGGGCATGTATCCCGAATACTGGCTGCTGCGCTACCAGTTGTGGACCCCGCCCGCCACCGGCCGGCCCACCGCCGACCTGCAGAAGTTCATCAGCGGCAATTCCGACGCCTATCTGGCCGACCGCCTGCGCGGCGACTGGCTGCTGGCCGCGGCCCGCAGCGGGGACTTCGAAACCGTGCGCAAGCTCGCGCCCGTGAAGAACAGCAATGCGCAGATCGAGTGCGCCATCCTCGATGCCAAGCACATGACCGGGCAGCGTGCCACGGCGGCGCAGGCCGCGGCCGTGTTCGCGCCGGGCGGCGCCTGCTGGGCGCTGTACGACCAACTGGTCGCCGACGGCATCATGGGCTGGGAACAGCTGGAGCCCCAGCTGCGCGACGCCATCGAGGCCAACAAGACGACCGATGCGCGCAAGTTTGCGCAGTACATGTTCGAGCCGGGCGACCTGAAAACCTATGACCTGCTCATGAAGGATCCCATGAAGTGGCTGACGCGCCAGAGCCGTCAGCCAGTGGGCCGCAACGAGAAGGAACTGGTGACCATCGCCCTGGCGCGCCTGGCGCGTTCCGACGTCAGCGTGGCCGATTCCTACCTGCGCCGCGAATGGGGCAAGTCCGGGGACTGGTCCAAGTCCATGGCCAAGTCGAACCTGGCCTGGGTCCGCGGCCAATACGCGCTGGTCGCCGCGCTGAATCTCGACAGTCGCGCCGACGACTGGTACCACGAGGCCGGCCACATCCGCATGACGGAGTACAACGCCGCCTGGAAGGTGCGCGCCGCCTTGCGCCAGCCCAAGATCGACTGGAAGTGGGTGATGGACGCCATCGACCAGATGCCTGCCTCGCAGCAGGCCGATTCGTCCTGGATCTATTGGAAGGCGCGCGGCCAGGCCGCGCGCGGCAACAAGGAACAGGCCGCCACCGCCTACGCCAGCATTGCCGACCGCTTCGACTTCTACGGCCAGCTGGCCGCCGAGGAACTGGGCCGCCGCATCACCGTGCCGCCGCGCCCCGCGCCCATCAGCGACCAGGAAATCACCGAGGCCCGCGCCAATCCCGGCCTGCGCCGCGCGATCCAGCTGTTCCGCCTGGGCTGGCGCGCCGAAGCCGTGCCGGAATGGAACTTCACGCTGCGCGGCATGAGCGACCGCCAACTGATGGCCGCCGCCGAACTGGCGCGCGCCGAGAACATCTACGACCGCGTGGTCAACACCTCCGACCGCACCGAAAAAGAGTTCGACTTCAGCCAGCGCTTCATCGCGCCCTTCGAAGGCCGCGTCACCGCCAAGGCCAACGCCATCGCCCTGGACCCGGCCTGGGTCTACGGCCTGATCCGCCAGGAATCGCGCTTCATCATGGACGCGCGTTCGCACGTGGGCGCCTCCGGCCTGATGCAGCTGATGCCGGCCACGGCCAAATGGGTCGCGGGCAAGATCGGCATGAGCAACTTCACGCCCGACAGCGTCAACGATTTCGACACCAACACCGAACTCGGCACCAACTACCTGAACATGGTGCTGCGCGACCTGAACGGTTCGCAGATGCTGGCCAGCGCAGGCTATAACGCCGGCCCGCGCCGTCCGCACAACTGGCGTTCGACCTTCACGCACCCGGTGGAAGGCGCCATCTTCGCCGAGACCATCCCGTTCAACGAGACGCGTACCTACGTCAAGAACGTAATGTCCAACTCGGTGTATTACGCGGCCATGTTCACCGGCCAGCCCCAGTCCCTGAAGGAACGCCTGGGCAACATCGTGCCGCTGGGCGCGGAAAGCACCTCGATTCCATGACGCGGGATCCGGCCACGGACGGCCTGCAGGTCTATATCGTGGGCGGAGCGGTGCGCGATGCGCTGCTCGGCCTGACGCCCGGCGACCACGACTGGGTCGTGGTGGGCGCCACGCCCGAGGACATGGCGCGGCGCGGCTTCGTGCCCGTGGGCGGCGACTTCCCCGTCTTCCTGCATCCGCGCAGCAAAGAGGAATACGCGCTGGCGCGCACCGAGCGCAAGTCGGGGCGGGGCTACAAGGGCTTCACGTTCTATACCGGCGCGGACGTCACGCTCGAAGAAGACCTGCGCCGCCGCGACCTGACCGTCAATGCCATCGCGCAGACGCAGGACGGCAAACTGGTCGACCCTCTGGGCGGCGCGGCTGACGTGCGCGACCGCATCTTCCGCCACGTCGGCGAGGCCTTCGAAGAAGATCCGGTGCGCATCCTGCGGCTGGCCCGCTTCGCGGCGCGCTTTGCCGATTTTTCCGTGGCGCCCGAGACCCTGGCGCTGTGCCGCCGCATGGTCGAGGCCGGCGAGGCCGATGCGCTGGTGGCCGAGCGGGTCTGGAAGGAATTGTCGCGCGGCCTGATGGCGGGGTCGCCATCGCGCATGTTGCGCATCCTGGAACAATGCGGCGCGCTGGCCCGCGTGATGCCCGAGTTGCAAGGCGTGGACCAGATCATGGCGGACGTGGACCGCGCGGCCGCGCGGGGCTTGTCGTTGCCGGGCCGCTATGCCTTGCTGTGCCGGCTTAGCCCTGAGCGCGACGCCATGGGCCGCCGCCTGCGCGTGCCTACCGAATGCAACGATTACGCGCGGCTGTTGCCGGACGTGCTGGCGGGGCTGGATGCCGCGGAACAGGGCGGTGACCCCGCCGACGCGCAACTGGCGCTGATGGAGCGCGCCGATGCGCTGCGCAAGCCGGAACGTTTTCTGGATCTGCTGGACGCGGCTGCCGTGCTGCGTTCCGTGGATCGCGCGGCCTGGCAGTCGCGCGTGGCGGTCGTGCGCGGCGTGGACGCGGGGGCCATCGCCAAAGCTTGCGCCGGCGAGCCGGCGCGCATCAAGGAACAGGTGCGCGTCGCGCGCCTGGAGCGCCTGCGGGCGCAGTGATGCCGGGCGGCCCGGTCGGGCCGCCTGATCTTTACAGCTTGCCCAGCCGGTCGCCGCGCGAGAACCCTGCCAGCGGTTCGGTGATGCCGCGTCCCACCGCCAGCACCTTGAACAGTTCGCCCATCTCCGATTCGGACAAGAGCTTCTGCACGGGCGCCACGGCCTGCGCGTATTGCTGCACGTCGCTCGGATCCAGCTGCGCCAGCAGATCCATCAACCCCGCGTTCATCAGGAAGCGGGCTTGCGAGGTGTAGCCCAGGACCTGCATGCCGGCCTCGAGCGCGGCGTCCGCCATGGCGGTGAAATCGACGTGGGCGGTGATGTCCTGCAGGCCCGGCGCGGTGAACGGGTCGCCGTGGGCGTGATGGCGCAAGTGGCACATGAGCGTGCCGCCGGCGCGCTGTGGATGGTAGTACTCGCTGCGCGGAAAGCCATAGTCCAGCAACAGGACCGCGCCGCGCTCCAGCCAGCCGCCCATGGCGGCGATCCAGGCTTCGCCTTGCAGATTGATCTCGGACACGTAGCCCGGCAGGGCCGGCATGCGGGCGGCGACGGCGGCCGCCAGCGTGGGCGGCGCGGGACGGTCTTCCCAGACGAAGTCTTGCGAGGCGTCCACCGCCACGCCGCGCTCCAGCACCTCGCCTGCGTCGCTCCAGCGGAAGATCGATACCGGCATTGCGTCCAGCACTTCGTTGGCCAGCACGCAGCCGGCGAAGCGCTGGGGCAGCGCGTCCAGCCATTGCACGCGGCCGCTAAACGCCGCCAGCCTTTCGGCCTGGCGGGCGCGCAAGTCGGCCGACACTTCCAGGATCAGATAGCGGGTCTGGGCCAGGCCCATCGCATCCAATTCGCGCAGCACGCCTTCGGCCAGGGCGCCGGTGCCGGCGCCGAACTCCAGCACGGTGTCGGTCTGCGTCTGGCGCAGCACCTGGGCGGCCTGGCGCGCCAGCGTGCGGGCGAACAGCGGGGTCAGCTGAGGCGCGGTGACGAAGTCGCCGGCGGGCGCGCGGACGTCGCCGTCGGCCTCGGCCAGCTTGACGTTGCCGGCCGCGTAGTAGCCCAGTCCGGGCGCGTACAGCGCCTGCGCCATCCAATGGTCGAACGACAGCCAGCCGCCATGGGCGGCGACCGTGGCGCGCAGATGCGCGGCGGCGGCGGCGCTGTGTTCCTGGGCGGCGGGGGCGAGGGCGGGCAGGTTGGCGGGGGCGGATCGTTGCATGGTCGGGTGGAGCGTGGACAAGCGGACATTTTCCCAAAAAACAAACCCCGCGACAGGCGCGGGGTTTGCGTTGGGCTCAAGCGGGCGGATTAGCCGCGGCGATCGGCCGGCTTGGCGAAGCGCTTGGCGGGGCCGCCGGGGCGCTTGTCGAACGTGGGCTTGCCACGGAAACCGCCTTCGGGGCGGTCGCCGCCGCGGAAGCCGCCTTCACGTTGCGGACGGTCGCCGAAGCTGGGGCGGTCGCCGAAGCTCGGACGATCGCTGAAGCTGGGGCGCGAGTCACGGTCGCCGCCGCGGAAACCGCCTTCACGGGGGCCGCGTTCGTTGAACGGACGGGCATCGCGCTGGGGGCGGTCGCCATAGCTGGGACGGTCGCCGAAGCTGGGACGCGAATCGCGGTCGCCGCCACGGAAGCCGCCTTCGCGCTGGGGACGGTCACCGAAGGGACGGTTGCCCTGGTAGCCGCCTTCACGCTGCGGGCGGTCGCCGAAGCTGGGGCGATCGCTGAAGGAGCGGGCCGGACGATCGCCGAACGGACGATTGCCTTGGTAGCCGCCTTCGCGCGGGGCGCTGTCGCGATTGCCTTGGTAACCGCCTTCACGCGGCTTGTATTCGCCACGCGGGCCGCCGAAGGAACGGCCTTCGCGGTTGCCTTGATAGCCGCCGCCGGGACGCTTACCGAAAGAGGGCTTGCCGCCGCCGGTCGAGGGACGCGGGGTGCGCTTGGGTTCCAGGCCGGCGATCACTTCAGGGGTGATCGATTGGCCGATGTAGTGCTCGATGCGACGGACCTTGTGGCGCTCGGAGTGCGTGGCCAGCGTGAAGGCCAGGCCGCTGCGGCCAGCGCGGCCGGTACGGCCGATGCGGTGCACGTAGTCTTCGGCTTGCATCGGCAGGTCGAAGTTGACGGCGTGGCTGATGCCTTGCACGTCGATGCCGCGGGCGGCCACGTCGGTGGCGACCAGGATGCGCAGTTGGCCGCGCTGCAGTTGCGACAGCGTGCGGGTGCGTTGGCGCTGGTTCATGTCGCCGTGCAGGGCGGCGGCGGCAAAGCCTTGGTCGGCCAGGCGGTCGGCCAGGTCATCGGCGCCGCGCTTGGTCGACGTGAAGACGATGGCCTGATCCAGCGCGGCATCGCGCAGCACGTGGTCCAGCAATTGCATCTTGTGGCTGGCATCGTCCGCGTACAGCAGGCTTTGCGTGATGTTGGTGTGCTTTTCCTTGGCGCTGGCCAATTCGATGCGCTGCGGATCGCGCATCATGCGCGCCGCCAGCTTGGCGATCGTGCCGTCCAGCGTGGCCGAGAACAGCAGCGTCTGACGGTCTTCCGGCAGGCGGCCGACGATGGTTTCGATGTCTTCGATGAAGCCCATGTCCAGCATGCGGTCGGCTTCGTCCAGCACCAGCGTGTGCACGGTGTTCAGTTTGACGCGGCCCGAGTTCAGGTGGTCGATCAGGCGGCCGGGGGTGGCGACCAGCACGTCCACGCGGCGCGACAGCGCCTTCAGCTGCGCGCCGTAGGGCATGCCGCCCACGACGGTGGCGGTGCGCAGGTCGGCCAGCTTGCGGCCGTAGGTGGCGGTGGCGTCCGTGACTTGCAGGGCCAGTTCGCGGGTCGGGGTCAGCACCAGCACTTGCACGCCGACGCCCTTGTTGGCGGGCATCTGGGCGATGCGGTGCAGGGCCGGCAGCATGAAGGCCGCGGTCTTGCCGCTACCCGTTTGCGAGGACACCATCAGGTCGTGGCCAGCCAGCGCTTGCGGAATGGCGGACGCTTGGACGGGGGTGGGGGTGGAGAAGCCAGCTTCTTGGACGGCCGACAACAGAGCGGGCGCAAGACCCAGGTTTTCGAAAGACATTACTTTCCCTTGCCGCAATCAATGCGACGCAGTGCTTGGTCGGGCCAAAGGATTAGGCGGCCGGATCCAGGCGACGGTTGATGGAGCATCGTGCCGACCGAATCAACCGTGCGCGTGGCGCGTTCTCGTGTACTGAGTGGAACGCAGGGCGAAAGGAAAGGAGGTCAGGAATCGATGATAGTTCGGCATGGGGCCGGGGCTGTGTTACCCGGCAAACTGCGAAAACTTCCGCTAAATCAAGGCGGTAAATGCCGAACTCGTTTTGTGCAGTGCGGCGATCATAACCCGAATTCACTCTGCATGGGAATTATTTTTTTGTCCAGCTCCCAATCAATAGGGTTTTTCCCTTGGTTGGTCAGCCACTGATTGGTGGCCAGGAAATGGCCGCAGCCCAGGAAGGGCACTGGGGGCCTTCTGGCGGACAGAGGGGAGGGATGGTTGGACATCAGGACCAAGTGGCCACTGTTGTCAGGGAGCAACGCCCGCTTGGCCTGGGCATGGGCGCCCCAGAGCATGAAAACCTTGGGCGACGGGTCGCGCGCGACCAGGGCGATCAACGCGTCCGTCACCGTTTCCCAGCCGCGCTTGGCATGCGAGGCGGGCTGGCCGTCTTCCACGGTCAGCGCGGTATTCAGCAGCAGCACGCCCTGATCCGCCCAACTGCTCAGGTCGTTGCCGGCGGGCACGCGGCTGCCTGGATATTCCTGGGCGATCTCATTGAAGATATTGCGCAGGCTGGGCGGCCGCTTGCAGTCGTCCGGCACCGAGAAGGCCAGGCCCTGGGCCTGGCCGGGGCCATGGTACGGGTCCTGTCCCAGGATCACCACCCGCACGTCGGCCGGAGCCAGGCCGTGCAGGGCACGGAACGGTGTGGCGGGATAGACGGTCGCGCCTTCGCCCAGGCGCTTTTCCACATGAGCGGTCACGGCGGCCAGGGCCTCGGCGACCGCGCGAGGCGCAAAGGCGGCGGCCCAGGCGTCGGGAAGTTGCGACGTCTGGGCGCCGAGGGCGTTCGGGATGAGGCGATTATCGGTAGGCATGGGCGCGATTTTGGCATAGCAGGCACTGCGCGCCGACGGTGCACAGCGGCAACATCAGTAAATTCGAAGTGAGAATCATTGTTAATATTGCGGCCGTCCACATCCGCCGCGCTTGCCGCCATGTCCCGTCCCCCCAGCAGCCTGAAAGCTTGGCTCGCCCACTACGGCGAGTTGATGGGCGCGTGGGCCAAGCGCAATTCACGACCTAGCGATGCAGAGGACGCCGCGCAGGATGTGATGGCCGGCCTGCTGAGCGGCGGCAGCAGCGGCGTGGTGAATGGCAAATCCTATTTGCGCCGCGCGGCGCAGAACCGGTTGATCAGCGAGATCCGGCGGCAGACGCGCCAGGACGAAGTGTCGCTGGAGGCATGGGCGGCCGACGATCCGGCGCAGTGGCATGACCCGGAGTCCAGCGTGCGTGCCCGCCAATTGGCCGACGCGCTGGAATGCGCTCTGGCGAGCCTGCCGCTGAAGAAGCGGCAAGCCTATGTCTGGTGCCGGCTCGAGGGTTACTCGCAGCCCGAAGTCGCAATGCGGATGGGGCTGGCGCTCAATACGGTCGAGCGCTATATCATGGACGCCACGCGAGAAGTCCGCGAACAGCTGAAACACTTCTGCCCGGATTGATCCGCCGCGCAATGACAGATCCCATCGACCCAGACACCTTGACCGATCCTCGGGACGCGGCCGCCTATTGGTTCGCCCGCGAGCATTCGCAACAGATGAGCCAGGCCGAGCGACGGCAGTTCGAAGCATGGCGGCAGGCGCATCCCTCGCACGATCTGGAGTTGCGCCGCGCGCGCGGCATCTGGAATGCCAGCGCCCAATTGGGGCAGGATCGGCTGCGCGCGCTGACGGGGGAGCCGCAAGCCGCGGCCCGCCGGCGCACGCCGGGGCGCCGGCGCTTGGTGGCAGGGTTGGCCGTGGCCGGTGCCGCTGCCGTGGTCGCGGGGGTGGTGTTGCCGCGATGGGGCGGAGACGATCCCGGCTATGCGGCGCAATACGCAACACGGGCGGGGCAACGTCAGCAAGTGTCGTTGCCTGATGCATCCCTCGTCGATCTGAACACGGCCACGCAATTGTCGGTGGCGCTGTATGCCGATCGGCGAGTGGTGGAACTCAAGGCGGGAGAGGCGACGTTTTCGGTGACGCCGGATGCCAGCCGGCCGTTCTACGTCGAGGCCGGCGGCGCGACGATCCGCGTGACGGGCACGCGCTTCAACGTCCGGCGTGACGGCGACGTTGTCCGCGTGGCCGTGGATTCGGGCACGGTGGCGGTCCAGGCCGGCCCTTGGTGGAACCGCAGCCAGGTACTGCTGGCTGCGGGGCAGGGCACGCGCATGGAGCAGGATGGCCGCTTGTCGCCGTCCGAAAAACTGGACGTGGCAAATCTGCTGGCCTGGCAGCGCGGCAGGGCGGTATTCCGCGACGTGCCGTTGTCGGAAGCCGTTTCCGAAATGAACCGCTACGGCCACGCGCCGATCCGCGTGTCGGGGGACGATGTGGCCGCGATGCGGATTTCAGGCGTGTTCAGTGTCGATAATCCCGGTGCCTTCCTGGATTTGCTGCCCGCGATTGCGCCTGTGCGCGTGCAAAGCGGCGCGGACGGCTCGGCCCTGATCGTGCGCCGCTAGCTTCCTGCAGGCCTTGCGCCAGCTGGTTCAATTACGAATGGTTACCATTCAATCGCGTTTCTCCATCAGGGATTTGTCCGCGACAGGCGTCTTGTCCTCCAAGGGCATCGATCCGATGCCGTGGCTACGCCAGCGTCTTCCGTAACGGGCTGACTGGCGCGCCTTGTCTCAAGACCCCTCCAGGAACGCTAGTCCCGTGAACCGTATACCCTCTGGATCCACCCTGCGCGGCACATCGCGCCTTGTCGCGCCGACGCGCGGGCTGACTGTGCTGGCCCTGTCCTTGATGCTGGCGCTGGCCATGCCGCAGCGTGAGGCCCACGCGCAGGAAGCGCCGCTGTCCGTGAACATCCCCGCGCAATCCTTGGAAGGCGCTTTGACGCAACTGGCGACGCAGGCTTCGCTGGAACTGGCGTATGCGCCCGATACGGTGCGGGGACTCAAGGCGCCCGCCGTGGCGGGACAACTGACGCCGGACCAGGCCTTGCGGGCGCTGCTGGCAGGGTCCGGGTTGGTGTTTGAACGGTCGGGCAGCAATGTGTCGGTGTCGCGCGGCGAGGACGCCAACAGCGTGATGATGAACACCATCACCGTCGTGGGCAAAGGCAATTCGATCACCGAGGACACGGGTTCCTACACCACCGGCGCCATGAGCACGGCGACCAAGCTGCCGCTGACCATCCAGGAAACGCCGCAATCCGTCAGCGTGGTCACCCGGCAGAAACTGGACGACTTCGCCATGCAGACGATCGACGACGTCGCCAACAGCACCACCGGCATCACGGTCAACCACTGGAGCAATGACCGGTCGCGCTATTTTTCGCGCGGCTTCACCATCAACACTTTCCTGATGGACGGCCTGCCCCTGTCGTACGAGACGGACACGTCCACCTACAGCACCACGGCCATGTACGACCACGTGGAAGTCGTGCGCGGCCCCACTGGCCTGATGACCGGCATGGGCGACCCTTCCGGCACCATCAACTTCGTGCGCAAGCAGCCGACCGACGCCGCGCAATTCATTGCCACCGCGCGCGCGGGCTCGTGGAACAACTTCTCGGGCGAATTCGACGCCAGCGGACCGCTGAACGACAGCGGTTCGGTGCGCGGACGCTTCGTGACGTCGCAGCAATCCCGGGACTACTTCACCGACGGCTACAGCAGCCGCAAGCAGCTGTACTACGGCGTGGTGGACATCGACCTGACCGCGAACACCGTACTGACGCTGGGTGGGCATTCCAACCGCGAAGACAACCCCGGCTCCGAATGGATGGGCGTGCCCACCGCGGTGGATGGGTCGCCGCTGGATATCCGGCGGTCGCGCCGCTTTTCGCCGTCATGGAGCTATTGGGACAAGAGCGAATACAGCCTGTTCGCCGAACTGAAGCACACCTTCGAAAACGGGTGGATCGCGCGCGCGGCGGCCCGGGGCGTCAATGGCAAATCGTCGCTGGACGGCGCGTACTTCGTCGCCAGCGACAGCGGCCTGAGCGGCAACGTGTACGACGTGATGGGAGGCCGCTATGACTACGACAAGAAGCAGCGCAGCTTCGACCTGTCCGCGCAAGGCCCGATCATGCTGTTCGGCCGCGAGCATGACATCGCGGTGGGCGCGAGCTACCGCAACGATCATTGGCTCGACAACGGCTACAGCTACCTGAACGAGCCAGGCGGCTACCTGATGGTCTCGGGCGTCGACCCCTCCACCTGGGATCCGGATTCCATTCGCCGCCAGGACTTCGTCAAAGATACGATGTGGCGGCGTGACCAGCGCTCCGAGCTGACCTCGCTCTATGCCACGGGCCGCTTCCGCCTGGCCGATCCATTGAGCATGATCCTGGGCGCCCGCATGGATTGGTTCGACTTCGACAACAAGCAGACCCAAGGCAGCTGGAGCAGCCAGCGCAAGTTCGGCGAAGATGCCCACTTCACGCCCTATGCCGCGCTGACCTATGACCTGAACGACAACCATTCGGTCTACGCCAGCTATTCCAGCATCTTCAAGCCGCAGTACTACCTGGACACGTCCGGTACCGTGCTCAAGCCGGTGGAAGGCACCAATTACGAAATCGGCCTGAAGGGCAGCTACCTGGATGAACGCGTCAACGCCGCCATTGCGCTGTTCTCGACCACGCAGACGAACCTGCCGCAAGCCGTCACGGACATCCCATCGTGCTTTGTGGCCACCAATTGCTACCGCGCCGTTGGAGAGGTAAAGAGCGAAGGGGTGGAGATCGACATCAACGGCGAATTGCTGCCGCGCTTGAATGTGGGGATCGGCTATTCGTATACCCGGGCCAAGGTCTCAAGCGGCGGCGTGGACAGCGCGTCCGGCCAGCCATACGCCAGCTATATCCCGCAGCACCAGTTCAAAGTGTCGGCGATGTATCACTTGCCGGGGGAGTTTGAAAAGTGGCGGGTCGGCGCAGCGGTGCGCGCGCAAAGCAAGATCACGACGCAGTCGCTGACCCGCAGCGCCGGGTACGTGATCACGCAATCGCCTTATGCGGTGGTCGACCTGGTGGCGGGCTATCGGGTGAACCGCCAGCTGGACTTCCAGCTGAACGTGAACAACCTGTTCGACAAGCGCTATTTCGATTCGCTGGAGGGCAACAATGGCGGCAATTACTACGGCACGCCGCGCAGTTTCCTGCTGAGCACGCGCTATCAGTTCTAGATGCGGGGGCGCGCGCGTACGAAAAGAAAACGCGCGCCCGAGGGCTGTGCCGGCTCAGACTGGCCAGCCGTCCTGCCGGTATGCCGAATCCCAGAACATCCATTCCAGCTGCGCGGCGCGGGTGTAGGCAGCGTGCATCTGTTCCAGTGTTTCGGCGGACGCCTTTTCGGCAACGCGGTCGACCGTGGTGATGACCCGGCGCACCAGGGCGTGGAAATCCTCGCAGGCATAGGCCTCGATCCAGGCCGCGTAGGGATTGGGTTGCGCCGCCCGCGCATGGATCTCGCGGCCGATTTCGGCATAGATCCAGAAGCACGGCAGCAGGGCCGCCAGCGCCACCGGGTATGGGGCGCTCCAGGCGGTGGCGATCAGGAAGCTGGTGTAGTGGTGGCAGGCCGGTGTGAGCGGCGTGGCTTCGAAGGTGGCGCTATCAATGCCGAACTGCTTCAGGAAGCCGGCGTGCAGCGTGCGTTCAGCGACGACGGCGCCCTTGGCCGCGTCCGCGAACTGCACCACGCCGTCGGCGTCGTCGGCCTTGGCCGAAGCGATGGCCAGCGCGCGTCCGAAGGCCACCAGGTAGTGCGCGTCCTGGATCATGTAATGCTTGAATGCGTTCTCGTCGAGCTGGCCGCTGGCCAGTTCCTGATTGAACGGCATGTCGCGTGTTTTTTCGTACAGCGCGGCGTTGCGCGTCCAGGCGTCGGAGCTGAAAGACATGAGGTTCCTCAAGGCAGGCTGCCGGCGCGCGATTGCGCGCCGGTCCACAAAGCGGGCTAGGGTATCAAAGACCGCGGGGCAAGAGGCGTTGCTTGCCGCACTACTGCATGTACCAGCCGTGGCTGACCACGAAGGACTGGCCGGTGAAGGCGGCGCTGGGGAAGGCGGCCAGGAACAGGGCGGTCTGCGCCACGTCCTCGACCGTGGTGAACACGCCGTCGACCGTGTCGCCCAGCATGACCTTCTTCACCACGTCTTCTTCACTGATCCCCAGTTCCTTCGCCTGTTCGGGGATTTGCTTTTCCACCAGCGGCGTGCGCACGAAGCCCGGGCAGATGACGTGCGAGCGCACGTTGTGCGCCGCGCCTTCCTTGGCCAGCACGCGCGCCAGGCCCAGCAGGGCGTGCTTGGCGGCCACGTAGGCGGACTTCAGCGGCGAGGCCTCGTGCGAATGGACCGAGCCCATGTAGATGACCACGCCACCGCGGTCGCCCTTGTACATGTGCTTGAGCGCCGCCTTGGTCGTGAGGAATGCGCCGTCCACATGGATCGCCTGCATCTTCTTCCAGTCCGAGAATGCGAAGTTCTCGATCGGGTTCACGATCTGGATGCCCGCGTTCGATATCAGGATGTCGATGCTGCCGTAGGCGGCGGCAACGCGGTCGATGCCCTGGTTTACGGCCTCTTCGCTGGTGACGTCCATCGCGACGCCCATGGCCTTGCCGCCGGCCTGCTCGATGTCGCGGGCGACGGCGTCGGCGCCCGCCTGGTTCAGGTCCGCGATGGCGACGGCCGCGCCGGCGCGTGCGAGGGTGAGGGCGATTTCCTTGCCGATGCCGCTGGCAGCGCCGGTGACGACGGCGACTTTTCCATTCAGGTTATGCATGCTGGAACCTCCGGGTTGGGATTGCCGGTGGGCCGGGCCGTGCCCTGTGGCCCACGGATGCGGGGAGCATGGCTTGATGGTAGCGCCGCAGGATTAGAGCAGGCTGAACGCAACGCGGGCGGCGGCTCAGGCCTGCTTGCGCCTGCGGTGATGCCGGACATAGTCCTGCAGGACGTCGCGCAGCACGACGGCCTGGTTGTGTTCGGTGTTGCGGGCGCCGTACAGCAGCGTCAGTGGGCGCTCGCCAGCGGCTTCCAGCAAGGCGGCCATGCGGGCCTGCTGTTCGGGTTCAGCGAGTTCGGCCTGGTAGCGCTGGCGGAATTCTTCCCAGCGATCCTCGATGTGGCTGAACCATTTGCACAGTTCCAGGGTGGGCGCGATGTCGCGCGCCCATTCGTCCAGGTGCAGGTCCGCCTTGCGCAGTCCGCGCGGCCACATGCGGTCCACCAGCGCCCGGTAGCTGCCTTCCGGGCCCAAGCCCTCGTAGACGCGTTGCACGGCGATGGCGGACGGTTTCATGGCGGCTCCAGGGCGGGTGGCGGATCCCGCTACTTTAGCGCCCGCCGTCCATATTCAATCCGCGCTCAAGGATTTTCCGCGGCGCCGGCGCGCTTGCCGCAGGCGCGCAGCACCAGGAAGCCGACCACGGCGGACACCAGCGAACCCGTCAGCACCCCGATCTTGGTGGCGTCGATGGCGGCCGGATCGGTGAACGCCAGGGCGCCGATGAACAGGCTCATGGTGAAGCCGATGCCGCACAGCAGCGACACGCCATACAGCTGCATGTAGCTGGCATGGCGCGGCAGCGTGGCGATGCCGCTCTTGATGGCCAGCCAGGAAAAGCCGAATACGCCCAGCTGCTTGCCCAGGAACAGGCCCAGCGCCACCCCCATGGGCACGGGCTGCGCCAGGCTGCCCAGGCCCATGCCGGCGAACGACACGCCAGCGTTGGCGAAGCCGAAAATGGGCACGATCAGCAGGGCGACCGGCTTGTGCAGCGCATGTTCCAGCGCATGCAGGGGCGAATGCGCGCCCGGATGGCCCTGGTTCTGCGGGCGCAGCGGAATGGTCAGCGCCAGCGCCACGCCGGCCAGCGTGGCATGCACACCGGACTTCAGGACGAAGTACCACAGCACGGCGCCGATCAGCAGGTAGGGCGTCAGGCGCAGCACGCCGGCGCGGTTCAGGCAGAACAGGCAGGCGAGCAGGGCGCCCGCCATGCTCAACGCGAACACATTGAGTTCGGCGGTATAGAACAAGGCGATGATGACGATGGCGCCCAGGTCGTCCAGGATGGCCAGCGCCGTCAGGAAGATCTTCAGCGAGGTCGGCACGCGGCTGCCCAATAGCGCCAGGATGCCCAGCGCGAAGGCGATGTCGGTCGCGGCCGGAATGGCCCAGCCGCGCAAGGTGCCGGGGCTGCCATAGTTGATCAGCACGTAGATCAGCGCCGGCAGCGCCATGCCGCCCAGGGCGGCGATGCCGGGCAGCACGATGCGGGCGGCGCCGCGCAACTGGCCGTCCAGGACTTCACGCTTGATCTCGAGCCCGACCAGCAGGAAGAACACCGCCATCAGGCCGTCGTTGATCCAGTGCAGCACGGTTTCCTTGAGCAGGACCGGACCCGCCTGGAAGCCGAGCTTGGTTTCCAGCAGGCTGAAATAGGCGGGCGCGGCCGGGCTGTTGGCCACCACCAGCGCGACCAGCGCGGCCAGCATCAGGACATAGCCGCCCAGCGCTTCGGAGCGGAGGAACGATTGCAGGAACGAGACCGGCTTTTGGGGAGGGACGGCCTGGAAACTCATGCAGTACCGCCCTTGCTTACGTTTTGATAAGATGCGCGTTTCATTCCTGAATTTTACCTGAATTATTTTTTCGGGATTCTTCTACTTCGTCGAACTTCTTTCATTTATTTGAAAAAACAGCTCATCAGCGTCGAATTGTTGGCGTTGCTTGTCCGGCGACCAAACTCTCCCTCGAATCCCGACCAGTCCGTGGCTTGCAAGGCCGCCTGGCGACTCTTGCTAGCCAAATGCCA
The DNA here is from genome assembly GCF_013267355.1 of Achromobacter pestifer. Taxonomy (NCBI): domain Bacteria; kingdom Pseudomonadati; phylum Pseudomonadota; class Betaproteobacteria; order Burkholderiales; family Alcaligenaceae; genus Achromobacter; species Achromobacter pestifer. Next base: position 2,921,377 of record NZ_CP053985.1, read on the forward strand.
TTACGCCCTCTTACGGTATTGACCTACACGCCCGCCACGCCCGGCGCCGCGAGCCGCCTGGTGGATGTCGGCGATGCGCTCATGGCGCCTGCGACCCAGAGCCCTCACGGCGTCTATCAGACCCGGCAACTGATCCCCAGCACACGCCTGCTGGGCTGGGCGCGGGCCGGGGCGCGCTTCGATCTATCCCGCACCGGTTCCGCGCGCGTCTGGTCCGATGGCCGGCTGCACGCTGCCGAATGCCCGCGCGACTGCGCCAGCGTGGGCGCGGCGGCGCTGGAGCAGGAAGACATCGCCTACCTGGAAGCCTACCTGCTGTCGCAGGGCCGTTGCTGGAGCGACGCGGACGCCACCCAAGGCGGCCAAACCTGATCATGCCGAATCCCATTGAATCCCACCAGGGCCGGCCCGGCCCCGACGCGCGCCTGCGCATCCTGCACACCGAAGCGGCCACCTCGTTCGGCGGCCAGGAGTTCTGCATCTATAAGGAAATGATAGCCATGCGCGAGCGCGGCCATCATCTGGAAGCGGTCTGCCAGCCGGAGGCGGAACTGGGCACGCGCTTGCGCGAGGCCGGTTTCACGGTGCACCTCATTCCCATGGATGGCCCGCTCAACTTCACGCGCGGCGTCGCGTTCGTGCGCCGGCTGTTGCGCCGCGGGCGCTTCGACGTGGTCAATACGCACAGCCGCCGCGACACGGTCCTGGGCGCCATCGCGGCACGCCTGGCCGGCACGCCTCTCATCGTGCGCACGCGGCATCTGGCCAAGCCCATCAATTCCCTCTACGCCTATACCTGGCTGGCGCATCGCGTCATCGCCGTCAGCCGCTACGTGCGCGGCCAGCTGCTGGACGGCGGCGCGCGGCCGGAGGCCATCGCCACCATCCATTCGCCCGTGGTGCTGCCCCAGGTGCATAGCGGCGTCTGCGTCAGGCGTGAACTCGGCCTGCCGGAGGATGCGCTGGTGGTCGGCTGCGTGGCCGTCATGCGGGCGGACAAAGGGCATTGCGACCTGATCGACGCTTTTCACCGTATCGCCGCCACGTTTGCGCAGGCGCATCTGGTGCTGGTGGGCGAGGGCCAGCCCATGGCGGGGCAGCTGCAGGCGCAGGTGGAGGCATTGGGCCTGGCTCGGCGCGTGCATTTCACCGGCCGACGCGACGACATCGGCAATGTCCTGACCGCCTTCGACGTGTTTGCGCTGCCGACGCTGCGCGAGGCTCTGGGCACCGTCTTCATCGAGGCCGCGGCCATGGGGGTGCCGGTCATTGGCACCGACGTGGGCGGCGTGCCAGAAACCATGCAGGCGGGCGTGACCGGCCTGTTGGTGCCGCCCGGCGATCCTGCGGCGCTGGCGGCGGCGCTGGAAAGCCTGCTGGCCGACCCGGGGTTGCGCCGCCGCATGGGCGATGCGGGCCGCGAGCTGATCCGGGGGCAAGGCCTGTTTTCCGCCGAACGCACAGCCGGTCTGGTTGAACAGGCCTATGCCGGCTGGCTGGCGGAACTGCGGGGGGCTGCGCGCGCCGCCTGAGGCGGGCGGCGGCTCAGTGCCAGAGCAGGGCGTTCATGGCCTCGACCAGCCGGTCGCGGTAGCGCGGCAGCAGTGCCTGCACGCGCGCCTGGCGTTCCTGCCATTCGGCGGATTCCGCGCCGGCGGCGATGCGCGGCGCCGCCCAGATCGGATCGGGAAAGTGGCGGTCGCCGCGCCAGCGCGGGATCACGTGCCAGTGCAGATGGGGCACCATGTTGCCTAGCGAAGCCAGGTTGATCTTGTCCGGCGCGAGGACCGATTGCTGCGCTTCCTCCACCACATACACGGCCCGCATCAGCAGATCGCGGCCATGGGTGGACAAGCTGGTCATCTCGGCCAGGTGACCGTTCCAGACCACCCGCGTGAAGCCCGGATAATCGGCGTCGTCCACCTCGATGATGCGCAGGTGCGGGCCGCGCCACAGCAGCGTGCCTCCGTCTTCCTGGCAAAGCGGACAGTTGGGGTCGCGCGCGCTCACGGCATCACCTTGCGGTACTGGATGAAGCCCGAGCGGTCGGCGATGCGGTCGTAGAGCTGGATGGCGGTGGCGTTGGTTTCATGCGTCAGCCAGTACACGCGCGAGCAGTTGGCGGCGGCGGCCTGCGCGTACACGTGTTCGATCAGCTTGCGGCCGGCGCCGGTGCCGCGCACGTCTGGGTCCACGTACAGGTCCTGCAGGTAGCAGTAGTCGCCCGCGGTCCAGGTGGAGCGGTGGAAGATCCAGTGCACCATGCCGACCGCTCGGCCGCTGTCGTAGGCCAGCGCGGCGTGCATGGGTTCGGCGGGGTCCAGGAAGCGCGCCCAAGTGTTGCGCGTGACGGCGTCGTCGATGCTGACGCGGTAGAAGTCCTGGTAGCCCTTCCACAGCGGCAGCCAAGCTTCGAAGTCGGCGGCGACGATGGGGCGGATTTCTGCGGTACTCATGGCTTGCGGCCTCCAGGCGGGATTCAGAGTTGGTCTTCCATGGCTTCGACGATGTGTCGCAGCACTTGCAATCGAGCGTAGCGCTTGTCGTTGGCCGACACCAGATGCCACGGCGCATGCGCAACGTCGGTGCGCGCCAGCATCTCGTTGGCGGCATCCGCGTAGTCTTTCCATTTGTCGCGGTTGCGCCAGTCGTCGGCCGTGATCTTGAAGTTCTTGAAGGGCGAACTCTCGCGCTCCTTGAAGCGCTCCAGCTGCACCTCCGGCGTCACGGCCAGCCAGAATTTCAGCACCAGCGCGCCGCTGGCGGCCAGTTGCCCCTCGAAGTCGTTGATCTCGGCGTAGGCGCGGCGCCAGCAGGCGGGCGCGGTCAGTTTTTCGACGCGCTCGACCAGCACGCGGCCGTACCAGGAGCGGTCGAAGATCGCGATGCGGTCGTGGCGCGGCACGTGGCGCCAGAAGCGCCACAGATAGGGCCGGGCCAGTTCCTCGCTGTTGGGCGCGGCCACGGGCGTGATGTCGAATTGGCGCGCATCCAGCGCATGCGTCACGCGCCGGATCGCGCCGCCCTTGCCGGCCGCGTCCTGGCCTTCGAACACCAGCACCAGCGAGCGCTCCTGGAACTTCTTTGAACGCGCCGCCCGCGCCAGCCGGCCTTGCAGCAGGCCCAGCTCGGATTCGTAGTCGTCCTTGTCGGTCTTGGCGTCGTAGTCCAGCTCGCCCAGGCGGTCGACGACGCGCGTGGAGCGGGCGTGCGCCACGAAGGCGGCCGGGATGCGCGGCACGCCGCGCTGGCGCATGGCGGCCAGCACCGCTTCGGCCGTGCGCGCCGCGCGCATGCCCTCGTCCGCGCTGGGGATCACGACCCAGGGGGCGTGGCCGCTGTCCGTGCGGTTCAGCACCACCTGGCCGGCGTTGCGGATGCGGTCGTACTTCTTGTGGACCTTCAGGTCGATGGGACTGACCTGCCAGGAGGTCTCGGGGCTGGCCAGCAGGCGCTCGGCCCGCTCTTTCTGCGCCTTGGCCGACAAATGGAACCAGAGCTTGACGATCTGCACGCCTTCGGCGGCCAGCATGGCCTCGAAGTGGCGGATCGCGGCGGCCTGCGCCTCGATGCTGTTCTGGTCAGGCTTCTTGCGCGTCGCCTCGAGCAGCAGCGGCGCGTACCAGGAGCCGAACACGATGCCGGTGCTGCCCTTGGGCGGCAGGTCGTTCCAGTAGCGCCAGAACGGCGGACGCTCCAGCGCGGCGCCTTCGCGCGGCCCGTAGGCCAGCGTCTTGATGTGGCGCGGATCCATCCATTCGTTCAGCAGGTTGACGGTGGCGCCCTTGCCGGCGCCGTCTATGCCGGCGATGACCACCAGCAGCGTCTTGTCGGCCTTCTGCAGGCGCTGGTACTGCGCGTTCAGCAAGGCGACGCGCAGCTTCGCTTCCAGCGGCTTGAATTCTTCCTTGGACAGGCTGGGGTCGGCTTCGGCTTCTGCAAACATGGGGGATCCGTCTGATCGGCAATTCTGCGATCGGACGATCTTGCGGGATAAGCCCCGGGTGCGCAAGCCCGGACCGCGGCGCTTGCCGCCCCGCGTTCAGAGCGCGTCGACCGGGATCTTCAGGTAGCGTACGCCGTTGTCCTCGGGCGGCGGGAAGTGGCCGGCGCGGATGTTCACCTGGATGGCGGGCAGGATCAGGGTGGGCATGGAGAGGGTGGCGTCGCGCCGCGTGCGCATGGCCACGAAGTCGTCCTCGCCGATCCCGTCGCGCACGTGGATGTTGGCGCGGCGCTGTTCGGCCACCGTGGTCTGCCAGGACGCTACGCGGCCGGCGGGCGGGTAGTCGTGGCACATGTGCAGCCGCGTGTCGGCGGGCAGGCTCAACAGACGCTGGATGGAACGGTATAGCTGATGGGCATCGCCGCCGGGGAAGTCGCAGCGCGCCGTGCCCACGTCCGGCATGAACAGCGTGTCGCCGACGAAGGCCGCGTCGCCGATCAGGTAGGCCATGTCGGCCGGCGTGTGGCCGGGCACGTGGATGGCCTGCGCCGTCAGCGCGCCGATGCGAAAGGTCTCGCCGTCGGCGAACAGATGGCCGAACTGCGAGCCGTCCAGCTGGAATTCCGGCTCCAGGTTGAAGATCTTCTTGAACACGCCCTGCACGGTCTGGATGCTCTGGCCGATGGCGATGACCCCGCCGAGCTGCCGCTGCAGGTAGGGCGCCGCCGACAGGTGATCGGCATGGGCATGGGTTTCCAGCAGCCATTCGGTCTTCAGGCCGTGCTGGCGCACGTAGTCCGCCACCTGATCGGCGCTTGCAGTGCTGCTGCGGCCGGACTTGGGGTCGTAGTCCAGTACCGAGTCGATGATGGCGCAGGCGCGGCCCGGCGCGGGTTCATGCACAACATAGGTGACCGTCGCGGTGACGGAATCGAAGAAAGCCTGGATCTGGGGAAACATGGACGCTCGCGTCGCAGCGAGTCGCTGCACGATGAAACACTATATGTATTTCAATAATATTGTTGGATATTATATTGGTCAATATAATGATCAAACTCTCCCACGCCGATTGATACGCATCAAATGAACGACGCCCTTACCGAGTGCGAAGTCGCCGTCTTGCGCGAATCCGCCTCCCAGGCCTGCGCCCTGCTCAAGGCCCTGGCCAACGAAGACCGCCTGCTGCTGCTGTGCCAACTGGTCCAGAACGAACGCAATGTGAGCGAACTCGAATCGCTGACCGGCATCCACCAGCCCACGCTGTCCCAGCAACTGGGCGTGCTGCGCGATGAAGGCCTGGTCGCAACGCGGCGCGAGGGCAAATACGTCTACTACCAGATGGCCAGTTTCGAAGTCAGCCAGGTCATGAAGACGTTATCCAGTTTGTACTGCGGCCGCGCGATGGAGTCACTCAAGTGAACCTGGACTGGTCCGCCTTCACTCCCTGGTCCGCGGGCGCGGGCGGCCTGCTGATCGGCGCGGCCGCCGTGCTGCTGATGGCGGGCGCGGGGCGCATCGCGGGCATCAGCGGCATCCTGGGCGGCCTGTTTCAGCCCGAGCGCGGCGGCATGTGGCGGCTGGCCTTTCTGATCGGCTTGTTCGCATCGCCCTGGCTGTACCGCCTGGGCAGCGCCTTGCCTCCCGTCGTGGTGGAGGCCGGCACGACGCGCCTGATCGTGGCGGGCCTGCTGGTCGGCATCGGCACGCGCTATGCCTCGGGCTGCACCAGCGGCCACGGCGTCTGCGGCGTGTCGCGCGGATCGCGCCGCTCGCTCAGCGCGACCGCCTTGTTCATGGCCGCGGGTTTCGCCGTGGTCTACGCCACCCGCCATCTGGGGGGACTCTGACATGGTTGCATTGATCGCCTTCGCGTCGGGCCTGGTCTTCGGGCTGGGCCTCATCATTTCCGGCATGGCCAATCCGGCCAAGGTGCTGGGCTTCCTGGACCTGGCCGGCGCCTGGGATCCGTCGCTGGCCTTCGTCATGGGCGGCGCCGTGCTGGTCACGGCGGCGGGCTTTGCGTTCTTGCGCCGCCGCCGCGTCAGCCTGTCGGGCGAACCGCTGCGCTGGCCCGCCGCCACGCAGGTGGACTTGCGCCTGGCCGTGGGCAGCCTGGCGTTCGGCGCGGGGTGGGGCCTGGCCGGCTTCTGCCCGGGGCCGGCGCTGGTGGCTGCGGCGGCCGGCGTGCCCGAGGCCTTGATCTTCGTGGCCGCCATGGCGGCAGGCATGGCAATATTTTCAGTTTTGGAAAAATTCAAAAGCCGGTAGACCGGCAAGGAGACAAGCATGCCGACAGCAGAGGCGCAGCGCGATTTCGATGTGGTGGTGGTGGGCGGCGGATCGGCGGGCATAGGCGTCACCGCCAGCCTGCTGCGCCGCCGTCCGGACCTGCGGATCGGCGTCATCGAACCCAGCGACAAGCACTACTACCAGCCGGCCTGGACGCTGGTAGGCGGCGGCGCCTTCGACATCGCCAAGACCGTGCGGCCGACCCGCGCCGTCATGCCCAGGCGCGCCACCTGGCTGCAAGCGGCCGCGGCTGGATTCGAACCCGAGGCCAACCGCGTGCTGCTGTCCGACGGCCGGGCGGTGAGCTACCAGCAACTGATCGTCTGCCCCGGCCTGCGCCTGGCATGGGACAAGATCGAGGGCTTGGCCGACACGCTGGGCAAGAACGGCGTCAGCTCCAATTACCGCTATGACCTGGCGCCCTATACCTGGGAGCTGGTGCGCGGACTGAAGGGCGGGCAGGCGCTGTTCACGCAGCCTGCCATGCCCATCAAATGCGCCGGGGCGCCGCAGAAGGCCATGTACCTGGCCTGCGACCACTGGAAGCGCACCGGCGTGCTGGACCGCATCGACGTGGAGTTCGACTTGGCCGGCGCGGCGCTGTTCGGCGTGCCGACGTTTGTTCCGCCGCTGATGCGCTATGTCGAAAGCTACGGCATCGCGCTGGCTTTCAATTCGGCGCTGGTGGCGGTGGACGGCGCGGCGCGCAAGGCCTGGTTCGATCTCAAGAACGCCGACGGCGTGGTGACGCGCGTGGAGAAATCCTTCGACATGCTGCACGCGGTGCCGCCGCAGGTTCCGCACGATTTCTTGCGGAACAGCGCGCTGGCGGACGCCACCGGCTGGTGCGAGGTGGACCCCGCCACGCTGCTGCATCCGCGCTATGGCAATGTGTTCGGATTGGGTGACGGCATCTGCACCAGCAATGCCAAGACCGCCGCGGCCGCGCGCAAGCAGATCGTCACGGTGGCAGAGAACCTGCTGGCGCTGCGCGAAGGCCACGCCATGCCGGTCAAGTACGACGGCTACGGCTCCTGCCCGCTGACGGTGGAGCGCGGCCGCATCGTGCTGGCCGAGTTCGGCTACGGCGGCAAGCTGCTGCCCACCTTTCCGCTGGACCCGACCGTGCCGCGCAAGAGCGCCTGGTTCCTCAAGGCCACGCTGCTGCCCTGGATCTACTGGAACGGCATGCTCAAGGGCCGCGAGTGGCTGGCCCGCCCGCTGGGTAACTGAGCGCCTCCATGATCGATACGGTGCTGGCCGCCAGCGCGGCGCTGGGGGCGTGCGTGGGCCTGATACTCGGGCTGACCGGCGCGGGCGGCGCCATCATGGCGGTGCCTCTGCTGGTCTTCGGCCTGCATCTGCAGGTGTCGCAGGCCGCGCCCATCGCCTTGCTGGCGGTGGGGCTGTCGGCCGCGCTGGGCGCGGCGCTGGGGCTGCGCAAAGGGCAGGTCCGCTATCGCGCGGCGGGCTTCATGGCTGTTACCGGCATCGTCGTGTCGCCGCTGGGCCTGTGGGCGGCGCGGCGCCTGCCCAACGCGCCGCTGGCCATCATCTTCGCCGGCGTGCTGGGCATGGTGGCGTGGCGCATGTGGAACCAGGGCAACAAGCCGGCGGCGCAGGCTGCGCCGCGCACGCCGCCCTGCCAGCTCAATGCCAGCACCGGCCGGCTGCGCTGGACCGCGCCCTGCGCGCGCGCCTTGACGGGCGCGGGGCTGATCGCGGGATTTCTGTCCGGCCTTTTGGGCGTGGGGGGCGGCTTCGTCATCGTGCCCGCGCTGCGGCGCGCTACCGACCTGACCATGCAGGCCATCGTGGGCACTTCGCTGGCGGTGATCGCGTTGGTGTCCGCCAGCGGCGTCGCGGCCGCGGCGGCGGGTGGGCACCTGGACTGGCGCATCGCCGCGCCTTTTACGGCGGCGGCGGTGTTGGGCATGCTGGGCGGGCGCAAGGTGGCTGACCGCTTTCCCCCGCGGCGCTTGCAGCAGAGCTTTGCGCTGTTTGCCGGCGCGGTGGCCGTGGCCATGCTGGCCAAGGGCGTGCTGGCGCTGCTCGCGGCCGCGTGAGGCCGCGAGCCGTCCCGCTTACTCGTAGGTGCGGATATCGTCGATGACCTTGCCGTCGTTCGGCAGGCCGTCCGCATCCACCCATTCCACGTCGCTGCGCAGCTTGGTCACGTCGCGCACCGACTCCGCGATGCGCTTGCCCAGCTCTTCGCTGCGAACGCGCGATTCCACTTTGAGCACCATGCGGTCGGAACCCGTGCTGCCGCTGATCACCAGCCGCGCGCGCAGGATCTCGGGATGGCGGCGCGCCACGTCGGCCACCTGCGACGGATGCACGAACATGCCGCGCACCTTGGTGGTCTGGTCCGCGCGCCCCATCCAGCCCTTGATGCGGGTGTTGGTGCGCCCGCAAGGCGAAATGCCGGGCATGACCGCGGACAGGTCGCCGGTGCCGAAGCGCACCAGCGGATAGTCCGGGTTCAAGGTCGTGACCACGACCTCGCCCACTTCCCCATCAGGCAGGGGTTCGCCGGTGCCGGGGCGCACGATATCGACGATGATGTCCTCGCCCAGCACCAGGCCCTCGCGCGCCGGCGTTTCAAACGCGACCATGCCCAGGTCGGCGCTGCCGTAGGCCTGGTAGCCGTCGATGCCGCGCGCGGCCAGCCAGTCGCGCAGGGACGGCGGGAAGGCTTCGCCGGACACCAGCGCGCGGCGCAGCGAATCCAGCTTCACGCCCAGCTCGTCGGCTTTCTCAAGGATGATCTTGAGGAAGCTGGGCGTGCCGGTATAACCGGTGGGCGCCAGATCCTGGATCGCGCGCACCTGTTGCTCGGTCTGCCCGGTGCCGCCCGGAAACACGGTGCAGCCCACGGCGTGCGCCGCGGTTTCCATCATGGAGCCCGCAGGCGTGAAGTGATAGGAAAAGCAGTTGTAGGCCAGCTCGCCGGCGCGGAATCCCGCGGCGTGCAGGGCGCGGGCAAAGCGCCAATAGTCGCCGCGCGCGCTTTCCGGCTCATAGATGGGGCCGGGGGACGCGAACACGCGCATCGCCTCGCCCCAGCCGATGGCGGAGAAGCCGCCGAAGGCCTTTTGCGGCCCGGCAGGCGCTGCCGCATCGTCACGGCTGTGCTGCTGGCGTTCCAGCAGTTCGTGCTTGCGCAGCACCGGCAGGCTCGCCAGCGCCGCTCGCGACGTGATGGTGGCGGGGTCGATGCCGCGCAGCTGCTCGGCGATGGCCGGCGCCCGCGCAACGGCCCGGGCGATCGCGCCGGGCAGGGCGGCCATCAGCTCGCGCTCGCGTTGCTCGGGCGCTCTGGTTTCCAGAACATCGAAAAACTCGGACATGGGATCACACCCTCTCGTATGCCAGGAATCACGCCAGCCAGCGCTTGCGCCGGCGGTAGAACTTGTTGTCGCGGAAACTCTTGCGTTCGCCGCTGGATATGCCCAGGTAGAACTCCTTCACGTCCTCGTTCTGGGCGAGGTCCGATGCGGCCCCGTCCATCATCACGCGGCCGTTTTCGAGGATGTAGCCGTAGTCGGCATAGCGCAGCGCAATGTTGGTGTTCTGCTCCGCGAGCAGGAAGCTGACGCGTTCGCGCTGGTTCAGGTCGCGCACGATCTCGAAGATTTCCTCGACGATCTGCGGCGCCAGGCCCATGGAAGGCTCGTCCAGCAAGATCATGTTGGGGTTGGCCATCAGCGCGCGGCCAATGGCGGTCATCTGCTGTTCACCGCCCGAGGTGTAGCCGGACTGGCTGGTACGGCGCTGCTTCAGGCGCGGGAAGTACTGGTAGACGCGTTCCAGCGCCGCCGCGGTATCGCCGCGGCTCATGCTGCGCGTATAGGCGCCGGTCAGCAGGTTTTCCTCGATGGTCAGGTGGGCAAAGCAATGCCGGCCCTCCATCACCTGCACCACGCCGCGCTTGACCAATTCCGCCGGCGACAGCTTTTCGATGCGCTGGTCGCGGTACTGGATATGGCCCTTGGTGACGTCGCCGCGCTCGCCCTTGAGCAGGTTCGAAATGGCGCGCAACGTCGTGGTCTTGCCTGCGCCGTTGGCGCCCAGCAAGGCCACGATCTTGCCTTCCGGCACTTGCAGGGAAACGCCCTTGAGCACCAGGATCACGTGGTTGTAGATCACCTCGATGCCGTTCACGTCGAGCAGCACCTTGGGGGTGTCTGCGGGTACTGCGGAAGTCGTTGCAGCGGTCATGGCTGTTCCTGCGGCTTGGTGGCCGCCGGCCCCGTTATCCGGGACCGGCGGCCGGTTCACATCAGTTCTCGCAAACGCGGGGCGTGATGTTCTTTTCCTTGGCGTACTTCGCTGCGCCTTCCTTGACCATCGGGTCCAGGATGGTCTTGTCCGACTGATACCAGTCGGAGACCACCTTGAATTTCGCGCCGTCCCACTGCACGATGCGGGCCCAGTCGTCGCCCTTGTGGTTGCTGCACGAGGTCTTGACCGGACGCATGATCTGGCCGAAGCCCAGCTTGTCCAGCTTTTCCTGCGTCAGGTTCAGGTTCTCGAAGCCCCAGCGGACCTGCTCGGGCGTCAGCGCCTTGCCCTTGCCGTACTTCTCCTGCGCGGCGCGGATCGCTTCCACCTGCAGCATCGAGATCATCATGCCGCGGGTGTGGGCGATGGTGCCCAGCGTGGTCTTGCCGGTCTTGTCCGAGCCCTGGCCCTTGTCGTAGACGAACTTCTTCAGGTCGTCGTAGACCTTGTCGTGCTCGGCGCCGCTGTTGTGCACGGTGATGGCGTTGTAGCCCTTGGCGACATCGCCCAGGTCCTTCACGTCGCCTTCGGAGCCGGCCCACCAGATGGCGTACATCTTGTCTCGCGGATAGCCGCTGGCCTGGGCTTCGCGGATCGCGGTCGGCGTCATGATGCCGGCGCTCCACAGCAGCACGTAGTTGGGGCGCGCCTGGCGGATCTGCAGCCAGGTGGACTTCTGTTCCACGCCGGGGGCGGTCACGGGATAGAGCACCAGCTCGAAGCCTTCCTTGGCCGCGCGCTTCTGCAGCAGGGGGATCGGCTCCTTGCCATACGGCGAGTCGTGGTAGACCAGGGCGATCTTCTTGCCCTTGAGCTTGTCCATGCCGCCTTCTTTCTTGGCGATGTCCTGGATCATCACGTCAGCGGCGGTCCAGTACGTGCCCAGCAGCGGGAAGTTCCATTCGAACACGCTGCCGTCGACAGATTGCGACAGGCCGTAGCCCATCGTTTCGACCGGCACCTTGTCGACCATGGCCTTGTCGCTGACGGCGAAAGTGATGCCGGTGGACTGGGTGTCGAAGCCCGATGCGCCCGTGCCCTTGCCCTTCAGACGCTCGTAGCATTCCACGCCGCGGTCGGTGGCGTAGGCGGTTTCGCACTCTTCGTACGTGATCTTGACGCCGTTGACGCCGCCATCGCGTTCGTTGACCAGCTTCAGGTAGTCCAGCTTGCCGTCGGCCCAGGGAATGCCCAAGGGGGCGAAGGACCCGGTGCGATACACCAGCAACGGAACGAACTGCTCTTCCGCCGCCATCGCCGGCGTGGCCACGGCGCCTGCGGCGCCGGCTGCGGCCATCAAAGCTGCCGCCAACTTCAGGTTAAGACGCTTCATCTCCATTTACCTCCTGCGTGGTGCTTGGGTCAGTAACCCTGGGACACCGGGATTGGCCCGGTCTTGAGCCGGGTATTCAGGGCGGGTCCGTCGCGCTTGTGCCGCCGCGGACCGCGGAAATCAATGCGAAATCAATGGGGGAACGGCCAGATGCGCAGCTTCTCCTTGCCGATGCTCCACAGCCTGGCCAGCCCGTGCGGTTCGGCAATCAGGAAGAACACGATCAGCGCGCCGAACACCATGTGTTCGATGTGCGCCGCTGTGTCCACCGACAGCGGGATGCCCAGCGCATGCGGGATGTTGGACAGCGCCACCGGCACCAGCACAATGAACGCCGCGCCGAAGAAGCTGCCGATGATGGAGCCCAGCCCGCCGATGATCACCATGAACAGCAGCTGGAACGAGCGCGTCAGGTCGAACGCCAGCGGTTCCCAGGAGCCCAGGTGGATGTAGCCCCACAAGGCCCCGGCCACGCCGACGATGAACGAGCTGACCGCGAAGGCCGTGAGCTTGGCGTACATGGGGCGGATGCCGATGACGGAAGCCGCCACGTCCATGTCGCGGATCGCCATCCACTGCCGGCCGATGGCGCCGCGCACCAGGTTCTTGGCCAGCAGGCTGAAGACGACCACCAGGATCAGCACGAACAGATACTTTTCCAGCGCGCTCTGCACCGGCAGGCCGAAGGCCGTCAGCGGCGGCACAGACACGTTGCCGGACGACGAGTAGTTGGTGAAGAAGGGGATGCGCAGGAACGCCCAGTCCACGAAGAACTGCGCGGCCAGCGTCGCCACCGCCAGATACAGGCCGCGGATGCGCAGGCTGGGTATGCCGAAGATCACGCCCACGATGGTGGCGAAGAACCCTCCCAGCAGGATCTGGACGACCAGCGGCATGCCGGGAAAGCGCACGCCGAAGTTCCAGGCCGCATAGGCGCCCACCGCCATGAAGGCGCCGGTGCCCAGCGAGATCTGGCCGCAATAACCCACCAGGATGTTCAGGCCCACGGCGGCCAGCGCCAGGATCAGGAACGGAATCAGGATGGCGCGCAGCAGATAGTCGCTGGCCATGGCCGGGATGGCGACGAACGCCACCGCCAGCAGCAGCCAGATGAAGATGCGGTCCTGGCGGATCGGGAAGATCTGCTGGTCAGCGCGATAGCTGGTCTTGAATTGGCCGTTTTCGCGATAGAACATGTTTTTATCCTAGAGGGCCTGTGGGCTCAGACACGGTCGATGATCTTCTCGCCGAACAGCCCTTGCGGACGGAACAGCAGGAACACCAGCGCCAGCACATAGGCGAACCAGATTTCGATACCGCCGCCTACCAGCGACCCCAGATAGACCTCGGACAGCTTTTCGCCGACGCCGATGATCAGGCCGCCCAGAATGGCGCCCGGCACCGAGGTCAGGCCGCCCAGGATCACCACCGGCAGCGCCCGCAGCGCCGCGGTGGACAGCGTGAACTGCACGCCGAACTTCGAGCCCCAGATGATCCCCGCCACCAGCGCCACCAGCCCCGCCACGCTCCAGACGATCACCCAGATGCGGTTCAGCGGAATGCCGATGGATTGCGCGGCCTGGTGGTCGTCGGCCACCGCGCGCAGGGCGCGGCCGGTCGAGGTGTACTGGAAGAACAGCGCCAGCGCGGCCACCAGCAGGGCGGCGATCACCGCCGCCGTCAGGTCTTCCAGGTTGATCAGCAACCCGCCTTCGAAGACGGATTCCAGAATCATCAGCGGATCCTTGGGCATGCCCACGTTGATGGAGTACACCGAGCTGCCGAACGTGATCTGGCCCAGGCCATCCAGGAAGTAGCTGATGCCCAGCGTCGCCATCAGCAGGGTGGTGGCCTCCTGGTTGACCAGGTGGCGCAGCACGAAGCGCTCGATGGCGACCGCCAGCAGGAACATCACGATGGCGCTGACGATGAAGGCCAGCACGTTGGCCAGGATCATGTTGTCAAAGCCGAACCAGCGCGGCAGCCACTCCGAGAAGCGGGCCATGGACAGCGCAGCGACCAGCACCATCGCGCCCTGCGCGAAGTTGAAGACGCCCGACGCCTTGAAGATCAGCACGAAGCCCAGGCCGATCAGCGCGTACAGCATGCCGCTCATCAGGCCGCCGAATAAGGTCTCTAGAAAAAATCCCATGTCTGTCCGCCTTAGTGCGACACGCCGAGGTAGGCGCGGATCACGTCTTCGTTTGCACGAACCTCGTCCGGCTTGCCGTCGCCGATCTTCTTGCCGTAGTCCAGCACCACGACGCGGTCCGAGATGTCCATGACCACGCCCATGTCGTGCTCGATCAGCACGATGGTGGTGCCGAACTCGTCGTTCACATCCAGGATGAAGCGGCTCATGTCCTGCTTCTCTTCGATGTTCATGCCGGCCATGGGTTCGTCCAGCAACAGCAGGCGCGGCTCCATCGCCAGCGCGCGGCCCAGGTCCACGCGCTTTTGCAGGCCATAGGGCAGGCGGCCCACGGGCGTCTTGCGGTAGGCCTGGATTTCCAGGAAGTCGACGATGTTCTCGACGAACTCGCGGTGCTTGATCTCTTCGCGCTCGGCCGGGCCCAGGCGGAAGGCCTGCGCCAGCAGCCCGCACTTCATGCGCAGGTTGCGGCCGGTCATGATGTTGTCCAGCACGCTCATGCCCTTGAACAGCGCCAGGTTCTGGAACGTGCGGGCGATGCCCATTTCGGCGGCGCGGCGCGGGTTCATGCGCGAGAAACGCTCGCCGCGGAAGGCGATGCCGCCTTGCTGCGGCGTGTAGACGCCGTTGATGACGTTGAGCATTGAGCTCTTGCCGGCGCCGTTGGGGCCGATGATGGCGCGGATCTCGTGTTCGCGCACGTTGAAGGAAATGTCCGTCAGCGCCTTCACGCCGCCAAAGGACAGGGAGATGTTCTGCATGTCCAGCATGACGTCGCCGATGCGCTGGTCGCGGTCGTTGTTGCTCATGATCTCTACGCGGCCTTGGCGGTTATGGCGGGAAACGTCTTGACCGGGCGGATCTTCAGGTCCGCCGAGATCTTGCCGGTGCGTCCGTCTTCGAACTTCACTTCGGTTTCGATGAATTGCGACTGCTTGCCGCCAAAGAGCGCGTCGATCAGCACGCCGTACTTCTGCGCGATGAACGCGCGGCGCACCTTGCGCGTGCGGGTCAGTTCGTCGTCGTCGGGATCCAGTTCCTTGTGCAGGATGAGGAAGCGGCCGATCTGCGAGGCCGACAGCTTGGGATCGGTGGCCAGATCGGCGTTGACCTGTTCCACGCATTCCGCGATCAGCTGGTAGACCTCGTCCTTGGAAGCCAGGTCGGTGTAGCCGGCATAGGGCATGCCGCGGCGCTCGGCCCAGTTGCCCACGGCTTCCAGGTCGATGTTGATGAAGGCGCACACATCTTCGCGGTTGGCGCCGAAGGCGACCGCTTCCTTGATGTGCTGGAAGAACTTGAGCTTGTTCTCGATGTACTTGGGCGCGAACAGGCTGCCGTTGGCGAGCTTGCCCACGTCCTTGGCGCGGTCGATGATCTTCAGCTGACCGTCGGTGTCCAGATAGCCCGCATCGCCCGTGTGGAACCAGCCGTCGGCGCTGCGCGCCTCGGCAGTCGCCTCGGGGTTGCGGTAGTACTCCTTGAACAGGCCGGGGCTCTTGACCAGGATCTCGCCGTTGTCGGCCACGCGGATCTCCACGCCTTCGACGGGCGGGCCCACGGTGTCGTCGCGCACCTTGCCGTCGGGCTGCACGCAGACGAACACCGAGGTTTCGGTCGAGCCGTAGAGCTGCTTGAGGTTGATGCCGATGGACCGGTAGAACACGAACAGGTCGGGGCCGATGGCCTCGCCCGCGGTGTAGGCCACGCGCACCCGGCTCATGCCCAGCGCGTTGCGCAGCGGGCCGTAGATCATCACGTTGCCCAGCGCGTAGCGCATGCGGTCCCAGGCGCCGACTTGCTCGCCGTCGAGGATCCTGGTGCCTACGCGGCGCGCGAGCTTCATGCAGGCGGCGAACAGCTTGCGCTTGATCAGTCCTGCGTCTTCCATGCGGATCATCACATGCGTCAGCAGGCCTTCGAGCACGCGCGGCGGCGCGAAGTAATAGGTCGGCCCGATGTCGCGCATGTCGATCGACACGGTGTCGGGCGATTCGGGATGGTTCACGGTAAAGCCCGTGACCAGCAGCTGCGTGTACGAGAACATGTTCTGGCCGATCCAGGCGGGCGGCAGATAGGCCAGCACGTCTTCCTGGTCGGTCAGTTTTTCCATCTCGGACACGGCGCGCGCGCGGTCGATCAGCGCATGGTGCGTGAGCACCACGCCCTTCGGCTTGCCGGTGGTGCCCGAGGTGTAGAACATGGCGGCCGGGTCTTGCGGCTGCACGGCGGCGACGGCTTGCTCGAAGAAGTCCGGATGCTGGCCGGCGTACTCGCGGCCGAGCTCTTCCAGCTGTTCATACGAGCGAAGCATGGGATCGGTGTAGTGGCGCAGGCCGCGCGGATCGTCGTACACCACGTGCTTGAGCGCAGGGCATTGCTCGAGGACTTCGAGCATCTTGTCGACCTGTTCCTGGTCTTCGACGATGGCCACGCTGATCTCGGCGTCCTGCAGCACGTAGACCATTTCCTGGGCGACGGCGTCTTGATAGAGCGGCACAGGGATCGCGCCCAGCGACTGCGCGGCCATCATGGCCATGTACAGGCGCGGGCGGTTCTCGCCGATGACGGCCACGTGCATGCCGGGCTTGATGCCCAGTGCGGCCAAGCCATGCGCGACGTGCCGGACATGCTCCGCCACTTCGGACCACGTAAGGGTTTGCCAGATCCCCAGATCTTTTTCGCGTATGGCGGGCCGCGACCCGCGAACGCTGGCATGCGTGAACAGCAGCGCTGGAAAGGTATCCAGCGCAGCCGGCATCCGTGCAGATGCGGGCGATGTATGTGCCACGATGTCTCCTCCGGTTTGGACGCATCGGGCCAGCAGTCCGCAAGAGCGGCGGTGGCGATGAAGCGCTTGACCAGTTGGTTTTAGATTTACGGCAGGAGTTAAGGTATAAGGTTGGGTTGCTACCAACTGTCACCATCGCGACATTCAAGGAACTTTTAGGGTATTCCCGATGCAGCTAGCCGACTCCCTGCAACTCGCCGCCGCGTGGTTTCGCGTGCTCAGCCGCGATCAGCAAGAACGCGTCGAACGGGACCTTACCGTGCAGCAGGTGGTTGCCGGCTCGATCATAGAGCGCAAAGGTGAACTCGCACAGGCTTGGATAGGGGTGCTGGCGGGACTGGTCAAGGTGTCGGTGGGCAACGCCGAAGGCAAGGTGGCTTCGCTGACCGGCGTGCCCGCGGGGGGCTGGATCGGCGAGGGCTCGCTGCTCAAGCGCGAGATCCGCAAGTACGACATCGTTGCGCTGCGGGATTCGGTGGTGGCGCGCCTGCCGGCCGCCACGTTCGATTGGCTGCTGGATAGCAGCATCCCATTCAACCGCTATCTGCTCCACCAATTGAACGAGCGCGTGGCGCAGTTCATCGGCAAGGCGGAGTACGACCGCCTGCTGGATCCGGATGCGCGCGTGGCCCGCTGCTTGGCCGAGCTCTTCAACCCTTTGCTGTATCCCGGCATGGGCATGCGCCTGGCCATTACCCAGGAAGAGGTAGGCTATCTGGCCCGGGTATCGCGGCAACGCGCCAATCAGGCGCTGCGCAAGCTGGAGGAAGCCGGCCTGCTCAATGTGGAATACGGCGCGGTCCGGGTGCTGGACCTGGACGGCCTGAAACAATACGGGTCGGATCGCAGCGTAGCCGAGGGCGAGCCGGCCTGAGGCGTCGGCTGTGCGATCAAAAAAGTCCTTGACGATGAATAGTGCGCTATTTAATATTGCGCAATGAAATCCCGATCCAAAGCCAAAGCCGCATTCAATCCGCTGCTGCTGGACAGCCAGCTGTGCTTCGCGCTGTACTCGACTTCGCTGGCGATGAACAAGGTGTATCGCAAGCTGCTGCGCGGGCTGGACCTGACCTATCCGCAGTACTTGGTGATGCTGGTGCTGTGGGAGGGCGACGAGATTACGGTGACGGATATCGGCGAGCGCCTGTTCCTGGATTCCGCTACGCTGACGCCGCTGCTCAAGCGGCTGGAAGCAGCGGGCCTGGTGACGCGCAAGCGCTCTGTGGAAGACGAGCGCCAGGTGATCGTCGGCCTGACACGCCAGGGCCGCGAACTGCGCGCGCAGGCCGAAGCCGTGCCGCATTCGATCGCGGGCGCCGCGCAATGTTCGCTGGAAGAGGCGCAAGGTATGATGAAAACGCTGCATGCGCTGCGGGAGAAGCTGAGCGCAAGTCTTTGAAGTGGCGGGCCATGCCCGCTATTGCTAGGTTCAATAAATAGTGCGCTATTTAATATTGCACTATTTAATTAGTAAGGGTCGCCGCGGGATGCTCCCGCCAGGCCTGGCAGTCCAACCACCACTTTCCATTCAAGGAAACGCATCATGTCTATCGAAAAAGTGCTGTACCGCGCCCATGCGCACGTCACCGGCGGCCGTGAAGGCACGGGCGCCACGGACGACGGCAACCTGAACGTCAAGCTGACCACGCCGAAGGAACTGGGCGGCGCGGGCGCGGCCGGCACCAATCCGGAACAGCTGTTCGCCGTGGGCTATTCGGCGTGCTTCATGGGCGCCATGAAATTCGTCGCCGGCCGCGACAAGATCGCGATGCCGTCGAATGCGACGATCGATGGCGCTGTTGGGATCGGGGGTATTCCTACGGGGTTTGGGATTGAAGTCGAGTTGAAGATTTCGTTGCCGGGGATGGAGCGGGCCGAGGCCGAGAAGCTGGTCGCTGCGGCGCATATCGTTTGCCCTTATTCGAATGCTACCCGGGGCAATATTGATGTGACGTTGACGATTGTTTGATCGTTGATGGGTTGTTGATGTTCTATTGGCGGGTGGCCTTGTTCGTAGGCCGCCTGTCGTCGCGTGCGGCGTGGCGGCTCGCGCCCACGATTGCGGTCCGGAGCGTTCGCTCCGGACTGCCCCGTCGTCATCCTCGTCCTCGCCTTCGGCGACTCCTTCGGATTCCCTCGGGCGCATCGAGGTTGCGAGCCGCCACGCCGCACGCGACGACAGGCTACGTACGTCTTGGGTCGCTGCGCCGTTAGATCCGTGGTCAGTGTCGAGTCTTGAGCTGCCCGTCCTTTACGGCCGCGCGGGCGGCCGTAAAGGACATACGTAATTTTTTAGATTTCGATGGTAGTCGCTGGCGCGAATGCAGGCAGCTGCTTTCTGATGGCATCACCGTCCTGGGGGTGGGGCGGTGATGGGCGGCGCGCGGTGGGCGGTGGCTTGCGCATGCAGAGTATCTCGCGCGCGCCGCCCATCCAGCACCGGAGTTGAAGTGCAGATGCAGAGCAGACGTGATGGCACAGTCGCAGCCATTGCGCGCAGCGCCATCACGTGACGCAAGACACCGCGTAAGCCCCAAAAGGCCGCCCGCGCGGCCGGCCTGGGGCGGGCCCCGCAAGACACGCCACCACACCCCGATGCGGAAAAAAACGCCAAGCACACAGCTCGCCCCAGCGCCCGTGAAGATTCAAACAGCACAGCCTGCCGCGTCGGGGACGCGCACTGCGCGGGGCGTCGATAAGCCCGAGGGAATCGGAAGGGAAGGCCGTAGGCCTGGACGACGATGACGACGGGGAAGTCCGGAGCGAAGGCTCCGGACCGCAATCGTTGCCCCGCGCAGCGCGCGTCCCCGACGTGGCAGGCGTCAATAGAAAGAACGCCCGCCGCGCAGCACATCCCTAATGCGACCCACCCAAATAAGCCGCAACAACAGCTGGATCATGCTTCAACTTATCCGCGCTCCCATGCACGGAAATCCGCCCGTTCTCCAGCACATACCCATAATCCGCCACATTCAACGCCGCCGCAGCAAACTGTTCCACCAGCAGCATCGTCACGCCCTCGTCCTTGAGCCGCGCAATGATCCGGAAAACTTCTTCCACCAGGATCGGCGCCAGCCCCATCGAAGGCTCGTCCAGCAGCACCAGTTCGGGATTCAGCATCACCGCGCGCGCCATGGCTAGCATCTGCTGCTCTCCGCCGGACAAAGTGCCGGCCAGCTGATCGCGTCGCTCCTTCAGACGAGGAAACAAATCCATGGCGCGGCCCAGGTCGGACTGCACGTCGCCCTTCGGCCGACTGCCCGTCAGGCGCGGGAAAGCGCCCAACAGCAGGTTGTCGGTGACCGACAGCGTCGGGAACACGCGCCGGCCTTCCGGCGAGTGCGCCAGCCCCAGCCGCGCGATGCGGTGGGATTCCAGCCCGTCGATGCGCTTGCCGCTCAGCGTGACCTCGCCCGCGGTGGGGCGGATCATGCCGGACAGCGCCCGCATCGTGGTGGTCTTGCCGGCGCCGTTGGAGCCGATCAGTGTCACCACCTTGGCCTTCGGCACTTCCATGCTGATGCCGTGCAGCACTTTCACCTTGCCGTAGCCCGCTTCCAGATTCTTGATCGATAGCATCTTGTTGTCCCCTTGGCGTCAGGCGGGCGCGCCGCCCAGATACGCCTCGATGACCTTGGCGTTGCTTTGCACTTCGTTGGGCAGGCCCTCGGCGATCTTCTGGCCGAAGTCCAGCACCGACACGGTGTCGCACACCCCCATCACCACGTCCATGTGGTGCTCGATGAGGATCAGCGTGATGCCGTGGTCGCGCACCTTGCGGATGATGGCCAGCAGCTCGACGATGTCGGGTGCGGTCAGGCCGGCCGCGGGTTCGTCCAGCAGCAGCAGTTGCGGATCCAGCGCCAGGGCGCGGGCGATTTCCAGCAGGCGCTGCTTGCCGTAGGGCAGGTTGCGCGCCTCCTCGCTGGCCAGGGATTCCAGGCCGACGAACTCCAGCAGCGCCATGGCGCGGGCGCGGGCGCCCTGTTCCTCGCCTTTCCATTTGGACGTGCGCAGCGCGATGCCGGCCAGGCCCGTGGTGAAGGTGTGGTGCAGGCCGACCAGCACGTTCTCCAGGGCGGTCATTTCGCCGAACAGCTGCACGTTCTGGAAGGTGCGCGCGATGCCGGCTTCCGCGATGTCCGCCGGTGCCAGGCCGACCAGCGACTTGCCCGAGAATTCCACCGCGCCGGCGGTCGGCACATAGATGCCCGTCAGCACGTTCATCATGGTGCTCTTGCCGGAGCCGTTGGGTCCGATCAGGCCATGGATGGTGCCGCGCTTGACCGTCAGGTCGACCTCGTTCAGCGCCTTCAGGCCGCCGAACTGCATCAGTACGCCCTTGGCCGCCAGCAGCGTGTCGCCCTTGCCCTTGGCCGCATCGGGCACCGCTTCCTGCGCCTTCACCAGATCCGACTTGACCGACAGCGCGGCGCGGCGGTTGGAGAAGAACAGGTTGCGCACGAAGCCCACGATGCCGTCGGGCAGGTAGTACACGACGAACAGGATCATGGCGCCGAAGATCGTCAGGCGCCAGTCGGTCACCACCTCCAGCCAGAACGAGAAGACGGCCAGCAGGATGGTGCCGACGACCGGCACGACGACGCGGCGCGGTTCGGTGCGGCCCTTGGAGATCGCGATGGCGCTGCCCACGGTCACCAGGATCGCCACGCCCAGCGCGATCAGCCTGAAGGTCGAGATGTCGTCCAGCATCTTGGGCAGCAGCACGATGATGGAGGCGCCCAGCAGCGCGCCCGTGCGGCTCTTGCGGCCGCCCATGATGATGGCCAGCAGGAACAGGATGGTGAGTTCGAAGTTGTAGGTATTGGGCGAGATGTATTGTTCCGAGTACGAGTACAGCGCGCCGGCCAGGCCGGCGAAGCCGGCGCTGATCACGAAGGCGAACACCTTGTGCCGGTAAACCGACACGCCCATGCAGTCCGACGCGATGGGGCTGTCGCGCAGGGCTTCGAACGAGCGGCCCAGGTGCGACTTGAGGATGCGGTGCACCACGATCAGCGACAGCACCAGCAGCGCGGCAACCAGCCAGAAGTACTCGCTCTTGTTCAGCACGTGCCCGGCGATGGACGGTTTCGGGATCTTGATGCCCAAGGGCCCTTCGGTCATGAAGGTCATCTCGTTGATCAGGATCTGGATGATGGTGCCGAAGGCCAGCGTCACCATCGCCAGATAGGGTCCGGTGACGCGCAGCGCCGGCAGCGCCAGCACCGCGCCAAAGGCCGCCGCGATCAGGATGGCGGCGGGCAGGATCACCCAGATGGGCATCTGCAGGTGGAAGAACAGCACGCCCGCGACATACGAGCCGATGCCGAACAGGCCGGCATGGCCCAACGAAACCTGGCCGGTATAGCCCACCACGATATCGAGCCCGAACAGCAGGATCGAATAGATCATGATGGTTTCGATGAGGTGCAGGTAGTACGTGTTGGTCACGCCCAGCGGCACGGCGGCCAGGCAGGCCACGGCCACGATGGATAGCAAAAGGTGCAAGGGTTTCATCGCTTACACCTTCTTGATCGCGGTCTTGCCGAACAGGCCGGCGGGCTTGAAGGTCAGAACGAGCAGCAGCAGCACCAATCCCGGCACGTCTTTGTACCCCGTAGAAAGATAGAAACCGGTGGTCGTTTCGGCGATCCCCAGGATCAGCCCGCCCACCACCACGCCCATCCCGCTGGACAGGCCGCCGATGATGGCGACGGCGAAGGCTTTCAGGCCCAGCACCGCGCCCATGGTGGCGCCAGTCAGGGTCAGGGGCGCGACCAGCACGCCGGCGAACGCGGCCGTCAACGAGGACAGCGCGTAGGAAAACGTGATCACCATGCCCGTGTTGATGCCCATCAGGCCGGCGGCGTCGCGGTCGTTGGACGTGGCGACGAAGGCCTTGCCGTAGATGGACTTGCGGTTGAAGACTTCCACCAGCAGCATCATGGCCAGGGCGCCGAACACCACCAGCAGCTCCATGGGCAGCACGTTGGCGCCCAGCACCTGGATGGGCGCCTCCGGCAGCGGCGAGGGGAAGCGCAGGTCGTCGCGGCCCCAGATGTTCTCGGCGACGTTCTTGAAGATGATGCCCAGCGCGATGGTGGCCATGATCCAGCCGAATTCCGAGCGGGTCTTGATGGCGGGCCTGACGCCCACGCGTTCGACCAGCGCGCCTTGCGCGAATCCGAAGATGCAGACGATGGGTATCATCACCCAGTAGTTCACGCCCAGGCCGACCAGCGTCAGGCCGACCAGCGCGCCCAGCATCAGGGCTTCGCCCTGGCCGAAGTTCAGAGTGCCCGACGTGGCGAACGTGAGTTGGTATCCGAACGCGATGACGGCATAGATCATGCCCAGCGCGATACCGCTATAGATGAGCTGTAGAAGAATCATGGTGTGTGTCGTGTGGCGCTGTGGTTCCGTCCCAACCCCCTTGGGCAGAACGCGGTTTTCAGGCGGCGGCAAGCCCGCGCCCTGGATGACAGGGCGCGGCTGGCGGCGGCCGGGCAGCCGCCGCCGGGATGCGCTGCGGGACCTTAGTTGGCCTTGATCACGCGGCCGCCCTTGACCTCGCCGATGACCACTTCCTTGACCGTGATCGCGTCGTGGTTGTCTGCGCTGAAGGGCTTGGTGTAGGTCATCACCACGCCCTCGACGGGCGCCTGCAGGTTTTCGAGGGCCTCACGGACCTTCGGGCCGTCGGTGGAGTTGGCCTGCTTGAAGGCCGCGGCCAGCAGATAGATCGAGTCATAGCCCTGGGCGGCCGACACCGGCGAGTCGATGCGGTTGTTCTTGGGCTTGAACTTGGCCAGGTAGGCGTCGATGAAGGCCTTGCGCTTGGGCGTGTCCGGGTCCTGGATGAAGGTCTGCGGCATGCGCGCGCCTTCGCCGTTGGTGCCGGAGTTGTCGATGTAGTTGGCCATCGACAAGGTCCAGCTGCCGATGATCGGCACCTTCCAGCCCAGCTTGGTCATGCCGTTGGCGACCTGCGCCAGTTCGGGGCCGATGCCGTAGGTCAGCACGGCTTCGGCGCCGGCGGCTTTGGCCTTCAGCAGCTGGGCCGTCATGTCGACGTCCTTGATGTTGAACTTTTCCACGGCCACGGGCTTGATGCCCTTGGCGTCCAGGGCCTTTTCCAGATCCTCGCGGCCGAGCTGGCCGTAGTTGGTGGAGTCGGCCAGGATCGCGACCTTCTTGAAGCCGCGGCGGGTCACCGCTTCTTCCACGATCATCGGGGCCTGGATGCTGTCATGCGCCGCGTTGCGGAACACGTAGTTGTTCGGGTATTCCGGCGCCTTGAACTGGTGCGTGATCACGCTGCCCGTGGCGACGTTGTTGAACACGGGGATCTTGGCGTCCTGGTAGAAGCGCTGCGAGGCCAGCGCCACGCCCGTATTGATGTAGCCGACGGTGGCCGCCACCTGTTCCTTGTTGATCAGCTCTTGCGCGATCTGCACGCCACGCTCGTTCTTGGCTTCGTCGTCGCGTTCCACGGCGATCAGCTGGCGCCCCATGACGCCGCCGTTCTTGTTGATTTCTTCAATGGCCAGGCGCACGCCGTCGCGCATGCTGACGCCCATCGAGGACGAGCCGCCGGTGTAGGGGCCGGCCACGCCGATCTTGATGGGGTCGGCGGCGTGGACCGCGGCCGTTGCGGCAAATGCAAGGGTTCCTGCGAGCAGCTTCAAACGAAAATCCATGGATGTCTCCGTTGTAATTGGTAGAACTGCGTGGAAAACCGTGTGCCGGCGCCGGGCGGCGGAAATCAGTTGCTGCGGCGCTCTCCTGTGTGGCGTGTCGTGACTGTCTGCCTAATCACTTACGCGAAACTGACCCGGCGGGGTTTTTCCGCGTAAATACCTAGTACGGACGCACGAGGATGCCTGTCATGCGCTGCCGCGCAGCCTGGGGCCTGGAAGGGGAAGGTGGCTGCGTGCCGTGGCGGGCAGGGGCGGGACGTTGCATTGGCCGCATCCTAGCCAGCGCGGCGGCGGGCTGCGCGGAATTTCATTCCGCCCCGGCCTGGAAATTTATTCCTGACCGGCTCGCGGGCCGCATGGCCATTGGGAGACCTGTTTGCACACGCCTTCCAGCCATAGGGAAAACGATTGGACCGCCTGGCCCGGCGGGCGCGAGGTTTCGGTGCACAGGTAGTACTGGGATTCGCCGGGAATTTCGATGTCCAGGACGCGAACAAGCTTGCCCTCGTCCAGCCATTCCGCGGCCAGCGCGCGCCGCGTGAGCGCAAGGCCCTGGCCGGCGCGCGCGGCGGCCAGCATGATGCCCAGGTCCACCAGCCATACGCCGCGCGAGGGCTCGGGCCAGTCCAGCCCTGCGGCGGCGAGCCAGGGCCGCCACGGCTCCATGGGGCAGCGCAGCAGTTGCGCCCGCGCGAGATCGGCGGGCCGGTCGAAGGGACCGTGCCGGTCGCGGTAACCGGGCGCGCAGACCGCGAACACCGGATCCGCCGTCAACTGGCGCGCGTTCAAGCCGGGGTACTTGCCGCTGCCGAAGCGCACCCAGACGTCGGCATTGGGCGGCATGATGTCCAGGTAGGGGATGGACAGCATGATTTCCAGCTCTACCTCGGGATGCGCGGCGGTGAAGCCGGGCAGGGCGGGGATCAGCACCTGGCGGGCGAAGGTCGGGGTGGAGACGACGCGTAGGGGTTCGAGCTTGGGTTCGCCGCGCTTGTGCAGGGAGGCGTCCGACAGCAGGTCCAGCGCGGTGCGGACCTGGTCCAGGTATTCGCGCCCGGCCGAACTCAGCGTGGCGCCGCGGCTGCTGCGGATGAAGAGGGTGACGTCCAGCAAGGCTTCCAGCGCGGCAATGCGTTTGCCGATGGCGCTGGCGGTGACGAAGAGTTCTTCGCTGGCGCGCTCGAAGGAGCCGAGGCGGGCGGCCGCTTCGAAGGCCTGGATGGCGGCCAGGGGCGGCAGGCGCACATCTTTGGAGGGTGAGGGACCGCGCATGATCGTCTGGCGGGCCGGTGTTGCGCCCGACGAAAGAATGGCAACCGGCTGATTATAAGGACGGCGGCGCCAGCCCCTCGCCGTAACGCCTGAGCACCTGGGAGATCTCCACGCGATAGCCGTCCAGCCAGCGCGATTGTGCGGCCTTGGCCTGCTGGTGGGCCGGGTGCCGGATCAGTTGCTCCAGCGCCTCCAGCGATTCCCAGTAATAGACGTTGGAGATCAGGCCGCGTGCGGCGTCTGCCCAGCTTTCTTCGCCCAGATAGCCGGGAATGGCGCGGGCGGCGGCGGCGATGGCCTGGTCCAGCCGGTGGAAATCATCGTCGAACTGCTTGGTGGCGAAGATGAAGGTGGAGCTGTACATGCTAGGACTCCGGAGGCGGCGGCCGCCGCAAGAAAACCGGCCGCCGGGGAGTCCGGGCGGCCGTTCTGGGGAACTGCTGCAGGCGTAGCTTGAACGCCCTGGTATGCCTCTATACGTCCTTATACGCCCTTCAACGCCAGGCTGACTGCCAGCGCAGCCATGACCAGCGCGATGATGCCGTCCAGGACGCGCCAGGCCGAGGCGCTGGCGAAGAACGGGGCGAACAGGCGCGAGCCGATACCGAGCACCGCAAGCCACAGCAGGCTGGCGGTGAAGGCGCCGGCGGCGAACGCCATGCGCGCGTCCTCGAAGCCGTGCGCCAGCGAGCCGACCACCACCATGTCCAGCCAGAAGTGCGGATTCAGCAGCGAAAAGCCCAGTGCGCCCAGCATGGCGGCGCGGCGCGACGGCACCACGTCGCGGGCGGCGGCCAGCCCGCCGGTGGCGGTCCAGGCGCGGCGCGCCGATTGCAGCGCGTACCACGACAGGAAGGCCACGCCGAACCACAGCACGGCGGTCGTCAGCCAGGGGAACCAGGAGGTGAGGGCCTGCAGGCCGGAGACGCTGGCGAAGATGAAGATGGCGTCGATCAGCGCGCAGATGGCGACCACGCTGAGCAGGTGCGCCCGCATCAGCCCTTGGCGCAGGATGAAGGCGCTCTGGGCGCCGACGACGGCGAACAGGCCCAGCCCGGTGGCCGTGCCGCTGGCCCAGGCAGAGAGGAAGAGGGGGGATGACAACGTGGCGAACATGACCTGCACCTGTGCTGCTGCGCCTGTGGCGGCGCTTGGATGACAACGCCGGGCGCTCTTGGCGCTCCGGTAATAAGGCATTTTCGCTTGCGGGGATGATGAAATAAAGCTAATTTTCCTTCACTATCTTAAGTAAAACTAATCCAATGAAAATCGATCACGGCAACTTGCGGGCCCTGGCCGCGGTGGTGCGGGAAGGCAGTTTCGAGCGGGCGGCGCTGTCGCTCAGCGTCACGCCGTCCGCGGTGTCGCAACGGATCAAGGCGCTGGAGGACCGCATGGGCCGTCTGCTGGTCCAGCGCACCGTGCCGGCGGTGGCCACGGCGGACGGTCAGGTGCTGGTGCGGCTGGCCGAGCAGACGGCGCTGCTGGAGCACGACGCGCTCGACCGCTTGGGCGTGGCGGACGATGACGTGCCGTATGCCAGCATCCCCGTCGCGGTCAATCACGACAGCCTGGAGACCTGGTTCGTCGACGCGGCGGTGCAGTTTTCGGCGCGCACCCGCGCCACGCTGGACATGCAGTCCGAAGACCAGGACCACACCGCGGCGCTGCTGCGCAATGGCTCGGTGCTGGGCGCGGTGACCGCCCTGGCCGAGCCGGTCCAGGGCTGCCGTATCCATGCGCTGGGCAGCATGCGCTACGTCGCCACCTGCACGCCGGATTTCCACAAGCGCTATTTCTCGCAGGGCGTCAACGCCCAGACGCTGGCGCAGGCGCCGGTGCTGGTGTTCAACCGCAAGGACGCGCTGCAGGCCCGCTTCGCGCACAAGATCGCGGATCCCGCGCCTTGGCAGCCGCCGGTCTGGTGGGTGCCGTCCACCCGCGCGTTCGTGCAGGCCACGCTGGGCGGGCTGGGCTGGACCATGAATCCGCTGCCGCTGGTGCAGGAACACCTTGATGCAGGTCAGCTGATGCTGCTTCGGGGCCGCGCCTGGGAGGACGTGCCGCTGTATTGGCAGCATTGGCGGGTAAACTCCGAAGCGATGGAAGCCCTGACGGATTCGGTCCTGTCAGCTGCCCGCAGCCTGGTCAGGCGGCGTTAACCCCCTAGGAGAACAACCCATGAACATCCGCAAGTTCGCTGTCGTCGCCGCCCTGGGCCTGTGCACGGCCGGTTCGGCCTGGGCGAAAGACTACAAGGTTGGCCAGATCGAGGTCGACGACCTCTGGGTGCGCGCGTCCGCGCCCGGCCAGTCCAATGGCGCGGGGTATATGGACATCGACAACGACGCCAAGGCCGCTGACCGCCTGCTGTCGGTGTCGTCCGACGCGGCGGAACGCGTCGAGCTGCACACGGTGCAGACCGAGAACGGCGTCTCGAAGATGCGTCAAGTGGAAGGCGGCATCGCGCTGCCGGCCGACACCGAGGTCAAGCTCAGCCCGGGCGGCTACCACGTCATGTTCATCAAGCTGAAGGCCCCGTTCGCCGAAGGCGGCACGGTCCCGGCCACGCTGAAGTTCGAAAAAGCCGGCGAAGTCGCCGTGCAATTCAAGGTCAAGCCGGCCTCGCACAATCCCGGCATGGACCACGGCAGCATGAACCACGGCACGATGAAGCACTGAGCGCTCCGCGCTGCCCGCGCCTGAGGGCGCGGGTGTGGTTGCATGAAAGACGAAGCCTGCCTCCGGGGTCGGCTCAGGCAGAGTCCCGCCATCGGGGCAGACCCGTCCAATCAGACAATAAGAGGCAGACCGCCCGCATTGGGCCGGTCTCGCCCAATCGGGGCCGCGCGGAGCCGGGCTCTGCCGGTCCGCAGCGGCGCCCCCCTGGGGGGGAAAGCGCGCAGCGCTTTCGGGGGGGGATCTAGTACAGCCCTTGCTGGCGCATCGCGTCAGCCACTTTCACGAAGCCGGCGATGTTGGCCCCGTCCAGGTAGTTCACGTACTCGCGCTCGCTATGGCCGTGGCGCACGCAGTTTTCATGGATGTCGCGCATGATGGCGTGCAGGCGGGCGTCGACTTCCTCGCGCGTCCAGGCCAGGCGGGCCGAGTTCTGAGCCATTTCCAGGCCGGACACAGCCACGCCGCCGGCGTTGCTGGCCTTGCCCGGCGCGTACAGCACGCGCGCCGCGATGAAGGCCTTGGCGGCTTCCAGCGTGGCCGGCATGTTGGCGCCTTCGGCGACGCACAGCACGCCGTTCTTGATCAGCGTTTGCGCATCGGCCAGTTCCAGTTCGTTCTGGGTGGCGCAGGGCAGGGCCACGTCCACCGGCACATGCCACGGACGCTTGCCGGCTTCATAGGTCAGGCCGAATTGGCGGGCATAGGTGTCCAGGCGGCCGCGCAGGTCGTTCTTGATGTGCATCAGCGCCACCAGCTTCTCGTGCGTGAAGCCGGCTTCGTCCACCACGGTGCCGTTCGAATCGGAAATCGTCACGACCTTGGCGCCCAGTGCCATGGCTTTTTCGATCGCGTACTGGGCGACGTTGCCCGAGCCCGACACGGACACGCGCAGGCCGTCGAAGGACTTGCCCACGCGCTTGAGCATTTCTTCAGCGAAGTACACGGTGCCGTAGCCGGTGGCTTCGGGGCGGATCAGGCTGCCGCCGAAGGTCAGGCCCTTGCCGGTGAACACGCTGGCGGTCGAGTTGGACAGCTTCTTCATCATGCCGGCCATGAAGCCGACTTCGCGCGCGCCCACGCCGATGTCGCCGGCCGGCACGTCGGTGTCCGGACCCAGGTGGCGGTACAGCTCGATCATCAGGGCCTGGCAGAAGCGCATGACTTCAGCGTCGGACTTGCCCTTGGGATCGAAGTCGGAACCACCCTTGCCGCCGCCCATGGGCAGCGTGGTGAGCGAGTTCTTCAGGGTCTGTTCGAAGGCCAGGAATTTCAGGATGGACAGGTTCACCGAGGGGTGGAAGCGCATGCCGCCCTTGAAGGGGCCGATGGCCGAGCTGTGCTGGATGCGGAAAGCGCGGTTGACTTGGGCCTGGCCGCGGTCATCGGTCCAGCACACGCGGAACTGGATTACGCGTTCCGGCTCCACCAGGCGCTCGAGCACGGCATGCTCGGCGTAGTGGGGGTGCTTTTCGATGAAAGGCCACAGGCTCAGCATCACCTCCTGGACGGCTTGCATGAACTCAGGCTGCTGCGGGTCGCGCGCGGCGACGCCACGCAGGAAGTCGTCCAGACTCTGCACTTTCAACATGATCTCCTTGGGGGTGCTTCGAATAGGTGCGGACTGCGCCGGATTGGGGCGCGAAAAATTCTTTTTGGTGCGCGATTGCACCTGTATGGTGCGGAATTGTAGGGGCAAATTGTTGCCCTGCGCAAAGCTGAAAATTTCGCCATCACCTTGAAATCAAAGCGCTTTTTCTTTTAATTTATAAGGGACGCATTGATTCGGAAGAGGGTTTAAAGTTGCGAGAAAAAATCTGTTTTCTACAAAGCCTATTGAATTTTCAGGGGAAAATAATGCGTCCCCAATTATATATATAGACATTCCATAGGCGCGGATACATCGGAGAGGATGTCTTGCGAGCACTTTCCAAGGTATTCGGACGCGTTGGCAGGCTAGTCTGGCTTTAATGCGTCCCCATTATATTTTTGACATTGGTCACGTCCTGGCCGCAGGTTTACAACTGTGCGGCAGCCAACGCGGCGCCCAGAGCCATCAGGACGGCACCCACCACCCGGTCAGCCGCGAGTTGATGGTCCAGCAGCATCCTCCGCAGGAACGGCGACGACACCGACCATGCCACCACGCCAAACCAGATCCAGTGCGCCAGGGACATGAACAGGCCATAGCCGAACTGCCAGGGCAGCGGCGTGCCGGGGGAGACGACCTGGGTATAGGTGCTGACCACGAATAGCGTGGTCTTGGGGTTGAGCGCATTGGTCAGAAAGCCGCTGTACAGCGCTTGCCAGCCCGAGATCGGCGGACGCGCGGACAGGTCGCGGTTGACCTGCGTGCGGTTGAAGAAGGTCTTCCAGCCCATGTAGACCAGATAGCAGGCGCCCGCCAGCTTGATGCCCTGCAGCACCGGCTGCGCATAGTGCGCCAACAGGCTGACGCCGAACATCGTATAGAACACGTGCACCTGCACGCCCAGCGCGATACCCAGCGCGCAGATCAGTCCGGTGCGCCGCCCGAACAGGTAGCTGTAGCGCGTGACCATGGCGAAGTCGGGGCCGGGGCTGATGACGGCAAGGATGGTGATGAGGGCGACGGCAATGAGTTCGGTCATGGCGAAAGCGGCGGGTTGGGAAGCGGAGCCAGCATTGTGGGACGCTGGCGCGTGCCGGAAAAACGATTTCTAATGCCGGATATCCGTGAGAAAAATTCACCTTTCACCATGAAGCTGCCACCGCTCAACACTTTGCGGGTTTTCGATGCCGCTGCCCGCCATCAGGCCTTCGGCAAGGCGGCCGAAGAGCTGCATGTGACGCATGGCGCCGTCAGCCGGCAGGTCCGGCTGCTGGAGGAGGCCCTAGGCCTGGCTTTGTTCGAACGCCGAAATCGGGCTGTTTTTCTGACTGATGCGGGCAGGCAGCTGTTCGAGGTGACCCGCGCCCTGTTCGAGCAGTTGACGGCGGGCTTGGCCAAGCTGCGTCAGCCGGCGGCGGACGCGCCGCTGGTGCTGTCCTGCGAGCCCACCATCGCCATGATGTGGCTGATTCCGCGGTTGCCGGCGTTCCAGCGCGCCCACCCCGGCGTGCAGGTGCACTTGTATGCGGCGGGCGGGCCGGTGGATTTCGCGGCCCAGGGCGTGGACGTGGCATTGCGCCGCAACGACTTCGATTGGGATGCCGCCCTGCATGCCGAGCGGGTGTGCGAGGAATGGACCGGGCCGGTGTGCCGGCCAGGCCTGGTCGGCGGTGCCGGTGCAAACCCGGCGGCGGAAGATTGGGGCGGTGCCGCGGCGCTCAGCAGCGCGACGCGGCCGCAAGCCTGGCGGCAATGGTCGCGGGCGGCGGGTGCGAAGCCCCCTCGCCACGCCGGGCCGGCCTACGAGCATTTCTATCTGAGCTTGCAGGCGGCCGCTGCCGGACTGGGTGTGGCGATAGGCTCGGCGCTGATGGTGTGCGATGCCGTGAGGGATCGCCGGCTTGAGGCGCCTCTCGGCTTTGGCCGCGATGGCTCGGCCTATTTCCTGCTGTCGCCCCGGCCCTGCTCGGAAGATCCGCGGGCGGGGGCTTTTCTGGAATGGTTGCGCCGGGAGGCCGCCGCGTCGCTACGTGACGTGACGGGCGGACCGGCGGACGCTGCCTAGAGCGTGGCGTCGTAGTCGATCGTCAGGGGCGCGTGGTCCGAAAAACGCTCGTCCTTGTAGATGGCCACGTTGCGGGCGCGGGCGGCGATGCCTGGCGTCGCGATCTGGTAGTCGATGCGCCACCCCACGTTCTTGGCCCAGGCCTGGCCGCGGTTGCTCCACCAGGTGTACTGGTCCGGGCGGTCGTCGATGGTGCGGAACACGTCGACGAAGCCACGCTTGTCGAATACGTCGGTCAGCCAGGCACGCTCTTCGGGCAGGAAGCCCGAATTCTTCAGGTTGCCCTTCCAGTTCTTCAGGTCGATTTCCTTGTGGGCGATGTTCCAGTCACCGCAGATGATGAACTCGCGGCCGGTGGTCTTGTGTTCGTGCATCAGGGCGTCGATCCAGGGGCCGAAGCGGTCCAGGAAGCGGTACTTGGCCTGCTGGCGCTCGTCGCCGCTGGAGCCCGAGGGCAGGTAGGCGCTGATGACCGACAGGTTCTTCCAGTCGGCGCGGATGATGCGGCCTTCGGGGTCGAATTCCTCGCAGCCCAGGCCGATGTTGACGCGCTCGGCCGCGTCGCGCAGGTAGATGCCGACGCCGCTATAGCCCTTCTTCACGGCATGGTGGAAGTGGCCGGTGTAGCCCGGAGGGTGGCGCAGGTCGTCGGTCAGGTCGTCGTGGGATACCTTGATTTCCTGCAGGCACAGGACGTCGGCGGCATGCTTTTCCATCCAAGGTTGCAGGCCCTTGCGGAAGGCGGACCGGATGCCGTTGAGATTGATCGACGTGATGCGCAGCAAAGCGAAACTCCTGTTGAGCGGCCGCGAGGGCCGGGGCAATGCCAGGAATTTAACCGACTCGGCGCAGCCGCCCGGGAATAGCCCCGACAGCGGATAAAATGCCTGCGTTTGCCATCCACCGGACTCTTACGCATGCCCGCCGCCAATTCCTCCGCCACCGCCCTTGATTTCGTCCGTTTCGCCTTGAACGAAGGCGTGCTGCGCTTCGGCAGCTTCAAGGTCAAATCCGGCCGTATCAGTCCCTATTTCTTCAACGCCGGACTGTTCAACAGCGGACGCTCGGTTGGCAAGCTGGCGCAGTTCTATGCCCAGGCCCTGTTGGATTCGGGCGTGAAATTCGACATGCTGTTCGGCCCGGCCTATAAGGGCATCCCGCTGGGCACGGCGACCGCCATCGCGCTGGCCGGCCACCCGGGCATGCAGGGCGGCGACGTGCCTTTCGCGTACAACCGCAAGGAAGCCAAGGATCACGGCGAGGGCGGCACCCTGGTGGGCGCGCCGCTCAAGGGCAAGGTCGTCATCATTGACGACGTGATCACCGCAGGCACGTCGGTGCGCGAATCGGTGGAGATCATCCGCGCCGCGGGCGCCGAGCCGGCTGCCGTGCTGATCGCCATGGACCGCATGGAACGTGCGGGCCCGGACGACGCCCTGTCGGCGCATTCCGCCGTGCAGGACGTGGCCAAGACCTACGGTATTCCGGTGGTGGCGATTGCCTCGCTGTCGGACATTCTGGCCTTGCTGCAGGACGACGCGTCGTTTGCCGAGCATCGCGACGCGGTGCTGGCGTATCGGACCAAGTACGGGGTGAAGTAAACCCCCGTAGCGTAGGGAGCAGGGCGGCTCGGCGCCGCCCTTTTAGCCGTAGCTTGCCGCCGGCTCGGCAATGCCATGAGGTTGACCGAAGACGGCGACGCCGCTGGCCCGGGCGGCATCCGCCAGCTTGCGATCAAAGGTGGCCAGATACGCGTTGTGCCTCTGGGCCAGTTCCAGGTAGCTGGCGTCGTAGACGGTCAAACCGTGCGTGCGGGCCAGCTGATAGCTGCGGGCAATGCCGGAGGACGGGCCAGCGGGATCCGGGAAGATGGGCAGCCGTTCGATAAGCTGGTTGAACGAGAACAGCTGGCCCGCCGACACGCGTTGGCTGCGTTCGGCGCGCAACGTGCCGTTCGCGACTTCGGTGTGCCAGATGAGTGGCACCGTGTTTTTAGACCCGTGGGCGACTTCCAGCAGATGCCGGGCCAGCAGTGATTCGCGCGCGTCGGCGCGGCCAATCAGCCAGGCCAGGGCGAGCGATGCGTCCAGTATCAAGCGGATTGGATTCATTCCCGGCCTTCTTCGATCCAGGAACGGATGACTTCGTGCGGGACGGCCGGCGCTGACGCGAAGCATTTCATCGCCTCAAGCGCATCATGCGCGTCCAGCGACGTCGTGGGCAGGACTGGGGTCAGTCTGGCGCAGAACACGCCGTCCAGTGAAATGATGAAATGCTGTCCCTCGCGGACCGCTTGCAGGTGGTCGGAAAACCGATGCAGCAGGTCGCTGGTGCTGATTTCGAGGTAATTCATGTCCAAGCCTCCAGTCAAAATCGACCAGATCATTCTTGGATAAACGAAGGGCCGCGGCAAGATGCCGCGGCCCTTCGTTTTGTCTGATACTGCCTGAGCGCGGCCATTGCGGCGCGCGCCCGGCACCGGATCAGCTATCCAGCTTCTGCTTCAGCAAATCGTTCACCTGCTGCGGGTTGGCCTTGCCGCGGCCGGCCTTCATGATCTGGCCCACCAGCGAGTTGAACGCCTTCTGCTTGCCGGCCCGGTACTCTTCCACGATGGCCGGGTTGGCGGCCAGCACCTCGTCGATCATGGCGCCGATGGCGCCGGTGTCGCTGATCTGCTTGAGGCCGCGCGCATCGATGATGGCGTCGGCCTGGCCGCCGTTCTCGCCGGCCCACATGGCGCCGAAGACTTCGCGGGCGATCTTGTTGGAGATGGTGCCGTCGATGATGCGGCCGATCAGCGCGGCCAGCGCCGGCGCCTGGACCGGCGAGTCGGAGATGCTCTTCTCGTCCTTGTTCAGGGCGGCGGAGACTTCGCCCATGACCCAGTTGGCGGCCAGCTTGGCCTGGCCGGCCGGTAGCGCGTGGGCCACGGCCTCGAAGTAGGCGGCCAGGTCGCGGCTGACAGTCAGCTGGGCGGCGTCGTAGGCGGTCAGGCCGTACTCGGATTCGAAGCGGGCGCGCTGGGCGGCCGGCAGTTCGGGCATGGCGGCGCGGACCTCGTCGACCCAGGCGCTGGAGATCACCAGCGTGGGCAGGTCGGGGTCGGGGAAGTAGCGGTAGTCGTGCGCGTCTTCCTTGCTGCGCATGCTGCGCGTCTCGTCGCGGTCGGCGTCGTACAGGCGGGTTTCCTGGACCACCGTGCCGCCGTCCTCGATCAGCTCGATCTGGCGCCGCGCTTCATAGACGATGGCGCGTTCCAGGAAGCGGAACGAATTGACGTTCTTGATTTCGGTGCGGGTGCCGAATTCCTTCTGGCCCACGGGACGCACGGACACGTTGGCGTCGCAGCGGAACGAGCCTTCCTGCATGTTGCCGTCGCAGATGCCCAGCCATACGACCAGGCTGTGCAGGGCGCGGGCGTAGGACACGGCCTCGGCGGCCGAACGCATTTCCGGTTCCGTCACGATTTCCAGGAGCGGCGTGCCGGCGCGGTTCAGGTCGATGCCGCTGGCGGGGGCGCCGTTGGCCAGGTTGAAGTCGTCGTGCAGGGACTTGCCCGCGTCTTCTTCCAGGTGGGCGCGCGTCAGGTTGACGGTTTTCTCTTCCTCGCCCACGAAGAACGACAGCGAGCCGCCCACTACCACCGGCAGCTCGTACTGGCTGATCTGGTAGCCCTTGGGCAGATCGGGGTAGAAGTAGTTCTTGCGCGCGAACACCGAGCGCGGCGCGATGGTGGCGCCCACGGCCAGGCCGAAGCGGATGGCGCGTTCGGCGGCGCCGCGGTTCATGACCGGCAGGCTGCCCGGCAGCGCCAGGTCGACCACGTTGGCGTGGGTGTTGGGCGCGGCGCCGAATTGGGTGCTGCTGCCCGAAAAAATCTTGGAGTCCGTGGAAAGCTGGGTGTGCGTTTCCAGGCCGATGACGATTTCCCAGTTCATTTTTTCAGCCTTGCTGGACCGGGGCACGCGTGTGCCAGTCCGTCACTTGTTGGTAGCGGTCGGCGATGGCCAGCAGGCGGCCTTCGTCGAAGTAGTTGCCGATGATCTGGAGGCCTACCGGGCGGTTTCCGCCCGCGCCGCCGAAGCCGCAGGGGATGGACATGGCGGGCAGTCCGGCCAGGCTCACGCCCAGCGTATAGACGTCGGCCAGCCAGTCGGCCGTGGGATCGTCGCGGTTGTCGCCGATGTTCTTGGCCACGGTGGGCGTCACCGGGCCCATGATCACGTCGCACTGGTCGGCATAGGCGCGCTGGAAGTCCTGCGCGATCATCCGGCGCAGGCGCTGCGCCTGCAGGTAATAGGCGTCGTAGTAGCCGTGGGACAGCACGTAGGTGCCGATCAGGATGCGGCGCTTGACCTCGTCGCCGAAGCCTTCGGCGCGCGAGCGGCTGATCATTTCGTTCAGGTCGCCGTACTGGGCGGCGCGATGGCCGTAGCGCACGCCGTCGTAGCGCGCCAGGTTGCTGGACGCTTCGGCGGGGGCGATGACGTAGTAGGCGGGGATGGCCAGCTCGGTGCGCGGCAGCGACACCGGCACGCGCACGGCGCCCAGCGCCTCGAACTGGGCCAGCGCGGCTTCGACCGCGGCGGCCACGTCGGGCGCCAGGCCGGCGCCGAAGTACTCGGCGGGCACGCCGATGCGCAGGCCCTTTAGCGGCTGGCTGCCGGCGGCGTCGAAGCGGCCTTGGGCGGCCTCGAAGTCGCGCCGCACGCGGCCGGGCGCGTTCGTGGCGGCATCGCATTTTTCCAGGCTGGTGGCGTCGCGCGGGTCGAAGCCGCTGATGACGTCCAGCAGCTCGAGCAGGTCGCGGGCGCTTTCGGCCAGCGGGCCGGCCTGGTCCAGGCTGGAGCCGAAGGCCACCATGCCGTAGCGGGACACGGTGCCGTAGGTGGGCTTGATGCCGCTGACGCCGCACAGGGCGGCGGGCTGGCGCACCGAGCCGCCGGTGTCGGTGCCGGTGGCGGCGGCCACCAGGCGGGCGGCCACGGCGGCGGCCGAACCGCCCGAGGAGCCGCCGGGCACGGCGGCGTGGTCCCAGGGGTTCTTCACCGCGCCATAGGCGGAGTTCTCGTTGCCGGAACCCATGGCGAATTCGTCGCAGTTCAGTTTGCCGAGCGATACGGCGCCGGCCTCGCCCAGGCGTTCGACGACGGTGGCGTCGAACGGGCTGACGTAGCCCTCGAGCATCTTGCTGCCGGCGGTGGTGCGCCAGCCGCGGGTGACGAAGGCGTCCTTGTGGGCGATCGGGATGCCGGCCAGCGGGCCGGCCGAGCCGGAAGCCAGCGCGGCGTCGGCCGCGCGAGCCTGGGCCAGCGTTAATTCGGCGTCAATATGTAAAAAGCAATTCAGGCTGCTGGCCGCTTCGGCGGCCGTCAAGGCGCTTTGGGCGAGCTCGACGGCGCTGATCTGGCGTTGCGCAAGGGCCGCGCGCAGGGCGGCGATCCCCTTGAATTGGGTGTGCAGAGCGGGTTTCGACATGACTTAATCCAGGACCTTGGGAACCAGGAACAGGCCTTCCTGGGCATCGGGAGCGTTGGCCAGCAGTTCCTGCCGGCGGGCCTCCGAGCTGGGTTCGGTCACGGCATCTTGCCGCAGGCGCAGCACGATATCCTCGTGGGCGGACAGCGGGTGGGCCAGGGGTTCGACCCCCTGGGTGTCGACGGACTGGAGCCGTTCGATCAGGTGAAGGATGCCGTTGAGTTCGGCCTGCGCGAGGGTGCGCTGGTCGGGGGTCAGTTCGATTCTGGCCAGCCGGGCAATGCGGGCCACATCTGTGTCATTGAGCGCCATGGGGGATTGCAAATCGATAAGCGAAGGCCGAAGGGCGGGACGGGGCAGTATGCATATGCCAAACCCGTTACAAAGCTTGAATAGCCTGCATTTATGCGCTATTTCCGGGGAAATTATAAGTTATGATTCACGGTTTAATCGCCGTGATGACAGGCGGACCCGTTGTTTTACGGGCCCTACGCCCCGCGGCATGTACCTCATTCCCCCCAGAATTTAGCTGAGCTCCCATGTTCGGATTCCTGCGCAGTTATTTTTCCAGTGATATGGCGATCGATCTCGGTACCGCCAATACACTGATCTACGTCCGCGGCAAGGGCATCGTGCTCGATGAACCCTCCGTGGTCGCAATCCGTCATGAAGGCGGGCCTCACGGCAAGAAGATCATCCAGGCCGTCGGCCGCGAAGCCAAGCAGATGCTTGGCCGAGTTCCCGGCAATATAGAGGCCATCCGGCCCATGAAGGACGGCGTCATCGCCGACTTCACGGTCACCGAGCAGATGCTAAAGCAGTTTATCCGCATGGTGCACCCCCGCAACATGCTGGCGCCCAGTCCGCGCATCATCGTCTGCGTGCCCTGCGGCTCCACCCAGGTCGAACGCCGCGCCATCCGTGAATCGGCCTTGGGCGCGGGCGCGTCCCATGTCTTCCTGATCGAAGAACCCATGG
This sequence comes from Achromobacter pestifer, assembly GCF_013267355.1. Taxonomy (NCBI): domain Bacteria; kingdom Pseudomonadati; phylum Pseudomonadota; class Betaproteobacteria; order Burkholderiales; family Alcaligenaceae; genus Achromobacter; species Achromobacter pestifer. The sequence continues at coordinate 2,959,944 of NZ_CP053985.1, forward strand.
CTGCGGCCATCGGCGCCGGCCTGGCCGTCTCCGACGCCAGCGGCTCCATGGTGGTCGACATTGGCGGCGGCACCACCGAAGTAGCGGTCATTTCGCTGGGCGGCATGGTCTACAAGGGCTCGGTGCGCGTCGGCGGCGACAAGTTCGACGAGGCCATCGTCAACTACATCCGCCGCAACTACGGCATGCTGATCGGCGAACCCACCGCCGAACTGATCAAGAAGGAAATCGGCTCGGCGTTCCCGGGATCCGAAGTCCGCGAGATCGAGGTCAAGGGCCGCAATCTGGCCGAAGGCGTGCCGCGCAGCTTCACGGTCTCGTCCAACGAGATCCTGGAATCGCTGACGGATCCGCTGAACCAGATTGTCTCCGCCGTGAAGATCGCGCTGGAACAGACGCCGCCCGAACTGGGTGCCGACATCACCGACAAGGGCATCGCCCTGACCGGCGGTGGCGCGCTGCTGCGTGACCTGGACCGTCTGTTGCAGGAAGAGACTGGCCTGCCCGTTGTGGTGGCCGACGATCCCCTGACCTGCGTCGTGCGCGGTTGTGGCGAGGCGCTGGAACACCTTGAGAAACTGGGCGCCATCTTCATCAACGACTAATTTTGCCCGCCAGCCCGGAGCCCCTCTTTTTCACGGCTCCGGCCGCTGCCGGAGCGGCGGGCGCGGGCGTCCGGGCTGAGATTCATGCAACGACAAGGGACTCCTCCCCTATTCAGGCGCGGCCCACCTGCGGAGGTGCGGCTGGTCGTTCTGGTCATTCTTGCTTTGGCCCTGATTGTCATGGATTCGCAATGGCGCATGCTGGAACCGGCGCGCAAGGCGATATCCGTGGCGCTCTATCCGTTCCAGCGCGCCGTCATGGCGCCGCGCGACCTGGTCCAACAGGTGAACGAATGGGTCAACGCCGCCAACCTCATCCGTAGCGAAAACGAAGCTCTGCAGCGTCAGCGCATCGAACTGGCCCAGGTGACCTCGCACGGCGCCCAATTGGCCGCGGAGAACGCGCAGTTGCGCCGCCTGCTCGGCGTGACCGACACCGTGGCGCAATCTGCCGTGGTGGTCGAGGTCATGTACGAACCCACCAACGCGTTCACGCAGCGCCTGGTGTTCAACAAGGGCAGCAAGGCCGGCCTGGCGCCAGGCATGCCGGTGATCGACGAAGGCGGCGTGGTCGGGCAGATCGTGCGTGTTACGCCGATGACCGCCGAGGCCGCGCTGGTCACCGACGAACAGGTATCCATTCCCGTACAGTTGCTGCGCAACGGCTTGCGCCTGATCGCGTTCGGCGGCAATTCGCCAGGCAAAATGGAAGTCCGTTACCTTGCAGCCAATGCCGACATCAAGGAAGGCGATACTATCGTCACCAGCGGCGTCGGCGGCCTGTTCCCGGCCGGTTTGCCCGTGGCCAAGGTGACCTCGGTCGAACGCGATACCGCCTCCGGCTTCGCGCGCGCCGTCTGCGAACCGCTGGCTCATCCCGAACGCTATCGCCACTTCCTGGTTTTGCAGGTGGATGTGGAGCGTGCCGAGTCCAACCGTCAGGAGGTCGATTCCGGTGGATCGGACTAATCAATCTTCGGGGCAGGCCAGGCGCCGCCTGGGCACCCCCAGCAATGTGCAGCCCGACCGCCTGTCCGGCCCGGCGCACGGCGTGTTCGTTTGGGGTACGGTGCTGCTGGCGTGGCTGGTGTCCCTGTTGCCCTGGCGCTTGTGGCAGGGCGCACCCGACGTGCTGCTGCTGATCATCGCCTTCTGGTGCGTGCACGAGCCGCGCCGGGTAGGCCTGTTCACCGCGTTCTTCTTCGGCTTGCTGATGGATGTGCATGACGCCGGCCTGCTGGGCGAGCACGCGCTGTCCTACACGCTCGTCGCCTACGGCGCCGTGGTGCTGCATCGGCGGCTGCAGCGGTTCGATCTCTGGAGCCAGGCGATGCACATGCTGCCTGTGTTCTTCATCGCCCGCTTCGTGACCCAGATCATCCATGCGTGGCTGGCCGGCAAGTGGCCGGGTTGGGACTGGGGCGTGAGCGTGCTCCTGACCGCCGCCCTCTGGCCGCTGGCGGGCTGGGTCTTGCACTTGCCGCAGCGCGGTGTCGACGACGCCGAGTCTTCCTCCGCCTGACGGCGGCGCAGCGTCATGTTTGAATTCAAGAAAACCGGCCAGCAGCAGAAGCAGCGTTTCCGCCTGCGCGCCTGGGTGGGCGGGCTGTTCGCGCTGGCCTGCTTCGGCGTGCTGATCGGGCGGTTCTGGTATCTCCAGGTCGACCGCTACGAAGGCCTGTCCGAGCGCGCCGACCGCAACCGCATCGCGGTCGTGCCCATCCCGCCGCGGCGCGGCGAGATCCTGGACCGCAACGGCGAAGTGCTGGCGCGCAACTACCGCACCTATACGCTGGAGGTCGTGCCCGCCCATGCCGGCAACCTGAGCCAGCTGTTCGAACGCCTGACCGAAGTCGTGTACATCAGCCCGGCCGACCAACGCCGCTTCAAGCGCCGCGCCGCCGAGTCCAGCCGCTACGCCAGCCTGCAGCTGCGCAACAATCTCAACGAAACCGAGGCCGCGTGGTTTGCCGCGCATTCCTTTCAGTTCCCGGGCGTGGAGCTGCGCGCGCGCTGGGTGCGCGAGTACCCGCAGGGCGCATCGGCGGGCCATGTGGTCGGCTATATCGGCCGCATCGCCGAAGGCGACAACGAAGAACTGGAGCGCGCCGGCCAGTTGGGCAACTACCGCGGCACCGAGGTCATAGGCAAGAAGGGCATCGAGAAAACCTGGGAAGAGCAGCTGCACGGCCGCACCGGCCTGGAAGAAGTCGAAGTCACCGCGGGCGGGCGGCCCATGCGCACGCTGCGCCGCATTGATCCGGTGCCCGGCTCCGACATCATGCTGTCGATCGACATGGGCCTGCAGAAAGTGGCCGAACAGGCGTTCGAGGGTCAGCGCGGCGCGCTGGTCGCCATCGACCCCGACACGGGCGAGGTGCTGGCCTTCGTCTCGCAGCCTTCGTTCGACCCGAACCTGTTCGTGGACGGCATCGACGTGGACAACTGGCGCATGCTGAACGAATCGCCGGACCATCCGCTGATCAACCGGCCACTGTACGGCACCTATCCCATCGGTTCGACCTACAAGCCTTTCGTGGCCCTGGCTGCGCTCGAACTGGGCAAGCGCCGCGCCACCGACCGCATCTCCGACCCCGGCTACTACGAATTCGGCGGCCAGAAGTTCCGCAACGCAGGCGGTGCCGCCTACGGCATGACGGACATGCACAAGGCCATTGTCGTGTCGTCCGACACCTACTTCTATTCGCTGGGCCCCGAGATCGGCGTGAACGCGCTGCACGATTTCACCAAGCAGTTCGGCTTCGGCCAGATCACCGGCATCGACCTGGAAGGCGAAAAACGCGGCGTGCTGCCCTCGACCGACTGGAAGCGCTCGGCCTACAAGGACAAGGACCGCCAGCGCTGGTACGCGGGCGAAACCATTTCCGTGGCGGTGGGTCAGGGCTATAACGCCTTCACGCTGCTGCAACTGGCGCAAGGCACCTCCACGCTGGCCAACAACGGCCTGTACCGCCGTCCGCACCTGGTGCACGCGGTGCGCGATCCGCGCACCGGCGTGGCCAAGCCGACCGAGTCCGCGCCCGACTACCGCATTCCCCTCAAGCAGGCCAACGTGGACGTGATCAAGAGCGCCATGGCGGACGTGGTGCGTGCCGGTACGGCGCGGCGCGCGTTCGCCAACACGCCTTACCAGGCGGCCGGCAAGACCGGCACCGCGCAGGTGTTCAGCCTGCGCGGCGGCCACTACCGCGCCAGCGCCATCGACGAGCGCCTGCGCGACCATGCCCTGTTCATGGGCTTCGCGCCGCTTGAGCATCCCCGCATCGCGGTCGCGCTGATCGTCGAGAACGCCGGCTGGGGCGCCAGCGTCGCCGCGCCGGTCGCGCGCAAGGTGTTCGACTATTGGCTGGCCAAGGACCGCCAGGACAAGATCGTGCGGCCCGAGCGCGCCGACCCCCTGGCCTCGGTCGAAGAAATCGCTTCCGACGTGGTGCGCCAATAATGAAACGCCTGGGCCTCATTCTGCTACGCGTGTTCACGGCCTTCGATTGGCCGCTGCTGGCGATCCTGTTGATGTTCGCCGCGCTCGGCATGACGGTCATGCATTCCGCGGTGGGCGGCACCGACTGGCGCTTTGCCGAACAGTCGCGTAATTTCATCATCGCTTTTTTCGCGATGTGGATCATGGCCTTGATTCCGCCCAAGTGGCTGATGAAGCTGGCCTTGCCGTTTTACGTGGTGGGGGTGGTGCTGCTGCTGGGCGTGGAGTTCTTCGGCGAAACCAGCAAGGGCGCGACCCGCTGGCTGAACCTGGGCGTGACCCGCATCCAGCCCTCCGAGATGATGAAGATCGGCGTGCCCATGATGCTGGCCTGGTACTTCCAGCGCCACGAGGGCGCGGTCCGCATCCGCGACTTCCTGGCCGCCGCCGCCATGCTGGCCGCGCCCTTCGGCTTGATCGTGCTGCAGCCTGACCTGGGCACGGCGCTGCTGGTGTTCGGCGCCGGCTTCTTCGTGATCTACTTCGCGGGCCTATCGTTCAAGCTGCTGGTGCCGGTCATGCTGGCTGGCATCATCGGCATCGGCACACTGGTCTATTACGAAGACCAGCTCTGCGAGCCCGAGGTGGACTGGGTGGTGCTGCATGACTACCAGAAGCACCGGGTGTGCACACTGCTGAATCCCAGTTCCGATCCCTTGGGCAAGGGCTTCCATACGATCCAGTCGATGATCGCGGTGGGCTCGGGCGGGATGTACGGCAAGGGCTACATGAAGGGCACGCAGACCCACCTGGACTTCATCCCCGAGCGCACCACCGACTTCATCTTCGCGGTGTATGCCGAGGAGTTCGGGTTGTACGGCGGGATTGCGATCCTGGTGCTGTATGGGCTGATGATGGCGCGCGGATTGACGATCGCGTCGCGGGCGTCTTCGCAGTTCGGCAGGCTGCTTGTCGGGGCGCTGACGATGATGCTGTTCATCTATGTATTCGTGAACGTGGGGATGGTGACGGGGATCCTGCCTGTGGTGGGGGTGCCGTTGCCGTTCATGAGCTATGGGGGGACGGCTTTGTTCACCATGGGGATTGCGTTTGGGATCATGATGAGTATTAGTCGGCATCGGTCGGCTAAGACTTGATCTTGACCGTTTGCTGGGCATTCTTGGGGCAGGCTCGGTCTTCTTCGTAGGTCGCCCGTCGTCGCGGGCGGCGTGGCGGCTCGCGCCCACGATTGCGGTCCGGAGCGTTCGCTCCGGACTTCCCCGTCGTCATCTTCGTCCAGGCCTACGGCCTTCCCTTCAGATTCCCTCGGGCGCATCGAGGTTGCGAGCCGCCACGCCGCCCGCGGCGACGGGCTGCCGCCGTCTTGGCTTGGTGCGCTGCTAGGGCCGTGGACGGTGGCGAGTCTTTTGCTGCCCGTCATTTCCGGCCGCGCGGGCGGCCGGAAATGACATACGTGATTTTTGGAATTTTGATGGTGTTCGCTGTCGCGAATGCGGACAGTCGTTTGCTGATGTCATCGCCGTCTGTGGGTGGGGCGGTGATGGGTGGCGCGCGGCACGCAGCGGTTTGCGCTTGAAGACTTTCTCGCGCGCGCCCCCCATCCGGCACCGTGGCTTAGCGTCGGCGATGATCAACGGCCTGGTGACATTCAGTCATGAGCAGCGGCCCTCGAGGTGTTAAATGCTGACGGGTGCCTCACGCGCGCGCAGCGCCATCCTCAACCGCAAGGCACCGCGGAAGCCTCGGAAGGCCGCCCGCGCGGCCGGCCCGAGGCGAGCCCCGCAAGATCCTCGCCATACCCCCACCCGTTGCCAGAACGCCAAGCACACGATTCGCCCCAGCCGACGTCAGATTGCAGCTAAACGAGCCCGTCGCGTCGGTGGCCCGCCATGCGCGGGGCGTCGATAAGCCCGAGGGAATCTGAAGGAACCGCCGAAGGCGGTGACGAAGATGACGAAGGGGCAGTCCGGAGCGAACGCTCCGGACCGCAATCGTTGCCCCGCGCATGGCGGGTCACCGACGCGACGGGCGTCTTAAGAACCTACGACGCCCGTCAGCAAGCAGAACCTCAAGAAGGCAACGCCTCAGGCACCCCAAGGTCGACGGCCAGCTTGGTCAAACCGTCCCAGATCCGGCTATCAAACGTCAGCGTATCCTCGTTCAGCGCGCGGTTGCGGGCTTCGTACTCGCCCGGATACTGCACGCCTTCGACGCCCGGTTGCGGCTTGCAGGCGTGCAGGTAGTCGATGAACGCGCCCACCTCCATCGACCGCCAGTCAGTATTGAAGTCCACCTGCGGATCCAGCAGCAGCGCGAACATATTGTTCGTCGCTACGCCAGTGCGCGGATGTTGCGGCTGGATCGTGCCGCCGCCGGACAGCACGCCGGCCAGCAGCTCGGCCACCAGGCCCAGCGCGTAGCCCTTGTGGCCGCCGAACGGCAGCAGGGCGCCGGGCGGGTCGGTGAACAGCGCGTTGGGATCGGTGGTCGGGTTGCCCTGGGCGTCGATCAGCGAGCCCGGGGGGGCTTCCTCGCCCTTGGCGGCCAGCACCCGCGCCTTGTTGACGGCGATCGAGCTGGTGGCCATGTCCACCAGGAACGGCGGACGGCCGCCGGGCAGCGGGCCGGCGAAGCACAGCGGGTTGGTGGTCAGGCACGCCTGCGCGCCGCCGAAAGGCGCCACGGTCGGCGAGCGGTTGATCACGTTGGTGAAGGCCAGCAGGATCAGGCCCTTGGCCGCCACCAGTTCCCCGTAGTGGCCCATGCGGCCCAGGTGATGGCTGTGGCGCAGGGTCAGGATGCACTGGCCGTGCTCCTGGGTGCGCTCGATGGCCTTCTCGATAACGACCTTGCCGACATACTGGCCCAGCCCGTGGTGGCCGTCGTAGGCCAGCATCGCGCCGCGATCGTTGATCAGTTCGGGCCGGCCGTCGGCCTGGGCCAGGCCCTCGGACAGCACGCGCCGGTAGTTGGTCAGGATGGACAGGCCATGGCTGGTGTAGCCCACCCGGTCGGACTCGACCAGGTGCTCGGCCACGTCGCGGGCGATGTCCTCGGGCACGCCCTGGGCCGTCAGCACGCGGCGGCCGTATTCATTGGCTTGGGCGATCGAAATTTTCATGATGCGACCTCCTTACAGCCAGCCCAGCCAGCGCCAGTAGGTCATGCCCATCAGCAGCATCAGCAAGTAGCCGACGATGGTGACGATGATGCCGACCTTGGCGAACTGCTTGGCGTTGAAGGTTTCCGTACCCAGGCACACCATGTTCTGCGGCGCGTTGATGGGCAGGATGAAGCCGTAGCTGACGACGAAGCCCAGCAGCATGGTCATGCCCAGGCGGCTGAAGTCGCCCGGCAGCGTGGCCAGCACCGAGATCAGGATCGGCAGCATGGCCGAGGTCAGCGCGGTGGCGCTGGCGAACCCCAGGTGGATGATGATGAGGAAGGCCGCCAGGACCGCGAAGATGGCCAGCGGTCCCAGGTGATCCAGGCCGGTGTGCGCCACGACCTGGTTGCCCAGCCATTGGCCGGCCTGGGTCGTCAGCAGGGCGGTACCCAGGCTGATGCCGACGCCGAACACGATCACGGTGCCCCATGGGATGCGCGATTGCACGTCTTTCCAGGTCATCACGCCAAAGCGCGGCAGCAGCAGCAGGACCAGGCCGAAGTAGGTGGTGGACGTGGTGTCGAACTTGTGCAGCTTGCCTTCGGTCGACCAGAACAGCAGCAGCATGAGCGACACGGCCATCAGGCGCTTTTGCGCGCCGGTCATGGGGCCCAGTTCAAGCAGCGACTTCGCGACGGCTTCCTTGCCTCCCGCGATGCTGTCGCTTTCCGGCGGCAGCAGCTTGAGCACGACGGCGATCAGCACGGCCGACATGATCAGCGACCAGGGGGCGCCGGCGATCAGCCAGTCCGACCACGCCACGCGTTCGCCCAGCATCTTTTCCATGAAGCCGACGGTCAGCAGGTTCTGTGCGGCGGCGGTCTGGATGCCGACGTTCCAGATGCTGGTGGCTTGCGCCACGATGATCATGATGCCGGCGGCGATGTTGGAGCGCTTGTCCACGCCGAAGGCCGCGATGACGCCCATCATGATGGGCACCACGGCCGCGCTGCGCGCGGTGGCGCTGGGCACGACCAGGCTCAGCACGATGGTCACGGCGATACATCCGATCAGGATGCGGCGCGTGCTGGTGCCTACTCTGGCCAGGGTCACCAGCGCGATGCGCCGGTCCAGCCCGGTGAAGGTCATGGCAGCGGCAATGAACAAGGCGCCGGTGACAAGCGCCAGCGCCGAGTTCGAGAAGCCTGCCAGCGCCATGCTGATCGCGGCCGAGGTGCCATAGATGACTTGCGGGTCTTTGATTGTCGGAGCCGTGCCCAGCAGGAAGGCCATCAGCGTCGTGATCATGATCGCGCTGGCTTCGTAGGACACGGCTTCGGTAATCCAGACCACCACTGCGAATGCCAGGATGGCCAGCATCCGGTGGCCCGCGACGGGCAGGTCGGCGGGCAAAGGCATCATCAGCACGCCGATCATCACTAGGACGCCGGCAATGAGTCCGATTGGAATTTTGGTTTTCTTTGGGGCTTGCGAGGCAGGGACGGCGGCTTGCGCGGTCATATCCATCTCCGGTTGAGGTCAAACTGCCGACACACCGCCCCGCGAGCAACGGGATAGGTCAAATCGGTGTGTCGACGCTACAGCATGATCGTGACGGCATTGCGGAAAACCCGTATTGATACTGATCAAGCCTGTGGAGATTTGGGCTTGTAGAAAACCTCTGACGGGCATTATGCTCGTCGCCCCGCGCCGCCGGCAAGCAGAGATTGTTGCATATAACAATGCAAATCTATTGAAATAGAGACGGATGGGAAATTAATTAGATCGTGCCGCGATGCTAATCGGCACGGCGAGCAGATGACCCGGCCGCCCGCTCAGCCCAGCGCCAGGCGCAGCTGTTCGTCCAGATGCAGCGTGGGCGCGATGCGCCAGCCGCTTTGGGCATAACGCAGCCAGCGGCCCAGCACCAGATGCGTCAGCAGGCTGGCGTGCGCCGCCACATTGGCCTGCGGCGGCAGGCCGCCATCGGTGACCGCGATGCGCAGCGATTGCTTCAACGACGCCTCGATGCGGTCGTTGATGTGGTTGATGCGTTCCTGCAGGCGGTTGTCTTCCGTGACCAGTGCGTCGCCGGTCAGCACGCGCGTCATGCCCTTGTTGCGTTCCGAGAAGGTCAGCAGCATGGAGACGGTCTGGTGGGCCTGCGTCAGGCCATGGGGTTCGGCGATGGCGATCTGGTTCACCAACGTGAAGATGCTGGTTTCGATGAATTCGATCAGCCCTTCGAACATCTGTGCCTTGCTGGCGAAGTGCCGGTACAGCGCGGCTTCGGAGACTTCCAGGCGCGCGGCAAGCGCGGCCGTGGTGATGCGTGCGGCGTGCGGCTGCTCCAGCATCTCGGCCAGGGTCTGCAGAATCTGGGTCTTGCGCTCGCCGGGTTTGCTCGCCATGGAAGGGTCTGCTCTCGCGCAGGCTTGACGGTGAAGGGGGAGGGGAGGAGCGCGCCGCTATCCCCGCAGGGGGCGTCGGCGTAACAGCAAATCACTGACGGAGTTTACCCGCAAGTCGACGTAGGCCGGCCGCTGCGAACGGCCGCGGGCGAACGGCGTGCCGGGGTGATACACATGGACGGTGCGCAGGCCGGCCTGGCGCGCGCCGCGCAGATTGGCCAGCGTGTCTTCCACCAGCACCGCGTTGCGCGCTTGCACGCCTTCGCGGGCCAGCACGTGGCGCAGCAGGGCGGGCGAAGGCTTGGGCCGGAACTCGCCATGCAGGCGCATGTGCTCGATGGCCCAGAGGCTGTCGAACTGGCGCAGGATCCCAAGGCGCGCGAGCACCGCGCGGGCATAGTGCAGCGGCGCGTTGGTCAGCAGCACCTTGCGGCCCGGCAGCCGGCTCAGCTTGTAGGCCAGCGCCTTCTCCGAGCGCACCAGCGGGCCGACGTCGAAATCGTGGCTGCGGTGCAGGAATTCGTGGGGGTCCACGCCGTGGTGCCGGACCATGCCTATCATGGTGGCGCCGTAGCGCTTCCAGTACTGCGAGCGCAGGCGGTTGGCGGTGTCGATATCGACATTCAGCGCCTCGGCCACGGCCATGGTCATGCCGTGGTCGATCTTGGGGAAGATGGCGTGCGAGGTGTCGTGCAGCGTGTTGTCCAGGTCGAACAGCCACAGGCGTTCGGAAACGCCCGTGGCCGTGCGGCGGGAGCGGCGCACGCGCAGCGCCGGCCGCAGCAGGTAACGCTGTGCCCGCATCAGTGCGAGCTGATCATCGTGCCCACGCCCTGGTCGGTCAGGATTTCCAGCAGCAGGCAGTGCGGCACGCGGCCGTCGACGATGTGCACCGAGTTCACGCCGTTCTTGGCGGCGTCCAGCGCGGACGAAATCTTGGGCAGCATGCCGCCGGAGATCGTGCCGTCGGCGAACAGCTCGTCGATGGTCTGGGCCGACAGGCTGCGCAAGAGCTTGCCGCCCTTGTCCAGCACGCCCGGGGTGTTGGTCAGCATCAGCAGTTTTTCAGCGCCCAGCACTTCCGCCATCTTGCCGGCGACGACGTCGGCGTTGATGTTGTAGGCGGTGCCGTCCTCGCCATAACCGATCGGCGAGATGACGGGGATGAACTGGTCGTCCTGCAGCGCCTTGACCACGGCAGGCTCGACCATGGTGATGTCGCCGACGAAGCCGATGTCGATGGGTTCGGACGGATTGTCCTTGTTGGCCATCAGCTTCTTTTGGGCCTGGATCAGTCCGCCGTCCTTGCCGGTCAGGCCCACGGCCTTGCCGCCGACCTCGTTGATCATCATGACGATGTCCTGCTGGACCTGGCCGCCCAGCACCCATTCGACCACTTCCATGGTCTCGGCGTCGGTGACGCGCATGCCCTGGATGAAGGTGCCTTGCTTGCCGATGCGGCGCAGCGCGTCGTCGATCTGCGGACCGCCGCCGTGCACCACCACCGGGTTCAGACCCACTAGCTTCAGCAGCACGACATCGTGCGCGAAGCTGCGCTGCAGACGCTCTTCCGTCATGGCGTTGCCGCCGTACTTGACCACGATGGTCTTGCCGTGAAATCGTCGGATATACGGCAGTGCTTCAGACAGCACAGCAGCTTTGACAGCAGGAGACGAAACGGCAGCAGGGTCGGGGGTGTCGGTCATGGCAGCTAAGTCGGCAAATATAGGTATGAGTGGTTAGAAAAAATGCCTGCACAAAAACGCGTTCGGGACGCGGTAGCGCAAGCATACGACGGATTGTAGTACCCACAGGTTTCTTATGCTTTAAACCCATGTTCATATGCCCGACAAATAACCGGCATTCAGGTAAATTGGGGGCGATTTCGCAACGGCTCGCCCCGCAAAAGGGGGCGGGGCCACACCGGCAGGGGCATCAGCCCCCGATTTTTACCCATAAAAGAGGCAACACATGCGTTTGAACTTTGTCCGGTCCGCCTTGGCGGCGTCGGTGTTCCTGGTGGCGGCAAATGCCGCCCATGCCGAAAAAATCGTGGTGGGCGCGACGCAGGTCCCCCATGCCGAGATCCTGGAAGTGGTGAAGCCGCAGTTGGCCAAGGAAGGCGTGGAGCTCGACATCAAGGTGTTCAGCGACTACGTGCAGCCCAACCTGCAATTGGCCGACAAGCAGCTGGATGCCAACTTCTTCCAGCACAAGCCGTACCTGGATTCCTTCAACAAGGACCGCAAGGCCACGCTGGTGCCGGTGGCCTTGGTGCACGTCGAGCCCTTCGGCGGCTATTCCAAGAAGATCAAGAGCCTGTCCGAGCTCAAGGACGGCGCCACGGTGGCGATTCCGAATGATCCGTCCAACGGCGGCCGCGCGCTGGTGCTGCTGCAGAAGCAGGGCGTGATCAAGCTGAAGGATCCGTCCAACATCCTGGCGACGGCCGCGGACGTGGTCGAGAACCCCAAGAAGCTGAAGTTCCGCGAACTGGAAGCCGCCATGCTGCCGCGCTCGCTCGATGACGTGGACCTGGCGCTGATCAACACCAACTACGCCCTGGAAGCCGGCCTGGTGCCGACCAAGGACGCGCTGTTCATCGAGGGCGCCGATTCGCCCTATGCCAACATTCTGGTGACCCGCACGGACAACAAGGACGCGCCGGGAATCAAGAAGTTGGTCCAGGCGCTGCACACGCCCGAGGTGAAGAAGTTCATCCTGGACAAGTACAAGGGCGCCGTGGTTCCGGCGTTCTGAGTCCGTCCCAGCCTGATTTCGAAGCCGCCCGTCGATCGGGCGGCTTTTCTTTTTGGGGAGCAGGTAGCTCGTCCCGGGGCAGGGCGAAAAAAACCGCCCGGTCAGGGGCGGTCTGTCGCGGCGACGGCTAGGCGGGGGCTCAGCCTGCCGCCAGGGCCTTTTCCACGGTGGCGTGGAATTCCGCCACGTCGTATTCGCCCAGGTAGCGCTTGATGATGCGCCCCTGCTTGTCAATCAGGAAGGCCGTGGGCGTCAGGCGGATGTCGCCGAAGGCGCGCGCGATGTCGCCCTTGGTGTCCAGGGCCACCGGGAACGGCAGCTTGCGCGTTTCGGCGAAGTTCAGGACGAAGTTGGGCGGGTCGTAGTTCATGGCGACCGCGACGGCCTGGTAGCCCTTGGGCGCGTACTCGTTGTAGGCCGAGATGGTTTCCGGCATCTGCTTCACGCAGGTCACGCAGCTGGTGGCCCAGAACTTGACCAGCACGACCTTGCCGCGCAGGTCCTGCATCGAGAAGGTCTTGCCTTCCAGCGTGGTGAAGGTGACGTCGGGCGCGGTCTGGGCGGGGCGCATGACGAACCAGGCGCCGATGCCGACCGCAACCAGGACGGCCAGTGCGATGATGGCTTTCTTCATTTGATGGGCATGGCCTCTACGCCACTGCTGGTGCCGGCCGCGTTGTCGCTGGCTGTGCCGGCGCCGCTTTCGATGGGCGCTTTGGTTTCCGTGGAAGTGTTGGACTTGGAACCGGTGTTCGACAGCCGGATGGCTTCCTCGCGGCTGATCGTCTCGAACAGTTTAACCACCTTGGCCACGCCGCCGACGTCCGCGGTGGCGTTGGCGGCGTATTCGCCTTCGGCCTGCGTCACCTTGCCCATCAGGTAGACCACGCTGTGGTCGGTCGTGACCGCGATGGTGCCGGACGGCACGTACTTGGTGTTGAGCAGGGCGGTCTTGACCTTGGAGGTCAGCCAGGTGTCGTTGGAGCGGGTGCCGAACGAGGCGATGGGGCCCACGTTCAACTGGTTGATGACCTGTTTGACGTTTTCCACGCCTTGGGCGATGGTGGTGGCCTGGTTCTTGGCTTCTTCGGTGGGCACGTCGCCGGTCAGCAGCAGGTGGCCGCCATAGGCCATGGCATTGACGCGGGCGGTGTCGCCCAGCTTCTGCGAAATCTGGCTTTGCGCCTTGAACGCCATGTTCTGGTCTTCGAGCTGGATGCCGGAGGTGCGGCGGTCCGTCACGACGACCGCGGTGGTGGCGGCCGCGCCGCCCACGATCAGGGGCGCGCAGGCCGTCAGCGAGAGCGCGGCGGTGGATAGCGCCGCGGCGAGCATCAAGGGGCGGGCTGCGGTACGGACGTCAGAAATCATTCGGTGTCTCCAAGCAGAAGAGCGTCAATGCCGTCGCACAGCGCGTGCAGCAGCAGAATATGGACTTCCTGGATGCGCATCGTGCGATCGCTGGGAACACATAGATGGACGTCCATCGGCGTAATGAGTTCCCCCATGACGCCGCCGCCCTTGCCGGTCAAGGCAAGCACGTGCATTTCGCGGGCGCTGGCGGCTTCCATGGCGCGCACCACGTTGGGGGAATTGCCGCTGGTGGATATGGCGACCAGTACGTCGCCGGCCTGGCCGAAGGCGTTGACCTGGCGTTCGTAGATTTCGTCGAAGCCGTAGTCGTTGCCCACCGCGGTGAGGATCGAGGTGTCGGTATTGAGCGCGATGCCGGCCAGGGGCAGGCGTTCGCGTTCGAAGCGGCCCACCAGTTCGGCGATGAAATGCTGCGCGTCGGCGGCCGAGCCGCCGTTGCCGCAAGCCAGAATCTTGCCGTTGTTTGCCAGGGCGCCGAATAGCACGTCCACCGCCACCGCAAGCGGCTCGGCCAGGACGTGCATGCTTTGTTCGCACGCAGCCATGGCGTCGCGAAAGTGCGACGTCATACGAGAGGTCATATCCATGGGCGCGATTATCTCATGGGGCAGTGGCGCGGTTCTGTCCAGGCGTAACGACTGTTAGGCAGGTCGTTACCGGGGCAGGCGTGGGCTTTCGGCCTGCCAGAACGCGTTGCGCAGCCATTGGGGATCGCCCGCCTCGAAGACGACCGCGTCAAAGCGCGCCGCCGGCAGCCTGCCGTGCCAGTGGCGCCGGGCCAGTTCCGGCAGCCAATAGGCTGCGGCGCGCGACAGCCGGGCCTGCTTGTCCGGGCCGATGCTGGCTGCGGCGCCGCCATAGCGGCTGGGGCCGCGCGCGCGGACTTCGACGAACACCAAGGTGTCGCCTTCACGCATGGCCAGGTCGATCTCGCCGGCGCGGGTCTGCAGATTGCGCGCCAGCAGGACCAGGCCCCGCGACTGCAGCAGGCGCAGGGCGGCGTCCTCGTGGTGGTCGCCCTTGCGTTGGGCGGGCGAGCGCCGCGGAGGCGGGCGATCCGCGGGCGCCGCGCGGGCGGATCGGCGCCGGCGCCTGGCGGCGCGGCGGCGGGCCGCCAGGGCCAGTTCGCAGGCCAGTCGCAAGGTGTCATCCGTCATGGGCGCTCCGGAAGTGGCGGGCATAGACGGCTACACTGACATGGTTTCCCGTGTCTGTAGGCTGCAATGAATCAAAATGTCTCACCTCCCCCTGCCGGAGATGCCTGGTCCCGCGTGTCTGAACGCGTGGCGGGGCAGCATTGGCCTGCCTCGACGCTATATGTCGTGGCGACGCCGATCGGCAACCTGGGCGACCTGGGGCTGCGCGCCTGGCACGCTTTGCAGCGGGCCGACGTGATCGCGGCGGAAGACACGCGCGCCAGCCGAGCCCTGCTGGACGCCTGGGGCGTGGGTACGCCGCTCATGGCCGCCCACCGCCACAACGAAGCCGCCGCGGCCCAGGCCATCTGCGAGCGCCTGGCCCAGGGCCAGCGCGTGGCGCTGGTGTCCGACGCCGGCGCGCCTGCCGTCAGCGATCCGGGCGCGCGCATCGTGCGCGCCGCGCGTGAAGCCGGCTTTGGCGTGGTGCCGGTGCCGGGACCCAGCGCCGTCATCGCGGCGCTGATGGGCAGCGGCGTCACCACGGATGAAAACCCGGGCTATGCCTTCGCGGGCTTCCCGCCGCCCAAGACGGTCGCGCGCCAGCGCTGGCTGCGGACTTGGTGTGCCTTGCCCGCGCCCGTGGTGATGTTCGAATCGCCGCATCGGCTCGCGGCCACGCTGGCCGACCTGCTGGAAGTGTGCGGTCCGGACCGCCTCTTGACCGTGGCGCGCGAACTGACCAAGCGCTTCGAGGAGATCGCGACCTTTCCGATGGGCGAGGGAGCGGCCTGGCTGGCCGCGGACTCCCACCGCGAGCAGGGCGAGTTCGTGCTGATCGCGCATGCGCCCGCCGAGCAGGAGGCGGATGAAGAAGCCGATCCGCGCACCGACGCGCTGCTGGACGCCTTGCTGGAGTCGCTGTCGCTGCGCGACGCCGCGCGCGTGGCGGCCAAGGTTTCCGGCATGCCGCGGGACGTGCTGTACAACCGGGCCCTGGCCCGCAAGAAATCGGCGGAGTAAGGCATGGTGTATTCGACTGTCGTGTCCAACAAGCCTGCGGATCCCAACGAACGCCTGGTCTACCGCGATATCCCCACGCCGCTGGGCGACATGCGCCTGGTCGCCAGCCCCAAGGGCCTGCGCGGCGCCTGGTTCAGCGACCAGGAACTATTGCCTTCGGCGGAAGACTGGATTCTCACGCAATCCGATCCCATCCTGGAGCAGGCGCGCCGTGAGCTGGAAGAATGGTTTGCCGGGCAGCGCCGTATTTTCGAGGTGCCGCTGGATCCCGTCGGCACGACTTTCCAGCACCAGGTCTGGCATGCCTTGTGCGATCTGGAGTTCGGCGTGCTGACCAGTTACGGCGCCCTGGCGCGCACCGTGGGGCGGCCCAAGGGCGCCCAGGCGGTCGGCGGAGCGGTCGGACGCAATCCGATCAGCATCATTATTCCGTGTCACCGGATCATCGGCGCGGACACCTCGCTGACCGGCTTCGGCGGCGGGCTGCCGCGCAAGCAGGCCTTGCTGGCGCACGAAGGCAATTTCTACCGCAGCCGCAGCGCAAGCGCGCGCCGGGTGTGCGACGGGCAGGCGGAATTGCCCTGGTAGGCAGGCAGCCCCGCCGGGCTTGAGGCTTACTGCGAGGCGATGCTGGGCAGGATGCCGATGCGGTCCGACACCAGCGGCACGGCGTTCAAGGCGCTCTGCCGGTCGGGGTAGGGGCCGATCTTGACCCGGTAGAGGTTGTTCGTCTGTTCGACCGACGCGGGCGGCGCGCCTTCGGCGCCGAGTTGCGTGTTGATGCGGCTGACCAGCGATTGCGCATTGGCCGACTGGCTGAACGCGCCCACTTGCAGATAGACGCTGCCGATGCCGCCCGCGGCGGGCTGGCGCACCGGGGCCGAGCCGGGGGCGGGTCCAGGCAGGGCTTCGGCGGCGAGCGCCACGGGCACGGCGGCGACCGGCGCCAGCACCGGCGACGAGCCTGTCGCTGACGACGGTTCGGGCTCGGGCGCGGCGGGTGCGCCTTGCGAGGCCAGCCGCCGGATCTCGTCCTGCGGAATGGCTTCCACGACCACCTGGCCGCTGCCGGGACCGATGATGCCCAGCTTGTACGCCGCGACATAGGACAGGTCCATGATGCGGTCGCTGTGGAACGGGCCGCGGTCGTTCACCCGCACGATGATGGTCTTGCCGTTGACCATGCTGGTGACGCGGGCGTAGCTCGGCAGCGGCAGCGTGGTGTGGGCGGCCGTCATGGCGTACATGTCGTAGGACTCGCCGATGGACGTGGAATTGCCGTGGAACTTCTTGCCGTACCACGAGGCGGTGCCGCGCTTCTTGTAGGGCTGGCCGCTGGTGTCCGGCACATAGCGCTGGCCGAACACCACATAAGGCCGGTTCGCGCCGCTGGCGTAGGGTTCGATCCTGGGCACCGCATCGGGCACCTGGTCCAGGTTCGAAGGCGGATTCGCGTCCGGCCCGTCGTCCTTGTAGTACCCGCCGCCCTTCTTGCGTCCGCCGGTGGAGGAACAGCCGGCCACCGCAATGGCCAGCAGCAGCATCATGAACAGGCGGGTCGGGCGGGACAGGGTCATGCGGATTCGTCAGGCAGTTGGGTGCGATGGCGCACCAGCAGCGGGTCGTGGTCGGCAAAGCGCAGCGCCAGCTGTTCGACCACATATACCGAACGGTGCTGGCCGCCTGTGCAGCCGATGGCGACCGTGAGGTAATTGCGGGTGTCTTGCGTGTATTGCGGCAGCCAACGGTTCAGGAAACCGGTGATGTCGTCGATCATCTGCCCCACCAGATCGAAGCCCGACAGCCAGGCGGCCACGGGTTCGTCGCGGCCGGTCAGCGGCCGCAGGTCGCGGTCGTAGTAGGGGTTGGGCAGGCAACGCACGTCGAACACCAGGTCCGCGTCGCGCGGCACGCCGCGCTTATAAGCGAAGGACTCGAAGGTCAGCACCAGCGGTGCGCGGTCGGCCTTGATCAGGTCGCGGATCCAGACGCGCAGTTGGCCGGGCGTCAGGTCCGAGGTGTCGATGACGTGTTCCTGTTCGCGCAGCGGCGCAAGCAGTTCGCGTTCCAGCGCGATGCACTCGGTCAGCGACGGGGCCGTGCCGCCGCGCTGCAGGCGGTCGGTCAGGGGGTGGCGGCGGCGGGACTCGGAGTAGCGCTGTTCCAGCGTCGCGGTGCTGGCGTCCAGGAACACCACGCGCAGGCTGGTGCCCATGGCGCGCAGGGCAGTGACCACGTCGGGCAGTTCGGCCAGTTCGCCGGGGGAGCGGACGTCGATGGCGACCGCGACGCGCTCCATGCCGTCATCCCGGGCGTTGGCGATGAACTCGGTCAGGAACCGTACGGGCAGGTTGTCGACGCAGGTATAGCTCGCGTCCTCAAGCATGCGCAGGGCGACGGACTTGCCTGAGCCAGAGATGCCGGTGACGAGGACGACTTTCAACATGGACATGATTGTGGCACGCTTTTCGAGGACGATGCCGGCGGGATGACATCTGATATGGCCGTAAACTGCCAATCTGCGCCTGTACCGTTTTGGCTCCCCTGGCGTAAGCTTGGGGCCGGATACTCGACAGATTCACATACGCGCCCCGCCGTCATGCGTTTCGGGGGAATGGAATTCGACCTAGATGTTAGCCTTCATTTCCTTTCGTAGTATTTCACTGCCGCGTTTTTGGGCAATTTCCCTACTAGGGGCTGCTGCCGCCTTCCTGGCAGCGCCCGCGCCGGCACAGCCCGCGCCCCAGGAAACCCTGCGCCCGGACACCATGGACGCCCGCGTCGCCGCCTGTACGGCCTGCCATGGCGCGCAGGGCCGGGCCGGCGCCGACGGCTACTATCCGCGCCTGGCCGGCAAGCCCCAGGAATACCTGTACCACCAGCTGCTCAATTTCCGCGACGACCGGCGCCAGTACCGGCCCATGACGCACCTGCTGACCGGCCTGCCCGACGACTACCTGCGCGAGATCGCCGCGTATTTCTCCTCGCAGCATGTGCCGTATCCCGCGCCGACCCGCGCCGAGGTCTCCGCCGCCACCCTGGAGGCCGGGCGCAAGCTGGCCCTGGACGGCGATGCCGCGCGCGGCCTGCCCGCCTGTGCCGCCTGTCACGGCGCCGCCCTGGGCGGCGTGCTGCCCGCCATTCCCGGCTTGCTCGGCCTGCCGCGCGACTACATCGGTGCGCAGATCGGCAGCTGGAAGAACGGCTTGCGCCGCGCGGCCGAGCCTGACTGCATGGCCGACATCTCCAACAAACTCACTCCCCAGGACATCGGCGCGCTGGCCGCGTGGCTGTCCTCGCAGCCCGTCGTGGAACCTTACGCGCCTGAAGCCGCGGGTTCGATACGCCTGCCCGCGGAATGCGGCAGCCAGGCGCAACGGTAAGGGAGAGGCCGGATGTCGCTCATGAAGAAAGTCCTGTCCGTCCTGTTGCTGCTCGTGATCGCCGCCGTGGGCAGCCTCTACTGGCTAGGCACGCGCGACGATGCCAGCACGGGTCCCGCCGCGGCCGCGGCCGACGCCGCAACGCTGGTCGAGCGCGGACGCTACCTTGCGCTTGCCGGCAATTGCATGGCCTGCCACACCAGCCGGGGCGGCAAGGCGCTGGCGGGCGGCACGCCTATCCCCACGCCGTTCGGCACGGTGTACGGCCCGAACATCACGCCCGACGAGAAATCCGGCATAGGCGCGTGGACCGCGGACGATTTCTGGCAGGCGCTGCACAACGGCAAGTCCCGCGACGGCACGCTGCTGTATCCCGCTTTCCCTTACACGGAATACACGCGCGTGACGCGCGCCGATTCCGACGCGCTGTACGCCTATCTGCGTACCGTCGCGCCCGTGCAGCAGCCCAACCGGCCGCCCGAGATGGAATTCCCCTATGACCAGCGGGCGCTGTTGGCCGCATGGCGCGCGCTGTACTTCAAGCCGGGCGTGCAGGAGGCCGATGCGGGGCAATCAGTGCCATGGAATCGTGGCCGCTATTTGGTCGAAGGGCTGGGGCATTGCGCCGCCTGCCATACGCCGCGCAACAGCTTGGGGGGGCTGCGTTCGGCCGACCCGTTGGCCGGCGGCGTGATCCCGGTGCTGGACTGGTACGCCCCGCCGCTTACCAACGACATGGAAACCGGCATGGGCAGATGGTCCGCCGAAGACATCGCAGCTTTGCTCAAGACCGGCATTTCGAAGCATTCCAGCGCCAGCGGGCCCATGGCCGAGGTGGTGCTGGGCAGTACGCAGCACCTGACCGACGCGGACGCGCTGGCCATCGGCATCTACATCAAATCCCTGCCCGCCACGGCGGCTTCAACAGAGCGCACGCGGACGGCTGTCGCGCCGGCGGCCATGGAACTGGGCGGCAAGATCTACCGCCAGCAATGCGTGCAATGCCATCAGTCCGCAGGCGAAGGCAGCGGCACGGCGTGGCCCGCGCTGGCAGGCAATCCGACCGTGACGGCGCCGTCGCCCGTCAACGCCATCCGCATGGTGCTGGACGGCGGCTACGCCCCGGCCACGGCGGCGAACCCGCGGCCGCACGGCATGCCGCCCTTCGGGCAACTGCTCAACGACAGCGACATCGCGATGCTGGTGACGTACATCCGCAATAGCTGGGGCAACGAGGCGGGCGGCGTGACCCCGCTGGAGGTCAAGCGGGCGCGCGCGGCATCGACGTTGAACTGACGCGCGGCTAGCGCGCCTTCAAGGCTTGCGCGCAGGCCTCGCGCGCAAGCTCGCCCAGTACGCGGATGGCGGCCTGCGCAGCGGCGTCCCAGGGGTGCCCGTAGTTCAGGCGCAGCGCGCTGCCGAACTGGCCGCTGGCCGAAAAGATCGGCCCCGGCGCCACGCTGATGCCACGCGCCAGCGCCAGGCGGTGCAGCGCCAGCGCATCCACGGCGGCCGGCAGCTCCAGCCACAGGAAGAACCCGCCTTGCGGGCGCGTTACGCGCGTGCCGGCCGGGAATTCCCGGGCGATCGCCTCGGCCATGCGCTGCTGCTGCGTCTGCAGCGTTTCGCGCAGGCGGCGCAGGTGGCGGTCGTAGCCGCCTTGCTCCAGGTACTCGGCAATCGCGCCCTGGGCGGGGCCGGATGCGGATAGCGTCGATGACAGTTTCAGGCGTTGCACGCGTTGCGTGTAGCGGCCGGCAGAGGCCCAGCCGATACGGTAGCCGGGCGCCAGGCACTTCGAAAACGACGAGCAATGCAGCACCAGCCCCTGGCTGTCATAGGCCTTGGCGGGCACCGGCCGCGCCGCGCCGAAATACAGTTCGCCGTACACATCGTCTTCGATCAGCGGAATGCCATGGCCTGCAAGCAGCTGGACCAGCTGCCGCTTTTTTTCGTCGGGCATCAGGCTGCCCAGCGGGTTCTGGAACTGCGTCATCAGCCAGCAGGCCCGGGGCGCATGGCGTTCGATGGCGGCCTGCATCGCGTCCAGGTCGATGCCGGTGCGCGGATGGGTCGGTATTTCCAACGCCTTCAATCCCTGGCGTTCGAGCGCCTGCAAGGCGCCGTAGAACGTGGGCGCTTCGACCATGACGGTGTCGCCGGGTTGCGTGACCGCTTGCAGGCAGAGGTTCAGCGCTTCCAGCGCGCCGTTGGTGACAACGATGTCGCTGGCCGGCACGTTGATGCCGCCGATCAGGTAGCGCAGCGCGATCTGGCGGCGCAGGCCCGGATTGCCCGGCGCCAGGTCTTCCACCGTGTCCAGCGGATCCTGGCGCTTGAGATGGGCGGCCATGGCCTGGGCCAGCCGCGCCAGCGGGAACAATAGCGGAGAAGGGAAGGCGGAGCCCAACGGCGTCACGTCGCGGTTGCGCACCGAGCCGAGGATGTCGAAGATGCGCTCGCTGATCGCGAGTTCCGTCGATTCGCCATCCGGACTGGAGGCGCCGGGTTCCGGCGGCAGGGAGGCGGCGGGGGCGTTGACGTAATAGCCGGAGCGGGGCTGCGCCCGGATCAGGCCGCGTGCTTCCAGCAGGTAGTAGGCCTGGAACACCGTCGACGGGCTGAGTCCGCGCGCCGCGCAGGCGTCGCGCACGGAGGGCAGCTTGTCGCCCGCGCGCAGCACGCCGTCGCGGATCGACTTGGCGATCTCTGCGGCCAGGGTTTCATACAGGCTCAAGGTGCCGCCGGCCGACGCGCGCCTACTTGCTGCTTTGCAGGATCGCCATGGCCTGGCGTTCCATGAATTCGCCCAGCGTGTCGATGCCGCGCAGCTTCAGGATGGTGTTGCGCACGGCGGCCTCGACCAGCACCGCCAGATTGCGGCCCGCGGCCACTTGCAGCATGACCTTGCGCACCGGCAGGCCCAGCATGTCTTGGGTGATGTCCTGCAGCGGCAGGCGTTCGAACTTGTCCTGCGCGGTGGCGCGCACCAGGTGCACGATGAGCTTGAGGCGCATCTTGCGGCGCACGGAGGTCTCGCCGAAGATGGTGCGGATGTCGAGCAGGCCCAGGCCGCGCACTTCCAGCAGGTTCTGCAGCAGCTGCGGACAGTGGCCTTCGATCATGTTGGGGGCCGTGCGCGAGAACTCCACGGCATCGTCGGCCACCAGGCCGTGTCCGCGCGAGATCAGTTCCAGCGCCAGTTCGCTCTTGCCCAGGCCGGACTCGCCGGTGATCAGCACGCCCAGTCCCAGCACGTCCAGGAACACGCCATGCACGGTGGTGGTGGGCGCCAGCTTCTTGCCCAGGTAGATGCGCAACAGGTCGATCAGCTGCGCGGCCGCCACCGGCGTGGACAAGAGCGGCACCTGATGCTGATCGCACTGGTCGATGAGGTCTTGCGGCGGGGTCAGCCCGTCGGCCAGCAGGATCGCGGGCACGCCGCCGATCAGCAGCTCGTCCATGTGGTGCATGCGGCGGCGCAGGTCGAAGCGGGTGTAGTACGCCAGCTCTTCCTGTCCGAACACTTGGATGCGGGACGGGTGGATCAGGTTCAAGTGGCCGACGAGGTCCGCCGCCGACATGCCGTCGTCGGGAATCGCGCGGTCCGCGGCGCCCTGGCCGGAAATCCAGTTAAAGGGGATTTTGTCGGCGTTGTCGTCGACGAGTTCCTGCACCGTGAGCATGGCAGCGCTTCCGCGTGGAGTTCAGAGTTGGCCGGTCGTGAGCATCTTGTGGACGACGGCCGGATCGGGCTCTGTGGCCAGGGCTTCGCGCAAGGCCTTGTTCGACATGAGCTGCGCCAGTTCGGCCAGGATGTCCAGGTGCTGCTGCGTGGCCGTTTCCGGCACCAGCAGGCAGAGCAGCATCGACACGGGCTGTCCGTCAGGCGCATCGAAGGTGATGGGCTGGGCCAGGCGGATGAAGGCCGCCAGGGCCTGCTCCAGGCCCTTCACCCGGCCGTGCGGCACCGCCACGCCCTGGCCGAGCGCGGTGGAACCCAGGCGTTCCCGGGCGAACAGGCTGTCGAACACGAGTGCGCGCGCCAGACCATGATTGTTTTCAAAGAGAAGACCGGCCTGTTCGAACGCACGTTTCTTGCTCGTTGCGAGCATATCGAGCACGACGTTGCCGGCGGGTAGGATGCGCGACAAATGATTCATCGGGGCATTATATGGTTATATGACGCACTGCAATAATCGGCCCTGTGCGATGCGTCCTGGGCTCGGTCGCATCATGGGGCGGCAAGAGCGACAGCATAGACCGATAGCGGTGGATTGTGGGCATTCTTGCGCCTGGCGGCTGAGCTGGCCCTCGGGAAAGCGTCGGAAACTGGGGAAAACGGAATCGCCGGCGAGGCCGGGAATGGGGGACAAAGAAGGAAGGGGGTGCTACAGGAGGGTAGTTTGCCGATGCCCCAGCTGGACGTTGCGTCTAGCGGGACACCGGGACTTAGGCAGGATTTCTAGAATCGCTGTTTAGCTAGTCTCGCAGTGCGAGTGCTCATGAAGCGCGTTACTGCTGGGGTGGCGTAAGGTTCGCCGCTTGCCGCTTCACGGACTCCGCCGTGTGACTTCGTACCTTGTCCTTGTGCTTGATGACCTGACGGTCGACTTTGTCAGCAAGAAGGTCTATGGCTGCATAGAGGTTTTCATCGGTTGCTTCACAATGAATGTCCTTACCGCTTAGACGCATGGTGATTTCGGCTCTATGCCGCAGGGGCTCTACCGAGAGCATGACCTGGGTATCGATGACGTGATCGAAATGCCGCAGCACTCGCGCCAGTTTGTTCATGACATATTCCCGGATGGCCGGGGTGACGTCGAGGTGACGACCGCAGATGCTCAGGTTCATAGTGTGCTCTCCTTCTAAAAGAGGAAAAAAGGGTGCGCAAAAAGCGCGGCTGATTCGTTAGGCGTTCTCCTTGATTGAGCGGGTTCGTTTAGTACTAGTGTATAGACTCGGGCCGATAAAACAAGCTGACCTAGCGCAAGTTCATGGCATTTTTATGGCTGAGCCCCTAGGGTGCATGCGTCTTTGCGCAGGCGGCGCCTAGGGGTCTTCCCCAGGACCGCATTACATGCGGAAATGCTCTCCCAGATAGACCCGGCGCACGGCGGGATCGCCCACGATTTCATCGGGGTGGCCGTCGGTCAGGACGCGGCCTTCGCTGATGATGTAAGCGCGGTCGCAGATGCCCAGGGTTTCGCGTACGTTGTGGTCGGTGATCAGCACACCGATGCCGCGGCCCTTCAGGAAACGCACGATGCGCTGGATCTCGATCACGGCGATGGGGTCCACGCCGGCGAAGGGTTCGTCCAGCAGGATGAAGCGCGGGCTGGTGGCTAGCGCGCGTGCGATTTCCACGCGGCGGCGTTCGCCGCCCGACAGGGAGATGGCGGCGTTGCTGCGGATATGGCCGATCTGCAGCTCTTCCAGCAGCGATTCCAGCTGCTCGTTGATCTTGGGCGTGGACAGCGGGCGTCCATCCGGCCCCGATTGCAGTTCCAGCACGGCGCGGATGTTCTGTTCCACCGTCAGGCGGCGGAACACGGAAGCGTCCTGGGGCAGGTAGGACAGGCCCATGTGCGCGCGCTTGTGGATCGGCATCGAGGTGATGACGGAACCGTCGATCTCGATGCGGCCCGCATCCGCGGGCACCAGGCCCACGATCATGTAGAAGCTGGTGGTCTTGCCCGCGCCGTTGGGGCCGAGCAGGCCGACCACTTCGCCGCTGACCACGGACAGGGATACGTCCTGGACCACGGTCCGGCCGTTATAGGTCTTGCGCAAACCGGTTGCGCGCAGGCTGCCCTGCTTGACGCCCGAGGGCGCGGAGGTTACCGGAGTCGGCACTGAAGGTTGGTTCATCGTGGCTGCGTGTGGTGTTGCATGGGAGGCGTTCAACGCCCCTTCTTGGCGGCCTGCTGCTTGCGGCATTCGGCGATGGCGGCGTCCGACTTGGCGCGCGGTTCCGCCACCGAACGGACCCGACCGCCTGCTGCGGCGGAGTTGGGGCCGCCGTGGGCTTCGTAGGTGCCGGTCTTCTCGTTGTAGCGTACCCGCTCGCCGCGAATCGTGTCGAACGGTTTTCCACAGACAAAGCGGGTCACGACCGCCTGGCCGATCAGGTCAAAGGTGCTCTTGGTGCCGTCGTATTCGGCGCGCAAGCCGGTGCCTTCGATGAGTTCGAAGGTTTCCGGGCGTTCCTGGCGGATGGTCACGATCTTGCCCTTGTTGGCGGTGGCCGTGCCGTACTGGTTGCCCTGCGCGTCTTCGTTCATTTCCAGCACATCGGACGTCAGGGTCATGAGGCCGCGCGTCATGTTGACGTTGCCCGTGAAAACGCTCTTTTTCTTCACGTCGTCGTAGTGCAGGGTGTCCGACAGGATCAGCGTGCTGGGCTCTTCAGCCGGCGTCGCTGCCTTGGGCGCCGGATCCGCGGCATGGGCCGGGGCCAGCGCCGAGGCCGTCAGCAGGATGGCGCCGAGCAAGCGGGTCGTCGGGGCAAGGAGAATCCGGAGGTCGGTCATGGTTTTTTCTGGTCAGTGTTGTTGGCGGGAATTTCGGTCCGGCGTTGCTGCTTGCCTTCGGATCCGGCAATTTCCACATCGGTCGATGCCGAAACCTGCAGTTGGCGCGTCTTGTTGTTGTAGTGCATGCCCGTGCCGTTCATGCGCGAACGGCCCTTGATGACTTCCGCCGGCAGGTCGGTGTAGACCACGTCGTCGTCGGGCAGGATGATCAACTGCTGGCTGCGCACGTCCAGCAGGTCGTTATTGGCGTCGGGCTGACGGCGCACGTGGGCGTCGCCGTTCATGACGATGCGCTTGCCGCCTTGTTCCATCACGGCGGTCTTGGAGATAGCCACGGTGATGGGGTTGTCCTCGCGCTGGCCCACGGCGCGCGGCGAGGTTACATGATAGGAGTCGTCATCCGGGAAATGTTCCGCGTATACGCCTTCGAGCCGGTTGATGGGCTTGCCGTTCGGGTCGGTGCGCAGCATGACGAAGTCGCGCGACCAGGCGTCCATTTCGTGGGTGATGCGGCGCGGTGGATCCGTCTGGATGGCCCGCTGCGCGTAGTCCGCCGCCCACCACGAGCTGGCGACCAGCACCAGCAGCAGGAACAGCGCGATCAGGGAGGGAAAACGTTCTTTCATCGGGTCTGCAGCAAGGGCGTATGGGTTGTCCTGGCGGTCATTATTGGATGGCGCCCGGGCCGAGCAGGCCCGGCGCCGCCAGGAAGGCGCCGAGGCGTCCCTGGGCCGCCAGCAGCAGGTCGCAGCATTCGCGCACGGCGCCGTTGCCGCCAGTGTGCGTGGAGACCCAGTGGGCGGCCTGGCTGACGTAGCCCGGCGCGTTCGGCACGCTGGCCGCGAAGCCGGCGCGCTGCAGGGCCGGCAAGTCGATGACGTCATCGCCCATGTAGCCGGCCTGGTTCAGTTGGACACCGCAGCGCTGCGCAAGTTCGGCCAGGGCGCCGCCTTTGTCGCGGACGCCCTGGATGACCTCGGCGATGCCCAGTTCGGCGGCACGGCGCGCCACGATGGGGCCGGAGCGTCCGGTCATCAAAGCAACCTTCAGGCCGCCTTCCATCAGCAGGCGCAGTCCGTGGCCGTCCAGCGCATTGAAGCGCTTTTGCAGCTCGCCGTTTTCGCCGTAATAGAGGCTGCCGTCGGTCAGCACGCCGTCCACGTCGAACACCATCAGGCGTACCGCGGCGGCGCGTTCGCGCACGCCTGCGGGGATGCGGGCCAGGACCAGCGCTTCGGCCGGATGCGTCATGGGTACAGAAGGAGTCATAGTCATACCACTTTGGCGGCCATCAGGTCATGCATGTGCAGGGCGCCGAGCAGAACGCCGTCGCTGTCCAGCACGAGCATGTGGTTGAGCCGTTGTTTGTCCATTTGCTGGGCGGCCTCGACGGCCAGCGCGTCGGGGGTGATGCTGCGCGGCGAACGCGTCATGCCGGATTCGACGGTCAGGCTGCGGATGTCGCCTTGGCGGGCGATCAGGCGGCGCAGGTCGCCGTCGGTGAAGATGCCTACGGGGCGGCGCTGGGCGTCGGTCACGACGGTCATGCCCATGCCTTTGGCGGACATGACCTCCAGCGCCTGCGATACCGGGGTGCCGGCCATGACGATGGGCAGGGCGTCGCCCTGGCGCATGACGTCGCGCACGTGGGTCAGCAGGCGGCGGCCGAGCGCGCCGCCCGGGTGCGAGCGGGCGAAATCCTGCGGGCCGAAGCCGCGGGCCTCCAGGCAGGCGACGGCCAGGGCGTCGCCCAGGGCCAGCGCGGCGGTGGTGCTGGCCGTGGGCGCCAGATTCAGCGGGCAGGCTTCCTGGGCCACGCTGGCGTCCAGGTGGACGTCGGCCAGCTGGGCCAATTCGGACTGCGGGTTGCCGGTAATGGCGATCAGCTTGGCGCCCATGCGGCGGGCGACGGGAAGAATCGTCAGCAGTTCCTGGCCGGAGCCGGAATAGGAAATTGCGATGAGGACGTCATCCTGGGTGATCATGCCCAGATCGCCATGGACAGCCTCGGCGGCGTGCACGAAAAAGGCCGGCGTGCCGGTCGAGGCCAGGGTCGCCGCGATCTTGCGGGCGACGTGGCCGGTCTTGCCGATGCCGCTGACGACCACACGCCCGCGGCAGGCCAGCAGCATCGCGACGGTCTGCGTGAAGCTGTCGTCCAGCCGGGCCGACAGGTCCATCAGGCCCTGGCATTCGATCTGCAGCGTTCTGCGCGCAGATGCCAGCGCGGTCTCGGACGATGTTGTGGGATGGTCAGTCATACGTGGATTTTAATATCAGTATGCGGGTTTGCCCCCGGAAAGGGCGTATGGCATGCTGGCGGGTCATTTCAACGGCTTTCCAACTTTTTTCCAGGCCCGCTCCATGTCCAGCATTTCCAGCCCCGTTCTTGGCACGCCCCTGTCCCCCTTGGCCACCCGCGTCATGCTGCTCGGGTCCGGCGAATTGGGCAAAGAGGTCATCATTGCCCTGCAGCGGCTGGGCGTGGAAGTCATTGCCGTGGATCGGTATGCCGATGCCCCGGGCCATCAGGTGGCGCATCGGGCGCATGTGGTCTCGATGACGGACCCGCAGGCCCTGCGCAAGGTCATCGAACAGGAACGGCCCCACGTTATTGTCCCCGAAATCGAAGCCATTGCCACCAATTTGCTGGTGGAATTGGAAGAGGCGGGCGTGGCCCGGGTGACGCCGACCGCGCGCGCGGCCCAGTTGACCATGAACCGCGAGGGCATCCGCCGGCTGGCTGCCGAGACCCTGGGGCTGCCGACCTCGCCCTATCGCTTTGTCGACACCGAAGCAGAACTGCGCGCGGCCATCGACGGCGGCATCGGCTATCCCTGCGTCATCAAGCCGGTCATGTCCTCCTCGGGCAAGGGCCAGTCCGTGATCAAGAGCGCCGACGACGTCGAGTCCGCCTGGCGCTACGCCCAGGAGGGCGGCCGGGTGGGCGGCGGGCGCGCCATCGTCGAGGGCTTCATCCGCTTCGACTACGAAATCACCCTGCTGACCGTGCGCGCCCGCGGCGCCGACGGCCAGGTCGAAACCCGCTACTGCGAACCCATCGGCCACAAGCAGGTCGATGGCGACTACGTGGAAAGCTGGCAGCCGCACCCGATGTCTCCCGCCGCGCTGCAGCGTTCCCGGGACATCGCGCTCGCGGTCACGTCCAACCTGGGCGGCCTGGGTATCTTCGGCGTGGAGCTGTTCGTGGCCGGCGACCAGGTCTGGTTCTCGGAAGTCAGCCCGCGTCCGCACGACACCGGCATGGTCACCATGATCACCCAGGTCCAGAACGAATTCGAACTGCACGCCCGGGCGTTCCTGGGGCTGCCGGTGGACACCAGCCTGCGCCAGCCCGGCGCCAGCAGCGTCATCTACGGCGGCGTCGAGGCCGCCGCGGTCTCGTTCCACAACGTGGCCGAAGCGCTGGCCGAACCCGGTACCGACATCCGCCTCTTCGGCAAGCCCGAATCCTTCGTCAAGCGCCGCATGGGCGTGGGCCTGGCCGTGGCCGACGACGTGGCGGCGGCCCGGGCCAAGGCCAAGCGGGTTTCGGCGGCGGTGTCCGTCAAGGCCGGCTGAGTCCGCTTTTCCCTTCCGCTTTTCCCCTCTTTAAGCGGCCACCAGCCCATGGGCTGGTGGCCGCTTGCGTTCGTCCAGACCCATTCCAACGGCCCGGCCACGCCTGTCGTCGCTGTCCCGGCACCTTGTCTTGAGATCTTCCCCCTGCTGCCGGTGTGGTTTGCGCTTTCGCATGGTTTGTTCGATAATTTCGGAAATTTCAGAATTTTCTGAAAGCGGTGTAACTGATATTTATCACTCCGGGGCTGCGGCCCTGACCCTGCCGGCGTAGCTCGATCATGGCCCTGTCCCCCCAAAACGAACGCTTCGTCCTGCATTTCGGCGAAATGGGCAGCCGATGGGGGGTGAACCGCACGGTCGGCCAGATCTACGCCCTGCTGTTCCTCTCGCCCAAGCCGTTGAATGCCGATGACATCGCCGAGACCCTAGGCTTCTCGCGCTCCAACGTCAGCCTGGGGCTGAAGGAGCTGCAGTCCTGGCGCCTGGTCAAGCTCATGCATCAAGTCGGCGACCGCCGCGACTACTTCGAAACTCCCAAGGACGTCTGGGAGATCTTCCGCATCCTGATGGAAGAAAAACGCAAGCGCGAAATCGATCCCACGCTGACCTTGCTGCGGGACACCCTGCTGGAACCCCCCTCGGGTCCCGATGAGGCCTACGCGCAACAACGCATGAACGAAATGCTGGAGCTCATCGAACTGTCTACCGGATGGTTCGATGAGGTTCAACGACTGCCGCCAGAAACCCTGCAGAACCTGATGAAGCTCGGCTCGAAAGTGCAGAAGGTGCTGGGTTTCGCCGGCAAATTGCGGGGCAAGGGCTGACCTTGATCCGCCCCGATTTTTCAGGAAACCTCTATGAAGTTGTATGCAACGCTCGTAACATGGCGCGAGAGACGGCCTGGGAACCATGCCGGTTGCCGCGGCACCTCAACTGCTTGGGAGCGACCCAATGATTGATCTCGACGTCGTAAATCTGTCGCGATTCCAGTTCGCCGCGACCGCGCTCTACCACTTCCTCTTCGTCCCCCTCACGCTTGGCCTGTCGTTCATCCTGGCCATCATGGAAAGCGTGTACGTCATGACCGGCCGCCCCATCTGGAAGCGGATGACCATGTTCTGGGGCACGCTCTTCGGCATCAACTTCGCATTGGGCGTCGCGACCGGCGTCGTCATGGAGTTCCAGTTCGGCATGAACTGGTCCTACTACAGCCATTACGTGGGCGACATCTTCGGCGCGCCGCTGGCGCTCGAAGGGCTGATGGCCTTCTTCCTGGAAGCCACCTTCGTCGGTCTGTTCTTCTTTGGCTGGAACCGCATGTCCAAGGTCAGCCACCTGGTGGTGACCTGGCTGGTGGCGTTCGGCACCAACTTCTCGGCGCTGTGGATCCTGATCGCCAACGGCTGGATGCAGAATCCGGTCGGTTCGATCTTCAACCCCGACACCATGCGCATGGAGATGACCGACTTCGCCGCGGTGGTCTTCAATCCCGTGGCCCAGGCCAAGTTCGTGCACACGGTCAGCGCGGGCTACGTCGCGGGCGCCATGTTCGTCATGTCGATCAGCGCCTGGTACCTGCTGAAGGGCCGCCACATCGATCTGGCCAAGCGCTCGATGGCGGTTGCCGCCAGCTTCGGCCTGGCCTCGGCGCTGTCGGTCGTGGTGCTGGGAGACGAAAGCGGCTACCTCACCACCGAACACCAGAAGATGAAGATCGCGGCCATCGAGTCCATGTGGCACACCGAGCCGGCCCCCGCGTCCTTCAACCTGATCGCCATCCCCAACCAGGCCGAGCGCAAGAACGACTTCGCGATCGAGATCCCCTACGTCATGGGCATCATCGGCACGCGCTCGCTCACCACGCCGCTGCTGGGCATCGACGACCTGATCCGGCGCGCGGAAAACCGTATCCGCGACGGCATGGTGGCCTATGACGCCTTGCAGAAGATCCGCGCCAATCCCAAGGACGTGGATGCGCGCATGGTCTTCGACAAGACCTGGCCCGACCTGGGCTACGCGCTTCTGGTCAAGCGCTACCAGCCCGACATGAGCAAGGTCACCGAGGACGACATCAAGAAAGCCGCCGTCGATACCGTGCCCAACGTCGCGCCGCTGTTCTGGGCGTTCCGCATCATGGTGGCGGTGGGCATGTACCTGATCCTGTTCTTCGGCGTGGCCTTCTGGCTGGCTTCGCGCGGACGGCTGGACAGCCGGCGCGGCCTGCTCAAGGTGGCGCTGTGGAGCCTGCCGTTGCCCTGGGTCGCCATCGAAAGCGGCTGGTTCGTGGCCGAGTACGGCCGCCAGCCCTGGGTGATCGAAGGCGTGCTGCCGACCTACTACGCGGCTTCAGGCCTGACCATCGTCGACCTGGCCATCAGCCTGACGATATTCCTGGTGCTGTACACGGTGCTGCTGATCATCGGCGTGAAGGTGATGCTGCACGCCGTGAGGAAGGGACCGAAATCCGATGGGCCGGCGCTTGGCACCGCCGCCGCCGATCCTGTGCGCGCAGCCGTGCGGGCCTGAGGGAGAGACAGCGATGGATACTCTTATTCCTTTTGACTACGGCACCCTGCGCGTGGTCTGGTGGGTGCTGCTGGGCGCCTTGCTCATCGGTTTCGCCGTCATGGACGGCTTTGACCTGGGCGTGGCCGCGCTGCTGCCGGTGGTCGCCAAGACCGACATCGAGCGCCGGGTGGTGATCAACGTGGTGGGGCCGGTCTGGGAAGGCAACCAGGTCTGGCTCATCACGGCGGGCGGCGCCATTTTTGCCGCCTGGCCCTTGCTGTACGCGGCATCGTTCTCAGGCTTCTACCTGGCGATGATGCTGGTGCTGATCGCGCTGATCCTGCGGCCGGTGGGTTTCAAGTACCGCAGCAAGATGGAGGGCACGAGCTGGCGCAACCGCTGGGACGGCGTGCTCTGTTTTTCGGGCGTGGTGGCGTCGCTGGTGTTCGGCGTGGCCATGGGCAATATCGTCCTGGGCGTGCCATTCACCTTCGATCCGGTGACCTTGCGCCCCATCTATCAAGGGCATTTCTACCAGCTGTTCATGCCGTTCGCGCTGCTGGCCGGCGTGCTCAGCGTGGTGATGCTGGCGATGCATGGCGCCGTGCTGCTGGCCTGGCGCACCGAAGACCCGATCTCGTCGCGGGCCCGCAACTGGGGCAGGCTGTGCGCCTTGCTGACCGCGGCGCTGTTCGCGGCCGGCGGCTTCTGGGTGGCGGGCGGCGTCGGCGGCCATGTCATCACCAGCGCGGTGGACATGGCAGGCCCGTCCGATCCGATGCTCAAGACGGTGGCGGTGCAGAACGGCGCCTGGATGGCCAATTACGCGAAGTGGCCGCTGATGTGGATCGCGCCCGCGCTGGGCGTGGGCGGCGCCGTGCTGGTGGCATTGCTGCTGACCGTGCGCGCCAACGTGCTGGCGTTCCTGGCGTCCGCGCTTTCGATCGCCGGCGTGATCCTGACGGTGGGCTTTTCGCTGTTCCCCTTCATCATGCCGTCGTCGTCGAATCCGAAGGCCGGCCTGACCATCTGGGACGGCTCGTCCAGCCACTTGACGCTGTGGATCATGGTGATTGCGGTTGCCATCTTCCTGCCCCTCATCACGCTCTACACATCCTGGGTCTACCGCGTCATGCGCGGCAAGGTCACCGAGGAATCGGTGAGCGACACGCCCAACTCATACTGAAAAAGGAGCCTCCACCATGTGGTATTTCTCGTGGATACTCGGTCTGGGCCTGGCGTGCGCCTTCGCCATCCTCAACGCAATGTGGTTTGAGCTGCGCGAGGGTCATACCCATGATCCGCGCGCTAGCCGCAACGACGAGTGAGCGGCGGTACTAGCAGCCTCGAGCACGATCCCTCGGCAACCCTGAACAAACCGCCGCGCGCCCAGTCGCGGTGGTTGATGGCGCTCGCCAAGGCGGCCAGGCTGCCGCTGATGCTGGCGGGCGCCGCGCCCCTCGTGAGCGGCGCCTTGCTGGTGGTGCAGGCCTGGCTGCTGGCCAGCGTGCTCGACGCGGCCATCGTCAGGCAGGCGCCCCGGCAGGAACTGCTGGGCGACATCGTGGCCATAGCCGGACTCATGCTGCTGCGCGCCTGCATCACCTGGGCAGGCGAGCGCGCGGGCGCGGATGCGGCCGAGCGCATCAAGCGCCACGTGCGGCTATCGCTCTTCAGGCGCCTGGTGCAGAAGGGGCCGTACTGGAGCCGGGGGCAGGCGTCGGGTGAACTGGCGAGCGCGGTGGTGGACCAGGTCGAAGCCCTGGACGGGTTCTTCGCCAAGTACCTGCCCGCCATGGCCGCGGCCGCCATGCTGCCCGTGGCGTTTTCCGTGGTGCTGTTGCCGATGGACGTGATCGCGGGGCTGGTCCTGCTGATCACGGCGCCCTTGATTCCCTTGTTCATGGCCCTGGTGGGCTGGGGCGCCCAGGGTGCCAGCCGCCGGCATCTGCGCGCCTTCGCCCGCCTGTCGGGGTTCTTTGCCGACCGGCTGCGCGGCCTGTCCACGCTGAAGCTCTACGGCCGCGCCCAGGCCGAAGCCGAGTCCGTCGTGGCGGCCAGCGACGCGCTGCGCCAGCGCACGATGTCGGTGCTGCGCATCGCCTTTCTTTCGTCGGCGGTGCTGGAGTTTTTCGCGGCGCTGGGCGTGGCCGGGGTGGCGGTCTATATCGGTCTGACCTACCTTGGATTCCTGGACTTGCGCTGGTCGCCGCTGACCCTGCAGGCGGGACTGTTCTGTCTGCTGATGGCGCCGGAAGTCTACGCGCCGCTGCGCCAGTTCGCGGCGCACTACCACGACCGCGCGGCTGCGCTGGCGGCGGTTTCGCAGATCTCACTGCTGTTCGATGGCTTGCCGCAGGAAGGCGAGGGCCTGGCTGGCGACGCGTCTGGCCCACACACTCTTGCAGAGACCGCCGCAGGCCCAGGACGCCGTGGCTCAGGCGCAGCCCTTGCCATCGCAGATTTGAATCTGGACGCGCCGGGCCGCAGCCAGGCGGTGCTTACGCAAGCCTGTCTGACGCTGGCGCCGGGCGAGCATGCCGCGCTGATGGGCCCCAGCGGCATCGGAAAATCCTCTCTGGTCGAGGCGATTGCGCGTCTGCGTCCGTTCCTGGGCGACATCCGCATCGACGGCCTGCCCTTGGCCGATTGGGACGAGGCGGCGCTGCGCCAGCGCGTGGCGCTGATAGGACAGAAGCCACAGCTGCTGACGGGTTCCATCGCCGACAGCATCCGCCTGGGCCGCCCCGACGCTTCCGATGCCGAGGTGCAGGCCGCTGCGCGCCGCGCCTGTGTGCTGGAGTTTGCGCAGGCCTTGCCGCAAGGGCTGGCGACGCAACTTGGCGGCCGCGGGCATGGCCTGTCCGGCGGCCAGGCGCAGCGCGTCGCGCTGGCGCGTCTGTTCTTGCGCGATCCGGGCTTGATCCTGCTGGATGAACCCACGGCGCATCTGGACGAGGCCACGCAGGCTCGCGTGCTGGACGAGATCCTGGAATTCTCCGCTGGCCGCACCTTGCTGCTGGCGACGCACGCGCCCGCGGTGGCGGCCCGGCTGGGCCGGACCCTGCGAGTGGCTGGCGGGAAAGTGGAAGACACATGAAGAATCTGTTGTTGCTCCTGCCGCTGTATGCGCGCCGTAAAAGCGGGCTTTTGCTCGCATTGTTCTGTGCGCTGGCCACCGTGGCCGCCGGCGTGGGCCTGCTGGGCGTGTCGGGCTGGTTCCTGACCGGCGCGGCCCTGGCGGGGGCGGGCGGCGCGTTCAATCTGTTTGCGCCCTCGGCGCTGGTGCGCGGCTTGTCGTTCCTGCGTATCGTCGCGCGCTATGCCGACCGTGTGGTGGGCCATTCGGCCACGCTGCGCCTGTTGGCGGACCTGCGCGCGAAAGTCTTCTCGGCGCTGATCCGGCTCACGCCGCGGCAACTGGCGCGCTATCGCGATGGCGACCTGGTGGCGCGCATGACGGGCGACGTCGATGCCCTCGATACGGTCTTCCTGTTCGTGCTGGCGCCCTTGATCACCGCCGTCCTGGCGGGCGCGGTGCTGACCGCGGTGCTGGGATCATGGGTGCCTGCCGCCGCGCTGGCGCTGGCCCTGGCTTTGCTGATCGCTTGCGTGCTGGTGCCCCTGTGGCTGCTGCGCGCCGCGCGCAAGCCGGGCGCGGCGGCCCAGGAAAGCGCGGCGGGCTTGCGGGCCGCGACGCTGGACGCGGTGGACGGACACGCGGACATGGTGGCCCTGCATGCGCAGGCGCAGACGGCTGAGCATTTCGAGCGCCTGTGCGCAGCCAGCGCGCTGGCGCGCCGCAGCCAGGCGCGGGTGGCGGCCCGGGGGCAGTTCTTCCTGCAGGCCGCGGCTGGCGCATCGGTGCTGGCCTTGCTCTGGTTCGGCCTGGACACACTGGAGGCGGGGCGGATCGAAGGTCCGGCGCTGGCGGGCCTGCTGCTGGCGGTCATCGGAATTTTCGAGGTGGCCGGCCCCATCATGCGAGGGGCGTCGCGCATGGGTTCGGCGATATCGGCGGCGGCGCGCATCCGCGAGGTGACGCAATGCGAGCCGGACATGCAGGACCCGTCAGCACCGCGCGCGCTGCCCGATAGCGGCGCGCTGGAATTGGATGGCGTGCGCTTTGCCTATCCCGCGCGCGTGCAGGGTGCGAGTCCGCTAGTGCTTGATGGCGTCAGCCTGCGTGTAGAGCCGGGCGAGCGGGTCGCCATCGTCGGCCCCAGCGGCGCGGGCAAGTCGACCTTGCTGCACCTGCTTTTGCGCCTGGAGGATCCGCAGGCGGGTCAGGTGCGTTTTGGCGGCTGCGATGCCCGGGACTGTGCGCAGGCCGATTGGCACCGGCGCATCGCGCTGCTGTCGCAAGACGCTCCGGTATTCCTGGGGACCCTGCGCACCAACCTGCTCATCGGCGATCCCGCGGCGGACGACGCCGCCTTGTGGCGTGCGCTGGATGCGGCGAGGCTGGGCGACTTCGTGCGCGGCCTGCCCGATGGCCTGGATACCTGGGCGGGCGAGACGGGGTCGCAGCTGTCGGCGGGACAAGCGCGGCGCCTGTGCCTGGCGCGGGCGCTGTTGTCGCCGGCCGCGGTCATCGTGCTGGACGAGCCGACCGCGGGACTGGATGCCGAGGTCGAAGCGGCGTTCTACACCGACCTGACAGGCGCCGTGCGGGGACGCACCGTGGTGCTCGCCACCCACGCGGCCTTGCCCTCCGGGTCGGTCGATCGCCGCTACGTATTGCAGGGCGGCCGGCTACAGCAATGTGAATTGTCATCGGGGACGGCAACCCTGGCTTAAGCGCGGTTGCGAGGTTATAGTTCGCCTTGCTTCAATTCTTCAGGGCCGTCTTCCATGCAGACCGACAACGCCGAGTACATCCGGCGCACCATCCGCAGCGTTCCAGACTGGCCCCAACCCGGTGTCATATTCCGCGACATCACGCCCGTGCTGCAGGATCCGCGCGCGTTCCGGGTGCTTATCGATCTTTTCGTCTACCGCTACATGCGCCAGCGCCTGGACCTGGTGGCTGGCGTGGACGCGCGCGGCTTCATCGTGGGCAGCGTGCTGGCCTACGAACTCAACCTGGGTTTCGTACCCGTGCGCAAGAAAGGCAAGCTGCCGTTCCGCACCGTGGCCGAGGAATACTCGCTCGAGTACGGCAACGCGTCGGTCGAGATGCACACGGACTCCGTGCGCACCGGCCAGCGCGTCCTGCTGGTGGACGACCTGATCGCCACGGGCGGCACCATGCTGGCCGCCATCAAGTTGCTGCAGCGCCTGGGCGCCAACGTGGTCGAGGCGGCCGCCATCATCGATCTGCCCGACCTGGGCGGTTCAGCCAAGGTCGCCGCCACCGGCACGCCGCTCTACACCGTCTGTCAGTACAGCGCCGACAGCGCTGCGTAGAGGTTACGCGTCCGACAAACGCGGCTGGATAAAGTCCAGGAACGCCTTGGTCTTCGCCGGCAACATGCGCGAAGGCAACAGGGCAAAGAGCGGCAGGGGAGTCAGGCTCCATTCCGGCAGCACCCGCACCAGGCCAGCCTGTTTGATGGCGCGTTCCATCGCGTCGAAGACCAACACCGGCGTGATGCCCAGGCCTTGTCCGGCCAACCGTCCGAGCATGCCGATATTGTTGGCAGACAGACGGCCCGATACCTGCACGCGCTCCACCTTGTCGCCCGAATGCAGCATCCAGAAGGATGAATCCTCGCGCATGGTGGGGCGCAGGCATTCGTGGTGGCTGAGGTCCGCCGGCACCCGCGGTTCGCCGTGGCGGGCCAGGTACTCGGGCGAGGCATACAACTGGTGGGCCATCAGCACGATCTTGCGGGAGATCAGGCTGGAATCCGGCTGCTGCCCGAAACGCAGGATCAGGTCGAACGGATTGCTGATGGGATCGATCGGCCGCATGCTCAGGTCGAAGTCGCATTCGATGTCCGGATGCTGCTCGCGGAATTCTCTGATGACCGCGGGCAGGAACAGCTGCGCCAGGCTGGTCGGCAGCGAGATGCGCAGGCGCCCCTTGGGCTGCACCGCCATGTCCAGCAGCTGGTCGTGCGCAATACGCGCTTCTTCCACGATATGCCGGCAGCGCTCGAAATAGATGGCGCCGGCCTCGGTCAGGTCAATCTTGCGCGTACTGCGGTTGAGCAGCCGCATGCCGATGCTGCGCTCCAGCTCACTGACGCGGCGCGAGAGCGTGGACGTCGGAATATTCAAGGCTTCGGCCGCGTGGCTGAAGTTCTTGCGCTTGGCGACTTCGACAAACAAAGCGATGTCGTTAAGCTGGATATCCATGGGGCCCTCGAAGTTCAAAATTCCATTTCTGGCAGATTTGTATGATAAATGGAATCATTGTCCCGCCAGTAGAAATGTCTATTTCCCCGGGCTGAACGGTGCCTCCATCGGGTCACCGGCACATCTTGCGTTACCCAGCTTGCTTGCGGCTGAACGCCGGCAAGGCTTGCCGTTGCTTGATCGCGCGATTCAATGTGCAGAAAATGCGCAAATTCTGGCGTTGGCAACCCTTAATTGTCCCATCCATGCAAATATGTTCACCAAAATAAGGGTTTTTACTAAGTCGCAATCGCCAGATACTTCGTCCCAGCAATCAAATTGTCATATCGCACCTGCCAGCCTGGCAGAAGACGATGTGCAAGGTTTAGGATGGAGTCATCTCAATGAAAGCCCTAGCTACCGCACTCATGGTTACCGCAACGCTGGTGGGTATGTCCGCCGCTCACGCCGATGGCAAGACGCGTGAACAGGTCCAGCAGGAACTGCAAGCTGCCAAGACCGCCGGCCAGGTCACGTTTGGTGAACTGGACTACCCGCCTGCCACCGTGGAGCGCACCAGCCTGTCGCGTGAACAAGTCCAGCAGGAACTGCAAAGCGCCAAGGCTGCCGGCCAGGTCACCTCCGCCGAACTGGACTACCCGCCCAAGGCTGCCGTGTCGCAGACCGCCGGCAAGACCCGCGAACAAGTGCGCCAGGAACTGGCCGAGGCCAAGGCCCGCGGCGAGTACAGCTTTGGCGAACTGGACTATCCGCCCCAAGGCCGTTAAGCCGTTCCGCAAGCAAGGA
Source organism: Achromobacter pestifer (assembly GCF_013267355.1). Classification (NCBI taxonomy): domain Bacteria; kingdom Pseudomonadati; phylum Pseudomonadota; class Betaproteobacteria; order Burkholderiales; family Alcaligenaceae; genus Achromobacter; species Achromobacter pestifer. Next base: position 2,998,920 of record NZ_CP053985.1, read on the forward strand.
AACGCCCCTACGGACGCCGAGGGGCTTTTTTCTGCGCGGGAGGCATGGCCCTGATGGCCAATAGTGTCGCGTTTGCGCATCAAAATTGTCCGGACCACCCAACAACTCTTGTTGGTCTTTCAGGCCTGGCAGGAGAATAACCAAAGCCCGCCGGATGTTTTGCGAGCCTTGATTCGCATTTGATATCAATACGTTAATGCAGGTTTCCAAAGAGAGTAGCTAGTAAGAAGGCCGTCATTATCCCAACCATGGAAAGTAGTTCTTCGAAATCCGGGTTACTTCGAATTGGCGCAAGCTGGACACTGACTCCAGTGCATGCGCCGCTAACTTGTTCGCAGCGGCACGCAGATTCCCGGCCCTGTGCGCGGTGGGTTTGCGGTTTGCCTTTCATCTCGCCATTTTGGGGACTTATATGAAGAAGACGCTATTGGCTGTCGCGCTGCTGGCTGGTTTTGCCGGCGCTGCGCAAGCCGCAGACTCCGTGACGCTGTACGGCTTGATCGACGCCGGTATTGGCTACGAGAAGGTCAAGTTCGACGGCAATTCGCAAAGCCGCTTCGGCGGCGTGCAGGGCGTGAGCAGCGGCTCGCGTTTCGGCCTGCGCGGCACTGAAGATCTGGGCGACGGCCTGCGCGCCGTGTTCACCCTGGAAGGCGGCTTCGGCCCCATGAACGGCAAGTCGCTGCAGAACGGCCGCCTGTTCGGGCGCCAGGCCACCGTGGGCCTGGACAGCGATTCCTGGGGCCGCCTGGAATTTGGCCGCCAGACCAACCTGGCTTCCAAGTACTTCGGTTCGATCGACCCGTTCTCGATCAGCTACAACACCGCCAACATGGGTACCACGTTCGGCAGCGCCAACACGATGCGCCTGGACAACATGGTCCTGTACCAGACCCCCAGCATGGGCGGCTTCAAGGTGGGCGTGGGCTACTCGTTCAGCGCCGATGACACGGTCAGCGACAGCTCGCAGACCGGCTTCCAGACCGGCAACAACAACCGCGTGCTGACCGCGGGCGTGCAGTACGTCAACGGCCCGCTGAACCTGGCGGCGGCGTATGACCGCTTCAACCCGTCCAACGGCCAGACCGGCGGCAAGTCCGAAGCGCGCATCCAGGAGTACATCCTGGGTGGTTCGTATGACTTCGAAGTCGTGAAGGTTGCGGCGGCATTCGGCCAGACCCGCGACGGCTGGTTCGTCGGCCAGAACATGGGCACCACGCCCGATGGCATGCAGAACCTGGGCTCGTTCAAGCTGGCTGACGGCTTCCGCGCCAATTCGTACATGATCGGCGCCACCGTGCCGCTGGGCCGCCACTCGGTCTTCGGTTCGTGGCAGCGTGCGACCGCCAGCAACGACAAGCTGACGGGCGACGACGCGACGTTCAACGTCTACAGCCTGGGCTACACCTACGACTTCACCAAGCGCACCAACCTGTACGCGTACGCCTCCTACGGCGACAACTACGCGTTCCAGCGCGATGCGACCGACACGGCTGTCGCCGTGGGTGTGCGTCACCGTTTCTAAGCGCTAGGACGTCCGGCAGACCTTGCTGAATGCGCGGCCCATCTCCGTGGGCCGCCGAGTGACAGCGAACCCCCCCTACTGGTTGCCGCCGGACGTTTCTAGAGCAGGGAAGGGAAGGGCCTCCGCAAGGAGGCCCTCTCGTTTTCAGGTCTTTTGCCGCCGGGCCGCCCCAAGGCAAAAGGGCCCCCTCGGGGGGCAGCAAGCCCGCGTAGCGGGTGAGGCGTGGGGGCGTTTTCCTTTAGAGGAACAGTTTGTAGGCTGGGTTGTCGGTTTCGTTCCAGTGGGGATAGCCCAGCTCCGCAACGAAGCTGCGGAACTGTTTCTTATCCGCGGGAGGAACCTGGATGCCGATCAGGATGCGGCCGTAGTCGGCGCCCTGGTTGCGATAGTGGAACAGGCTGATGTTCCAGTCCGGATTCATGGCGTTCAGGAAGCGCATCAGCGCGCCGGGGCGTTCCGGGAACTCGAAGCGGTACAGCAGTTCGTTGCGCGCCAGCGCCGAGCGTCCGCCCACCATATGGCGCAAGTGGGTCTTGGCCATTTCGTCGTGGGTCAGGTCCAGCGTGTCAAAGCCATGGCGGCGGAAGTTCGCGGCGATCTTGTCGGGCTCGGACGCCGAGGACACCTGGATGCCGACGAAGACGTGCGCGCGGTCCGCGTCGGAGATGCGGTAGTTGAACTCGGTCACGCTGCGCTCGCCCACCAGCTCACAGAAGCGGCGGAAGCTGCCGCGCTGCTCGGGCATGGTGACGGCGAACACGGCTTCGCGCATTTCACCGACCTCGGCGCGTTCGGCGACGAAGCGCAGGCGGTCGAAGTTCATGTTGGCGCCGCAGGCGATCGCCACCAGCGTCTTGCCCTTCAGGTGGTGTTCGGCCGCGTACTGCTTGGCGCCCGCGACCGCCATCGCGCCGGCCGGTTCCAGCACGCTGCGCGTGTCCTGGAACACGTCCTTGATAGCCGCGCAGATTGCGTCGGTGTTGACCACCACGAAGTCGTCCACATACTGGCGAGTGAGCTTGAAGGTTTCCGCGCCCACCATCTTGACCGCCGTGCCGTCCGAGAACAGTCCCACGTCGGTGAGCTGCACACGGCGTCCCGCGCGCACGCTGCGCAGCATGGCATCGGAATCTTCCGTCTGCACGCCGATGATCTTGATCTCCGGGCGCAGTTGCTTGATGTAGGTGGCCACGCCGGCGATCAGCCCGCCGCCGCCGATGGCGACGAAGATGGCGTCGATCGGACCTGGATGCTGGCGCAGGATCTCCATGCCCACGGTGCCCTGGCCGGCGATGACGTCGGGATCATCGAACGGATGGACGAAGGTCAGCTTCTCTTTCTTCTCCAGGATCTGCGCATGCGCGTAGGCGTCGGAAAAGCTCTCGCCGGCCAGCACCACTTCGCCGCCCAGGCGGCGCACCGCGTCGATCTTTACCTGCGGGCTGGTGGTGGGCATGACGATGACCGCGCGGCAGCCCAGCCGGCTGGCCGCCAGCGCGACGCCTTGGGCGTGGTTGCCGGCCGAGGCCGCGATGACGCCGCGGTTGCGCGCGGCCGGGCTCAGGTTGGCCATCTTGTTGTACGCCCCGCGCAGCTTGAAACTGAACACCGCCTGCGTATCCTCGCGCTTGAGCAGCACCGTGTTCGAGATCCGCTGCGACAGCAGCGGCGCCCTTTCCAGCGGCGATTCGACCGCGACGTCGTAAACCTTGGAAGTCAGGATGCGTTTCAGGTAGTCAGTGGACATGGGACAGCGGCTGGCGGCAAGAAGTAGGGAAGTGGGGCAGATTATGCACCCGTGCGCGGCTACACTCGCCCCACTATGGAAGAAAGTCTGTTATCCGCTGTGCATTGGATGCTGGGCATGCTGGCGCTGCCCTCGGTCGGCCTGTCCGCGATCTTCACGGTCTCGCTGGTGTCCGCGACCCTGCTGCCCATGGGGTCCGAGCCGGCCGTGTTCGGCTACATCAAGCTGGCGCCGGACATGTTCTGGCCGGCCATCCTGGTGGCGACCTTGGGCAACACGGTGGGCGGCGCCATCAGCTACGCCATGGGCCTGGGGGCCGAACGCGCGGTGCAGCGCTGGAAGGAACACCATCCCCATCCGCATCCCGATGCGACCGAAGGCGGACGCATGCGCGGGCGCTGGAACGAGCGGGCCCACGACTGGATCCACCGCATGGGGCCGCCGGCCCTGTTGCTGTCCTGGCTGCCTGCCGTGGGCGATCCGCTGTGCGCGGTGGCGGGGTGGCTGCGGCTGTCGTTCTGGCCCTGCGTCGTCTACATGGCCATCGGCAAATTCCTGCGCTATCTGGTCATGACGGCCGGCCTGCTGTGGTTTTTTCCCGGCCAGGTCTAGCGCCAAGATCGCAATTAATTGGGGACGCATAATCCCCACCATTTCCGGGTTTCGAGCGTGTCCCTAGGGGTATTGGGGGACAGACTCAGCCCATGGCATAAAATAGGTTTTTAAGGGCCCCCTCTTGCAGCCATGAACGCCCCACTCGCTAGCCACATCTTGAACGGGGCGATGCCGCCCGCAGCACCCGCGCGCTTGCGCGAAATTCCGTACAACTACACGTCGTTTTCCGACCGCGAGATTGTCGGCCGGTTGTTGGGCGACGACGCCTGGAGCCTGCTGAGCGACCTGCGCGGCGAGCGCCGCACTGGCCGTTCCGCGCGCATGCTGTACGAAGTGCTGGGCGACATCTGGGTGGTGCGCCGCAATCCCTATCTGCAGGACGACCTGCTCGACAATCCCAAGCGCCGCAAGCAGCTCATCGAAGCCCTGCATCACCGCCTGGGCGAGATCGACCGCCGCCGCGAACCGGACGTGCCCGCCGAGGCTGGCCACGATCCGCACCGTGACGAAAAGGTGGTCGGCCTGCTGGCGCGGGCGCGTTCGGCCATCGCCGCGTTCGAAGGCGAGTTCGACCAGACCGCCATGATGCGCAAGCAGGCGCAGAAAGTGCTGGGCCGCATCACCGCGCGCGACAACATCAAGTTCGACGGCCTGTCGCGCGTCTCGCACGTGACCGACGCTACCGACTGGCGCGTGGAATACCCCTTCGTGGTGCTGACGCCGGACTCGGAAGACGAGATCGCGGCGCTGGTCACCGCCTGTATCGAGCTGGGGCTGACCATCATTCCGCGAGGCGGCGGCACCGGCTATACCGGCGGCGCCATTCCGCTGACCTGGAAGTCGGCGGTGATCAACACCGAGAAATTCGACAAGCTGGGCAAGGTCGAGTCCTGTCTGCTGCCCGGGCTGACCGAGCCCGTGGCGGTCATCCATGCCGGCGCCGGCGTGGTGACCAAGCGCGTCTCCGAGGCCGCCGAGGCCGCGGGCTTCGTGTTCGCCGTCGACCCGACCTCGGCCGAGGCCTCCTGTGTGGGCGGCAACATCGCCATGAACGCGGGCGGCAAGAAGGCCGTGCTGTGGGGCACCGCGCTGGACAACCTGGCCTGGTGGCGCATGGTCGACCCGAACGGCAACTGGCTGGAAGTCAGCCGCCTGGAACACAACATGGGCAAGATCCATGATGTGGAAGTGGCGCGCTTCGAGCTCAAGTGGTTCGACGGCCGCGGCAAGCCGGGCGAGCGTCTGCTGAAGACCGAAACCCTGGAAATCCACGGCCGCGTGTTCCGCAAGGAAGGCCTGGGCAAGGACGTTACCGACAAGTTCCTGGCCGGCCTGCCCGGCATCCAGAAGGAAGGCTGCGACGGCCTGATCACGTCGGCGCGCTGGGTGCTGCACCGCATGCCGCGCCACACGCGCACCGTCTGTATGGAGTTCTTCGGCCAGGCGCGCGACGCGATTCCGTCGATTGTCGAGGTCAAGGGCTACCTGGACGGCGAAGGCCGCGCCCGCGGCGCCATCCTGGCCGGTCTTGAGCACCTGGACGAGCGCTATCTGCGCGCGGTGGGCTACGCCACCAAGAGCAAGCGCGGCGTGCTGCCCAAGATGGTCCTGATCGGCGACATCGTCGGCGACGACGAAGACGCCGTGGCCGCGGCGTCCAGCGAAGTGGTGCGCCTGGCCAATACCCGCCATGGCGAAGGCTTCGTGGCCGTCAGCCCCGAGGCGCGCAAGAAGTTCTGGCTGGACCGTTCGCGCACCGCCGCCATCGCGCGCCACACCAACGCCTTCAAGATCAACGAAGACGTGGTGATCCCGCTGCCGCGCATGGGCGAATACACGGATCACATCGAACGCATCAACATCGAGCTCTCGACCCGCAACAAGCTCAAGCTGCTGGGCGAGTTGGACGCCTATCTGTGCACGCCGCTGCCGGTCGGCAAGATCGACGACACCGACATCGATACCACCCGCGCCGAAATGCTGGCCGAGCGCACCCGCCAGGCGCTGGAGCTGGTGGCCGCCGTCAGGCAGCGTTGGCAGTGGCTGCTGGACAACCTAGACCTGCCGTTGTTGCAGGCGCTGCCCGAGCTGCATGGCCTGGGCCTGGGCGAATTGCAGCCGGCCTTGTCGGACCGTCTCGCGGCGAAGCCGGGCGCGTGCGTCTTCGACGTGGTGCAGGATCGCACCATCCGCCTGTCCTGGAAGACCGAAGTGCTGGCCGGCTTGCAGCGCACGTTCTCGGGTGCGGCCTACAAGAAGATCATCGACGAGATGATCGCCATCCATGGCCGCGTGCTCAAGAGCCGTGTGTTCGTGGCGCTGCACATGCACGCCGGCGACGGCAACGTGCACACCAACATCCCGGTCAACTCGGACGACTACGAGATGCTGCAGGAGGCCCACCAGGCCGTCGAGCGCATCATGCAGATCGCCCGCGACCTGGATGGCGTGATCTCGGGCGAACACGGCATCGGCCTGACCAAGTATGAATTCCTGACCGAGGCCGAACTGGCGCCGTTCCAGGACTACAAGCGCCGCGTCGATCCCAACGGCCACTTCAACGCCGGCAAGCTCATGCCCGGCGCGGACCTGCGCCACGCCTGGACGCCCAGCTTCAACTTGATGGGCCACGAGTCGCTCATCATGCAGCAAAGCGACATCGGCGCGATCTCCGAATCCATCAAGGACTGCCTGCGCTGCGGCAAGTGCAAACCGGTGTGCGCCACCCACGTGCCGCGCGCCAACCTGCTGTATTCGCCGCGCAACAAGATCCTGGCCACCTCGCTGCTGGTGGAGGCCTTCCTGTACGAAGAACAGACCCGGCGCGGCGTCAGCCTCAAGCACTGGGAAGAGTTCGAGGACGTGGCCGACCATTGCACGGTCTGCCACAAGTGCTACAACCCCTGTCCGGTCGACATCGACTTTGGCGACGTGTCGATGAACATGCGCGCCGTGCTGCGCCGCATGGGCCGCAAGTCGTTCAATCCGGGCACGGCCAGCGCCATGTTCTTCCTGAACGCCAAGGATCCGGCCACCATCAACGCCACCCGCAAGGCGATGGTGGGCGTGGGCTACAAGGTCCAGCGCGCCGCGCACGATTTGCTGTCGGGCCTGGTGAAGAAACAGACCGCCGCGCCTCCGGCCACGGTGGGCAAGCCGCCGCTGCGCGAGCAGGTGATCCACTTCGTGAACAAGAAGATGCCCGGCGGGCTGCCCAAGCAGGCGGCGCGCAAGCTGTTGGACATCGAGGACGCGGACTACGTGCCCATCATCCGCGATCCCAAGGCCACCACGGCCGACACGGAAGCGGTGTTCTACTTCCCGGGCTGCGGCTCGGAGCGCCTGTTCTCGCAGGTGGGCCTGGCCACGCAGGCCATGCTGTGGCACGCCGGCGTGCAAACCGTGCTGCCGCCGGGCTACCTGTGCTGCGGCTATCCCCAGCGCGGCAACGGCATGACGGACAAGGCCGAGCAGATCATCACCGACAACCGGGTGCTGTTCCACCGCGTCGCCAACACGCTGAACTACCTGGACATCAAGACGGTGGTGGTCAGCTGTGGCACCTGCTACGACCAGCTGGCGGGCTACGAGTTCGACAAGATCTTCCCCGGCTGCCGCCTGATCGACATCCACGAATACCTGCTGGAAAAGGGCATCAAGCTGGAAGGGGCCAAGGGTGTGCGCTACATGTACCACGACCCCTGCCACACGCCCATGAAGCTGCAGGAGCCCATGAAGACCGTGCGCGCCCTGGTCGGCGACGACGCCATCAAGAGCGATCGTTGCTGCGGCGAATCGGGCACGCTGGCCGTCAGCCGTCCCGACATCTCCACGCAGGTGCGCTTCCGCAAGCAGGAAGAGCTGCTCAAGGGCGATGCCGCGCTGCGCAGCGACGGTTTCACCGGCGACGTGAAGGTGCTGACTTCCTGCCCGTCGTGCCTGCAAGGCCTGTCGCGCTATGAAGGCGACACCGGCATGGACGCGGACTACATCGTGGTCGAGATGGCGCGTCATATCCTGGGCGAAGGCTGGATGGAAGAGTACGTGCGCCGCGCCAACGCGGGCGGCATCGAGCGGGTGCTGGTCTAGGCTGGCAGTCCACGCAAGATACCCGCAAGAAAAAACCGCGGCCATTGCTGGCCGCGGTTTTTTTTTCAGCTGTGGCAAGGCGCCGGAAGGACTACTCCAGCTTGATGCCGGCCTTCTTGATCACGTCCGCCCAGGCGGCGCGTTCCTGTTCGGCGTAGGCCTTGAACTCCTGCGAGGACAGCGGCATCGGGATGACGCCCATGTCCAGGATCTTCTGCGACACGGCGGGCGACTTCAGCGTGGCCTCCAGGTCAGCAGCCAGCTTCTTGACGACGGGCTCCGGCAGGCCGGCCGGGCCGACCAGGCCTTGCCAGGCATAGGCGGTGAAGTTCGGCACGCCTTGCTCGGCCATGGTGGGCACATCCGGCAGCGCGGCGACGCGTTCCGGGGTGGCCGCGGCCAACACGCGCAGCTTGCCGGCCTTGACGTTGGGCAGGCCCGAGGCCAGGTCGATGAACATCAGGTCCACCTGTCCGCCCAGCAGATCCTGGACGGCGGGAGCTGCGCCCTTGTAGGGTACGTGCAGCACGTTGGCGTTGGTGCGCTGCTTGAACAGTTCCAGCGCCAGGTGATGCGGCGAGCCCGCGCCGGCGGAGGCCGCCGACAACTTGCCCGGCTCTTTCTTGGCGGCCTGGATCACGTCGTCCACCGTCTTGAACGGCGAGTTGACGTTCACGGCCAGCAGCAGCGGGAACTTGGCGATGCCGCCGATGTAGGTGAACTTGGACGGATCGTAGGACAGCTTGGCGTACAGCGACGGATTGAAGGCCAGCGTGCCCGAGTCGGCCGTGCCGACCATGTAGCCGTTGGCCTCTGCCTGAGCGATGGCGGTGGCGCCGATGATGGTGGCCGCGCCGGGCCGGTTCTCGACGACGATGGTCTGGCCCAGCGGCTTTTCCAGGCCGCTTGCCACCGTGCGCGCCACGACGTCGGTGCCGCCGCCGGCCGGGTAAGGCACGATCCAGCGGATCGGCTGGGCGGGCCAGGACTGGGCGGCGGCCGTGCCGGCGGCCAGGGACAGGGCGGCTAGCGCCAACAGGCGTTTCGCGTGCTTATGCATGGGGTGTCTCCAAGTGCGGAATTGAGTATGGGCCGGCGCCGCAGGGTGTGCGGGGGCCTGTTATGCGCCGTTATTATGCCTTGCGTCCCCGGCAATCGGCAGATGTTTTGTGCCCTGTTTTCAGCGGCTTATTGCGGATCGGGGTAGCTGCGGACGCCGAAGATCGCCGAGCCGATGCGCACCTCGGTGGAGCCTTCCTCGATCGCCAGCTCGAAGTCCCCGCTCATGCCCATGGACAGGCGTTCCAGCGATACGCCCGGCAGGTTCTCCTGGCGCAGGCGGTCGCGCAATTCGCGCAGGGCGCGGAAGCAGGCGCGCACTTCGGCGGGGTCCGGCGAATTCACGGCCAGCGTCATCAGGCCCTGCACGCGCAGCGTCGGGAAGTCGGCGGCGATGCGGCGCAGGAAGGCGGACACGTCGGCGGGATCCATGCCGTACTTGCTCGGTTCGGACGAGGTCTTGACCTGTACCAGCACGTCCAGGGTCCGGCCTTCGTTCGCCAGGCGGCGGTGCAGGGCTTCGGCCAGTTCCACCCGGTCCAGCGACTGGACTTCGGCCGCGTCGCGCGCCGCGTCGCGGGCCTTGTTGGTCTGCAGGTGGCCGATCAGCACCCATTGCAGGCCCAGGCCGTCCAGCGCCGCGGTTTTCTGGCGGATCTCCTGCGTCTTGTTCTCGCCGTAGCGGGTCAGTCCCAGCGCCATGGCCTCGCGGATGGTGTCCACGCCGAAGGTCTTGCTGACGGGCAGCAGCGTCACGCTGTCCGGACTGCGGCCGGCGCGCGCGCAGGCGTCGGCGATGCGTTGCTGGATCTGGGCAAGGCGCCCGGCCATGGTGTCTACGGCGGTCATTCAGCTCTCTGGTAGGAACGGGATGTCCCATAGTGTAGGACTGCGCCGGATCGTTTCGCCACAACGCCCGCGTGCGTCGTTGACCCTGTCTGATCGGCAGGCTTAGAATTTGAAGATATTTGTTTATATTTCAATGTTCTATGCCATCCGGCGCCGCCCCAGCGGGCGTCACGGTTCCCCACCTTTCCAGTCTCCCGCCATGTCTACCGCAGCGCCTGAATACGCTTTCGCCACGCCTTTCCTGAATCCTCCCGCTTCCCCCATCCGATCGCTCATGCCGTATGCAATGCGGCCGGGCACCATTTCACTGGCGGGCGGCTATCCCGCGCAGGAACTGTTCGATGTGGAAGGCCTGTCGATCGCGTCGACCCAGGTCATGGCCCGCCTGGGCGCCTGTCTGCAATATTCCAACATCGACGGCCAGGCCAGCCTGCGCCACGAGCTGGCACGCCTGTCCGCCGAGCGCGGCCTGATCTGCAACGCCGATACCGAGCTGGTCGTGACCGGCGGCTCGCAACAGGCGCTGGCCCTGCTGACCCGCGTCATGCTGCAGCCGGGGGATCACGCCATCATCGAATCGCCCGCTTTCCCGAATTCCGTGCAGGCGCTGCGTTACACCGGCGCAACGGTGCATACGGTGCAGTCGGGTCCCGAAGGCATTGACGTGGACGCGCTGGATGAACTGGCCGGCCGCATCAAGCCCAAGATGGTCTGCGTGGTTGCATCGTTCTCCAATCCCTGCGGCGCGACCCTGACGCGCGAGCGCCGCCTGCGGCTCCTGGAACTGGCGGTCAAGCACCGCTTTTTGATCGTCGAGGATGATCCCTACAGCGAGCTGCGTTTCGCTGGCGAGGCGGTGCCGCCCATCGCCGCGCTGGCCGAGGGCGAAGCCCGCCACTGGGCCGTGTACCTGGCCAGCATGTCCAAGACCATGGCGCCCGCGCTGCGCATCGGCTGGCTGGTGGCGCCGCCAGAGGTCCGCCGCCGCTGCGTCAGCGCCAAGGCGGCCGACGACATGGCTTCGTCCGCCTGGATCCAGGAAGTCGTGGCCCAGTACCTGGCCAACGGCCGCTATGGCGAACACGTGCCGCGCATCCGCGCGGCCTACGGCCTGCGCTGCGACGCCATGGCGGAGTCGCTGGCCCGCGAACTCAATGGCCGCGTCACCTTCAGCAAGCCCGAGGGCGGCATGTTCTTCTGGGCCCGCCTGACCGGCGAGATCGACGCCACGCGCCTGTTGCCCTATGCCATCGAGCACGAGGTCGTCTACGTGCCGGGCAAGGCGTTCTACGCGGACGCGGCGCAGGCCGACCTGCACGCCATGCGCATGTCGTTCGCCACCATGAATGAAAGCCAGATCGCCCAGGGCATGGTGCGGCTGGGCCGCGCGCTGGACGCCTGCGAGGCCAACGAACCCGTCTCGATTTCGCTGGCCGCCTGATGCCGGCTTGACGGCGCGCAGCCGCCGCCGTCGCGCCAGTTGCTATGCTTTCTTGCCTGTCCGTCCCGGCGCTCGTGCACCGGGACGCGCATACCTAAATAAGCGCTCGTTATTTGGTTTGGGCGCTTCATGTCTATAAGCTTCTTGCCTCGGCGCGTCCCCCGCGCCCGCAAAGCAGAACAGGAAACGAGGTCATGAACATTGCAAAAGGGTTGATCGGCGCGGCGTTGCTGGCGGCAGCGGCGCAGGGCGCGCAAGCGGCCACGCTGGATGTGGTGCGCCAGCGCGGCGCGGTGGCTTGCGGCACGACCACGGGTTTCGCGGGTTTCTCCGCGCCCGACGCGCAGGGCAAGTGGCAGGGGCTGGACGTGGACCTGTGCCGCGCCATTGCCGCCGCGGTTTTCGGCGACGCCAGCAAGATCAAGGTGGTGCCGCTGAATTCGCAGCAGCGCTTCACCGCCCTGCAATCCGGCGAGGTGGACGTGCTGACGCGCAACACCACCGTGACGCAGCAGCGCGACACCGCGCTGGGCATCATCCACGCCGGCATCAACTTCTATGATGGCCAGGGCTTCCTGGTGCCCAAGTCCCTGGGCGTGAAGAGCGCCAAGGAGATCAACGGCGCCACCATCTGCCTGCAGACCGGCACCTCCAACGAAAACACGCTGGCTGATTGGGCGCGCGCCAACAACGTGAGCTACAAGCCGGTCGTGATCGAGACCTTCAACGAGGTGGTCAACGCCTTCGCCGCGGGCCGTTGCGACGTCTTCAGCACCGACGCCTCGGGTCTGGCCTCGATCCGCATCTCCAAGCTGCAGAACCCCGACGACTACGTGGTGCTGCCGGAAATCATCTCCAAGGAACCCTTGGGTCCGTTCGTGCGCCAGGGCGATGATGCCTGGCTGAACATCGTGCGCTGGTCGCTGTCGGCCATGATCGAGGCCGAGGAATACGGCGTGTCGTCCGCCAACGTGGACGAACAGGCCAAGGGCGCCAACCCCAACATCAAGCGCATCCTGGGCGTCACGCCCGGCAGCGGCGCCAACCTGGGGCTGGACGAGAAGTGGGCCTACAACATCGTCAAGCAGGTGGGCAACTACGGCGAGAGCTTCGAGCGTAACGTCGGCCAGGGCAGCCCCCTGAAGATCAAGCGCGGCCTGAATGCGCAATGGACGCAGGGTGGCCTGATGTACGCGTTGCCGATACGGTGATGCTGACGGGTCTCGCGCGCCGGGCTATCGATTGCCGGCCCGCGGAATCCCGAGGCGTCAGCCGCGCCGGTAAAGTTCGGCGATCTTCACGAACGCGGCGCGCAATTCCCGCGTGCCGCCCTGGAAGATCATCGGCCGGCCGCGGTGCGTGAACACCACCAGCCGCTTGGAAAACAGCATCGGCACGAAGCGCGCATAGCGCACGTCTTCCCAGGCGACTTCGCGGCGTGTGAACCAGGTCTGGCGCAGGCCGCGTTCGTCGATGGTGGTGATGGACGTCTGCATATGCCAGGACACGAACAGCAGCCCCAGGAAGCACAGCGCCACCACGGCGGCCAGCAAGGTGTCGAAGGGTTGCGAGGGGGCGCGGATGGCAGTGGTGACCACCTGCACGCCCAGCACCGCCAGGATGACCCAGGTCAGGATGCGCACCCAGTCGGGCCAGGCCTGGCCCGACAAGGGCAGGGGACCGATGGTCCGCAGCAGCGCCGCGTGTTCCTCGGCCGAGGGCGTACTGGCGGAAGCGTTCATGCGGTCCGTCATGCCGCCCGTTTGGCGGCGATGGCGTTGCCGGCCCGGCTCGAACCCTTGCGGTTCAGGTGGGCCGACATCCATTGGCCGATGTCGACCACGGCGTCGAAGTCCACGCCGGTGTCGATGTCCAGGCCGCGCAGCATGTACAGCACGTCTTCGGTGGCGACGTTGCCGGTGGCGCCCTTGGCATAGGGGCAGCCGCCCAGGCCGGCCACCGAGGTATGGAAAATCGAGATGCCGGTTTCCAGCGCCGCCAGGATATTGGCCAGCGCCTGCCCGTAGGTGTCGTGGAAGTGGCCCGAGATGCGCGCCGGGTCGGCCACGCGCGTTACCGCCGTCATCACTTCGCGCACGCGCTTGGGCGTGCCGACGCCGATGGTGTCGGCCACGTCGATCTCGTCGACCTGCATCGCCAGGTAGCGCTGCACCACGTCAACCACCGCTTCCACCGGCACTTCGCCCTGGTAGGGACAGCCCAGCGCGCAGCTGATGCTGCCGCGCACACGGATGCCCGCTGCGCGCGCAGCCTGCACCACGGGTTCGAAGCGCGCGATCGATTCGGCGATGGAACAGTTGATGTTCTTTTGCGAGAAGGCTTCGCTGGCCGCGCCGAAGATCACGATCTCGTCGGCGCCTGCGGCCAATGCCCCTTCGAAACCCTTCATGTTGGGCGTCAGCACGGAATAGATCGTGCCGGGGCGGCGCTCGATGCGGGCCATGACTTCCGCGCCGTCGGCCATTTGCGGCACCCACTTGGGCGACACGAACGAGGCGGCTTCCACATTGGGGAAGCCTGCGGCCGCCAGGCGGTTGACCAGTTCCACCTTGATGTCGGTGGGCACGAATTCCTTTTCGTTCTGCAGGCCATCGCGGGGCGACACCTCGACGATCTTCACGCGGGAGGGCAAAGCCATGTCTATTCCTGTCTCGGGATGGGGTAAGCGGCGCGGCAGGGCGGCGGCGCTATCTACACAATATTAGCGCCATAGCGCCGACCCTGTTTTGCGGGGCGGTCCAAGGGGAACAACCCTATTTCATGCGCTGGTAACGGCCATCGTCCAGCCGGACGATACGGCCTTGCAGCTCCAGTTCGACCAACTGCGTCTGCAGGTCGGCGGTGTTCATTTCGCAGCGGGCCTGGATCGCGTCCAGGTGCAGCGGATCGTAGCCCAGCGCGTCGAGCACGGGGTGGTCAGGCAAGGTTTCCACGGCAGGGGGCTGGGCGCGCGCGGCCGGCGTCGGATCGCCGCCGAGCTCATCGGTGATGTCGCGGGCGGTTTCCACGAGCTTGGCCCCCTGGCGGATCAGCGCGTGGCAGCCGCGCGAAAGCGGCGAATGGATGGATCCGGGAATGGCGAAGACCTCGCGCCCGCCTTCGGCGGCCAGCCTGGCCGTGATCAGCGATCCGCTCTGGCGGGCGGCTTCCACCACCAGCACGCCGCGCGCCAGCCCCGCCACGATGCGGTTGCGCTTGGGGAAATGCTGCGGCAGCGCGCCCGTGCCCAGCGGCAGTTCCGACACCAGCGCGCCGTGCGCCGCGATGCGGTGCGCCAGGTCGCGATGCTTGGCGGGGTAGATGCGGTCTATGCCGGTGCCCATGACCGCCACCGTGCCGGCGCCTTCGGGGCCGGCGTCCAGCGCGCCTTCATGGGCCGCGCCGTCGATGCCTAGCGCCAGTCCGCTGACCACGCGCCAGCCGTGCGCGGCCAGATGCCGGGCAAAGGCGCGGGCGTTTTCCTGGCCGCCGGGTGTGGCATTGCGCGCGCCCACCACCGCCAGCGAGGGACCCTGTAGAAAGGCCGGGTCGCCGGCCACATAGAGCAGGATGGGCGGGTCGGCGATGGTGAGCAGGCTTTGCGGATAGGTGGGATCGGCCAGCGTCAGGATATGCCGGCCGGGCGCGGCCACCCATTCCAGCGCGCTGTCGACCTGCGCTGCCATCTCCGCCGGCATCGGGGCGGCCAGTTGCCGCGCCAGCGCCTCGGGCAAGTGGCGCGACAGCGCCGTGGCCCGTTGCGCATAGATCTGTTCCGGCAGGCCGAGCGCGCCCAGCAGTGTGCAGGCGGTGGCGGAGCCTATGTTCGGTTCCAGGGACAGGCGCAACCAGGCGGCCAGTTCGGAGGGGGATTGCGTGAGCGGCATGAGGCGGGCGCGTAAGGGCGTCGGTGGTGCGAGAGTGTCGCATGCGGGGCGCGCGGTCGCGGGCCGGGGCGGACTGATTTGCCGCGCGGCGCGGCCAGGAAACCCCGGGGCACATGGCAATCCGGCCAATCCCGGGATTAGCCGAAAACTATTAGAAATCAAGAGTCTAATGAATTAAACTCTTATGTAAACCTGACTACTGGCATTTCCCCCGCAATGGCTTTACTTCCTATTCTTCGCTACCCGGACCCGCGCTTGCACAAAAAGGCCAAGCCGGTCGCCGAGGTCGACGACCGCATCCGCCAACTGGTGCGCGACATGGCCGAGACCATGTACGACGCGCCGGGCGTAGGCTTGGCCGCGACCCAGGTCGACGTGCATGAGCGCGTCGTCGTGATCGACGTGTCCGAGGAAAGCAACCAGCTGCTGGTCCTGATCAATCCCGAGATCACCTGGCACAGCGACGACTACAAGATCTACGAAGAGGGTTGCCTGTCCGTGCCTGGCGTCTATGACGATGTCGAGCGCGCCTCCCGCATCCGCTGCAAGGCGTTGGACATCGACGGCAAGCCCTTCGAGTTCGAAGCCGACGGCCTGCTGGCCGTGTGCGTGCAGCACGAGCTCGACCATCTGGAAGGCAAGGTGTTCGTGGAATACCTGTCCAGCCTGAAGCAGAACCGCATCAAGACCAGGCTCAAGAAAGCCGAGCGCGAAGCGCTCCGCGCCTAAAGTCTTTTTCCACTCCCTGGTCTTCTCCCATGCGCCTAGTTTTTGCCGGCACGCCGGAATTCGCCCGTATCGCCTTTGACGCCCTGCGCGCCGCCGGCCATGAGATCCCGCTGGTCATGACCCAGCCCGACCGCCCGGCCGGGCGCGGGCTGAAGTTGACGCCCAGCCCGGTCAAGCAGGCGGCGTTGGACGCCGGCATCGAGGTCGCCCAGCCGCGCAGCCTGCGCCTGGACGGCCGCTATCCCGAAGAAGCCAGCGAGGCCCAGGCCCTGTTGCAACGCGTGGCGCCCGACGTGATGGTGGTGGCGGCCTACGGCCTGATCCTGCCGCAGTGGGTGCTGGACCTGCCGCGCCTGGGCTGCCTGAACATCCATGCCAGCCTGCTGCCGCGCTGGCGCGGCGCCGCGCCCATCCAGCGCGCCATCGAAGCCGGCGACGCGCAGACCGGCGTGACCATCATGCAGATGGACCAGGGACTGGATACCGGCGACATGCTGCTGGAACGCGTGGTGCCCATAGGCGGCGACACGACCGCAGCCGAGCTGCACGATGCGCTGGCGCTGGCGGGCGGGGAAGCCATCGTCGCTGCCTTGGCGGCCCTGGCCCAGGGTGGCCTGACGCCGCGCAAGCAGCCGGAGGCGGGCGTGACCTATGCCGCCAAGCTCGACAAGGCCGAGGGCGCGCTCGACTGCACCCAGCCTGCCGAACTGCTGGCGCGCCGCGTGCGCGCCTTCAATCCCGTGCCGGGCGCCAGCATCCGCCTGCCCGGCCTGGCAGACCCGGTGAAGGTCTGGCGCGCGCAGGCGCTGGATGAGGCCGCCACGGCCGCGCCCGGCAGCGTGCTGCGCGCCGAGGCTGCCGGCATCGATATCGCCACTGGCAGCGGCGTGCTACGCCTGTTGGAACTGCAGAAAGCGGGCGGCAAGCGCCAGCCCGTGGATGTGTTCGTGCGGGGCTGGCAGCCGGCCTGAACCCGCCGGGGCCAGGCGGCCCCGGGATCTTTCATCAATACAAAGTGCTGGCCACGCGGGCAGGCAGTTCGCGGTCATAGGTGACGCCGTCGAAGGTGCCCGCCGTCAGGTCCGACAAGATACGGCCCACGCTGGGCAGCGCGGTGCGCGGCACCTGTGCCGCCGGATCCCATAGCTTGGCGCGCAGCAAGGCGCGCGAACACTGGAAGTACACGGTGTGCACGTCCACCACCAGCACCGAGCGCGGCAGCTTGCCGTCCATCTCGAAGCGCGCCAGCAGCGCAGGGTCCACGCTGATGCGTGCCGCGCCGTTGACCCGCAGGGTCTCGCCCACCCCTGGCACCAGGAACAGCAGCGCGACCCGCGGATCGGCCAGGATGTTGCGCAGGCTGTCGATGCGGTTGTTGCCGCGGCGGTCCGGCAGCAGCAGCGTCTTGTCGTCCTCCACCACCACGAAGCCGGCGGGATCGCCGCGCGGCGAAGCGTCCAAGCCATCGGGGCCCGCGGTGGCCAGCACCGCGAAAGGCGCCGCCTCGATGAAGGCGCGGTAGTGCGGATGCACGTGATCCACTTCCTTCTTGATGGAGGCTTCGCCGGATGCGCCATACAGCGCCTGCAAGGCGTCTGCGTCGGTGACCAGATGGGCGGGATCGATGTGCATGGCTTCGGGTTCCAGGTTCAGGCCAGCGCGGCTGGCAAGTCGGCAACGGTCAGGAACAGCTCGTCGGGGCCGCGTTCGCGCAGTGCCTCGACATGGTTATAACCCCAGGCGACGGAACCGATGCGCACGCCGGCCTTGCGGGCGGCGTCGATGTCGCGCATTTCGTCGCCCACCAGCAGGAAGCGCTCGGGGGCGGTGCCGTGCTGTTTGAGCAAGCGGTCGATCTTGGCGGATTTGCCGAACAGGTCGGTGCCGCATTCGTAATCGTCGAACAGGGCGGCGGTTTCCGCGCCCAGCACGCGCTGCACGTTCTCGATGGAGTTCGAGCTGACCACCGCCAGGCGCAGCCCGCTCGTCTTCAGGCGCGCCAGCGCATCGGGGATGCCGTCGAACAGGTGCACGCTGGGATCGATCTCCTGCATCAGCGTGCGCACGTGCGCCATGATGGCCGGCAGCTTCCACAGCGGAATGCCGAGGAATTTGAGAATCTCGGCGGCGTCGCGGTGCCGCAGCTGGTCGCGTTCGGAAGCGTCGATCTTGCGGAAGCCGTATTTGTCGGCCACCGTGTTCAGGATGGAGTTGAACCATGGCATGGTGTCGGCCAGGGTGCCATCGAAATCAAAAGCGGCGATGTCGTATTTCAAGTCGCGGATCTCTAGAGCCTGTTGATACGGAAAGATGGCTTGCGCGGGCCCTTAGATGCCGTTCGGGTGCAGCAGATAGTGCACGACGGGAGCCAGGCCTTCGAGCGGCGGCGCGCCGGCCACGACGCGGGCGGCGCTGGTCCAGGGATAGTCCAGCCCCAGCAGCCAGCCGAACACCGCTTCGGTGTCGTGCGCGGGCAGCGTTACCATGGTTTCGATGGTGATGACGAGATTGCTGGCGCGATAGGGCTCCGGCTGGAACTCCCAGTCATAGCGGCCACAGCCCACGCGGACGTTGCCCGTGGCCTTTTCCGTCATGCCCACGATCCAGTCGCACTGGTAGGCGGGCAGGCGCGCGCCTGCCTCGGGCCGCGCCAGGTAGAAGGTGTAGACGTTTTCGTAGGTCTGGCCGAACTTGCGCACCAGCGTGTCGGCAATGGCGGCCAGGCCGTGCGACTCGGGCGGAAAGGCGATGGCCTGCGTGCGCAAGGCCATCTTCAGCACCGCGTCCGGCGCGAACGCGCGCGCCATGTAGTGCGGGCGGTTCTCGTCCTTGGCGTGAAAGTAGTCGCGCAGTACGGACTCGGTGCTGGCGGGAGTCAACGCATGGGTGGGCATTGCGGGGCTTCCGTGGTGGTCTGGTGGAGGGATGACGTCAGGCCTTGATCTGTTCGAACCACTTCGAGACATTGGGCGGTTCGTACATGGCGTAGCGGTCCAGCAGCAAAGCAGGGTCCTCTTCCACCACCAGCATGTCGCGATGCTGGGGGCGGATGAATTCTTCCTCGACCGCATGGTCCACGAACTGGACCAGCGCGTCGTAGTAGCCGGCGATGTTCAGCAGGCCGCAGGGCTTCTGGTGCATGTTCAATTGCGCCCAGGTCCAGACCTCGAAGAACTCTTCCAGCGTGCCCGCGCCGCCTGGCAGCGCGATGAAGCCGTCGGCCTTTTCCATCATCATGGCCTTGCGCTCGTGCATGTTCTGCACCAGATGCAGTTCGGTCAGGCCGCGGTGTGCCTGCTCCTTCTTCATCAGCAGTTCCGGGATCACGCCGATCACGCGGCCGCCGCCGGCCAGTACTTCATTGGCCACCACGCCCATGATGCCCACGACCGAACCGCCGTACACCAGTCCAAGATCGCGCCGCACCAGTTCGCGAGCCAGCACGCGAGCCTGTTCCACGTAATCCGGTCGGGCGCCGGGGTTCGAGCCGCAATACACGCAAATGTTCTTCAGAGTCATAGATCTTCGGGTGATGCCTGTTCCCGTTACAGATTGCGTCACGGGATTCCGGGAAGCCCATAGTTTACGCAACAAGCGCCTGGGCGCCCGGCCGCTACGCGCGGGGTGCGGAAACGCCGCGCCTGGATTGGCTCGCGTCGTGGCGGCGCGCCGCCGCGTCCAGCGCCGCATGATGGGTCTCGGCCCAGCGGTCCAGCGCGATCAAGGCCACGTTCAGGGACTGACCCAGTTCGCTCAGCCGGTAGCTCACGTGCGGCGGCACGGTGCCCAGGTCTTCGCGCAGCACCAGGCCGTGGCGTTCCAGCTCCCTGAGCGTCTGCGTCATGACCTTTTGCGAGATCCCGTCCAGCCGGCGCAGCAGCTCGTTGTTGCGCAGGGGGCCGTGTTCCAGCGCGGGCAGGATCAGCGGAACCCACTTGCCTGCGATCAGTTCCAGGGCGCGGCGCGACGGGCACGAGGCGTCGAACACGTCGCCTGCGGGCGACAGCGTGGTCATTTTTTTCATAGTTACCTAAAGGTGCGTACTTGTCTCTGGGTAACTATAGCCTCTACGCTAGCCGTTCCCTAGTCCTGGCAGGAGGCCGAGATGGCCTGGTTGATTCTGGTCGCCGCGAGCGCGGTCGAAATCGTGATGGCGCTGGCCTTGAAGTACGCGGACGGCTGGACGCGCTTGTGGCCCAGCGTGATCGGCATCGCCGCCGCGCTGGGCAGCGTTTTCCTGTTGACGCTGGCGATGAAGCAGCTGCCCGCGGGCACGGCGTATGCCATCTGGACCGGCATCGGGTCCGTGGGCATTACCGTGCTGGGGATCATGCTGTTCGGGGATTCGCCGTCCGCCGCGCGCCTGCTGTGCATTGCGCTGATCGTGGGTGGGGTGGCGGGGCTCAAGCTGTTGGAAGCCTGAGCCGCGCGCGCGGCAGGCGCCGCGCGCGGGACCGGGCTCAGATCGCGTCGGCCCAGAGGTCGTATTCGTCGGAATCGGTGACGCGGGCGCGCACCAGGTCGCCCGCCTTCAGCGGCTTGTCGGAACTGACGTAGACACAGCCGTCGATCTCGGGCGCATCGGCGCTGCTGCGGCCCACGGCGCCGTCTTCGTCCACTTCGTCGATCAGCACGTCGATCTCGCGGCCCACCTTCCTGGCCAGGCGGGCGGCGGAGATCGATTGCTGCAGTTCCATGAAGCGTTCCCAGCGCTCTTGCTTGACCTCGTCCGGCACCGGATTGTCCAGCAGGTTGGCAGGCGCTCCTTCCACCGGCGAATACTGGAAACAGCCCACGCGGTCCAGCTGCGCTTCCTGCATCCAGTCCAGCAGGTACTGGAAGTCTTCCTCGGTTTCGCCGGGGAAGCCGACGATGAAGGTCGAGCGTATCGTCAGGTCCGGGCAGATCTCGCGCCAGCGCTTGATGCGGGCCAGGGTCTTGTCCTCGAAGGCGGGGCGCTTCATGGCCTTCAGGATGCGCGGGCTGGCGTGCTGGAACGGGATGTCCAGGTAGGGCAGGATCTTGCCTTCGGCCATCAGCGGAATGACTTCGTCCACGTGCGGGTACGGATACACGTAGTGCAGGCGCGTCCACACGCCCATTTCGGACAAGGCCATACAGAGCTCGGTCATGCGGGTCTTCACCGGGCGGCCGTTCCAGAAGCCGCTGCGGTACTTCACGTCCACGCCATAGGCGCTGGTGTCCTGCGAGATCACCAGCAATTCCTTCACGCCCGCCTTGACCAGGCGCTCGGCCTCGCTCAGCACGTCGCCCACCGGTCGGCTGACCAGGTCGCCGCGCATCGACGGGATGATGCAGAAGCTGCAGCGGTGATTACAGCCTTCCGAGATCTTCAGATAGGCGTAGTGGCGCGGCGTGAGCTTGATGCCTTGCGGCGGCACCAGGTCCAGGTAGGGGTTGTGGTCCTTCTTGGGCGGTGCGGCCTGGTGCACTGCGCGCACCACCTCTTCGTATTGCTGCGGGCCGGTCACGGCCAGCACGCTGGGGTGCACGTCGCGGATCACCGATTCCTCGACGCCCATGCAGCCGGTCACGATGACCTTGCCGTTCTCGGCGAGGGCTTCGCCGATGGCCTCCAGCGATTCCGCCTTGGCGCTGTCGATGAAGCCACAGGTATTGACGACGACCACGTCCGCGTCGTTGTACTCGGGCGTGACTTCGTACCCTTCGGTGCGCAGTTGGGTCAGGATGCGTTCGGAGTCGACCAGGGCTTTGGGACAGCCCAGGGAGACGAACCCCACGCGCGGGGTTCGGCCGTCGGCGTTGGCGGCGGCGATGGTGTCGGCCAGGGTGGAGGCGGCCGCCGCGTTCGCGTCAGCGCTGTTGGCCTTGCCGGGGCCCTTGCCAGGCCGGGAGGTTTCGAGGATTTCCAATGTCGTTCACCAAAAAATCGCGCGGCGAGCGTGTCGCGCGGCGGATGTGTTGTTCGTGTCGGGGGAGGCCGGGGCGGCAGGCCTCAAGATTCAGCGTGTTCGTTGGCGCGCCAGGGGGGCAGTTCTCGCAAGGTCTCGGGGTGCAGCATGGCTACCTGCAGCAGGGTCTTCGCCGCGCCCGAGGGGGTGCGCCGTCCTTGCTCCCAATCTTGCAGCGTGCGTACGCTCACGCCCAGCAGTTCAGCGAAATCCGTTTGCGGCAGGCCCACGCGGTTGCGTGCTTCGCTGATATGCGACGCCTGCCACGATGCGCCGCGCGCCGTCGGGGCAGCATTCTTCATGGCTCTTCAAAAGTCGGGTGGCGCCTGCTTAGGGCGTCCCTGGGGGTCAGGCCTTCGTACCATGATGGCGAAGAAGGCGAATTTTTGATTATACGGCATTGCCGTAGGTCAAGTGGGGGCGCGCTCGTCCGATGTAGCCGCGGCATCGCAGGGGCACCGTTTTACCGGGTTGCGACGGCCATCGGTCGAATTGCTGCGTCCCCATTTGCCTGGCCGATCGAGGGGCGGCACGCCATCGAGAACCCGAAAGTATTGACGCCACCCTCGCTGCGTACGAACACGTCGCCCTGGTGGATCGAGGCGATGGCCTTCACGATGGCCAGGCCCAGCCCGTGATGCCTGTCGCTGTGGCTGCGCGCGGTTTCCACTCTGAAAAAGCGCTCGAACAGACGCGGCAGAACCTGTGGCGCGATGGGAGCGCCCTGATTGGTGACGGAAACGTAGGCGAGTCCATCCTTTTCCTCCAGTTCCACGCGGATCCCGGTTTGCGCGGCGGTGTAGCAGGCCGCGTTTTCCAGCAGGTTTGCCAGCGCCCGATGGAACAATCGGCGGTCCGCGCAGGCGTGGGCGTCGCCTTCAAGGGCGACGGTCAGTTCTTTTTCCACGAACAGCGGCTCAAGATATTCCATGGTCTTGGCCGCCTCATCCCGCAACGACACGTCGCCCATGTCCATGGCCATCCGGCCGACCTGCGCATGTGACAGGAACAGCATGTCGTTGACGATGGAGGTCATCCGTTCAAGTTCCTCCATGTTGGACTGCAGCAGCTCCTTGAATTCGTGTTCGTCCTTGCACACCGCCAGTCCGAGTTGTGTCTGGCCGATCAGGTTGGTCAGTGGCGTGCGCAGTTCATGCGCGACGTCGGCATTGAAGCTCTCGAGCTGGCGCCAGGCCACTTCCTGCCGCTCCAGCACGCCATTGAAGGAAATGGCCAGGTCCTTGATCTCCGCCGGAAGCTGCTCGATGCCCAGCCGCTGCCCGGTACTTCCCGGCGCCAGACCTTGCGCCTGTCCGCCCAAGCGCCTGACAGGCAAAAGTCCCAGCCGCGCGATGCCGTAGCCCAGGAAAGCCACCAACAAGGCGCCTGCGATCGATATCGCGATCAAGACGTTGGTGAAGTCGTCCAGCGTCTTCATGTAGGGTGTCGAATCCAGCGCGACGACCAAGCGCACGGCCGGGCGGCTGCCTGCGGGGGGAATGGTCGTGACGAGCACGTTCAGCGGACAGCAGCCGCTATTGCCCGGCAAGATAGAAAATCCGTCCGGCACCTGGCTCCATGTCACGCCGTCGGGCGCCGCGCCGCCATAGCTGTAGAAGGGATCGTCGCTTACGATCCAGTGCTGCGCGTCGGGCCCGTCGTCCGGCGCCATGGCGCTGAGCTTGGAGACAACCTTATGCCATGTCTCCGGAGATTGCCGCGACATCACCAGCGGATCCAGGAACGAGTGGCGCAGCTCGAGTTCGTTGTGCATCTGCTGCTGCAGGGAGAGCCTGAGCGACTCCTGCAGCAGGACGGCGCATACCGAGACGATCAGCGCCACCGACAGGGCGAACATCAGCGCCAAGCGCGTCGATATGGAGGAAATCATGGCTGCTCGGCGGCGGATTCGTTGCGGCTTTCGAGCAGATAACCCATGCCTCTGACGGTATGCAGCAGCTTCTTCTCGTAGGGAGCGTCAACCTTGAGGCGCAAGCGCCGCATGGCCACTTCGACCACATTGGCGTCGCTGTCGAAATTCATGTCCCAGACCTGTTCCGCGATCATCAGCTTGGACAGGATCTCGCCCTGGTGCCGCACCAGCAGGCTGAGCAGCGCGAACTCCTTGGCGGTCAGGTCCAGCCGCTGCCCGGCGCGGGTGGCGCGCCGCGCCATCATGTCGACCTGCAGGTCGTCCGCCTGCAGCAGGGTCGACTCGCCGCCCGCGCCACTCCGGCGCCGCAGCAGGGCCTGGATCCGCGCCACCAGCTCGGTGAAGGAGAACGGCTTGGGTAAATAATCGTCCGCGCCCTGGCGCAGACCTTTGACCCGTTCATCCACGGAACCGCGGGCAGACAGCATCAGCACCGGCGTCTGCTTGCGCGCGCGCAGCAGCCCCAGGACCGCATAGCCGTCCTGGCCAGGCAGCATGACGTCCAGGATGATGCCGTCGTAGTCATGCTCCAGGGCCAGGAACAGGCCTTCCGCTCCATCGCCGGACACGTCCACGGTATAGCCCAGGCCGGTCAGCCCGCGCTTGATGTACGAGGCCGTCTTCGGCTCGTCTTCCACTACCAGCAGGCGCATTTTTTCCCCTCGCTGCTTCTTTGCAATTGTCCATGGCGGCAGCCGCCTGTGCCGGGGCCTGCATGGTCTTCCGCCGATCCGCCCAGAGCGGATGCGCCGCGACACTGTAGACCGCCGCCGCCGTCGCCAACGTGACCCGAAACTGACGCCATTGTCAGGAACCGCTCCGTCAGCCAGGAGACATATTCGCGTCAGGAAAGGGTCACGCTGAGGTCAGCGGCCCCTGGCTAGAGTGCACCGCATGAACACTTTGCGGCGCCCCTGCCTCGCTGGGGCGGCCGCCGCGCCGGACACTCATGAAGATCCTCTACACCAACTACCACAAGGGCGACGGCGGCGGCCACACCACTTATCTCGCCACGCTTATCCGCCACCTTGGGGTTCATCATAATGTGACCTTGGCCGTGCCGGCATCCAGCCGGCTGTATAGCGAAACGGACGTGGCGGACTTGAGCCGGAATGTGGCCGTGGAATATTCCAGCCGCATCTGGAACACTCCCGCGGTGGTCTCGCACCTGGTGAACATCATGGCGGCGGATAGATTCGACATCGTGCACGTGAATGGTTCCCTGGATCACCGCAGCGTGATGCTCGCCAGGATGAGGCTGCGCGGGCCTCGGCCCCCAGTGGTCTACACCAAGCACGACAATCACGAAATCTCCGGACTGGGGCCCTTGCTGCGCGCCCACATGGCGACCGACCACGTCATCGCGGTCTGCGACGACTCGGCGCGCAAGCTGCTGGCCTCGCCCTATGCCCGTTGCCCGATCAGCACGGTCAAGAATGGCGTGGATACGGGGCGCTACCAGCCTTACCCAGCGTTGGAATGCGAGGCCTTGCGGCGCGCCTGGCCGGTCGATACCGAGGATCGCCTCATCATCGGCAGCAACGCCGGCACCGCCAACTACAAGAACTGGCTGCACATGGTCGAGGGGGTCTCGTTGCTGCCGCCGCAACTGCGGCGGCAGGTGCTGGTGGCGATAGCCGGACTGCCGCCCAGCATCGAGCAGCAGGCCCGGATCATGGAGCTGGGCATGGCCGGCCAAGTCTATTACGCTGGCCTCTTGTCCGATGTTCGGCCTTTCGTGGCCGCGTTCGACCTGGGTTTCGTCCTGTCCACCCGCATCGAGACCATATCCTTCGCATGCCGGGAAATGATGGCAATGGGCAAACCTGTCATGGTGAGCCGCTATGCGGGATTGCCTGAAAACATCGACCATGGCGTCGATGGCTGGGTCGTGGAGCCATCCTCGCCTGGCGGCATCGCGCAATGCCTCGCCCGGATCATCCCGCAAAGGCAACAGCTCCGGGCCATGGGCCGGGAAGCGCGCGCCAAGAGCGTGGCCAAATTCGGCGTCGAGAGATTCGTCGGGCAGACGCTGGCCGTGTACGACGAGCTGCTGGCTGCCTAGATCCGGCGCGAGCCCGGACGAACCTTCGCCTGGCCCACCTTCAGCCCGCCTACCCGCCTTGCATGCCGCTCGCCACTCCCAGCGTCCGGTAGATGTCCACCCAGCGTAGCGCCACATCTATCGTGGCGCTTGAAAGCGTGCGTTCGATGTCATAGGCGCTGCGCTGCGCATCCAGGACTTCGAGCAGCGACACCATGCCTTCCTCGTATTGCCTGCGCGCCAGATCCGACGCCGTTTGGGCGGCTGCCGCGGCGGCGTCCAGCCGCGCCTGGCGCAGCATGGATTGCCCGTAGGCGTGGATGCTGGTCTGGCTCTCCCTGAACGCCGACCGTAAAGCGGACTCATAAGCCAGGCGGCTCTGCGCCAATCTGGCGTCCGCGCTTTCCACTCGGGCCCGGATTGCGCCGAAATCGAACAGCGGCTGCAGGAGCTGCAGACTGAGGGACCATCCTGGACTGCCGACGCCCCGCTCGAAGCCTCCGAGCGCGCCCAGGGTCAACTGCGGAAACCTCGCGGCCCGTTCCGCCGCCAGCTCTCCCCCCGCGGCAGCCATGCGCCGCTCGGCGGCCCGGACATCCGGCCGCCAGCGCAACGTCTCGGCGGGCATGGCCAACAGGGCGTTTGCCGCTACCCGTTGCGGCACCCGCGGTTGTTCCGATCCAAGTTCCAGCAGGCGATCGATCGTCGCGACGTCGGTCGCCAGCAGGTAGGCCAGTGCATAGCGGGCGCTGGTGATCTGCTGCTGCGCCACCGGGATTTCAGCCAGGGTGGATTCGTGCTCCGCCAGCATGCGCTCGGCGTCGAGCCGGTTCGCCATTCCCATGCGTCGTCGCGCCTCGACAAGCTGGCTGGTGCGTCCGAGCACCTCGCCCGTTCTTTGCGCCAGTTGCGCCTGCCGCTGCGCCAGGCGCAACTGGAGGTAGACGACGGCGACCTCCGCCATCAAGCTCAGCCGTAGGGCTTCGTAGTCATGCACGGTGGCCTGCGCCAGGGCCCCGGCGGCATCGCGCTGAGCCCGCAGCCGTCCGAACAGGTCGATCTCCCAGGCCAGGTCCGCGCCATACCAGGAGGCGGGCTCTAGGCCAGAGGCGCGTTGCGCACTGGCTCCCGCGCCCAGTGCCGGGAACAGCGCAGCGCCGGCCAGCCGGCGCTGCGCGCGTTGTTCCCGGATACGTTCAGCCGCCACCGCCAGGTCGAGATTCGACGCCAGCACCTGTTCAAGCAGGTGGTTCAGCGCCGCATCCTCGAAGCCGTCCCACCAGCGCAGCGGCATACCGGCCTGCGCCAGCAGTACATCCGCGGGTTGGCCCAGGTCTTGGGCGGATGGCTCGGGAGCCACGGCCGAGCAGCCGGCCAGGAACGCCGCCAGGACGATGGCGGTGCCTGCTTTCACGTGTCTCTTCCTCATGCTTGGCGGCTCTTTGTCAACGCTTGCGGTGCCGATGGAACTGGCCCCTTGTCCCGCAGGAATAGGCGGTTCAATGCCAGGAATACCACCGGCGTGGTCAGCAGGGTCAGCAGCTGGCTGATGGCCAATCCGCCCACAATGGCGACGCCCAGCGGCTCGCGCAGCTCCGCGCCGGTGCCGAACGCCAGCATCAGTGGCACCGCGCCCAGTGCAGCCGCCAGGGTCGTCATCATGATCGGACGGAACCGCACCAGGCAGGCTTCGCGCATGGCTTGCCGCGCTGGCAGGCCGCGCTCGCGCTGTGCCTGCAAGGCGAAGTCGACCAGCAGGATGCCGTTCTTCTTGACGATGCCGATCAGCAGGATCAGGCCGATCAGCGCCATTACCGAGAAATCCAGTCCCCACAGCCACAGGAACAGGATGGCGCCGAGCCCGGCCGACGGCAGCGTGGAAAGTATCGCCAGGGGATGCACGAAGCTCTCGTAAAGTACGCCCAGGATGATGTAGACAGCCAGCAGCGCCGCCAGGATCAGCCATGGCTGGCTGGCGAGCGAGTCCTGGAAAGCCTGGGCCGCACCCTGGAAGGTACCGGTCACGCTCGCGGGCATGTCCAGCGTCTCGCGGATCTGTTCCAGCCGCTGCACCGCCTCGCCTAGCGCGACGCCGGGCGCCAGGTTGAAAGACAGGTTGGCGGCGGGCAGCAGCGAATCGTGCACGATCACAGCGGGCCCCCTTGTTGGCTCTTCGATTTGCGCGAAGCTCAGTAACGGGACCATCTCCCCGGTCAGGGGCGAGCGCAGTTGGAAGTACGCCAGGCTTTCAGCCGTACCGCGCTGGTGGCGGTCGATCTCCAGCACCACGTAATATTGATTGGCCTCGGTCTGGATCTGGTTGACCTGACGCTGGCCGAACGCGTCGTACAGCGCATTGTCCACGTCGCTGGCGCTGAATCCATAGCGCGCCGCGACCGTCCGGTCCAGCGTCAGCCGCGTGATTTGCGCGTCCCACTGCAAATCGTGCGAGGCATCGCGGAAGATCGGGTCGCGCTGCATCGCGCTGGTCAGCTTCTCCGCCCACTCGGCCAGTCTTGCGCTGTCTTGCGCGCGCATTACGTAGAGATATTGGGCCCGCGGCTGGCCCGCGCCGATGTTGATGTCCTGGGCGGCGCGCAGGAATACCTGTATGCCGGGGATCTGCGCCAACTGCGGCCGTAGCCGGTCGATGATTTCGCTGGCGCTGGCGTCGCGGTCGCCCGGGTCGTTCAGTACCAGCCAGATGCGACCGTTGCCTAGCGTGGCGGCGCCGCCGACCGCGTGGTTGAGGCCCACGATGTCCGGATCGGCCTGGACGATGGCTTCTATCTGCTTGTGCTTTTGCACCATGTTTTCGTATGAAATATCGGAAGCCGCGCGCGTCACGCCCACGATGAACCCGGTGTCCTGCAGCGGGAAGAAGCCTTTCGGAATCGCCATGAAGCTGGCGACGCTGGCAAGTACGGTCAGCAGGAACGCCAGCAGCGTAATGCGCTGGTGCGCCAGCACCCAGTCCAGCGCATGCGTGTAGAGCCCGAGCAAGCGGCTTGGCCGGCCGGGCGAGGCTCCGTGATGCTGAGGTTTCATGAAAAGGCTGGCCAGCGTGGGGGCGAGCGTCAGGCAGACGATCAAGGAAATCATGATCGCGGCCGTCGCGGTCAGCGCGAACTCGCTGAACAGGCGGCCGACTATCCCCTCCATGAACAGCAGCGGGGTGAAGGCCGCCACCAACGATACGCTGATGGACATGACGGTAAAGCCAATTTCCTGGGTTCCTTTCAAGGCGGCCTCCCGCATGCCGGCGCCGGCTTCGAGATGGCGGTGGATGTTCTCGATGACCACGATGGCGTCGTCCACGATGAAGCCCACTGCCACCACGATCGCCACCAGAGTCAGATTGTTCAGGCTGAACCCGACCAAGGACATCAGCGCGAAAGTCGCGACCAGCGACACCCCCAGCACCGCCGCCACGATCAGCGTGGCCGAAGTCTGCCGCAGGAACACCGCCATGACGCCAATCACCAGGACGATGGCGATGGCCAAGGCCAGCTGTACCTCGTGCAGGGACGAGCGTATGGTGCGGGTGCGGTCGTTGTAGACCGCCACCGCCACGTCCGCCGGCAGCGCCGCCTGCAGGGCGGGCAGCGCCCGGGTGATCCGGTCTGCCGTGGCAACGATGTTGGCGCCGGGCTGGCGCCGGATGAGCAATACCACGCCGGGTTTGCCATCAGGCCAGACGGCGGTGTAGTCATCCTCGGCGCCGTGCTCTACCGTGGCCACGTCCCGCAGCAACACCGGCTCGCCCTCGCGGTAGCCGATGACCAGCGCGCCGTAGTCCGCGGCATCGAACAACTGATCGTTCACGTCCAGCGTCGCGACCCGGTCGGCACTGAACAACGCGCCCTTGGGCAAGTTCACGCTGCTGCGTTGTATCGCCTCGCGCACGTCTTGCAAGGTGCTGCGCGTCGCCGCCAAGGCTTCCGGATTGGCGCGTATCCGTATCGCCGGCCGGCGCAGCCCGGTCAGCGATATCTGGCCCACGCCCTCCACCTGGCTCAATTGGCGCGCCAGCACCGTCTCGACCTGGTCGCTCAGTTCGGTCAGCGACAGGGTCTCGGAGGTGGCGCTGAGGATGAGGACCGGGCTGTCGGCCGGATTCACCTTGCGCCAGGTCGGCAGGTTGGGAAGGTCGGCCGGCAGCCGGCCCGCCGCGGTATTGATAGCCGCCTGAATTTCCTGGGCAGCCACATCGATGTCCTTGTCCAGCGAAAACTGCAACGTCAGTGTGGTGGCTCCGATGGAACTGGACGACGTCATTTCGGTCACGCCCGGAATTGCGCTGAACTGCACTTCCAGCGGCGTGGCCACCGACGACGCCATGGTCTGGGCGCTGGCTCCCGGCAGCCGCGCCTCGACCTGGATCGTGGGGAAGTCCACTTCGGGCAACGGCGCGACGGGCAGCCGCAGATAGGCGAGAGCGCCCAGCAGCACCGTGGCGAGTGTCAGCAGCACGGTACCCACGGGGTGCGCGATGCACCACGCATAGAGGCTAGCGCGTTGCATCGCCGCCCGCCTTTGATTTGCCCGCGGCCGCCATGCGGGATTCGCCGGCCGCGCTATCCACTGCTTCCGCGCGCACCCGCGCCCCGGGGTAGAGCCGCGAGGCGCCATCCACCACGACGGACGCGCCCTGGTCCACGCCCGCGACCGCCGTCCACGCATCGGTGCCGTACAGCACCTGCACGGGAACCGGATGCGTCGTGGCGTCGTCGACGCGCCAGACGAACCTGCCGTCCTCGCCACGCTGCACTGCCCTGGTCGGGACCACCTGTACGTCGTTCATGACCTGCAGCGCCACCGTTGCCACAACCGACTGCCCCGGCCAGAGCCGCGCCTGTGGATTGTCGAACAGCGCCTTCAGGCGCACGGTGCCGCTGACCGTGGAGACCTGGTTGTCCACCAGGGCCAGCCGCCCCTGCGCCAGCAGTTCGCCGCCATCGCTGGCGTAGGCCTGCACCGGCACCGGGGATGCGCCAGCAAGCGCCTCGCGGATGCGCGGGAGCAGGGCCTGGGGCAGGGAAATCTCCACCGAAATCGGATCCATCTGGACAATCGTGAACAGCACCTGCGCTTCGGCCGAACGCAATACATTGCCCGCATGCAGCATCTGGATACCAACCCGCCCGTTCAATGGCGAACGGATTTCCGTGTGCGAAAGGAGGACTTGCTGGGTTTGCACCGCAGCCTCCAGATTGCGCGCGGAGGCGTCCAGCTCGCTCACGCGAGCCGCCTGCTGTTCGAGCACCTGGGCGGATACCGCTTCCTCTTTGCGCAGGCTGCGATAGCGCGCCAGGTCCAGCCGCGCCACCCGCAATTGCGCGGCCGCCATGGCGTGCTGCGCACGCGCCTGCGCCAGCGCAGACACAATCAACCGGTCGTCGATGCGGGCCAGGACGTCTCCCGCCTTCACCGTCATGCCTTCCTGTGCCACGATTTGGTTCAGCACGCCGTCAACCTGGCTGCGCACATCGACGCTGCGCAGCGAACGGACGTCGCCCGGCGATCTGTGCAGCATCGGCATCTCCGCGCGCTGCTCCACCATGGCGGTTCGCACGGGGATCAGCGGCCGCTCGGTCAGTGCGACCGCGCCGGTGTCCGCCTGCCACCACAGGTAGGCGGCGAAGGCGGCCCCTGCGGCCAGTGCAGATGCCGACGCGATCGCGCGCCGCCGCGTGAAGAATCTCGATGAGTACGCCATGACTGTCAGGCTCCCGCAGGAAAGGTGGAGTTGCCGGCACGCGACTGCCTCCCGCACAAGGCGCGGCTGGAGCGGCGCTGCATCCAATGCCGGCATGAGAGCACTCTATAGATCCCGCACTGTCCCGGCGCTGACGCCTTGCTGACATGGAGATAACCGAAATGGCCCGTCGAAAATGACGTGGCCGCGCCGCCTGACAACGACGTTATTTGCGGGTCATGCTCAGGTCAGCTGTGGTTGCGCAGAATGGCTTCAAGGCTTCAGCGAAGCCGATTCAATTCCGCAACTTTCCGCTTACCGGAGACTTTCACCATGCGCATCAAGACCTTTTCTCTTGCTTCGGCGGCCGCCATCGTCATTGGAATCTTTTCCAGCAGCGCGACGGCCTCTGAAGAAACCCAAGTCCCGCCGCCCAAACCCAGCGAACTGACCCGCGCGGACCGTGTCGCGGACTTGCAGGCATGGCGAGCATCCGGCTTGGACGAGCTTTCTCGTGGGGAAAGCTCGCCTGACATCTATGGCGCGGAGTATCGCGAGCGCTACGCCACTTACTTGCGCCTGCGCGCCGAGGCCCGCCAGCAATCCGCTCCAGGCTAACGTTGGATTGCCCAGGGCAAGCTGGAGCCTCCGTTCGAGGAGCTGGGTTTCGGAAACGCTAGGCCTTTTTGAGCCGCGGTTCGAAAAAATCCAGGAATGCGCGGATCTTCGCGGGCAGCCGACGTGACTGAACCAGCGCAATCAAGGGAACGATTCCGAAATCCCATTCGGGCAATACGCGTACCAGGCCTGCTTCGTGCAGCTGCGGCTCGACGGCCTTCAGAACGGGGACAGGCGCTATGCCCAGCCCCGCCGCCGCAAACCGGGCAAGCAGGCCGAAGTTGTTCGCGCACAGCTTTCCGTTCACCCCAATCGATTCCGTGACCGTGCCTCGATTGAGGATCCAGGTCGAGTCGTACCGGCTCATCCCGAAGCGCAGGCATTCATGGCGCCGCAAGTCGCTGACGGCGATGGGTGCGCCACGGGCGGATACGTAGCTCTGCGCCGCAAAAAGAAAGCAATTGAATTCGGCGACCCGCCGTCCGATGAGGCTCGAATCCGGCTGTTCACCCAGCCGGAAAACGATATCGAACGGATTCTCGATCGGATCGACCGGTCTGGTGCTGAGGTCGATTTCGCATTCGATAGTGGGGTATTTGTAGCGAAACTCGCTGGCGACGGTGGGCAGGATCAATTGGCCGATTCCCGCCGGCATCGAAACGCGCAGCCTGCCCGCAGGGACTTCGTGCATATCCGTCAGATGCCGATGCGCGGAATATATTCCTTCGACAATCGGCTTGCAGCGGTCGAGATATGCCTGTCCGAAATCGGTGAGCGTCAGCCGGCGGGTGGTGCGCCGAAACAGCGGCGCCCCTAGCTGCCGTTCCAGGTAGGCGAGCCGGCGCGACAAGGTCGAGCTAGGGATGCCGAATGCTTCGGATGCCTTGGAAAAATTCCCGGCATCCGCGATGTGCACGAATGCGGCGAGATCATTGAGTTGTATGTCCATGTGTACCATCCTCCCCGCGAGAGATGATCTTTTTCGGACATAGTAGTGCGAGTTTCGGCGCCAAAAATGAAAGACACCGTTCCATCTTCGTCGGTAATTGCTGCCGCGCTTACCGCGAATGCTTGCTGCTCCAGTACACATCCGACACGCCCAGCTGCAGATTCACGTAGCGGGCCAACACGAACATCAGATCCGCGAGCCGGTTGAGGTACTGTCGCACCGTCGGGTTAATGCCGTCGGTGCAGGGCAGTGCGCCGCTGCTTATTGAGCGGAATGCCGCTCAAGGCGCGCTGCGCCGATACAGCGCCAGCGTCCCGGCCAGCCCGATCAGCAGCCCCCCGCAGACGCGGTTCAGCCAGCGCAGGCCGGCGCCCTGGAAGGCGCGCACCATTTGCGCGCCCAGCGCCGCATAGGCCAGCATCACGGCGATGTTCATCAGCGCCATGACGCCGGCCAGCACGGCGTACTGCGCCAGCAGGGGCGCGGCCGGATTGATGAACTGGGGCAGGAAGGCGGACATGAACAGCAGCGCCTTGGGGTTGGTCAGCGCCACGGCGAAGCTGCGCAGGCCCAGCGCCAGGCCGGCCGGACGCCGGGCGTCCGGCTGGGCGGCGGGCATGACCAGCGCGGCGTCCGAGCGCAGCATTTTCCAGCCCAGGTAGGCCAGATAGGCCGCGCCCACCCATTTGATGAGCTGGAATGCGATTTCGGAGGCCGCCAGCACCACGCCCAGGCCCGAGGCCACCGCGGCGATCAGGACCAGGTCGGCCAGCACCGCGCCGGCCATGCCCCAGCAGGCGGCGCGCACGCCGTGGCGCGAACCGTTGTTCATGGCGAGCAGGACGGTGGGGCCTGGCGTGATGATGGTGACGGCCGAGGCCAGGATGAAGAGCAGCAGGGTGGCAAGGGTCATGAGGGGCTCCGTGGCTGGGGCCAGTGTGCCGTGGCGGCCGCGGTTCGTCCAGGTCCGGCTACCATAGCGGTCTTATCTCCTGAATTTGCACCATGTCCACGCGTTCCGACTCCCCCAATCTGGCCCCTCCGCTGTCCTCCGTCCTGCTTTCCAGCGCGGAGGTGGTCGAGGGCGTGCTGGACGGCCGCTCCCTGACCGACGCGCTGGCCGACGTGGAATCGTCCCTGCGGCCCGCCACGCAGGCCGTGTCGTTCCATGCGATGCGCTATCTGGGCTGGGCCGACGCCGTGGGCCGCGAGATGGTGCAGCGCTATCCCAGCGTGCTGTTTGAATCCCTGTTGCTGGTCTCGCTGACCCTGCTGAAGGAAGAGGGCGATGCCGCGGCGGCCCTGCCGGGCATGCCGGTCTACGCGGCGCACACGGTGGTGGACCAGGCGGTGACGGCCGCGTCCCGCAGCCGCGCCCTGGCCTCCTTCAAGGGCATGCTCAACGCCTGCCTGCGCCGCTTCCTGCGGGAACGCGCGGCGCTCGAAGCCGCGGTCGCCAACAGTCCCGAAGCCCAATGGAACCATCCCGGCTGGTGGGTCAAGCAGCTGAGCGTGGCCTATCCGCAGGAATGGCGCGAGATCCTGGCCGCGGCCAACCTGCCCGCGCCGCTGACCCTGCGCGTCAACCGCCGCCGCGCCAGCCGCGAGCAGGTGCTGGCCGCCTTCCAGGCCGCCGGCCTCGCGGCCGAGCCCGTGGGCCAGTCCGGCCTGGTGCTGGCCACGCCCAAGCCGGTCACGCAATTGCCCGGCTTCGCCGAGGGGTGGTGGTCGGTGCAGGACGCCGGCGCGCAATTGGCGGCCGAGCTGCTGGCGCCCGCCGACGGCATGCGGGTGCTGGACGCCTGCTCGGCCCCGGGCGGCAAGACCGCCCATCTGCTGGAGCTGGCCGATATCGACCTGCTGGCCCTGGATGCCGACGCCGGCCGGCTGGCCCGCGTCGGGCAGAACCTGGACCGGCTGGGCCTGGCAAGCGATCGTGTCCAGTTGCAAGCGGCTGATGCCGCGGATCTGGATGCCTGGTGGGACGGCAAGCCATTCGACGCCGTGCTGGCCGACGTGCCCTGCACGGCCTCGGGCATCGTGCGCCGCCACCCCGACATCCGCTGGCTGCGGCGCGAGAACGACGTGCGCCGCACGGCCACCCTGCAGGCCAGCATCCTGGACGCGCTCTGGCGCACCGTGGCGCCCGGCGGCCGGCTGCTCTACGTGACCTGCTCGATTTTCCCGATCGAGGGTACGCGCCAGGCGCTGGAGTTCATGCAGCGCCACCCCGACGCGCAGCGCCTGGAGGCGCCCGGGCAATTGCTGCCTGTTGCGGTCGATGCAACACCTGCGGCCCAGCACGATGGGTTTTTCTACGCCCTGTTTGCCAAGCAGTCCTGAATCGCCAAGAATAGGGGGCATGACGTAGTTCTGGTGCCGTATGTCCATTATTCCGCGCTTATTTCTCGGGTTGTTGCTCGTATCTGCCTTGCTTTCCTTCGTGCCGGGCGGGCAGGCGCATGGGGCCGAACCCAAGGTCTCCGAAGTTCGCCCGGCGGTGCGCGACGGCAAGCTGGAAATCGACGCGGACATCGAGTTCGAACTGAACCAGCAACTGCGGGACGCGGCCCAGCGCGGGGTTCCGCTCTACTTCACAGCTGATCTCAATATCAACCGTGAGCGCTGGTGGTGGTTCGACAAATCCCTGGTCGACACCTCCCGCACCTGGCGCATCATCTACAACGCCCTGACCCGGCAATGGCGGGTCGGCGTGGGTGAGCTGAGCTTCCCGGTCGCCTCCCTGGACGACGCCATGGGCGTCATCCGCCACATCCGCAACTGGCCGGTGGGTGACGCCGACGAGTTCGACGCGGGCGTGCTTTACGGCGGCCAGTTGCGCTTGCGCCTGGATACTTCGCTGTTGCCGCGGCCCTTCCAGGTCAACGCCTTGAACAGCAGTTCGTGGGTGCAGGCGACGCCCTGGCTGGACTTCACCTTCGTGCTCAGCGACAAGGAGAAAGACCCATCATGAGGCTTTTGCTTCGGCTGGCCCTGATGGTTGGCGCCGCGAGCGGCCTGGCATTGCTGGGCCTGCTGGCGTGGTCCACCGGCAATGCCTCGCGCTTTGCGCGCTACTACGACACGCTGCTGGTGCTGAACGGCATTTTCGCGCTGGCGCTCTTTGTCTGGGTGGTGGCGCTGACCGTGCGGCTGGCCCGCCAGATCCGGCGGCGCCAGTTCGGCGCGAGGCTCACGGCCCGGTTTTCCCTGGCCTTCGCCCTGATCGGCGTGGTGCCCGGCGCCCTGATCTACACCGTGTCGGTGCAGTTCATGTCGCGCTCGATCGAATCCTGGTTCAACGTGCGGGTGGACACGGCGCTGGAAGCGGGCCTGAACCTGGGCCGCGCCGCGCTGGACTCGCTGCTGGCCGATCTGGACGCCCGCGCGCGCTCCATGGCCGTGGAGCTGAACCGCAACTCCGATAGCGGCGTAACGCTGGCCTTGACGCGGCTGCGCGAGGCCAATGGCGTGCAGGAAGCCATGGTCTTCACCGGCAGCGGGCGCATGGTCGCGTTCTCCACCAGCCAGTACGGCCAGTTGCTGCCGGCGATGCCGCCATCCACGGTCATGAACCAGCTGCGGCTGGCGCGCGGCTATTCCGCCGCCGAAGCCGATGACCCTGTCACGCCTGGCGCCGAGGGCGGCTTGCATCTGCGGGTGGTGATCCCGCTGACGGGTCCCGACCGCTACGACAATCTGCTGGGACCGGCGTCCGAGCCGCGCTGGCTGCAGCTGTTGCAGCCCGTGCCCGAGCAGATCGCCCACAACGCCAATCTGGTGCAGCAGGGCTTTCGCGACTACCAGGAGCTGGCGCTGTCGCGGCTGGGCCTGCGCAAGCTGTACGGCATCACTCTGACGCTGGCCCTGCTGCTGGCGGCCTTCGGCGCCATCGCGGTGGCGCTGTCGCTGTCCAAGCGGCTGGTGCGCCCGCTGCTCAGCCTGGCGGGCGGCACCCAGGCCGTGGGCGTGGGCGACTACCGGCCCCTGCCCGAACCGCCGGAGCGCGACGAAGTCGGCCAGCTCACGCGCTCGTTCAACGCCATGACGCGCCAGCTCGACGAGGCCCGCCGCATGGTCGAGAGCAACCGGCAGCAGCTGGAACGCTCCAACGTCTACCTGGAAAGCGTGTTGTCGAACCTGTCCTCCGGGGTGTTGGTGTTCGACGAATCGTTCCGCGTCACGACCGTCAACCAGGGCGCCCAGACCATCCTGGGCGCGGATTTGCGCTCGGTGATCGGCCGTCCGCTGGAGACGGTGGGCGGCATGCTGGAGTTCGCCAACATCGTCCGGCAGGCGTTTTCCGCCCATGCCGCGGTGGGTTCCGAGCGCCAGCACTGGCAGCAGCAATTCGAAATCGCTCCGGGCCAGGGCGAGGGGCCCGCGGGAGCGCAGCCCTTGACCCTGCTGGCGCGCGGCACGCATCTGCGCGTGGACGGGCGCGGCAACGGCTATCTGGTGGTGTTCGACGACATCACCGAGGTGATCTCGGCCAACCGGACCGTGGCCTGGGGCGAGGTCGCGCGCCGCCTGGCGCACGAGATCAAGAACCCGCTGACGCCGATCCAGCTGTCGGCCGAGCGCCTGGCCATGAAGCTGGAGGGCAAGCTGCCCCCCGCCGAGGCGCAGATCGTGGAAAGGTCCACCAATACCATCGTCAACCAGGTGGCGTCGCTCAAGCAGATGGTGGACGACTTCCGCGAATACGCCCGCACGCCGCCGGCCGTGATGCAGCGCATCGATTTCAACGCCCTGGTGGCGGACGTGCTGTCGCTGTATGGCTGGGAGCCCGAAGGCGGCTCGCCGCGCCTGGCCGAGAAGGCCTTGAACCTGGACGTGACGCTGGCGCCGGACCTGCCTCTCATCGAGGGGGATCCCACCCAGTTGCGCCAGGTGATCCACAACCTGATGTCCAATGCCCGCGACGCCATCGCCGAGCAGGGTGGACTAGGGCGGGTCAGCGTGACCACGCAGCTCATGCGCAGCGAGCAGCCCGACCGGGCGGCCCATCAGGCGCTCAGATTCACGGTCGCCGACACCGGGCCGGGCTTTCCGCCCCAGGTCATGCAGCGCGCGTTCGAGCCCTACGTCACCACCAAGTCCCACGGGACTGGGTTAGGATTGGCAATCGTACGCAAGATCGTGGAAGAACACGGCGGGCGTATCGACCTTGCCAACCGCAAGGAAGGAGGCGCGCGGATCTCGATCTTGTTGACCCGGCTGGCTTCCGAGGCCGATACAATAGACGCGACCGCGCAAGCAAAGGATAATGCGGCTACGCAATAGGTGGATGCTTTATGGCCAGAATTCTGGTGGTTGACGACGAAGTCGGTATACGCGAGCTTTTGTCGGAAATCCTATACGACGAAGGACACACGGTCGAGTTGGCTGAAAACGCGGCGCAAGCGCGCGCGGCACGCTTGCGCATGCGCCCCGATCTGGTGTTGCTGGACATCTGGATGCCCGACACCGATGGCGTCAGCCTGCTCAAGGAGTGGGGCTCGCAAGGCCTGCTGGACATGCCCGTGATCATGATGAGCGGCCACGCCACCATCGACACGGCGGTCGAGGCCACGCGCATCGGCGCCATGGATTTCCTCGAAAAGCCGATCACGCTGCAGCGTCTGCTGAAGACCGTCGCAGCCGGCCTGGCCCGCGGCCGCGCGCCGCACCCGGCGCCCGCCGCCGCGCATCCGGCCGCGTCCAACGCCGCCGTGGCGCTGGAAGACGAACTGGACCCCCCGGTCCTGGCCGCCGCGCCCGCCAACGAAGTCCCGGTCACCTCCAACGGCCAGTTGGGCAGCATCTCGCTGGACCAGCCGCTGCGCGAGGCCCGCGACGAATTCGAGCGCATCTACTTTGAATACCACCTGGTCCGCGAAAGCCACAGCATGACCCGCGTGTCGGAACGCACGGGGCTGGAACGCACCCACCTGTACCGCAAGCTCAAGCAATTGGGCATCGAGTCCGCCCGCAAGCGGAGCTCATGAAGATCCTGATCATGGGCGCTGGTCGCGTAGGCACCAGCGTGGCCGAGAACCTGGTGTCCGAAGAGAACGACATCACGGTGATCGATTCGGATCCTGTCCAGCTCCAATACCTGCAAGAACACTTCGACCTGCGCGTCGTCCATGGCGACGGCTCGCAGGTATCGGTGCTGGAGGCCGCCGGCGCCGCCGACACCGACCTGCTGATCGCCTGTGCGGCCTTGGATTCGGCCAATATGGTGGCCTGCAAGATCGCGCGCCAGCTGTTCAACATTCCCCGCCGCATCGCCCGCATCCGCTCGGTCGAGTTCGCCGAACACCCGGAACTCATGAGCGAAGAGGGCTTCTGCATCGACGCCCTGATCAGCCCCGAGCGCAGCGTCACCACCTATCTGCACAGCCTGATCGAGTTCCCCGAAGCCCTGCAGGTGGTGGAATTCGCCGAAGGCCGGGTCAGCGTCGTGACCGTGCGGGTCGGGGCGGGCAGCCCGATGGCCCATTCCCCGGTCGACAAGCTGCGCGACGTCTGGCCCGACGTGAAGGCGCGCGTCATCGACGTGCTGCGCGGCGGCCGGCCGCTGCGGGCCGGCAGCGGCACCGTCATCGCCCCGGGCGACGAGGTGGTGCTGGTGGTGGACTCGCGCGACGCGCGCCGCGCGGTGCGGCAGCTGCGCGAGGCCGAGCGCGCCGTGCGCCGCGTGATGATCGCGGGCGGCGGCAATATCGGCCTGCGCCTGGCGCGCCAGCTGGCCGAGGAAAAATACAGCGTCCGCATCATCGAGCGCGACCAGAAGCGCTGCGAATACCTGGCGACCCAGTTGCCCGACAGCGTGCTGGTCCTGCACGGCAGCGGCACCGACGAAGCGCTGCTGGAACGCGAGAACATCGAGGACATGGACACGTGGCTGGCGCTGACCAGCGACGACGAGGACAACATCATGTCCTCGCTGCTGGCCAAGCGTCTGGGCGCCCGCAAGGTGATCGCGCTGATCAACCGCCAGGCCTACGGTGAACTGATGCAGGGCAGCCATATCGACATCGCCGTGTCGCCGTCCCAGGCCACCATGAGCGAGCTGCTGCGCCACGTGCGCCGCGGCGACGTGGCCGCCGTGCACCGGCTGCGCCAGGGCGTGGCGGAAGCGCTGGAGGCCATCGCCCACGGCGACCGCTCCACCTCCAAGGTGGTGGGCCGCGCGGTCGGGCAAATCAGCCTGCCCAAGGGCGCCAGCATCGGCGCCCTGGTGCGGGAAGACGAAATCATCCTGCCGGACGCCGATACCGTGATCGAATCCGACGACCACGTCATTGTCTTCGTGCCCTCGCGCCGGCAGATGCCGCGCGTGGAAAAGCTGTTCCAAGTCTCGGCGTCCTTCTTCTGATGCGCGCCGCCTCCCTCCTTCTGCGCGGGCCGCGCGCGGCCGGATAGCTCCATGAAGCGCGTCCTGGGCACCCTCTACATCCTGGGTCTGACGATGGTGATGTTCGCTCTCACCATGTTGATCCCGCTGATCGTCGCCTACGTGGGCGGCGACGGCGCGCGCGAGGCCTTCCTGGACGGCTTCCTGATT
The DNA here is from genome assembly GCF_013267355.1 of Achromobacter pestifer. Classification (NCBI taxonomy): domain Bacteria; kingdom Pseudomonadati; phylum Pseudomonadota; class Betaproteobacteria; order Burkholderiales; family Alcaligenaceae; genus Achromobacter; species Achromobacter pestifer. Next base: position 3,039,591 of record NZ_CP053985.1, read on the forward strand.
TCGGTGGGCATAGGCGGCGGCCTGGCCGCGGTGACGCGCCGCGCCCGTTGCGAGTTGCGCGCGCGCGATGGCTTCGTGCTGGTGTCGGCCGTGTGGGCGGGCCTGCCCCTGCTGGCCGCGATCCCGCTGCTGCTCTACTTCCACGGCGCCGGGCTGCCGCTGTCGTTCACCAGCGCCTATTTCGAGGCCATGTCGGGCCTGACCACCACCGGCGCCACGGTCCTGACCAACCTGGACACGCTGCCCGCGTCGATCAACCTGTGGCGGGCCACGCTGATCTGGATCGGCGGCATGGGCATCCTGGTGCTGGCTGTGGCCATCCTGCCCTTGCTCGGGGTGGGCGGGCACCAGGTGGTGCGGGCGGAAACGCCTGGACCCATGAAGGACGAACGGCTCACGCCCCGCATCGCCAGCACCGCCAAGGCGCTGTACGCGGTCTATTTCGTGTTCTCCATCCTCTGCTTCCTGGCCTATCGGGCGGTCGGCCTGTCGTGGTTCGAGGCCTGGTGCCACATGGCCACCACCATGGGGCTGGGCGGTTTTTCGACCTGGGACGACGGCTTCGCCCATTTCGATTCGGTGGCGGTGGAAATGGTGGCGATGGTGTTCATGCTGATCGCCGGCATCAACTTTGCCACCCATTTCAATGCTTTCCGCCAGCGCAGCGGGCGCGCCTACCTGCGGTGTCCGGAGGCGATTCCCTACCTGGTCGTGGTGCTGGGGGTCGGGCTGGTCATATCCGTGTTCCTGTTCCTGAAGGGGGTCTACGACGATCCGCTGCAGGCGCTGCGCTACGGCATGTTCAACACGATTTCCATGGCAACCACCACGGGTTACGCCAATACCGATTTCGCGCAATGGCCCCTGTTTGCACCGCTGACGATGCTGCTGCTGTCGGGCTTCGCCACGTCGGCCGGGTCTACCGGGGGCGGCATCAAGATGATCCGGGCGATCCTGCTGGTCAAGCAGGCCCGCAATGAGCTGGTAACAATGTTGCATCCGCATGCGGTCAGCCCGGTGCGCATCAACGGGCGGGCGGTCGAGACCCGCACCATGTCGTCGGTGCTGGCCTTCATGCTGTTTTACGGTCTTTCCATCGCCGTTTTCACCAGCCTGCTGCTGCTGTCGGGCCTGGACCCGATCACGGCTTTCTCGGCGGTTTTCGCCAGCATCAACAACACCGGTCCCGGCCTGGGCCCGGTCGGCCCCATGGGCAACTTCGCTGTCTTGTCCGATTTCCAGATCTGGGTCTGCACCTTCGCGATGCTGATCGGGCGCCTGGAATTGCTGACCGTGCTGGTGCTGTTCACGCCTATTTTTTGGCGGAAATAGACTAGGGATAACCCTATAAAGGGTTGTCCCATCCCCTCTCGAAAGCCCCTTCCACGCTGGCTATCCGGCCGCTGCGGGCCGGGAGCCCGCGCCGTTTCTATGCCGTGAGCGCTCGCTCACTTTCCTTCACAGGGAAAAACCGATTGCTTCGTGATGTTGCACATAAATGTCACGATTTTCCATCTTCTTGCCACAAAACAGCGGCTATCATGCGTGCACAAGCTGCCGTCTAGTGCCCCCCGGGATGTTGCCGGGCTTCAAGGTCGAACGGCGCACACCCTCATCAAACATTCAGAAAGGAGTCCGAGATGGAACAGATCCCGTTCATTTCGTCGGCCCCCAACACCCTGGGCATCGAGCTCGAGCTGCAACTGATAGACCCGCGCAGTTTTGACCTGACCGCAGCCTCGGACGAGCTGCTGGCCCAAATGGCCAACCACCCCATCGCCGACCGCGTTAAACCGGAAATCACGCGGTCCATGATCGAACTGAATTCCTCGGTGCACGAGCACCCCATGGGCTTGCTGGCCGAGATGCGCGAGATGCGCGACGCCCTGATCGAAGCGGCGGACGCCGTGGGCGTGTCGGTGGCCGGCGGCGGCGCCCATCCCTTCATGCGCTGGCAGGAACGTTCCATTTCGGACACCCCGCGCTTCCAGTACCTGGCCGAAATGTACGGTTACCTGGCGCGTCAATTTACGGTCTTCGGCCAGCACATCCACCTGGGCGTCAAAAGCGGCGACGATTCCATCAAACTGTTGCGCCGCCTGTCGCCCTATGTGCCGCATTTCATCGCGCTGTCGGCCTCCTCGCCGTATTGCGAGGGCGTGGATACCCTGTTCTCGTGCTCGCGCCTGAACGCGGTCAACAGCTTCCCGCTGGCCGGCCACATGCCGCCCGAAGTGAAGGACTGGTACCAGTTCGAGGCGCATCTGGCGCAGCTGCGGGCCTACGGCCTGGCCGAGAGCATCAAGGACTTGTACTGGGACATCCGCCCCAAGCCGGAATTCGGCACGGTCGAGATCCGCGTGTGCGACACGCCGCTGACGGTCGAGCGGGCTTGCCAGCTGGCGGCTTTCGCCCAGGCCCTGGCGGTGCTGCTGATGCGCGAGGGCGATCCTGGCGACGGCGCCTGGCTGTCCTACCGCAGCAACCACTTCCAGGCTTGCCGCTTCGGTCTGCAGGGCAGCTACGTGACGCCTGACGGCCAGCGCCTGCGCCTGATGGATCATTTGCGCAACCTGTTCCAGCGCCTGATGCCGGTGGCCGAAGAACTGGGCACGGGCGACATGATCGCCGCCCTGCGCGATGAATCCATGCGCAGCGGCAATGATTCCCGCTGGCTGCGCAGCCAGTTCCATCGCTTGCGCGACCTGCCGCTGGTGGTCGAAGCCATGTCGAACGCATGGCGCGGCGTGGCCGCGCCTGGCGTAGGGCCCGCGGAACCGACGGCAGTCCTGAGGCGGCGCATCCGGGCGACTTCTGAACCCATGTCGGCCTTGCCGGCTTCCGAGCCCGGGGTCAGCGTGCCGCTGCCGGAACGGCTGCACTAGGCGGGACGGCCGGCGCTCGCAAAGCGCTGGCTCTGCCGGTCAGCCGCGTTCCGCCCCGATCAGGGCGTGCGGTGCCGGCCGCCGATTGCGCTGACCGACAACCGGGTTTCGCCGGCCGTGTTGCGATGCGCGGCGGCCCGCCAGGCGTGGCCGTAGGCGACTTCGATGCTCAGGACGATCAGGCCGTCGGGCCTGCGCTGCGCTTCCAGCGCGGCGCAGAGGCGGTCGCGCCAGTCGCGGCCGACCAGGCCGCCGCGCCGGCCTTCGGCGGGATTGCCGCCCAGCGCGCGCACGTCCTGCAGCAGTTTTTCGGGGCTGCGGTAGGTCAGGGTCAGGATCTCCTGGTCCATGACCGGGTCGGCGAAGCCGTTTTCCACCAGCAGGTCGCCGAAATCATGCATGTCCACGAAGGACGGCGTGGCCGTACGCAGCCCGGCATCGTCCAGGGCCTGGCGCAGCTCGCGCAGCGTGGCCGGTCCCAGACAGGAGAACATCGCCAGCCCGCCCACTTTGAGAATGCGCCGCCATTCCGCCAGCACGGCGTGCGGGGCGCGGTGCCAGTGCATGGCCAGGTTGGACCACACCAGTTCCAGCGATTCGGGCGCCAGGCCGCTAGCCGCCAGGTCGGCATTGATGAAGGCCGGAGCGGCCGGGCCGCGGCGCGCCAGCTTGCCGATCCAGGCCGACAGGCCGCCGGGGGCGTGGCGCTTGCGCGCCTGCTCCAGCAGCGGTTCGCAGTTGTCCAGGCCGGTATAGGCGGCGTCGGGATAGCGTTCGCGCAGCAGCGGCAGGTTGTCTCCCGCGCCACAGCCGGCGTCCAGCATCGCCTGGGGCTGGGCCCGGATGTATTGCAGGCGGCCCAGCATGCGGCGGGCGACTTCCCCGTACAGGAACTGAGCCTCGGCCAGGTCGCCGCGGCGGGCGAATTGCCGGGGCACGTCGGCGCTGACGAGGGGCAGGGTGGGGAGCGTTGCGGATTCTGGCAGGGACATTTCGGTCGCACCCGCGTCTATATCGCGGGCGGATCATGGTTTCATGAGGGATGGCATCCATTATTGCGCATCCCGGCCGCGGCTTCCGATTGTCCCTACGGGCCATGGGGCGGTGGCTGCTGTCGCGGGTCGGCTGCGACTGCCCGCTGTGCGGCGCCCGCGTGGCGGGGGCGCGGCTTTGTGCCGGCTGCGAGGCTGACATCTGCGAGGCCCCGCCACGCTGCCCGCGTTGCGCGTTACGGCTGCGCCTGGACGCGCCGCATTGCGCCGCCTGCTTGGGCGCGCCACGGGCGTTTTCACGCACGCTCGCCGCCTTCGACTACGCGCCACCCGCCGATACCCTGATCCTGACGCTGAAGACCCGGCTGCGGCTCAGCATGGCGCCCGTGCTGGCCCGGCTGATCGCCGCCGCCGTGGCCCGCGGCGGCCCTCTGCCGGATGGCGCCTTGCTGGTCGCCATTCCTGCCAGCCGCGCGTCCCTGCGCCAGCGCGGCATGAATCCGGCGGGCGAGATCGCGCGCAGTCTGGCGGCCGAGCTGGGGCTGCCGCTGGCGCGCGGCCTGTTGAGGCGGCGCCGCGAGACGCCCAGGCAGACCGCGCAGGGCCGCCATGCGCGCCGGCGCGGCGCGCAAAACCTGTTTTATTGCGTGGGCGACCTGCGCGGCCGGCCGCTGCTGTTGGTGGACGACGTCATGACCACCGGCAGCACCGCCAACGCGGCGGCCGCCGCGTTGCTGGCCGCGGGGGCCGCGGACGTCACGGTGCTGGTGGCCGCGCGCACGCCTTGAGCCGGCCTGCAGGCAAATCGGCGACAATTCCCGGTGTGCGGCGAACTTCCCGCCGCAAGCCGTCCCGAGTCCCTAGCGCCATGTTCCACGTCATCCTCGTCTGCCCTGAAATCCCTCCCAATACCGGCAACGCCATCCGCCTGTGCGCCAATACGGGTGCGCAGCTGCATCTGGTACGCCCCTTGGGCTTCGAACTCGACGACGCGCGCATGCGCCGCGCCGGGTTGGACTACCACGAATGGCAGCCGGTCCGGGTGCATGACTCGCTGGAGGAGGCTCTGGCCGATACCGGCGCCGCGCCGTCCAGTATCTACGCGCTGACCACGCACGCGCAGCGCAGCGTGGCGGATATCGGCTTCAAGCCGGGCGACGTGTTCGTGTTCGGCCGTGAAACGGCCGGGCTGTCGGAGGAACATCAGGCGATGTTCCCGCCCCAGCAGCGCCTGCGCCTGCCGATGCGCGCAGGCCAGCGCAGCCTGAACCTGTCCAATGCCGTCGCGGTGACAGTGTTCGAGGCCTGGCGGCAGCAGGGGTATGAAGGGGGAGTGTGACGGGGGCGCGCTGAATCCGGCGCGCATGGCCCGTCACTGCGGCGTCGCTATCAATCCAGCGACAGATTCAGCTTTTCGATCACCTGGTCCCAGCGCGCCTTTTCGTTCTTGATGCGGGCGGTCAGGGCTTCGGGCGTGGACGGCGCGGGCGTGAAGTACTGCAGCGCCAACTGCTTGCGCACCGCGTCGCTGCCGATGATGCGCGCCAGCTCGCTGTTGAGCCGTTCGACGATGGGCGTGGGCGTGCCGGCCGGAACCAGCACGGCGTTCCAGGAAATGGCTTCAAAATCCGGATAGCCCTGGGACGCCATCGTCGGCACGCCGGGCAGCGCCTCGCTGGGCTGCAGGCTGGTCACGGCCAGCAGCTTCACCTTGCCGTCGCGCGCCTGGGGCACGGCGATGGCCGGCACCATGAAGCCGGCCTGGACGTCGCCGCCGATGATGGCCGAGATGACCTGCGGGAAGCCGGAATAGGGGATGTGCGCCAGGTCCACGCCCGCGCTTTCCTTGAACATTTCCATCGCCAGGTGGGCCGAGCTGCCCGGGCCGACGGAGCCGTAGTTCAGCGAATTGCCGCGGCCCTTCACCAGCGCGACGAAATCCTTGACGTTATCGACCTTCAGGCTGCTGGGCACGACTAGCACGTTGGGGCTGGTGCCCACCAGCGAAACCGGTTGCAGGTCGCGCAGCGGATCGTAGCCCAGCGTCTTCTTGTACAGCGTGGGCGCGGTCACCAGCGGGCCGTTGATCGTGTAGAGCAGCGTATAGCCGTCCGGCTTGGCCTGCGACACGATGCGGGTACCGATATTGCCGCCGGCGCCCGGCTTGTTGTCGATCACGATGGGCTGGCCCAGCGCCTGGGACAACGGTTCCGAAATCGTGCGCGCCAGGATGTCGGGCGATGAGCCTGGCGGGAAGGGCACGACCATGTGGATCGGACGGTCGGGCCAGTCGGCATGGGCGGCGGCCGGCAGGATGGCGGCCAGGCTCAGGCACAGGCCGCGTAGCAGCGGGCCGACCCGGAACTTGCGGGCTTGCGTCATGAAGGATGTCTCCTCGGGGTTGTGCGTGGTGTTTGTTATTGGGCGGATCAGTCGGGCTGGCGCTCCGGCGCCGCGTCCGGCTGGCCGCCGCCTTCCCCGCTTTCGTAGCGGGCGTCGCGCGCCAGCAGGGCGGACACGGCCGTCATGGGGGCCACGCCATCGAACAGCACGGCGCAGACGGCTTCGGTGATCGGCAGTTCGACCCCGATGGCGCGGGCGCGGTCCAGCGCGGCGCGCGCGCAGCGCACGCCTTCGGCCGTGATGCCGCTGGCCAGGATGTCGGCCAGCTTGCGGCCGGCGCCGATCTCCAGGCCCACGCGGCGGTTGCGCGACAGCTCGCCCGTCGCGGTCAGCACCAGGTCGCCCAGGCCGGTCAGCCCGGCGAAGGTCTCGGCCTGGGCGCCCAGCGCCACGCCGAAGCGGGTCATCTCGGCCAGGCCTCGGGTGATCAGCGCGGCGCGGGCATTGGTGCCCAGGGCCAGGCCGTCGCCAATGCCGCAGGCGACGGCGATCACGTTCTTCAGCGCGCCGCCCACTTCCACGCCGACCAGGTCGGTGCTGGCATACACGCGCAGCGCCGCGCCATGGAAGGCGGCGGTGGTGGCCTCGCGCAAGGCGGGGCTGTCGCTGGCCACGGTCAGCGCCACCGGCAGGCCCTGCGCGACTTCGCGCGCGAACGAGGGGCCCGACAATGCGCCGCCAGTGGCGCCAGGCAGGGCCTCGCGCATGATTTCGTGGGGCAGCCTGGCCGTGTCGGCTTCAAAGCCCTTGCACGTCCAGACGATGGGGGTGTCCTGCAGTCCCAGCGCGGGCAGGCGGCGGGAAAGTTCGCCGCAGATGGCGGTCAGGCCGGCCACGGGCACGCCCAGCACAATCAGGCGTCGTGCGCCATCTTCTTGCAGGCTGCGCAGCGTGGCGTCGAGATCGGAAGAAATATTCAGCGCCTGGGGCAGCGCGATGCCAGGCAGGTAGCGCGCGTTTTCGTGCGAGGCGGCCATGTCGGCCGCCTGCGCGGCGTCGCGCGCCCAGAGTACGGTGGCGTGGCGGCGGCTGGCGGCCGCCGCCAGCGCGGTGCCCCAACTTCCCGCACCCAGGACGGCAACGCGCAGGCGTGGCTTGACGGGATTGTTCATCAGGGGGCGCCGCGGCTTGCTTTACTGGCGGGTCGCGCTGGGGGGCAGGATGATGCCCGAGTCGCTGCCGTTGGCGGAGCTTTGCTGTTGCTGCAGCTCGGCCAGGCGCTGCTCGTACAGGGCCTGGAAGTTCACTTCGGTCAGGTGCAGCGGCGGCATCGAGGTGCGGGTGATCGCATCGGCGATGTTGGCGCGCAGGTACGGGTACAGCATGGTCGGGCAGACGATGCCCAGCAGCGGGTCGAGCTGTTCTTCGGGGATGTTGGCGGCCTCGAAGATGCCGGCCTGCGTGCCTTCGACCAGGTACACGACCTTTTCATTGATGCGGGTGGTGACCGTGACGGTGACCGTGGTTTCGAACACGGTTTCGGCCAGGCGCTGACCGCCCACGGTAATGCTCACCTCGACCTGGGGCGCTTCCTGCTCCAGGAAGACGTGGGGCGCATTCGGCATTTCCAGCGAAAGGTCTTTCAGGTAGACGCGTTGCAGATTGAACGAGGGCGCGTCGTTGCCGCCTTCTTGCTGGGTGTTTTGGTCTTGATCAGCCATGAGTGTTTCCGTTGGTGGGATGGGCAAAAAAGGGGGCGATTAGCTGGCCAGCATGGGGGCAAGGCCACCCGAGCGGTCCAGGGCCATCAGGTCGTCGCAACCGCCGACATGGGTATCGCCGATGAAGATCTGCGGGACGGTGCGCCGGCCGGTGCGTTCGATCATGACCTCGCGCTGGGACGGGTCCCGGTCGATCTGGATGATTTCCAGGTCAGTCACGCCGCGCTGCTCGAGCAAGGTCTTGGCGCGGGCGCAATAGGGACAATAGTCCTTGCTGTACATGACGACTTTATTCATGGGCGCTCCTGTGGGTACAAGAATAGGTAGATGGGGGCGCGGCCCCTGGCTTCAACCCTTCTGGGTCACAGGCAGGCTGGCGGCCGACCAGGCGCGCATGCCGCCGTCCAGCGGCACGACGTCGGCAAAGCCCTGGGCGCGCAGCTTGGCGGCGGCGCGGGCCGAATCGCGGCCATTGTCGCAAACCACGACCAGCGGCTTGTTCTTGGGCAGCGAGGCGGCCTTTTGCTCCAGGTCGGCAGCCGGCACGTTGCGGGCCTGGGCGATGTGGCCGGCCTGGAACTGCTCGGCGGGGCGCACGTCGACCCAGACGGCCTGGCGCTGGTTGACCATCTGGATGGCCTCGGTCGTGCTCACGGCCGAACCGGTGCGGCCCTTGCGCAGGGCGGGGATGGCCAGCATGATGCCGGAGATCACGGCAACGGCGACGATGAAGACGTTGTTTTTATCGATCAAGAATTGCAAAAGGTCCACGGGGCATCCTGAAGTGCGGCGACTAGCCTGGTATAGGCAAACCCTGATGCGCCGCGCCGCGGAAATGGGCGGGTGCGCCGGGGCAAAATCAAGGGCAAAATCGCTCAATTATAAAATGAGCGCATTCTTTCACTTTAACCCGCGTTACAAGCGTCCCAAATCATGCACAAACTCGTTCTGATGCGCCACGGCGAAAGCCAGTGGAATCTGGAAAACCGCTTCACCGGTTGGACCGACGTCGACCTGACCGAGACCGGCCGCGAACAGGCCCGCAAGGCCGGCGAACTGCTCAAGAAAGAAGGCTTTACCTTCGACCTGGCCTACTCGTCGCTGCTCAAGCGCGCCATCCGCACCCTGTGGATCGCCCTGGACGCCATGGACGCCATGTACACCCCGGTCGGCGTGACCTGGCGCCTGAACGAACGCCACTACGGCGCGCTGCAAGGCCTGAACAAGGCGGAAACCGCCGCCAAGTACGGCGACGAGCAGGTGCTGATCTGGCGCCGCGCCTACGCCATCGCCCCGCTGCCGCTGGCGCTGGACGACGAGCGCCATCCGCGTTTCGACAAGCGCTACGCCAAGGTGCCGGCCGACCAGCTGCCCGCCACCGAATGCCTGAAGGACACCGTGGAGCGCGTGCTGCCGTTCTGGAACGAATCCATCGCCCCGGCCATCCGCGCCGGCCGCAATGTCCTGATCGCCGCCCACGGCAACAGCCTGCGCGCCCTGATCAAGCACCTGGACAACGTTTCGGACGAAGACATCGTCAACCTGAACATTCCCACCGGCCAGCCGCTGGTGTACGAATTGGATGATGACCTGCGCCCGATCCGCCACTATTATCTCGGCGATGCCGCCGAGATCGAGGCGGCCATGGCTGCGGTGGCAGCCCAGGGCAAGGCTAAGAAGGACTGATATTCCTATGCGTCGCGCGGCAGGGTTGTTGTTGGCGGTCATGTTGACCGGTGGGGCGCTGTCGGCTCGCGCCGCGCCCAACGACCTTGCCGGCCGCCAGTCCGACGCGGAAAAGCAGCAGGCCGCCTTGCGCGACCGCATCGAGAACCTGCAAAAGGATATCGATGACCGCGAGGCCGCCCGCAAGGAAGCCGCCGACGCGCTCAAGCAGTCCGAGTCGGCCATTTCCAAGATCAACCTGCGCCTGCGGGAGCTGGCCGAGGCTAACCGCCAGGCCCAGGCCGACCTGACCGGCCTGGAAAAGCAGATTGGCACCCAACAGGTCGTGCTGGCCAAGCGCCGCACCGAACTGGCCGAACAGCTGCGCACCCAGTACACCAGCGGCGTGTCGCCCTGGACGGCCCTGCTGTCGGGCGATGATCCCCAGGTGCTGGGGCGCAACCTGGGCTATCTGGATTACGTCTCGCGGGCCCGCGCCGACGCCGTGCAGGCTCTGCGCGAGGACATCGAGCGCCTGGCCGCCCTGCAGGGGCGCGCCGACGCCCGCCGCGCCGAAATCGAAAAAGTCGTGGCCGAAACGTCCGAGCAGAAGACTGCGCTGGTCGGTCAGCAGAAGGAGCGCGCCACGCTGCTGGCGCAGCTGGAAGGGCAGATCGCCGCCCAGCGCACCGAAGCCAACAAGCTGGGACGCGACGATCAGCGCCTGTCGCGGCTCATTACCGATCTGGACGCGGCCATCGCCAAGCAGATCGAGGATGCCCGCCGCGCCGAGGAAGCGCGCAAGCGGGCCGAGGAAGTACGCCGCGCGGAAGAGGCGCGCCGCGCCGCCGAGGAAGCCAAAAAGCGCGCCGACGCCGAGCGCCGCGCCGCCGAGGACGCCCGCAAGAAGGCCGAGGCCGACCGCAAGCTCGCCGCCGATAACGCCAAGCAGGCCGCCGACAACGCCAAGCGCGAGCGCGACGCCCGTGACGCGCGCGATGCGGCCCAGGCGCGCGAGCAGGTCGAAGCCGCCTCGCGCCAGAGCCGCGGTCCCGTGGCCGTGGCCGATCCGGATGCCGCCGGCCTGCGTCCGGCCGACCAGAAGCAGTCCCGCCTGACCACGCCCGAGCCGCCTCAGGCCAAACCCGCGGAACCGCCCAAGAAGGCGGAACCTCCAGAGGAAAAACCCGCTCCAAGCCGTATTGAGCCCGCTCAGCAGACCCAGACCCAGACCGCGCGCGCCGCGCCGGTGGGCGGCGGCAATGGCTTGCGCCATGGGCTGTCCATGCCGGTGCGCGGCCAGGTCCAGGGGCGTTTCGGGGTCGACCGTCCGGACGGCGGCGTATGGCGCGGCGTGGTGCTGCGCGCGGCCGAAGGCACGCCGGTCAAGGTGGTGGCCCCCGGCACGGTGGTCTACGCCGATTGGCTGCGTGGTTTTGGCAACCTCATCATTGTGGATCATGGGCAGCAATACCTGACCGTCTATGCTTACAACCAAAGTCTGCTCAAACGGGTGGGAGATTCGGTGACGGGTGGCGATACTATCGCTACGGTCGGGGCGACCGGCGGCCAAGTGGAATCCGGCCTATACTTTGAAATTCGCCATCGTGGCGCTCCTGTGGATCCGGCACAATGGCTGGCGCAGTAGATTGATGTCGTTGGTAATTACCAAACCCCATCGGCGAAAACAAAATTCGGGAAGTGTGCATGGGCACTCGTAAGTTTCGCGGTTTCGGTCTGATTGCCATCGGTGCGGTGGCTGGTGTGTTGCTCAGCGTAGGCGTGACCGCGGTCGCCCAGCGCGGCAGCCCTCTGCCACTGGACGAACTCAGGCAGCTGAGCAATGTGTTCGCCGCCATCAAGAACAACTACGTCGAGGCCGTCGACGACAAGACCCTGATCGACAATGCCATCTCCGGCATGGTGTCGAACCTGGATCCGCACTCGGCCTACCTGGACGCCGACGCCTTCCGCGAAATGCAGACGGCCACGCAAGGCGAATTCGGCGGCCTGGGCATCGAGGTCGGCGCCGAAGACGGCTTCGTGAAGGTCATCTCCCCGATCGAAGACACGCCTGCCGCCCGAGCCGGCGTGATGGCCGGCGACCTCATCATCAAGATCGACGACACGCCCACCAAGGGCATGACGCTCAACGACGCCGTCAAGCTGATGCGCGGCGCGCCCAAGTCGCCGATCACGCTGACCATCATGCGCGCCGACCGTCCGCAGCCCATCGTGCTGAAGATCGTGCGCGACATCATCAAGGTGCGCAGCGTGCGCAGCAAGATGCTGGACAACGGCATCGGCTACGTGCGCATCGCCCAGTTCCAGGAAAAGACCGGCGCCGATCTCGCCAAGCAGCTGAAGGACCTCGGCGCCAAGGAAGCCCCCAAGGGCCTGGTGCTGGACCTGCGCAACGACCCGGGCGGCTTGCTGACCAGCGCCATCGGCGTGTCCGGCGCGTTCCTGCCGCCCGACTCCGTGGTGGTGACCACCGACGGCCGCACCCCCGACGCCCGCCACAAGTACCTGGCCACGCCGTCGGAATACGCCCGCGGCGAAAGCAACTACCTGGCCGGCCTGCCGGCCTGGACCAAGACCGTGCCGATGGTGGTGCTGGTGAACGTGGGCTCCGCCTCGGCCTCCGAGATCGTGGCCGGCGCGCTGCAGGACCACAAGCGCGCCAAGGTTCTGGGCAACCGCACTTTCGGCAAGGGCTCGGTGCAGGTGATCCTGCCGCTGTCCGAAACCACCGCGGTCAAGCTCACCACCTCGCGCTATTTCACGCCTAGCGGCCGCTCCATCCAGGCTACCGGCATCGAGCCTGACTACGTCGTTGCCGACACGGCCGAAGGCGACCTGTTCCGCCTGCCGCGCGAAGCCGACCTGCAGCGTCACCTGTCCAACCAGCAGACCGCCAACGAAGTGAAGTCCAGCGCCGGCGAAGACAACGTCGACGTTCCGACCAAGGTGTTCGAATTCGGCGGCAAGGACGACTTCCAGCTGCAGCAGGCCCTGAACGTGCTGGCCGGCAAGCCGGTGCAGAAGGGTTCGGCCCGGGCCCAGGCCAAGGCCGATTCCAAGGCCGGCGGCGGCACGCCCCAGCGCATGAAGATCACGCCGACCGGAGTCGAGCCCAGCAAGGACAAATGAACGACGAGCAACTGCTGCGCTACGCCCGCCACATCCTGCTCGACGAGCTGGGAATAGAAGGGCAGGAAAAACTGCTGGCGGCGCGTGTGCTCATCGTGGGGGCGGGCGGACTGGGTTCCCCCGCCGCGCTCTACCTGGCCACCGCCGGCGTGGGCGACATCACCCTGGCCGACGACGACGTCGTCGAGCTGAGCAACCTCCAACGCCAGATCCTGCACACCGCCGCCAGCGTCGGCCGCCACAAGGCCGAGTCCGGACGCGACATGCTGGCGGCGTTCAATCCGCAGACCCGGGTCCATGCCCGCGTCGAACGGCTGGAAGGCCAGGCCCTGTCCGACGCCGTCGCGCAGGCGGACCTGGTGCTGGACTGCACCGACAACTTCGCCACCCGCCACGCCATCAACCGCGCCTGCGTGCAGCACCGCAAGCCGCTGGTGTCGGGCGCTGCGATCCGCTTCGACGGCCAGGTCAGCGTCTATGACCTGCGCGACGACAACGCGCCCTGTTACCACTGCCTGTTTCCCGAAGGCGACGACGTCGAGCAAGCCAATTGCGCCACGATGGGCGTGTTCGCGCCGGTCGTCGGCATCATCGGCAGCATGCAGGCGGCAGAAGCCCTCAAGCTGCTGTCCGGCGTGGGCGAAAGCCTGTCCGGCCGCCTGCTCTGGCTGGACGTGCGCACCATGCAATGGCGCAGCGTCAACGTCCAGCGCGACCCCGAATGCGCGGTCTGCGGGCATCGCGGGCACTGATTCCCTGCCCGGGATTGGCCCCGCGGACAATATTAAAGGCTTGAAATACCTGCTATAACGCCAGCCAGCCTACCCGAAATTGGGTAGACGGCCTGGGACGTGACCGCGTGGATACAGCACTGAAGTTCAGTTTGCCCAAATGGCGCCTGACGCGTTGGCTGACGCATTCCGGGCACGATACCCCTGCGGACATCCGCTCGGCCCTGATCGCCAGCTTGTTCGGCACGCTGCCCATTTTTGCCGGCGGCGTCATCAACACGCTGATGATCTCCGGCGTGGTCGCCTGGCGCCGCCCAGAGCCGCTGTATCTGTCCTGGCTGGCAATGGAGGTGGTGCTGGCGCTGATCCGCGTCCTGATCCTGCGGTCCGCCTTGCGCGCCGCGCCCAAGGGCGGCAATACCCATACCGACATCTACATCCTGCTGGCGCTGCTGTGGGCGTTCAGCGTGGGCTATGGCGTCTTCGTCACCTTCCTCAACGGCGACTGGCTGGCCGCCACCCTGGCCGGGGTCTCTTGCGGCGCCATGGCCGGCGGCATCTGCTTCCGGAACTATGGCGCGCCGCGGCTGGTCGGCGCCATGATCTTCCTGAGCCTGGGGCCGATGTGCCTGGGCGCGGCCTTCACCGGCGAATACGTCACGGCCATCGTCTTCATCCAGATCCCGTTCTATCTGGTCAGCATGAGCGTCGCCTCGCACCGGCTCAACCGCATCCTGGTGTCCACCATGCTTGCCGAGCGCGCCAGCGAGCGCCGCGCCAGCGAAGACGCGCTGACCGGCCTGGCCAACCGCGCCGGCCTGCAGGCCGCGCTGGAGCGCGTCTGCACCAGCGCGCGCGGCCAGGACAGCTCGGCCGCGCTGCTGTACATGGACATGGACGACTTCAAGCTCATCAACGACACCTACGGCCATGCGGCCGGCGACCAGGTGCTGATGACCATCGCCCAGCGCATGCGCTCCATGCTGCGGGTGGACGATGTGGCCGCGCGCATCGGCGGCGACGAATTCATCGTGCTGGTGACCGGCATCGACGCTACCGCCGCCCTGCGGCTGGGCGAACACCTGCTGCATGACGCCTCCCAGCCGATCACCTTGGCGGACGGCACGCGGGTCAGCGTAGGCCTGTCCATCGGTATTTCCATCGTGTCCGGCGCCAATCGCAGCCCGGAAGCGGCCATGCATTCCGCCGATGCCGCCCTCTACCGCGCCAAGGCGCAGGGCGGCCGCTGCTGCGCCGTGGCGGGGGCCGACGAGGCCGAGAAGACCGTGCCGGACGGCGAGCCCGTCGTCGCCTGAGCTGCGCCGCCCGCGGCGGTCCCCCGAGCCTGAACCACATCACCTACGGCCTGCTTCCGAAAAGTTATCAGATAACCTGAAAAGTATGCCTATAATGCTCAGATGTTGACCAAGAGCCTCACCCTGACCGAACAGGTCGCCCGCCAGATCGCCGCTGACATCGCCGCAGGCGCCTATCCCGTTGGCGCCAAGCTGCCTGCGGGCCGCGTGCTGGCCGAGCAATACGGCGTCAGCGCCGCGGTCATCCGCGAGGCCACCGAACGCCTGCGTGCGCAGGGCCTGATCCAGAGCCGGCAGGGTTCCGGCAGCACCGTGCTGTCGCGCACCGGCGCGCAGGGCTTCCAGCTATCCGCCGGGATCGCCGTGGACCGCAAGCAGCTGGCCGGCGTCTACGAACTGCGCATGGAGCTGGAAGGCGGGGCGGCCGCGCTGGCCGCGCTGCGGCGCGACGAGGCAGACCTGGCCGCGATGGCGCGCGCCCTGGCCGACCTGGAATCCCATCTGGAAGATCCGGAGCAGGGGGTGGAACACGACATCGCCTTCCACCGCGCCATTGCCGCCGCCACGCACAACAGCTGCTACCAGGATCTGCTGCAGTACCTGAACCTGCAACTCAGGCTGGCTGTCAGCACCGCGCGCAGCAACAGCCGCCGCCAGGCCGGCCTGACGGCCGCCGTGCACCAGGAACACGTGGCCGTGTTCGAGGCCATCCGCGAACGCGATCCCGAACGGGCGCGACAGGCCGCCGCCCGTCATTTGCAACAGGCGGCCAGCCGCCTGCAACTCGATCACCTCTCTCCCGCCGCAAGGCAGACATCATGAGCGCATCCGACTTTACGCAACGCCTGGTCCAGGCACTGGGCCCCGATACCGTCATCACCGCCGAGGCCGACATCGCGCCTTGGCTGTCCGACTGGCGCGGCCTGTACAAAGGCAACGCGCAAGCGGTGGTGCGCCCGCGCACGACCGCCGAGGTCGCCACCTGCCTGGCGCTATGCCAGGAGGCAGGCGTGCCGGTGGTGCCGCGCGGCGGCAACACCGGCCTGTGCGGCGGCGCCACGCCGGACGCGGCCGCGGGCAACGTGGTGCTGAGCCTGGACCGCATGAACGCCGTGCGCTCCATCGACACCATCGCCAACACCATGGTGGCCGAGGCGGGCGCGATCCTGGGCAATCTGCGCCGCGCCGCGCAGGACGCGGGCCGCCTGTTGCCGCTGAGCCTGGCGGCGGAAGACTCGAGCCAGATCGGCGGCAACGTCGCCACCAACGCCGGCGGCGTGAACGTGGTGCGCTACGGCATGGCGCGCGAACTGGTGCTGGGCCTGGAGGCCGTGCTGCCCACGGGCGAGATCTTCCATGGCCTGCGCACGCTGCGCAAGGACAACACCGGCTACGACCTCAAGCAATTGCTGATCGGTTCCGAAGGCACGCTGGGCGTCATCACCGCCGTCGCCTTGCGCCTGTTCCCGCGCACCGACGTGCGCTCGGTGGTGCTGGCCGCCGTGGAGTCGCCGGCGCAGGCCCTGCAACTGTTCGAGATCCTGTTCGAACAATGCGGCGCGCGCCTGCAGGCGTTCGAGTACTTCTCGGGCGATTGCCTGGATCTGGTGCTGGCGCATGCCGCAGGCGTGCAGGAACCCTTTGATCAGCGCTATCCGGCCTATGTGCTCGTGGAGTTGGCGGACACCGCCGACGAGACGGCGCTCAACGGCCTGCTTGAAAACGTGATCGGCACGGCGCTGGAGCGCGGCCTGTGCCTGGATGCAGCCGTGTCGGCATCGCTGGCGCAGTTGCAGGCGCTGTGGAAGCTGCGCGAGGAAATCTCCGAAGCGCAGCGCGCCGACGGCCCGCACCTGAAGCACGACGTGTCGCTGCCGATCGAATGCATCCCCGACTTCATGGAATCCGCCGAGGCACGCGTGCGCGCGCTGTACCCGGACCTCCGCCCCTTCATCTTCGGCCACTTCGGCGACGGCAACCTGCACTACAACCTGTCGCGCCCGGCCGGCGCCGACCGCGACTGGGTGGCGGTGCATGGGGCGGCGATCACGGATGCGGTGCTGGACGAGGTCAATCGCTATGGCGGGAGCATTTCCGCGGAACATGGGATTGGGCAGTTGAAGCGGGACCATTTCCTGCATAGCAAGGATGCGCTGGAGTTGCGGTTGATGCGGGAAATCAAGGCTGTGTTGGATCCTGCGGGGATTATGAATCCTGGGAAGTTGCTGTAGTTGGCTTCGTGGGCTTGTCAGTCAGCGTGACTGAACGAAGCTTCGTAGGCCGCACGGCGGCGCTGGCGGTGTGGCGGCGAGCGCCCACGATTGCGGTCCGGAGCCTTCGATCCGGACTGCCCCGTTGTCATCCTCGTCCAGGCCTTCGGCCTTCCCTACGGATTCCCTCGGGCGCATCGAGGTTGCTCGCCGCCACACCGCCAGCGCCGCCGTGCTACCTGCGTCTTGGCCTGTTGCGTCGCTAGAGCCGTGTTCAGTGGCGAGTCTTGCGGAGCCCGCTCATTACGGCCGCCCGGGCGGCCGTAATGAGCATACGCGCTTGCGTGCGTCGTGATGGGTGCGCTGGCGCGAATGCGGCGAGTGGTTTGCTGGTGGTTGTCGCCGTTTTGGGGGAGGGGCGGTGATGGGCGGCGCGCGTTGGGCAGAATCTTGCGCACGCAGATCCTCTCGCGCGCGCCGCCCATCCGGCGGCGGAGTTGAAATGACGATGGCCGTATACGCCACACTCGTGGACAGACTCGCATGCGCATCACCGATCGCACGACTTGAACTCATCTCCATCATCGCGCAGCGTCATCACTTGACGCCAGACACCGCGTAAGCCCCCGGCCGGCCGCCCGCGCGGCCGGCCGGGGGCGGGCCCCGCAAGATCCTCGCCCACCCCCACCGGTGGCGAGAACGCCAAGCACACCGCTCGCCCCAGCTCCCGTGAAGATTCAATAAACCGAGCACGGCGCGGCAGCGGCTTGCCGGGCGCGGGGCGTCGATAAGCCCGAGGGAATCCGAAGGAGTCGCCGAAGGCGAGGACGAGGATGACGACGGGGCAGTCCGGAGCGAAGGCTCCGGACCGCAATCGTTGCCCCGCGCCCGGCAAGCCGCCGCCGCGCCGTGCGTCTTAAGAACTCAACGCAGACGCAGCAACAACATCACTGCCGATGATAAACCTCGGCCCCCTTCTTAACGAACTCCACGGACTTCTCCTGCATCCCCTTCTGCAACGCATCCTTCTCGCTAACCCCCTGCGCCGCCGCATAATCCCGCACGTCCTGGGTGATCTTCATCGAGCAGAAATGCGGTCCGCACATCGAGCAGAAGTGCGCCACCTTCATCGAATCCTTGGGTAGCGTCTCGTCGTGGAATTCCTTGGCGGTGTCCGGATCCAGCCCCAGGTTGAACTGGTCGTCCCAGCGGAATTCGAAGCGCGCTTTGGACAGCGCGTTGTCGCGGATCGCCGCGCCCGGATGACCCTTGGCCAGGTCCGCCGCGTGGGCCGCGATCTTGTACGTGATGATGCCGTCCTTCACGTCCTTCTTGTTCGGCAGGCCGAGGTGCTCCTTGGGCGTCACATAACAGAGCATCGCCGTGCCGTACCAGCCGATCAGCGCTGCGCCGATGCCGGACGTGATGTGGTCGTAGCCCGGAGCGATGTCGGTGGTCAGGGGGCCGAGCGTGTAGAACGGCGCCTCGTGGCAGTGTTCCAGCTGCAGCTCCATGTTCTCCTTGATCATCTGCATCGGCACGTGGCCCGGGCCTTCGATCATGACCTGCACATCATGCTTCCATGCCACCTGGGTCAGCTCGCCCAGCGTCTTCAGTTCGGCGAATTGCGCCTCGTCGTTGGCGTCGTAGCCCGAACCCGGGCGCAGGCCGTCGCCCAGCGAGAAGCTGACGTCGTAGGCCTTCATGATTTCGCAGATTTCCTCGAAGCGCTCGTACAGGAAGCTCTCCTTGTGATGCGCCAGGCACCACTTCGCCATGATCGAGCCGCCGCGCGAGACGATGCCGGTCATGCGGTCGGCCGTCATGGGGATGAACGGCAGGCGCACGCCCGCGTGGATCGTGAAGTAGTCCACGCCCTGTTCGGCCTGCTCGATCAGCGTGTCGCGGAAGATCTCCCAGGTCAGGTCCTCGGCCTTGCCGTCGACCTTTTCCAGCGCCTGGTAGATCGGCACGGTGCCGATGGGCACGGGCGAGTTGCGGATGATCCATTCGCGCGTTTCGTGAATGTGCTTGCCGGTGGACAGGTCCATGACCGTGTCGCCGCCCCAGCGGATCGCCCAGGTCATCTTTTCCACTTCTTCGCCGATGCCGGAGCTGACGGCGGAGTTGCCGATGTTGGCGTTGATCTTCACCAGGAAGTTGCGGCCGATGGCCATCGGCTCCACTTCCGGGTGGTTGATGTTGGCCGGGATGATGGCGCGGCCGCGCGCGATCTCGTCGCGCACGAACTCGGGCGTGATGGCGGCGGGAATGGCGGCGCCGAACGATTGGCCCGGGTGCTGGCGCAGCAGGCGCTTGACCATCTTCTCGCCGTCGGGGCCGCTGTCGCGCAGCGTCTGCAGATAGTGCTCGCGGCGCAGACTTTCGCGGATTGCCACGTATTCCATTTCCGGGGTGATGATGCCGCGGCGGGCGTAATGCATTTGCGACACGTTGGCGCCGGACTTGGCGCGGCGCGGCGGGCGCTGCAGGTCGAAGCGCATCGCCGTCAGCTTGGGATCGGTCAGACGTTCCTTGCCGTAGTCGCTGGTCGGACCTGACAGCACTTCCGTGTCGCCGCGCTCTTCGATCCAGACGCGGCGCAGTTCGGGCAGGCCGCGGCGGATGTCGATCTTGGCTTCGGGGTCGGTGTAGGGGCCGCTGCAGTCATAGACGGTCAGCGGCGGGTTCTTCTCACCGCCGAACATCGTCGGCGTGTCGTCCTGCTCGATTTCGCGGAACGGCACGCGGATGTCGGGGCGCGAGCCCACTTCATACACGCGGCGGGATTTGGGCAGCGGTGCGACGGCCGCCGCGTCGACTTCGGCGGTAGCGGCCAGGAATTTGGGATTGGCGTTCATGGAAAGCTCCAAGCGAGTGGTTGGAGCCGATCGGGAAGGAATTCCCGCCGCGCGCGCAAAGACGCATGGCGGGAATACGGCTCCCAGCATCGGCATTATCCGTACTGGTACGAAGGGACTCTCTCAACACGTCCGGCCATGTAGGCGGGACGAGTACCCCTGCGCGAAAGCGAAGTATAGAGGCTGGCGCGCGTTCCGACGAATCGCGCCGCTGCTGCGCCGCGTCAGCCGGTGCAGGCGGGAGCTGGTATTACCGCTTTACATTTAGATTCAGACTGGGGCGACACCGTCATTCAGGTTCGGTACACTTTTCCCAGTACCGGGGATGGAGTGCATCGCCTGGTCTTAGTCCACATTAAGAAGGAAACGAGCATGCAACTGACCCTACGCAAATTGGCGCCCGCCTTGGTAGTCGTGACGTTGGCGCTAGCGGGTTGCAAGACCGCCCCGACTAAGACGTCCGGCGATACCGCCACGCCGCAAGCCGGCCAAGAGGCCTCCAAGCCGGCCGCCGCGGCCTCCGTGGACTTTTACCTGGCGCAGAAGCAACCTGGCGCCGGCATGCGCGAAATCGCGCTGCCCGACGGCAAGCTCTACATGCAGACCGTGCCCGTGCTGACGCGCGCCGACCTGACCGACGCCGCCGCGCTGGTGGATCGCCAGGGCCAGAACTTCGTCGGCCTGCGCTTCTCGGAAGCCGGCGCCCGCAAGCTCAATGACGTCAGCACCAAGAACGTCGGCAACATGCTGGCGCTCGTGATCGACCAGGAACTGGTCGCCGCCCCGCTCATCGGCGAACCGCTGAACCGCGGCGTCCTCGCCTTCGGCGTGGCCTCGGCCCAGGCCGCTTCGGAAATCGCCGCCAAGATCCGCGGCGACGCTGGCGCGCCGCCGGCCGGCGGTGCTGCTCCGGCGGCGCCCGCTGCCAAGCCCTGAACGGCGCAGCAAGCGACAAAAAAGCCCGGCATGCCGGGCTTTTTTACGTCTGCAGGAAAGATAGCCCGCGATCAGCCCAGCTTGCGGCCGCGCGTCTTGGCGCCGCGGCGGATCAGGATGGTCTTTTCGATGTAGGCCTGCGTGATCGATTCAAGGATCAGGCGGTCGTCGGCCGTGAGCGATTCGAACTGCGAAGGCGAAATATTCGGAAAGGGCCAGGGCGCCATCGGACGCGGCCGGCCGCCGGGGCGCGGCACGGGTTCGGCTACGCCGGGCGCGGGCAGGGTGTTGCTGAGGTCGTAGCCATCCACGGGAAGTTCCATGGGGCCTTTGCCGGTTTCCAGCCATTCGGCTTCGACCTTCAGGACCTGCGCCAGCTTGCGCGCCGAGCGGCTTGAATGCCGCAAGCCGCTTTCGTAGCTGCCGATGGCGCTTTGCGAAATGCGTGCTAGACGTGCGAGGTCTTTCTGCGTGTGGCCACGCAGCAGGCGCGCATGCTTCAGTCGGTCTGAGAATGTTTTCACACCGGCGATTGAAGCTTGCTGGTCACGCGCTTTGGTGGTTATAAATATTACTTAGGTGATATTTATCAAAGGTGAGCGCATGGAGCAACGAGGCAGCGTCTTCGTCGTACGGCTCGACGAAACGGCGGGCGAGGAATTCGCCGAGGCCTTGCGCCTGTTGCGTTGGCAAGCCAGCGTCTTCGATACGACCGCCGGGCTATTGGAACACTTGCAGGCTCAGGCCGCTGACGCCCTGGTACTTTTGGGAGGTATTGAGGGCGTGCCGGGTTTGATTGCCATGCTGCGCCGCGCGGCGCCAGCCGCGGCGGTGCTGTGGCACGCCACGGCGGCCAGCGCGGCCGATCGCATTGCCGCGCTGGATGCGGGCGCTGACGTCTGTGCTCCCGCAGGCATGGACGCGTTGGAATGGGATGCCCTGCTGCGCAATCTGTACCGGCGCGCGCCGTCCGTCGCCTTGCCCTGGCGGCTCGATCCGCACGTCGGCGCGCTGGCCGGGCCGGCAGGCGAGTACCTGCCGTTGACGGTCACGGAGCGCGCTTTTTTTGTCCGCTTATTGAACGCGCCGGGCTATTGCCTGCGCCGGGAGTGCTTCTTCCCGGCAGATAGGCGTAAGTCCCTGGATGGAGCGCGGCGGGTGGATGTGCTGTTGTCGCGGCTGCGCAGCAAGGCGCGCCGCCTCAACATCGACTTGCCCGTGCTCGCGGTGCGGGGATGGGGCTATATCCTGCTGCCCGAGGGCGCCGCGAGAGAGCGGGACTTTACAGCACTACCAGGTTATCCCGATGCATGAGTTCGGGTTCGGTCATGCTGCCCAGGATGCGCGCGATCTGCGACGAAGGCTGGCGCAGGATGCGGCGGGTGTCGACCGATGAGTAGTTGATCAGGCCGCGGGCGCATTCGCGGCCCTGGCCATCCACGCAGGCGACCACATCGCCCCGGCCGAACTCGCCTTCCACCTCGGTCACGCCGATGGGCAGCAGGCTTTTGCCCTCGCGCAATAGCGCTTGCACGGCGCCATCGTCCAGCACCACGCGTCCGCGCAGGCGCAGATGGTCGGCCAGCCATTGCTTGCGGGCGGACCACACGGGCAGCACGGCGCGCAACTCGCTGCCGATGCATTCGCCTTGGGCCAGGCGCGTGAGCACATTGCGTTCATGGCCCGACGCGATGACGGTGTGCGCGCCGCTATGCGCCGCGCGCTTGGCCGCCAGCACCTTGGTCAGCATGCCGCCGGTGCCGATGCCGCTGCCGGCGCCGCCAGCCATGGCTTCCAGCGCCGGGTCGCCGGCCTGGGCGTGCGACATGAACTTGGCGTCCGGGTTCTTGCGGGGATCCGAGTCGTACAGGCCGCGCTGATCCGTCAGAATGATCAGCGTGTCGGCTTCGATCAGGTTGGTGACCAGCGCGCCCAGCGTATCGTTGTCGCCCAGCCGGATTTCGTCGGTGACGACAGTGTCGTTTTCGTTCACGATCGGCACCACGCCCAGGCGCAGCAGCGCGAACAGCGTGCTGCGCGCGTTCAGGTAGCGGTGGCGGTCGGCCAGGTCTTCGTGCGTCAGCAGGATCTGCGCGGTGCGCAGGCCGTATTCGGCGAAAGCCGCCTCATAAGCCTGGCACAGGCCCATCTGGCCCACGGCCGCGGCGGCCTGCAGTTCGTGCATGACCGACGGGCGCTTGCGCCAGCCCAGGCGCGCCATGCCTTCGGCGATGGCGCCGCTGGAGACCAGCACGATCTGCTTGCCCTGCTTGTGCAGGGCGGCGATCTGCGCGGCCCAGTGCGCCACGGCGGCGCGGTCCAGGCCGCGGCCTTCATTGGTGACCAGCGACGAGCCGACTTTGGCGACGAGGCGCTGGGCGTTGGTGACGACGGAAACGGCGGGTGTTTCAGCAGACATGATGGCGGCCGGCTGCGGCGAGAAAAAGGCGTAATCGTAAGGACTGCGATTATGGCTTATTCGTCGTCGCCGCGCGGCGCGGGGCGCTGTTCGGCGTCCGAGCGCTTGTCGTCGAAGCGCGGGTCCGGCGCCACGTAGCTGTCCTTGGCCTGGTCTTGCGACAGGTGTTCCTTTTCGCGTTCGGCGTCCAGGTAGTCCTGCAGCGCGTAGAGCAGGTCTTGCGTGCCCTCGCCCGACAGGCCCGAGATGCCGAACACCGGACCCTTCCAGTCGTAGAGTTCGAGAAAGCGGCGCTGGGTGTCCTCGGGATCGGGCACCATGTCCAGCTTGTTGAGGATCAGCCAGCGCGGCTTGGCGGCCAGTTCGGGGTCGTAGCGGCGCAGCTCCTCGACGATGGCGCGCGCGTCCACCACGGCTTGCTCGACCGGATCGGCATCGGGATCCGGCGTGGACACGTCCACCAGGTGCAGCAGCACGCGGGTGCGCGCCAGGTGGCGCAGGAACAGGTGGCCCAGGCCGGCGCCTTCGGAGGCGCCTTCGATCAGGCCGGGAATGTCGGCCACGACAAAGCTGCGCGACGGCGAGGTGCGCACCACGCCCAGATTGGGATGCAGCGTGGTGAAGGGGTAGTCCGCGATCTTCGGCTTCGCATTGGAAATGCGGGTGATCAGCGTGGACTTGCCGGCGTTCGGCAGGCCCAGCAGGCCTACGTCCGCCAGCACCTTCAGTTCCATGCGCAGGTAGCGGTGTTCGCCTTCCTTGCCGGGCGTCCACTGGCGGGGCGCGCGGTTCAGGCTGGACTTGAAGTGGATGTTGCCCATGCCGCCCTGGCCGCCCGCGGCCAGCACGACTTTCTGCTCGTGCGTGTCCAGGTCGAACAGGACTTCGCCGGTCTCGGCGTCATGGATGATGGTGCCGACGGGCACGCGCAGGGTGATGTCCGGGGCGGCGGCGCCGTATTGGTCCGAACCGCGGCCATTTTCGCCGCCCTTTGCGCGGTGCAGGCGGGCGTAGCGGAAGTCGATCAGCGTATTGATGTTGCGGTCGGCCACCGCATAGATGGTGCCTCCGCGGCCGCCGTCGCCGCCGTCCGGGCCACCCTTGGGGATGAATTTTTCGCGGCGAAAGCTCGCCACGCCATTGCCGCCTTTGCCGGCGACGACTTCGATGGTGGCTTCGTCTACGAATTTCATGGTGTCCGCGCGTGTAGTAAGTATTGGGGCGGAGCCCCAATATTGGGTGCCGCCAGGAGGCAGGGGCCGGAGACTTCCAGCGGCTGCCTGAAAACAGAAAAGCTTAAAACAAAAAAGCCCTGCCGCATGCGACAGGGCTTTTACCGTTCGAGCTCGCGGCGAACCGCGAGCTCTGACCGCGCTTGTCCGATTACTCGGCAGCGATGATCGAAACGGTTTGCTTGTTCAATGCGCCCTTGAAGCCGAATTGAACCTTGCCGTCGACCAGCGCGAACAGGGTGTGGTCCTTGCCCATGCCGACGTTCACGCCAGCGTGGAAGCGAGTACCGCGCTGACGCACGATGATCGAACCAGCGGGAATCAATTCACCGCCGAAGGTCTTGACGCCCAGACGCTTTGATTCTGAGTCGCGTCCGTTTCGCGTAGAGCCGCCGCCCTTTTTCTGTGCCATGTTTAGCTCCTGCTAAGTGGTACCGAGTCGCTTCTTAAGCCGTGATGGCTTCGATGCGGATTTCGGTGTAGTTCTGACGGTGGCCCTGACGCTTCTGATAGTGCTTGCGACGGCGCATCTTGAAGATCTTGACCTTGTCGTGGCGGCCTTGCGCAAGAACCGTTGCCTTGACCACGGCGCCGGAGACGAGGGGCGTGCCAACTTTCAGTTGGTCGCCTTCGCCCACGGACAGCACTTGGTCCAGGGTGATTTCTTGCCCAATGTCTGCCGGTATCTGTTCTATCTTGAGTTTTTCGCCAGCGGCAACGCGATACTGCTTGCCACCGGTTTTTACGACCGCGTACATGGGGGATTCCTTAAATAGGTAAATGGGTTCATTCGCGCTGCCTGCCCTGCTGGGCGGGATTGCCGCTCTGGCGGGACGCTTTCTTCTTCTGGCGCCAGAGCCTGGCAAGAAGAGGAAAGGCCTCGATGCCTGGGAAAGTTAAGCCTTCCTTGGCACCCAGAGGGTTGACGCAAATGCAACCGACGTAATTCGGGCATTGCTGACCGAATCCGGGATATTAGCCCGGGACTTTCAGAAAGTCAAAAAGCGCTTGCAGGCTAAGGGCTTAGGTGTCGCGTGCACGCTTCAAGCGCCGGGGATCGCCCGCAGGGCGATGTCCCGCGCCACGAGCCGGATCCCGTCGATTACGCCGCGGCGGTGCGCTTCGTCCAGCCGGTCAGTGGGGATGGAGGTGCTCACGGCCACCCGCTTGCCCAGCGGCGTCATGCCCACGTAGGCGGCAAAGCAGACCAGGCCGGTCGCCACTTCCTCCAGGTCCTGCGCCAGTCCGGTGCTGCGCACCTGTTCCAATTCCTGGTCGAGCGCGGCGCGAGTGGCGAGGCTGCGCTCGGTGACGCGCGGCAACACCGCGGGCACGCAGGTGGCCAGCGCTTGCGGCGGCAGGCTGGCGAGCAAAGCCTTGCCCAGCGCGCAGGCGTGCGCGGGCAGTCGCAGGCCCAGGTCCGATACCAGCCGCACCGGGCGGCGCGCGTCCTCGCGGGCCAGATAGACCACATCGAATCCGTCCAGCGTCGCCAGCTGCACCACTTCGTTGTGCCGCGCCACGAAGGCGCCGGCGGCGGCCTGGAATGCCGTCTGCAATCCGTCCTGGCGCAGATAGGCGTAGCCCAGCGCCATCAGTTCGATGCCGATGACGTAGCCGCCGTCGCGGCGTTCGATCCAGCGGCGTTGCTCCAGGCAATCGAGCAGCAGGTACAGCGTGCTGCGGGCGAGCTGGCAGCACGCGGCCAGTTCCGATGCCTTGACGGGAGCGCGGCGGCTGGCCAGCAGCCGCAGGATGTCATGAGTGCGCCGGATGGCGGGGACGTCGTGTTCGGAAGCCATGTGCAATTTGTCCAATATATTGGACATAAATTCATGATGTTGGACATGATAATGGAACTCTCCTAGACTGCCCCGCACATCATTCGAACAAGGCGAGGGGACCCATGGACCAAGCGAAGGCGTTGCCTGCTGACCTGGAACAGGCGCTGCTGGTGGGGCGGGTGTGGCGGCCGGGCTCGGTGCATGGCCCCAGTGTGGTGATAGTCCGCCGCGGCGAGGTGATCGACATCACGGCGGCTGCGCCCACCATGGCGGACCTGCTGGACCGCCCCGACCGCGTGGCGCTCGCGGCCAGCGCCGCGGGCGAGTCGCTGGGCGGCGTGCATGCCCTGATGGCCGCCAGCCTGGCGGGCCAGGAGGGCTTGCGCCTGCTGGCGCCTTGCGACCTGCAGCCCGTCAAGGCGGCCGGCGTCACCTTCGCCATCAGCCTGCTGGAACGCATGATCGAGGAAGAGGCGGGCGGCGACGCCAGCCGCGCCGAGGAAATCCGCGTCCGCATGCAGGCCCTGATCGGCTCCGACCTGTCCCGCCTGCGCCCGGGCTCGCCCGAAGCGGCCAAGCTGAAGGCCGAACTCACCGAGCGCGGCCAGTGGTCGCAATACCTGGAAGTCGGCATAGGCCCGGACGCCGAGGTCTTCTCCAAGGCGCCGCCCATGGCGTCGGTGGGCAGCGGCGCGCGGATCGGCGTACTGCCCGAATCCCGCTGGAACAATCCCGAACCCGAGATCGTGCTGGCGGTGGACAGCCGCGGCGAAGTCGTCGGCGCCACCCTGGGCAACGACGTCAACCTGCGCGACATCGAAGGCCGCAGCGCCTTGCTGCTGACCAAGGCCAAGGACAACAACGGCTCCTGCGCCATCGGTCCCTTCATCCGCCTGTTCGACGGCAGCTTCAACCTGGACAGCGTGCGTCAGGCCGATGTGTCCCTGCGCATCGAGGGCCTGGACGGCTTCGAGCTGGACGGTGTGAGCCACATGCGCGAAATCAGCCGCGATCCCCTGGACCTGGTGCGCCAGGCTTGCGGCAGGCACCACCAGTATCCGGACGGTTTCATGCTGTTCCTGGGCACCATGTTCTCGCCCACCCAGGACCGCATGGGCCCGGGCACCGGCTTCACCCACAAGCTGGGCGACCGCGTCGTGATTGCGTCGAAACACCTGGGCTCCCTGGTGAACGAAGTGCGGCTGGCCACCGAGATCGAGCCCTGGACCTTCGGAGTGCGCGCACTCTATGCCAACCTGGCCGCACGCGGCCTGTTGCCGCGAGGAGCCTGATCCGCGGGAGGGAGGCGCCGGGGGGAGGGCGCGCACACCGGGCGCCATCTCCGGCCGGCGGTTCCGCCCGGCCGGCAGCTCGTGTCCCTTACTCCCCGTATAATCGTTGGTCGAATCCCCCGCCCTCTGCGGCGGGCCCAGCGGTAAGAGCCGGCGCGCGTCCGCGCCACGGCTCGTTTCACTCTCCCGGATACGTCTTGAATCTCCCCGAGCTTGTTGCCCCCATTGCAGACGACATGAAAGCCGTCGATGCGGTTATCCGCGAGCGGCTGAATTCCGAGGTGGTCCTGATCCGCACGATCGGCGACTACATCATAGGCGCGGGCGGCAAACGCATGCGCCCGGCCATGGTGCTGATGGTGGCGCGCGCGCTGGGCTACGAGGGCACGCACCACCAACTGCTGGCCGCCGTGGTGGAGTTCATCCATACCGCCACGCTGCTGCACGACGACGTGGTGGACGAATCCGACCTGCGCCGCGGCCGCGAAACCGCCAACGCGGTCTTCGGCAACGCCGCCAGCGTGCTGGTAGGCGACTACCTGTATTCGCGCTCCTTCGAGATGATGGTGGAAGCGAATTCGATGCGCGTCATGAGCATCCTGTCCGAAGCCACCACGGTGATCGCCGAAGGCGAGGTGCTGCAGCTGCTGAACGTGCATGACCCGGACGTCTCCCAGGAACGCTATCTGCAAGTGGTGCGCTACAAGACCGCCAAGCTGTTCGAGGCCGCCGCCCAGGTGGGCGCCGTGCTGGCGGGCGCCACCCCCGAGCAGGAAGCCGCCGCGGCCGCCTACGGCCGCCATGTAGGCACCGCCTTCCAACTGGTGGACGACGTGCTGGACTACAGCGGCGACGCCGCCGCCCTGGGCAAGAACGTGGGCGACGACCTGCGCGAGGGCAAGCCCACGCTGCCGCTGATCCGCGTGATGGAAGTGGGCACCCCGGAACAACAGCAACTGATCCGTGACGCCATCAAGACCGGCGACGCCGACTTCGCCGCCGTGGCCGCCGCCATCCAGGCCACCGATGCCCTGGAGCACGCCCGCCAGGCCGCCGTGGCCGAGGCCGATCTGGCCAGAAAAGCACTTTCTGCTTACCCCATTTCCCCTTTTCTAAATTCTCTGTTAGAATTCTGCGCTTTCGCGGTGAATAGAGATCGCTAAGCGAATTAGGCGGAAAAATTGGGGAAACCCAGCAGCCTGAAACGTAGCGGTTGATAGTGAAAGCGAAAGATGATTTGGTTGCACTGAGCGCAACGAAGTCAGTAGTAGTAAGACTCGGGGCGTAGCTCAGCCTGGTAGAGTACTGCGTTCGGGACGCAGGAGTCGGAGGTTCGAATCCTCTCGCCCCGACCACTGATTTGTGGTCGAATTTTTGATGGTGTTCTCGACACCAACAGCAATAGCCGGACCTGCGAAAGCGGTGCCGGCTTTTTTGCGTTTGCGCGCTTCCCATGTGGACCCGTCTCATGCGGCTATGCAGGCGTTCTCCGAGTGCAACCAAAGTTGCCTGTTGAACGATGAGCGTCGTTCAGCCAGTTTGGAAACGCGGTGTACGCGTCATGCACGGGGATGCTCAAACGCTCGCGCAACGATGTGAACATCGCGCCGTGATCGCGGCATGCGGCAACATGTACGGTCTGAGCTTCATGCCGGTTGCCCCTGCCGCGGCGACGTCTCCGCTGGTCGAACTGGGGCTGGGCATACGGGCCCGCGGTCTGAGGCGCCTCTTCTCGTTGCCGACGGTGTACGAGACGGTCAAGAGCCCGAGCAAGGTGGCGGGACTGGCTCGGGTGTTGTATCTGATGATCCAGGATTTGCGCCCGCTGCTGTACCTGCCGGGCGCACATGCGCCGGCGGAGGCTTTGCGGCAGTTGCTCGCGATGCAGGCGTCGAAGGCACTGAAGTTGGCGCTCGCGGTGTTCTTGCTGGCGCTACTGGACTTGGGTTACACGCGCTTCGAGTTTAAGCACGAGCTGTGCATGAGCAAGCCTGACGTCAAGGACGAGGTCAAGAATCGCGAAGGAGATCCGTGCATCCGTTCGCGGCTGCGCGTTGCGGCGTGACGGTCGTGCGCGGTCCTGCCCTGGCGCATTCCCCGTATTTCCAGGGTGCATGGGGGGCAGGCCATCCCGATCGAGTTGTATGGGATGGCGCCCGCATCACATGAATTTCCCAATGACAACTTTGACCGGGCAGGGAAGATCTTCGCCCGCTGCCGGGAAGATGAAAATTGCAGGTGCGGGCAGAATTCGAGTTATCGATAATCAATCTGGCCACTAGCGGCCCACAGCTTCGGATGCGACGAGATTCCCGGATATCTTTCGAGGGGCGGGATTGAACGTTAAAAATACAAGATTCCAAGCATGGGAAGTTTCGGTCGATGGCGATAATATATTATCAGTGGATATCCCATGGTAAGTGAGGTCTGAAGCGATGAAAAATCTTGATGCCTTGCGGGAGATTTTGGGTTTTATATATGACGGATTTGGGTCCTCGGAGGATTACGGGGTTGCATATTTTTCAAGATATAAATCTGAATTGAAGAAATATGAGCCGAAGGAAGTAATTTCTCTTCAAATTAAGACCTATTCGCATGATTACGTATTGG
The DNA here is from genome assembly GCF_013267355.1 of Achromobacter pestifer. NCBI lineage: Bacteria > Pseudomonadati > Pseudomonadota > Betaproteobacteria > Burkholderiales > Alcaligenaceae > Achromobacter > Achromobacter pestifer. The sequence continues at coordinate 3,069,741 of NZ_CP053985.1, forward strand.
AGTTTCTCATGGGGGCTCCGTATGTGTGGGAAGAATTCTCGTCGCGCGATTGGATAGACTTGATGCGCCATCTTTCTCCCAGACCGGACCCCTCTCGAAATATTGAACCGATGGCTGCGTATTGCGACATAGTTTTTTTAAATCGCTATTTGGGCATTGATGCGTTCTCTTTTTTTATGAACGACAACAAGGTTCCTGCTCTGGATAAGTGCCACGTCGAGAGTTATTTCTTGATATATAAAGATCTTCTTGAAATAAATGAGCTTGATGCCGAAGATATGGATGGAATTTACTTGATTGGCTATGAGACGCTGACGCGGGCGAGAGACGAAGTTTTGAAGGAAGGTATTTTTGCGTGGAATAATCCCGTGTCGAAAACCGACCTTCATTAATTTAAGTTCATTGATTGCCTTTAGGGTTTAAAGTGGCGATCTCGAACCGGGGGGCGGGCAACGGTAATCCCCCCATAGAAGCGTCGCATCCAGAAGTAGAATTTTCTCGTTGAGGAGTTCTACAGCATGAAGAAGTCGAGATTTACAGACAGCCAGATCATCGAAGCGATCAAACGGGCCGAGGCAGGCTTGGCAGTGCCCGAGCTGTGCCGCGAGCTGGGAATCAGTTCGGCAACGTTCTACAAATGGCGGGCCAAGTTCGGCGGCATGGATGTGTCGATGATGTCGCGGATGAAGGAGCTCGAGGCCGAGAACGCCCGGCTTCGCAAGATGTATGTCGAGGAGAAGCTCAAAGCCGAGCTTCGAGCGGAGGCACTCGAAAAAAAGTGGTGAGGCCATCTCGCCGACGCGAGATGGCCCAGCACATGGTGCGCGAGCGTGGGATTTCAGTGCGCCTGGCCTGCGAAGCGGTTGGCATCAGCCAGACCTGCTACCGGTACGTCTGCAAACGCAGCACCGAGAATGATGAGATTGCAGACTGGCTGATGCGTCTTACAGACAACCACCGCAGTTGGGGGTTCGGGCTGTGCTACCTGTATCTGCGCAACGTCAAAGGCTACTCGTGGAATCACAAGCGGATCTACCGTATCTATCGGGATCTGGAGCTGAATCTTCGTATCAAGCCGCGCAAGCGCCTGGTGCGCCAAGCGCCCGAGCCGCTGACTGTGCCAAACCAGCTCAACCATGTATGGTCGATGGACTTCATGCACGATCAGTTGGCCGATGGCCGAAGCATCCGATTGTTCAACGTAATCGATGACTTCAATCGAGAGGCCCTGGGCATCGAAATCGACTTCTCGCTGCCGTTCGAGCGCGTGATCCGATCCTTGAAGCAGATTATCGGTTGGCGGGGCAAACCGCTGGCGATACGCTGCGACAACGGACCGGAATATCTAAGCGCCGCTATTACCGAGTGGGCTGGGCAATGGGGTATCAAGCTCGAATACATCCAGCCGGGCAAGCCACAGCAAAATGCCTATGTCGAGCGATTCAACAGGACCGTGCGCTACGAGTGGCTATCTCAGTACCACTGGGAAGACCTGGATCACGTGCAGCGCGCCGCGACCGAATGGATGTGGTCCTACAATCACGAACGCCCGAATATGGCACTGGGCGGCTTCACCCCCAAACAGCGGCTAGCCATGGCCGCATAGCGTTCCTACTTCTGGCAATCGCTAAGAATGGGGGGATTACCCCGTCACCCGAGCTCTTATAGAGCAGATGCGTCAGCTTCCCGCTCAACTGAGGAAAAGCCTGACATGGGACCGCGGGGTTGAATTGTCAGCACACAGACGCTTTAGTATGGATACCCATATGGCCGTTTACTTCTGCGATCCGGGCTGCCCTTGGCAACGGGACACCAACGAAAATACGAACGGCCTGTTACGCCAGTACTTCCCAAAAAGAACAAGCTTGGCAAGTTATACGCCGCGTGACCTCGACGCAGTCGGCGCCAAGCTAAACGCCCGTCCCAGAAAGACGCTGGGCTTCAAGACTCCAGCTGAAGCGTTGGACGAAATATTGCACTGACCGCCTGAATCCACTGCAACGCGTCTATGGGAGGATTACCGTCGACCGGATCTCGGTCGTGATTTGGTTGTTCGTTCAACGTAGTCTGGCACGCTAAACTTTCATTTTCTCCAATAAATCAAAGCGCCTTTCTCACCGCCTAAGGGCGAAAAAGTCGATAAAAAATCACATCATATTATTAATTTTTCCTCGAATAAAAATCTGAAATTTTGATGCGATCACGTCTATCTCCATATCAGAGGGATTAATTTCTACAACACTCCAATCGGACACTCTGAATCCAGAGTTGTAACCCGAAAAATCATCACCAAAAATTAGAATCCTTCCCCAGTCTGGAGGCAATTTTCCATATATCTCTTCAGAGGGGATCAACCCATCGTACAACATGAATCTCGCATCCCCTAGCTCTCCAGCCCCTACATCCGTGATGAAATCCACATAATCCTGAGGAATTTTATCTTGCGTCGGAACAATGGGTCGCATTTTTCTCAACTTATCAAATGGAGTGCCACTTCCCTTCAAACTCAAGAGATCGTCATATGTACCCATTTATTCTTCCTCTACCATTTTTGAAAAATTGCTTCTCTGGGCTACCCGACCGATGGATACCCCCCCAGACTCAGTTCAAACGCAACCCCTCCCAATTCCTCCAGGTTGCCTCGATAGACAGCTCTAAGCGGGCGTGCAATAACGCCATCGACTATCCCAATGCCCAGTTTTGAGGTAGCAAGGGCCAAGCCCTTGTCGGCAACTTGTCTGCCAAAATTACTCTGAGAACTTACGTTGTAACTCGGGTCCCCGGCCCAATCGTGCAATTTACCGACGAAATACCTTGTAGCGTCTGCCGAGACATAGCCGATTTGCTGCACAGCGCCAACAATGGTCTTTGACGTCTCTTTCGCCGTGTTACCCACTCCGGACAGGAAACGACCGGCTTTATTGAATGTAAGGAACGCTTCCAGCCGCCCCATCTCGCAGCCCAGGAGGGCGTGCAAGGTCAGGGGAAGTACGGCGGTTCGCTGGATGAGATGGCGTTCAACGACATCGGGTCCTTTAAGATGCTCGCATCCTCAAGATATCAAGAAATAAGGGCCTTCAGAAATGTCAGTTTCATTGGTGGTAAGAGATATGTTTCTGTTGTCCAGTGGTATGACTGTTCTTGCATGCAAAAAATCGGGAGCTTTGAGCGACTGCTTTGGGATGCGGGCGATAATTTATGTCGCTGCAAAGGAAAGGCAGAAAATTGAAAAAGTGCGAGAACATATTCTTATTAATAGAAGTAAAAATGAGAATATTCTTGCGCTGGAGACTGACGATTTCGTTCGCCTAACTCAGGAAGAGGTTCGGAGTGGGACCGTTTGTATAGTATTTGAAAATTGAAAGTGAAGATTCTTGCGTAAATTTCAAATTATTGGGGGTATTTATGGGTCATATGTTATATGTCGTAGATGCGTACAGTCCAATTTTTTTGGAAAATAAAAAAACTCGTTCAAACCATTTCAATTGTAAATAAATAGACCTGTGAGAATGATGATGGAATCGCTTGTGAAGCGCCAGGCGCCAATTGATTTTGAATTGGCGAATGCACTGATTGTGGCCACACCAGAATCTTGGCGTGTGGCGGAAATGGTGGTGGAACGAGATGATGACGCTTCCCATGAAAGAATGAGCATTTCCATCTTGAGTCCCGAGGGATATCGGGATCTCGTTGGCCCGACAGAGGAAATTCATGCTGGACTCTACAAGCTCTCTAACTTGTATAGAGAATATGGGAGGATGTGGAGTTCTGTCACGTATCGGCTGGAGCAGGCGTCAGACGGCAATTGGAAATATAGCGTCAGATTTACGTATTAAGGCTAATGCCCCCGGGGGGGGGAGGGTGAGTAAGTCAGCGAGACCGCTCGACCGCATATCAGCAGAGTTTTTTTAGCGATTCCTCAAGATTGCTTATTGCGCAAGATCAAGTTTCGGAAATTCGGCGTGCGCAGTTGATCTACTCCAGAACCAAATTTCGTCGGTCAGAATGGAAGCGCACGATAATATAGTTAATATTATTACTGAAGCGGTGTCGAATGGGTTTGGCTTGGGCTGTGTTGAGAGAGCGAAGATTGTTGTCGTATTTAAAAATGGGCGAATTTTGACGCAATATCCTTTGCTGAGGTGAATGGGGTGAAGGTTGTTAATCCATACTTAATTGAAATTCTCCTCGAGCCGTTTCTTTTTCTCGATGATGATGAGAAAAATGAGCTGAGTATTATTGGTCCTGATTCTGAGGGGGAAATTAGAAAAGTCTTTAAGAATTTGATAGTTCCGTATTTTTCATCTATTGATGAAAAAAATAGGGAAGACATAAAAATGTCATTTGGTTTTTATTTGGAAAATAACAAGGAAGCGCTCGTGGGTATGTTGGGCTCATCCCATTGTCCACTGCCAGATCTCGATCCTCCGGTAAGGGTTTTTGAAATTTTATGGGATGAATTGTTTGAAAAAGAAGTCAGAAATGGTTATCAGATTGAGAATTTCTCTGTGAATAGTGATTTTGCTGCGCCTAATTCAATTAGGCGTGGTTGGTTGCGGATTTCACATTAAACGTGTCTGGCTGCGTTTAACGAAATTTAACGTGTCAGACTACGTGTAATTCTAAAATTACTCTGTGGACTTACGTTGTAACTCGGGTCCGCGGCCCAATCGTGCAATTTACCGACGAAATACCCCGTGGCGTCTGCCGAGACATAGCCGATTGGGCGCACGTGCGCCGGCCGACGCTTTGCGGCAGTTGCTCTCAATGCGGGCGTCGAGGGCTCTGACGTTGGCGTTCGCGGCGAGTTTGTTGATTGCCTTCAGGGCTTAACGCGATGATCCCGAACCGGGTGTTGGGCAACCACAATGACTACAAGTCCTTCAGGCGTTACAACCCGGCCAAGCTGATTGGAGACACGCAACGGACGATGCCGCATCGCTAGCTCTTTAAGGAAAGATCCTGCACTATGGAAGTTCATCGCGATTGATGACGCCTATCGGGGTTGGTGATGATACTGAAGAGATTTACTAGTAATAGTTATATCTATGTGGATGAAATGGATGGGGGGTTTCGGGAAAGCGCCTCATGGGCTGAGGGTCTGGCCCTGTCCGGGGAAGGAGACTTTGTAGGCGGAAACCTAGTTGCCTTGTATGTGAGCGATGCAAAGCTTCTTCTTCGGGTGTCGGATAAGGTGATAAACCTGCAAGGCCCAGTTTTGGAGCTGAAATATAAGCATCTTGACGGAGGCGTAACACGGTTTTCCGCTGCCGATGCGGATTTTAAAGTTGAGATACCTTATGAATCTTGGTGGCGAAACTTTCCGCTCGCTTCTCCTGCTTACGGGATGCCTGGGGACGAAGAGCTGGATTTTTGCGCATTTGTTGTTTATATAGTGAACTCGGAGGTGGCGAGGGGGAACTATATGAAAGAGTATTCCTGGCTTTTTATCATCGATGATTGAAAAATTGCCGCTGATGGGTGTCAAGAAATTTAACGTTTCGGGATAATTTTAACGAGTTAATGATCAATCGGTTAAGAAAATCCATAGTGGCGATGCTTGGGTAAGCCCTGTGCCAGGTGATTCTCGGCTTGTTGGGTGTGTTCATCCGAATGAAAGTTCTTCCAGCGTTGGGCGGCTCCCGAGGATATGGAAATGGTGAATGTTCGCTACTTTAGAGCGTTGGGGGATAAGCCGAGTGCTCGTGTTCAGCCATCTCGTATTTTCTGGGAGGAAGAAAATTCGGATAATGCATTTTTTTATCTTGGGTTTGGTAAGGATCCTATGTTAGGGAAAATTCAGATCATATGGACGCCAAAAAGCTTGAAGCCATGGCCGACGAATATTTGTTCGGAGGTGGGCTTTTATTGTCAAATTTTTACATCGAAAAAACCCCTGTGGGGGAGGTAATTTGTTTTGTAAATGATAAGGGAAGACACTTTGATCTGCCAGTAAGTGATCCCATATTGGCTGGTGCCGTAAAAGCTAGATTAAATGAGCTTGGAGTTAAGGTAGTAATTCATTCATCAATTTAACGTGTCAGACTACGTTTGACGCGACTGTGCTGAGGAAGCCCCGACCGGGTATTGGCATAGGGGCTTTTTTTCTGGCTGAGGGCCGGTGGCTTAACGTGGTGAGGTAATCCCCCCATAGAAGCGTCGCATCCAGAAGTAGAATTTTCTCGTTGAGGAGTTCTACAGCATGAAGAAGTCGAGATTTACAGACAGCCAGATCATCGAAGCGATCAAGCGGGCCGAGGCAGGCTTGGCAGTGCCCGAGCTGTGCCGCGAGCTGGGAATCAGTTCGGCAACGTTCTACAAATGGCGGGCCAAGTTCGGCGGCATGGATGTGTCAATGATGTCGCGGATGAAGGAGCTGGAGGCCGAGAACGCCCGGCTTCGCAAGATGTATGTCGAGGAGAAGCTCAAAGCTGAGCTTCGAGCGGAGGCACTCGAAAAAAAGTGGTGAGGCCATCTCGCCGACGCGAGATGGCCCAACACATGGTGCGCGAGCGAGGAATTTCAGTGCGCCTGGCCTGCGAGGTGGTTGGCATCAGCCAGACCTGCTACCGGTACGTCTGCAAGCGCAGCATCGAGAACGATGAGATTGCAGACTGGCGATGCGGCTTACAGACAACCACCGCAGTTGGGGGTTCGGGCTGTGCTACCTGTATCTGCGCAACGTCAAAGGCTACTCGTGGAATCACAAGCGGATCTACCGTATCTATCGGGATCTGGAGCTGAATCTTCGTATCAAGCCGCGCAAGCGCCTGGTGCGTCAAGCGCCCGAGCCGCTGACCGTGCCAAACCAGCTCAACCATGTATGGTCGATGGACTTCATGCACGATCAGTTGGCCGATGGCCGAAGCATCCGATTGTTCAACGTGATCGATGACTTCAATCGAGAGGCCCTGGGCATCGAAATCGACTTTTCGCTGCCGTCCGAGCGCGTGATCCGATCCTTGAAGCAGATTATCGGTTGGCGGGGAAAACCGCTGGCGATACGCTGCGACAACGGACCGGAATATCTAAGCGCCGCTATTACCGAGTGGGCTGGGCAATGGGGTATCAAGCTCGAATACATCCAGCCGGGCAAGCCGCAGCAAAATGCCTATGTCGAGCGATTCAACAGGACCGTGCGCTACGAGTGGCTATCTCAGTACCACTGGGAAGACCTGGATCACGTGCAGCGCGCCGCGACCGAATGGATGTGGTCCTACAATTACGAACGCCCGAATATGGCACTGGGCGGCTTCACCCCCAAACAGCGGCTAGCCATGGCCGCATAGCGTTCCTACTTCTGGCAATCGCTAAGAATGGGGGGATTACCATCGGGCGGATCCTCGCCAATTACGATTCTCGCAATTTGATGCGTCGCCCAATTTTATTGAAGCTGGCACCAAGCGCCAAATTGGAACGATTGATAGTCTGATGACAGACTTGAGGGCAGGAAAAATAAGCGCAGATGAGGTAGGTAGGCCGTTACAGATCGTGATGTATAACGGGAAGCCTTTTCCATCGACAATCGTCGTCTTGCCGCGTTTAATGCGGCATTTGTTCCAGATGTGCGTATCGAGGTGGTGAGTATTAAGGATCCGTCTGTTGCGAGTCGTTTTCTCGATCGTTTTGACCCGATCGCTGGAGAACGTGTGAGTATTGTGATTGTTCCAAAATCTAGTCGAGATGCTGTGCAACGACTACTTATGGAATATTGGATGATTAAAGGAGCCCAGCTTGGAAAATAAAACGAGAGAGTACTTGAGGTTGGCCGATTTTCAGTTTTTCCCAGTATGGAAGTATGACGAAGACAGTGAGTTGTTTCATCCAGTTGTAGAGATGAATGATCTGCCGGAGCGGACGAGAGATTTGTTCATCAGCGCGGAGTTGGTAACAGCTTCAGGCTTAAGATTTGACGGATATGTAGTCGGAGTTGAAAGAATATTCTCTATCGGTTTGTTTTATAAAAATTCAATTTATCATTTAAATAAAAATCTACCTGATATATCCAGAGAGCAGCTCAGGGATTTGATTTCTAATATGGGGGGCTACGAGGGTTTGGAATTTAATTCGTTGTTTCCAATAGATTTCACCACTAAGTGGGGGGGGGAGGTGTTTGTCGATTTTTCAGGGAGTATAAATATAGATGTTGTCGCTGCTTAGAGAGCGTGACGGAGATATGAACGGTAAATTGTGTGAAGCCGCCAATTAGGGGTGTGCATGCTGAAGCGGAATTTAATGCGATGGCAGATGACTTGGATGTTAAGGCCGCTTGCATCCTGTTGAAAATTATCATCTACACCTACGGCTAGTATTGCAAATATGATTTGAGTCAATTTTTAGAGGTACTCATACATCGGGTTCTCCTTGTGCGGGCACACAGTTTTATAAAAAGAGAATTATTCGAGATGAAGAATCTACCAGATTGGTTTGCATATCCAGAGGGGTTTTTTGCTAGCCATAAATAACGGCCTTTCGGCTGTTGGGTTACGGCATATTTTAGGCGGATAATGATTGAAAGTACGCGCGAATGGACTGAAAGAACATTTTCAGAAGTCAGTGCTGGGGCGTTTGGCCCCGTTTGCGCTGGTCTCGATATTCCGCAAGGACTTACAGCTAGACAGTTCGATCGTATATCTTCAGGAGTTAGATCCACCGCTGACCCGATGGGACTGGAAGATGGTATTTCCGTCATAGGTTCAAGGGCTGGAGGGGCCGCAAATGTTGAATCGAATATTGACATGGGAATTCGTGTTTCAGAGGAGCATTTTTATTGCTCAGGGTTTTCCAAAATGCAATAAATGCACGAACCCCCACGACGGCGGCCATCTATAGAAAATGGCCGCATTCATGCGGGGGAGGTTGGGTTAAGTAAGCTCGGTCGATTGGTTGCCAAAAATATAGCAGTGACATCAGATGGCGTGCAAATTTCTCTCATCTGCATTTTGATTGCCTTCGATAACTGCCTTCAATACGCCTTGGTATATACATTCCTTTAGGAGTTGTTTGTGAGTTACTGCAAAATTTACATCGATTCCAGTGCTGACAAAGCCACTATGGATTCGTTGCTAGGTGAAGGGGTTGCTCTTTTCTTTGGTCGCGGTGCCGTTCAGTGGGACGTGTTCAGAAATGAAGTTTTTTTTTCAAACGCTACACCAGAGTCGATGACTTATCCAGTAGACCGGTCGCGGTATTATGTTGAAATTGATGCGGAATCGGATGCGATAGGCTCTGAGGATGCATTTAGATTTGGTGTTTCGAAGATGATTATTTGGCTGCGGGAGCGCGCAAAATTTGTCGTTGCATCATGTGATTTCGAAGATTATGTTGTGGAGATTACGGGTTGGAATTGGACTCCTGAGCAGCCTTTGCCTACGATATCTAAAATTAATTAAAGTTTGATATTTTTTAGTTTTTCAGGCGGTGCTTAACGGGAGTGCGTCCCCAAGGCACAGTCTGGGAATGAGTTTTTGCGGGCAGATATTTGTGTTTGTGAAGTGGATTTAACAGGCTGGGCCCTGCAAATTTAGTCTGCGCACGGTTTGGGTTAATGCGCCGGTTCGCTCGGTAAGGCGTTCGTTGACCGATCTGGGCTGGCGGGCGAACAGCGGCGCAATAGCTACGACGGCGGGGATTACCTGTACTCCGCGATGCTCATTAAGAAGGAGAAGGCGGCCGCGAGGTGACGCTATCCGGCGTCAGCACGGCGTTGGATCCGAGCCAGACCACATACCAATACGACATCAACGGCAACCTGATCGGCGCGGTTGACGGCAAGGACGGCGCCAAGACCAGACCCTGGTGATCGACGGCAACGGCAAGAACTTGCAACGCGTGCAGAACGGTCAGACGATCCGGCCGCTGGTGGTGAATGGCGAACTGCTCGGCACTACCGGCGCAGCCGCAGGCGCGGATGATTCTTCGCCGAGCGTCCGACTGATCGACGCCGGCAACCCGTCGGCGAACCCTGGCTCCTATCGGATCTTTGCAGGGGGAAAGGCCACCCCGAGCAGGTCTGGGTGGCCGACATCACCTACCTCCCGACCGCCCCGCAGTGCACCTACTTGAGCCTGGTGACCGCCGCCTACTGGCACAAGATCGTGGGCTATCACGCGGCAGAGAATTTGCAGACCGAAGGCGTGCGACGCGCGCTGGACATGGCCTTGCGCTCGCGGAGCTCCAGCTAACCCTTGGCGCACCGCTCTTCCCCGCCGCTTGCGCTGACGCGATCGGCGGTTGCGGGCAGGCTCCGGTCCTGCCGGCCCGGCTTCCCCTGGCGGGAAAACCTCGATCTGGCCCAGCAGGGCGTTCCCCCTGTCGCAGGAATATCAAAATAAAAAATCGAAAGTTCTCTGGACACGCCTTCCTTGATACCTTATTGTTCGGATCATAAATAAATATGTCCGGTCAATTAAATTTGAGGAAAGACAATGAAGATGGGTGTGCGAGGGGCAATCATCACGGCGGGCCTGCTGGTGGCAGTGGCGGCGCAGGCGCAAACCTTGAAGCTTGGCGTGGTGGGAGGCATGACGGGACCCGGCGCGCCGTGGGGGCTGGCCATCGACGGCGGCGTCAAGGTTGCGGTCGAAGAGGTCAACCAGGCCGGCGGCTTGGCGGTCAACGGCAAGAAGTACAAGGTCGAGGTCGTGACCTACGACGACCATTACAAGGCGGCCGATGCCGTCACCGCCGCCAACCGTCTGATCGATCAGGACGACGTCAAATTCATCATCGGGCCCATCGGCTCCGCCTCGGTGATGGCCATGAAGCCCATCACCGAGCGCAACAAGGTCGTGTTGCTGTCCAACAGCTATTCGACGGAAATCCTGGACGCGAACACGCGCTACATGTTCCGCGTGTTGCCGACGACCTACGAATACAACAGCCAATTGATCGGCTGGTTGAAGACGAATCAACCGGAACTCAAGCGTCTGGCGATCCTGTCGCCCAATGACGCCACCGGCTGGAGCACCCAGAAGACGCAGAAGAAAGCTTACGAGGACGCGGGCTATACCGTGGCCGAAGCGAAGTTCTTCGAGCGCTCGCAGAACGATTTCCGCACGCTGCTGACCAGCATCCTGGCCAAGAACGTCGACTTCATCGAACTCGACACTGTCCCGCCCGGTCCGGCCGGTATCGTCATCCGGCAGGCGCGCGAGATGGGATTCAAGGGGCGCTTCACCAAATTCGGTGGCAACAACGTGGCCGAGACGGTGAAGTCCGCCGGTGCGGAGAACGCCGAGGGCACGCTGGTCTATCTCTCGGCGGACCCGACGAGCGCGCCCTATGCGCGCCTGAGCTCGGCATACGCCAAGTTCCATGGCAACAGCATGGACGACTTCGCCTTCTACTTTTATGACGCCACGCGCCTGCTGTTCAAGGCGATCGCCGAGGCCGGCACCGTGGACGATACCGCCGCCGTCGTGAAGAAGATCGAGGCCAGCCCGAGCTTCGATGGCATCCAGGGCAGCATCGTCTGGGGCGGCAAGGACGTCTACGGCGTCAACCACCAGATCGCCACGCCCGCCTACCTGGGGATCATCAAGGGCGGCAAGGCCGAGGTCATAGGCAAGTTCGACGCCCGCTGAGCACGGCATCGTCCCGCGCCGGGTTGGCGCGGGGCCAAGACCATAACGGCATACCACCATGCAAATTACCTTGCAGATTGTCATCATCGCGTTGATGTCGACGTTCGTCTACGCGCTCGTGGCTCTGGGATTCACACTGGTGTTCGGCATCCTGCGCGTCGTCAATTTTGCGCACGGCGAGTTCTACATGCTGGGCGCCTATGCGATGTTCATTTTCTACGGCACGCTGTCCTGGCCGTACCTGCCTTCTCTGGCGGCCGCCGCGCTGGCCGTGGGCGCGCTCGGGCTGCTGGTCGAGCGCGGCCTGTTTCGCCGCCTCGTCGGCGATGAAATGGGCGGGATGATCATGTCGCTGGCCCTGGCCATCACGCTGCAGGCGGCGATGTCGCTGGTGTTCTCGGTCGACGAGCAATCGGTGCGCCGCCCGGTGGAGGGAGCATGGCAGGTCGGCCCCGCCTTCTTCGCCAAGGACCAGTTGCTGATCGTCGGCGTGAGTGTGATCGCCCTGGCGGCGTTCTACTACTTGATCGAACGCACGCGGCTGGGCATCACCATCCGCGCGGTGGCGCAGGACCGCGAGGTTGCGCGCCTGCAGGGAGTGAGTTCCTGGAAGATCATGGCCTTCACCTTCGCGCTGAGCTGCGGCCTGGCCGGCCTGTCCGGCGCGCTGATGGCGCCGGTCTACACCGTGCATCCGTACATGGGCGAGGCCGTCGTGGTCAAGGCCTTCATCATCGTGGTGCTTGGCGGTCTGGGAAGCCTGCCCGGGGCCGTGGTGGCGTCGCTGATCCTCAGTTTCACCGAGGCGATCGCTTCGACCTTCTACAACGCGACGGTCGCGACCATGGTGTCGTTCCTGATCGTCATGGCGGTGCTGCTGGTCAAACCCAGCGGCCTGATGGGTAAATCATCATGAGCGTATCGCGATCTTCCGCGCTGTACCGCAAGGACGGGCGCTGGCAGTGGCTGCTGCATGGCCTGGCCGTCCTGCTGTTGCTGTGGTGGCCCGTGTGGGCCGGACAGCCGCGCTTCTACCTGCACCTGGCCATCATGGTGGCCATCTATGCGGTGTTGGCCATGAGCATGAATCTGCTGCTGCGCATCGGCCAGCTTTCCCTTGCGCATGGGGCGCTTTTCGGACTTGGCGCCTACGTCTCCGCGATCCTGAGCCGCGACCACGGCTTCTCCTTTCCCGCCGCCTTTCTAGGCGCGGGCATCGTGACTGCGCTGCTCGCCGGGCTAGTGGGGCCGGTGTTCATGCGGATCAAGGGCGTGCATTTTGCGTTGCTGACCTTCGCCCTGGGCGAGGCCGTCGTGCTGTGCTTCATCGAGTTCCATGGCCTGTTCGGCGGCAACAATGGCTTTGGAGACATCCCGCCCATGTCGGCCAGCCTGCCTCTGCCTGAAGGGCGTTACGGCGCCTATCTGGTGGCGGTGTGCTTCGCCCTGCTGGTCTACTTCGGCCTGCGTCTGCTCTACCGGCGGGAGTGGGGCATGATCGCGGCATCGCTGCAGCAGAACGAAGCCCTGGTGGTTTCCGGCGGACTCAACGTGCTCAGCTTCCGCGTCAGCGTCTTCGTCCTGAGCGCCGCGATTACGGGTTTCGCGGGCAGCCTCTACGCCCACTACCAGGGCTATATTTCACCGGATGCCTTCGGATTCTGGACCGCCGTCAATGCCGTCATCATGAACGTGCTGGGCGGGGTCGGCGCCTTGATCGGAGCCGTGATCGGAGCGATGCTGCTGGTGCCGTTGCCGGAACTGCTGCGTGGGTTGCAGCAGTATCAGCGGCTCATTTACGGCCTTACCCTGATCCTGCTGCTGCTCTTCATGCCGCAAGGCTTGACCGCGCTGGCGCGCTCCGTGGTGGCGCGCGTCCGCATCGAACGCGGAGGCCAGCCATGACGGCGCAACTCAGCGTGGAAGGCCTGAGCCGGTTCTACGGCGGCATCCGCGCCGTCGACGACGTGTCCTTCGCCACGGTGCCTGGGCAGATTACCGGCGTGATCGGACCCAATGGCGCCGGCAAGACCACCCTGTTCAACCTGATCGCCGGATCGGCGCGTCCGTCCGCCGGCACGGTGCGCATGAATGGCGAAACTCTCACCGGCACGCCGGCGGCCGCCGTGGCCAGGAAAGGGCTGGTTAGGACCTTCCAGTCCACCAACGTGTTCGCAGGCCATAGCGTCTACGAGAATCTGTACCGCGCGGCCTTGTTCCGCCAGTTTCCGTCGCCGCCGTTGCTGTTCAATCCCTGGGGCTTGCGGCGCGGCCGCCAGCAGGCGGCGCGCATGGCCGGGCAGGCGCTCGAGCTGATCGGCCAGACGGCCCTGGCCGATGCGCAGGCGGGTTCATTGGCGTATGGCTTGCAGAAGATCCTGGGCGTGGGCATGGCCTTGACCGCGATGCCGGCCATGCTTCTGATGGATGAGCCTGCGGCGGGCCTGAATCCCGTCGAAACCGTGGCGATGGCGGACCTGATCGAACGCATACATGGCACCGGCATCGACGTGGTCGTGGTCGAGCACGACATGGGCCTGGTCATGAGGCTCTGCCAGCGCCTGGTGGTACTGGTCAACGGCAGGCTGCTGGCCGAGGGCGAACGGGAGCAGGTGCAGCGGGACCCCAGGGTGATCGAAGCCTATTTGGGAGCGGATCTTGACGATGCTTGAAGTCGACCGCCTGTCGGTCAGTTACGGCGCGGTTCTGGCCCTGGACCAGGTGTCGTTCAGTGTGGACGCCGGCACGGTGTGCGCGGTGATCGGCGCCAACGGTGCGGGGAAGTCCACGCTGATGAAGGCCATCATTGGGCTGGTCCCGGTGCGCGGCGGCGAAATCCGCCTGCAGGGCACGGCGGTTCATGCGCTAGGAACGGAGAAACGCGTGGCCATGGGCCTGGCCTTGTCGCCGGAGGGGCGGCGGCTGTTCCCGGAACTCAGCGTGCGCGAGAACCTGATGATGGGCGCGTACCTGCGCCACGACCGTGCCGCAATCCAGGCGGACATCGCGCGTGTCTACGGCTACTTCCCCAGACTGAAGGAGCGCGAATGCAGCCAGGGCAGGCATCTGTCCGGCGGCGAGCAGCAGATGGCGGCCATCGGCCGCGCGCTGATGTCGCGCCCGCGGCTGTTGCTGCTGGACGAGCCTTCCCTGGGCCTGGCGCCGGCGGTGACGCTGGAGATGGCCCGCGCGATCAGGCAGATCAGCCAGGATGGCACCACCATCATCCTGGTCGAGCAGAATGCGCGGCTTGCGCTCAAACTATCCCACCACGCGGTCGTGCTGGAAACCGGGCGTCTGGTCCTGGCCGGCGACAGCGTGTCGATTTTGAACAATCCCCAGGTGGCGGCGGCGTACCTGGGGCACGGAGCCGAGACTACCCACCATGCCTAACATCTATCAGGTTGCCATGTTCAACGCCGAGCGGCATCCCGGCAAGACGGCGGTGTCTGACGACAGGCAGCAATTGACGTTCGCGCAGCTATGCGAACGGGCGCGGGCGCTGGCGCGCTATCTGGCCGGATTGGGCGTGGCGCACGGCGACCGGGTGGCCGTGATGACGGGCAACTCCATTGACTACCTGGCCCTGTTGCATGCGACCGCGCTGGGCGGGTTTGCGCTGGTTCCGGTCAATACCCGCTACGGCCTGGCGGAATTGAAGCACCTGGTGCGTGACGCGGAGCCCAAGGTCTGCCTGTACGACGCCGTGCACCAGCCACTGGTGGAGGCGCTGCGGCAGGACCGGGAATTGTCGGCGCAGCCGGTCTGGCTGGAAACCTTGCCTGCCGAACTGCCCGATCCTCCCGCCGATCCGGTCACGCGCCGATTCGGCACGGTGCAGGATGGCGATGTCGCCATCATCATGTACACATCGGGCACCACCTCCACCCCCAAGGGAGCCATGCTGACGCATGGCAACCTGTCCGCCAACGCGGTCAACTACATCATGGAGCTGGGCATCGATTCGCAGGCGCACTCGCTGCTGGCGACGCCGCTGTTTCACATCGGCGGCTTCGGCGTGGTCAATGGCCCGATCCTGTATGCCGGCGGCAGCCTGCACGTCGTGCCGCGCTTCGATGCCGACGCTGTGATCCAGGCCCTGCTGCGGCACCAGCCCACGCACCTGTTCCTGCTGTCGGCGATGTGGGTGGGGCTGACCGACCATCCCGGTTTCGGCTCGCACCGCCTGCCGTCGGTGACGTTCGTGCAGACGGCGGCCGCGCCCCTGGGCGAGTGGCGCCAGGCGCTGATACGCAGCGTGTTTCCAAACGCTGAATTCAGCTGGGGTTTCGGCATGACGGAAAGCTGCGTCACGACCATCAAGAACCGCTACACCCGCGAGATCCTGGATCATCCGGGTTCCATCGGCTACCTTTGGCGGCATGTGCAGTACCGCCTGGTGAACGCCGACGGCGACGTGCTGGAAGACCAGCGCGGTCCCGGCGAACTGCAGGTCAGAGGCCCCACGGTATTCAAGGGCTACTGGAAGCAGCCGGAACTGACCGCGCAGATGCTGGACGGCCAGGGCTGGCTGCACACAGGCGACCTGATCCGTATCGACGGCGACGGCTACGCGCATTTCCTGGGACGCAGCAAGGACATGATCAAGACGGGCGGCGAGAACGTCGCGGCGCTCGAAGTCGAGAATTGCCTGACCGGCCATACCGACGTGCGCGAGGCCGCCGCTTTCGGGCTGCCGCATGAATACTGGGGCGAGGAGCTGGTGGCGGCGGTGGTGCCGGCGGCCGGACGCAGCCCCGATGTGGCCGACTTGCGCGAGCATTGCCGCAATCAGCTGTCGGGCTTCAAGGTGCCCAAGCGCATTTTCATCGTAGATTCCTTGCCGCAGTCATCCTCCGGCAAGGTGCAGAAATTCCGCCTGCGGGAGCTATTTCTATCATGACCACATCCAATACGCTCAATCTGTTCGATCCCACCGTGCTGGCGGCCTGGACGCGCCTGGCATCGGCCGACGGCCTCGTCGCGCGCCAGTCGGTGCTGGCCGATCTGCGGCTGGGCCTGCGCAATACCGACAGCGGCGAGACCCTCTGGCTATCCGTCACGGAAGCAGGCGTGCAAGGCGGCCTAGGCTTGGATGGCGTGGCGTTCCATCTGGAGGGAGCGCAGGACGCCTTTGACGACCTCGGCCGGGGCTTTCCTTTCAACCGCCTCGTGCGCCAGCACCGCCTGACCGTTAGCGGCGATCTGCGCCGCTGTGTGCAGAACTGGCTGCTGCTCTACGCCTTGACCCGCCTGACCGCGAACCTGGAACCCTGACGATGCCTTACGTGATGACCGCCGATGGCGTGCGAGCCTACTACGATCATGCGGGCGCGGGGCCGGCTCTGGTGATGGTGCACGGCGCGAGCCAGTGCAGCCTGTCGTGGAAGTACGTGATCGACCTGTACGCGCGGCACTACAGCGTCTATGTGCTGGACCTGCCGGGCCATGGCAAGAGCAGCCTGCCCGCGGGCGGGCCGAATGACGCCACGCCGGACAATGCGCGCTACGTGCTGCAGTTCCTGGACGCCATGGGGATAGCCCAGGCCGTGCTGATGGGGCATTCCATGGGCGGCGGCATCGTGGCGCAGGCGGCGGCGTTCGCGCCCGAGCGGGTGCGCGGACTGGTCCTGGTGGATGGCGCCTCGGTCAATGTGGTGAAGTCCTCGGGATACAACCCGCACATCCTCAGCATGGCCCGCATCAATCCGGGCGACTGGTTCGAGGTGACATTCCGCACGCTGATGGGGAGCGCCGTGGAAGCCGGCCGCGTCGACGACATCATCTGGGATGCGCGCCGCTGCAATCCGGCCGTCGCCTACGCGGATATCTGCGCTTTTGGCGGCTTTCGCATGGAGCAGATATTGCACGCCATACGCTGCCCGGTGGTGATCGTCGAAGGCCTGGAGGATTGGTCCGTGCCGCCCGAATCCGCGCGCGAAGTGGCGCGGCAGCTGCGCACGGCCAGCATCCCGGTGGAATATATAGAATGGAGCAACGTCGGGCATTTTCCGCAAAGCGAGTGCCCGGAGCCCTTTTATCAGGACACGCGCGCCGCCATGGCCCGCCTGTCTCTATAGACCGACCTCAGTATGACCAACAAAACGCAGACTCCGGCTGCCAAGCCCTCGCTCTACCAGAGCATCAGCGACCATCTGCTGGAGATGATCCGCGACGGGCAGTTTCCTGTGGGTGCCAAACTGCCCACCGAGATGGAGCTGTGCGACATGTTTGGCGTGGGCCGCCACACGGCTCGGGAAGCGGTGCGCAAGCTCACCGATCTGGGCGTGGTCGAGCGCCGCCGCCGCGCTGGGACCACGGTGGTGCGCCAGCACCCCAAGGCCCAGTTCGGCCTGGAGCTGGAAACGACGGACCAGTTGCAGCGATATCTGGAGTTCACCGACCTGCACGTATACAAGCGCGTCATGAACCTGACCAAGCAGCCGCGGGAGACGGAGCTGGAAGGCGAGCCGTCGGAGTGGTTCAAGGTCGAGACCTATCGTTGCGTGCCGGGAACCAGGCGGGCCATTTCCTGGACCGACATCTACCTGCGCAACGAGTATGCCGCGGTGGCCGATTTCATCTCCTCCAAGCCGGGAGGCGTCTATCCCCTGCTGGAAGAGCACTGCGGCGAGGTGGTGGAGGTGATCGAGATGGAAATCTCGGCCTCGCGCTTTCCGCCACGGGTGGCGCGCTTCCTGGAGTATGAAACCGTGGATCCCGCCTTGCTCATCATCCGCTCGTTCCGCAACCCGGCGGGCAAGCTGCTGGAGGTCGCGGTCAGCTTCTATCCCCCTTACGAATTCCGCTATGTCACCCGGCTGTCGCGCAGCGAAGGGAAGCACAAGGCACGAAGTTGATCATTCATAACCCGCAAGAGGAAGTCGCAATGCAGAACAAGTATGGCAAGAGTGTCACGGTCGAGATAGAAGGGACGCAGGCCTTGGTGCGGTTCGACCGTGGCGTCAATCGCAACGCGCTCGACCAGGACACGCTGCTGGCGCTCACGCAGGTGGCGCGCGACTTGGCGGAGTCTCTGACGATCCATGCCGTGGTCCTGACCGGTGCGGCGGATATATTCTCGGCGGGCATCGATCTGAAGGATCCGCAGAAGTGGCAGGAGAACGATACGCAGCTGCTGGCCCGGCGCGACATCGCGCAGCGCGGCGCGCGCCTGTGCCGCCTGTGGGAAGAACTGCCCCAGCTGACCGTCGCGGCCATCGAGGGCGCCGCGGTCGGGGGCTCGGTGGCGCTGGCGCTGGCCTGCGACTGGCGCGTGGCGGCGGAGAACTCCATTTTTTACCTGCCTGAAGCCAAGGTGGGGCTGAACATGGGCTGGGGCGCCATCCCGCGCATGGTCAATCTGATCGGCGGGCCGCGCACCAAGCGCGCCATTCTGCTGGCCGAGCGCCTGGGGATGGCGCAGGCCCTGGATTGGGGGCTGATCGATGAAATCGCGCCGCAGGGCAGGGCGCTCGCCCAGGCCCAGGCCCTGGCCGCGCGCGCGAACCAGACGCCGCCCGCGATCCTGCGCATGACCAAGGAGTCCGTCAACCTGCACGCTGGCGCGCTTGACCGCCTGGGCATCTACATGGACGCGGATCAGGCCCTGGTCTGCCGCGACAGCCAGGAAGGCCGGCTTGCGCGCGAGGGATTCCTGGCGCAGTGAGTGCCTGCGTCCTTGCGTGCAGCAAGGGCTCAGTCATGCCGCCGTCATTCGGCCTCTCTAGACTGCCATCTTTTTTGAACAGGCAGCAGAGATGACGAAGGACAGCAAGCACGGTCAGGGTGATACGCAGATCGTGGAACAGGCGGCGCAGGCCTTGCCGCCGGCGCCCGACAACCGGCGGCGCAGCCTGTTGCGCGCGGGCCTGGGCGTGACGCTGTTGCCCATGGGCGGCAGCTTCCTGCTCAGCGGCTGCAACGGCGGCGGCGATGACGACGACGATGATGACGGTGGCACGGGCAAGCCTCAACCTGCCCTGGTGTCGAGTTTCGCGCTCGCGGTGCTGCCGGATACGCAGTTCTATTCGCGCTATGCCACCGACGCCGAAAACCAGCAGTTCATGCGCAAGTACGGCAGCGAGCCCTACCAGGCGCAGACGCGCTGGGTGGCCGAGCACGCGAAGGCGCTCAATATTCCGTTCCTGGTCCATCTGGGCGACGTGGTCGACCAGCAGGGCAAGCCCGACCAATGGAAGGTGGCCAGCGCCGCGATGAAGGTGCTGGAAGACGCCAAGGTGCCGTACTCGATCCTGGCGGGCAACCACGACGTGATCGTCGACCGCGATTATGTCGACGAGAACAGCCAGTCGGCCAATACCGACGCGCAGCGCGATCTGGCCAAGGAACCCTACCTGCAGCACTTCAGCGTCACGCGGGCCAAGCAACAGGCCACCTTCGGCGGCCGCGACGCCAGCGGCTTTCACGAGTACCACGTGTTCGAAGCCGAAGGGCAGAAGTTCCTGGTGCTGTCGCTGTCCTGGCGCGCGTCGAACGAAGCGCTGGCCTGGGCCAACCAGGTGCTGCGCGCCCATCCCACGCTGCCCGCCATCCTGATCAACCACCAACTGCTGAACATCGACAAGGACGGCGTGAGCCCGCTAGAAGTCCCCTACGGCAAGATGTTGTGGGACAAGCTGATCCGCGACAACGATCAGATCTTCATGACGCTCAACGGCCACTATCATGGCGCCACTCGCCTGACCAAGACCAATGCCTACGGCCATGCGGTGGAGGAAATGGTGGTGGACTACCAGATGGCCTATCAGGGCGGCAACGGCCTGATGCGGCTGTACGAGTTCGATCTCGGCAACAATGAGATCCGGGTGCTGTCCTTCTCGCCCTGGGTACCGCAGAAGCCCAAGGATACGCTCAACGCGTTCGACCAGGCGGTGCTGACCGCGCCCAATGAGCAGTTCACCATCAAGATGGACTTCGCCAGCCGCTTCTCCGGCTTCAACAAGACGTTCAAGGCTGCGGCGCCCACGCATACTTCGCTGGTCGAACAGGCCTCGGCGCTCATCCTCGCCAACTACACGGATCCCGCGACCGTCGAACAGAAGCCGGCTGCCGACATCAATGACTACCCGCTGGTGGCGGGGACGCTGGCGCACTGGCGCTTCTTCGGCGGCCAGGCTGGCCAGCCGGTCAAGGTGGGGCAGACCATCGCCGATATGACCGGCATGAATCCGATCCGCCGCGCGGCGCTCAACGTGGACGGCGTGGCTGGGGCGCAGGAAGGCGACCTGCTCTGGTCGGACGATCGCCACTACCTGTCCGCCGCGCCCGGTTCGGTGCGTTTCCTGAACACGGACAAGAACAGCGCGCGCATGAGCTACTTCACCACCGATGCGGCGGCGGCGATCAACAGCGCCACGATGCCCAACGGCTACACGGTCGAGGCGTTCCTCAAGATCGACCGGGACTGGAGCGCGCAGAAGCACGCCTGGATGAACGTGATGACGCGCGACGGCAAGCGCGGCGCCCTGACGGGATTCAATGGCGGCGATCCGGAATCTCCGCCCCTGATCTTCGCCGTGTCCAGCCTGCGCGAGATCCAGTGGGAAGTCGTGCCGGTCGTGGCGGGCGAGCGCGGTGGCAAGACCAACTGGTCGGGCGAGATCATCGCGGATAAATGGTTCCATGTCGCCGTGGTGAACGACGAGACTACGCACGAGACCATCCTTTACATCGAGGGCGCGCCGGTCCTGCGCAACGTCAGCAATGCGCCCGGACTGGCGGCGCTGGCCGCCGACATGCCCTGGGTGATAGGAGCGGGTTCGTGGGACGGCGAGCGCGCCGACGGCTTCTTTGGAAGCATTGGCGAGATACGCATCGTGGACAAGGCGCTCAAGCCCGCGCAGTGGCTGACTGCGCGCCGCGCCAGCTAGCGCTTTACGCGGGACGCGCGTGGCGCGTCCCGCTTTTGTTCAACTTGCCGCGCTTACCAAACGCCGATTTCGATGCCGTGCCTCGGTTCGATCGAGTGACGGGAGACGACGATGTTCTGGTCGGGTACGGTTACGCTGAGCTTGCGCGTGCGCATCCATTCGAAGAGTCGCTCCTTGTGCTCCGAACGCACGCTGGAAAGCGCCTCGTCGCCGCCGACGTCGTGCAATTCATCGGGGTCGAGCGTCATGTCGAATAGCTGCTCGGCGTGTCCGTCCCAAAAGATGTACTTCCAGCGCTCGGTGCGCACCATGTAGCCTCGGCAACGCCTGGGATCCTGCCCCAGCGCGATGCGCGCCTCGCGATAGGCGTAGTCAATCTCGCTAATGGCCGCATCCCGCCAGCCTGGGCCGCGGCCGCGGGTGAATCCAAGCAGGGAGTCGCCTTCTAGCAAGTGGTTCGGGCGTTCGAGCCCAAGCGCATCCATGACCGTTGGCAGGAAGTCTATGGATTCGACCAGCGCGGTCGAAGTATTGCCGCGGCTCGCCGACGCATCATCGTGAGGGTCCACCACTATCATCGGAATGCGGACTGAGGGTTCATGGAAAAGGTCCTTGTCGCCCAGCCAATGATCGCCCAGATAATCACCATGATCCGAGGTGAAGACGATGAGCGTGTTGCGGTCCTGCCCGGTTTCGCGCAAGGCGGCCATCACGCGGCCAAGATGGTGATCGACCTGGGAAACCAACCCCATGTAGGGAATCTTGACGCGAGCCGCGACCTCGTCGCGCGCAAAGTTCACCGACTCGCGATGCTTCAGATAGGCTGCGTAAACGGGATGCGGGTTGATCAGCTCGGCGTCGGACTTGACGGTTGGCAGGCAATCCTCCACACCGTACATATCGTTGTAGGGCGCTGGAGCAAGGTAAGGCCAGTGCGGCTTGATGTACGAAAGGTGCAGAAACCAGGGCTGGTCGTCCTGCCGACGGATAAAGTCGATTGCCACGTCCGTGGTGTAGGCGGTTTCCGAGTGCTCCTCGCGCACGCGCGCCGGCAAATGCACGTTTCGCATTTTCCAGCCGCTGACGCGCTTGCCGTTTGCATCCGTTGCGGACATTACGAATTCATCCCATGGGTTCGGTCCGCCATAGCCCGCGTCCCTGAGAAAACGCATATACGGATGATGGCCGCCAGGGTCCGCGTGCCCTTCGTACCGATCTACGACTTCGAAACCTCCTTCAAGCATGGCGGAGCCGTCTGCGGCCGGGATTCCAAGACGCTGCATCGCTTCCGTGTCGGGCGCGAAATGCGTTTTTCCGGCCAGCGCCACGCGCACGCCATGCGGGCGCAAGAGATCTCCGATGGTCTGCTCGCGGATGGACAATGGCACGAAATTCCAGATGGCTCCATGGCTGAACATGGACCGGCCGGTGTAGAACGACATGCGCGAAGGTCCGCAGGTCGGGGCTGAGCAGTATGAACGGGTGAACTTCATCCCTTGCGCCGCCAGTGCATCGATATTCGGCGTCTTGATGGTGGGATGCCCATAACAGCCAAGATAGTCGGCGCGAAGCTGGTCGCACATGATGAACAGAACGTTGTTGATCTTGTTCATCGGCTTGCCGTGTTTCCCGTCCATGCTTTTATTCCACCTTGATTCCGGTGCTGCGAACGAGATTGCCCCAGCGGCGGGACTCGGCAGCGATAAGATCCGAGAACTGCTTGGGGTCGCCGGCGACGGGGTCCACGCCCAAGGCCACGAACCTGTCCGATACGTCCGGCGATTGCACGGCCCGGGCAAGTTCCAGGTTAAGGCGCGTGATGACCCGCGCTGGCGTGCCGGAGCGAACGACGAAGCCGTCCCAGCCGCTGACGTCGAACTCCGGGTATCCCGATTCGATCATCGTGGGTACGTCCGGCAGCGCGGAAATCCGTTTGACTCCCGTGACGGCGAGCGCTCGGACACGGCCAGTCTGAACATGAGGAACGATCACGCTGCTGGTCACGAACATGAACTGCAGGCGTCCTTGCAGCAGATCGCCCACCGCTTGCGGGAATTGGTTGTACGGAACGTGAGTCGCCGAGACGCCGGCTTGTTGTTTGAACAATTCGCCTGAGAGATGGGCCGGCGTGCCGCTGCCGCCCGAGCCGAAATTGAAATCGCTGGGTTTTGCCTTCAGAAGCGCGACCAGTTCGGCGACTGTCCGGGCTGGAATGCTGGGGTGAACGGTGAGCACATTGCAGTAGCTTGTGAACTGGCCGACCGCGTTCAGATCGCGCGCGAGATCCACGGTCAGGCCGGGATAGAGCGCGGGCGCCACCGAGATGGGCTGCAGCATGGTCATGATGGTGTAGCCGTCGGGCGGCTGGCGCAGCAGCTCGCCCAGGCCCACGGTGCCGGTCGCGCCCGGCCGGTTTTCGACATAGACGGACTGCCCGAGATTCGTCGTCATTTTCGCCGCGACGATGCGCGTAACCACGTCGGGCGGGGTGCCTACCGAATAGGGCACGATGGTTCGTATCGGCTTGGAGGGAACCCATGAATCCTGTGCGCCAGCCGTCTTGGGCAAGAGGGCTGATGCGGCGAAAGCAAATGTCGATTGCAGGGCGGCGCGACGGCTCATATTCATGATGGGTCCCTCGGAACAATGGCTAATCCAGGTCGCTGGAATCTCGTGAATCGAACGAAGCGACGTTGCGCTTGATTTTCTTGAGCACACTCATCAGAACCGTCATCTCGCTAGGAGATATTCCTGTGAGGAACCGCGCGTAGTAGTCCAGCACGGCGGGCAGTGATTCGACGAAGAGCTGGCGGCCTTGCTCGGACAGGAACACATGCGTCTGCCGCTTGTCCGTCTCGTGTCCGATCCGCTCAATCAGCTCGTCGCGTTCCATGGCGTCGAGGATGCGGCTCAGGTTTGAACGCTCGATCACGCTGAGATCCGCCAACTCCGACACGCTGTGCCCGTCCCTGTCGGCCAGGATGCTCAGCACGCGCCACATCAGGGGAGAGCAGCGATGGGCGGACAGCACGCGAGCGATGTTCCGGATGTGGAAGCGGTCGATGGCCAGGAAGTAGTGCATGGGCCAATCGGTAACGTGGAATAGATCCTCCGCGTCTTTGATCGGCGCCGTCGACTTCTTGGGAACAGCTTTCAGGAGCGGTTTTATGTTCGTCATTTATGTGTGAATAATGCGTGAAAAATCACGTAAATAATTTAGGTCTGCGGCTTTCCGGTGTCAAGGAAAGGAGAGCTAGGTAGTTTCACTAACAGCCGATGCGCGCCACGCGCGAGGTCCGTCGCGCGGCGCTACCCGAGTCGGGAAAAAAAGCTCGCCAGTTTGGGGTGCCCCAGGTACGCCACGTTGAACCTGAACCAGGCGTTCTCGGGTTTCCCTGCCGTGAAGAGTTCGCCTGGCCATAGCAGCAAGCCAGCTGTCTTTGCGCGGCGGGCAATCGCGGGCGCCGAAAGCGCCGGGTCGAGCATGCTTGCACAGATGAACATCCCCGCGCTTGGAGCGGTCATTGCGGCCAGTCCCAACTCTTTGAGCCGGCGGGGTGCGCTCGCCTGAGCCGATTCCAGGCGATGGTGCAGCCGCGAAACGCATCGGCGATATTCCGTCGATGTCAGGACTTCCAGAGCCACGCGCTCGTCCAGTTCCGACGATGTAAGGCCTGTCTTCATCTTTACGCTCGCGATCTCCGTGATTCGCGCGTCGTCGGCGTAGATGGAGCCGACGCGAAGAAATGGGGAAAGCGTCTTGGACGTGCTATCGACGCGGATCACCCTACAGAGGCCGTCCATCGCGGCCAGCGAGGCGTCTTGCGGCTCGGCGAATTCGCGGAAAATGTCATCCTCGACGATCAGAAAATCGTGCTGCTCCGCCAGCCTGAGCAACTGATGGCATTGGACGGTGCTTAGCGTGGTGCCGAGCGGGTTTTGCAGCACGGTGTTGATGAATGCGAGCTTGGGGCGGTGTTCGACGGCGAGCCGGTCGACCTGTTCCATGTCCAGCCCCGTACAGCTGCGATCGACAGCCACGGGCACGCAGCCGTTCTGCGAGACGAGTGCGCTCATGTTCAGGTAGCCGGGACTCTCGATCAGGACTCTGTCTCCAGGCCTGGTAAGCGTGCGGAGGATCAGATCGAAGGCATGCGTCGCGCTGCGGGTAAGCAGTACGTTCGACTCGTCCGCGTCCATCAAGTGCTTGCACAAGCGCTGTGCCAATACCTGTCGCAGTTCCGGCAGGCCATGGACGTTGCCGTAGCCGACGAGCTTGTTGGGGTGTATGCGTAGCGCGCGCCGCGCTGCCTCCTGGATGAGGCCCTCGCTGTGCCAATCGGCGGGCAGCCAACCGGCTCCCGCCGGAAGCACGCGTGCATCCGACTGGTATCTGTCGGCGGCGAACGTGTGCAGCGAAAACTCGCCTCCGCGGCCCATGTTGCCCAGGTCCGGCGCCGCAACTCTCGGCTGCCTGCTCTCCACGTAGTAACCGGCTCCTCGTCTCGACACGATGCGGCCCGCGGCGATCAGCCGTTCATAGGATTCCACGACAGTAAACGTGCTCACTTGCCAGAACTTCGACAGGTAGCGCACTGACGGCAGCTTGTCCCCCGGTTTGATCGCGCCACCGGCCAGCTGCTTGTCGAATTCTTCGACGATCTGTTTGACGAGATTGCCTCGGGCGGACTTGTCGAGCGAGACCTGCAGCCATCGATAGGCGGTAGAGCTGTCTTCCCTCATGACGAATCTCCGGCGTGGATGAGGTGGATAGGCGCTTCGTAATCCGGGAATTCTGGCTGGGCGGAACTGTGCTGGGAAACCCGCTAGCACGGTTGACAGCAATCTCGCCAACTGTGCATGTCAACACGGTCCGTGTCTGCCGAGAATAAGCGCAAAGTTTGCCAACAGGTAAAACTTTGATCAATCGAAAAAAAATTGATCAGCGGGAGAATCAGGGTAAACGACAGGTCCGGCGGCCCATCAGAACGTACCGCCGGCGGCCGATTCTCCGATCGCTGATCACCAAGGGCATCTCAGCCGGGCAGAGGAGGAGCAATGAACCAAGCACTGATAGTCCGCGGCGGCACCGTCGTGAACGCCGACCGTGAGTTCCGCGCGGACGTGTTGTGTGTGGACGGGCGCATTCAGGCCCTGGGGGAAACCCTCGAAGCGCCCGCTGGCGCGCAAGAGGTCGATGCGCTTGGGTGCTACGTGATGCCGGGCGGGATAGATCCGCATACGCACATGCAGATGCCCTTCATGGGAGCGGTGACCGTCGACGACTTCTACTCCGGCACGGCGGCCGGCCTGGCCGGCGGCACCACCACCATCATCGATTTCGTGATTCCCAATCCTGGCCAATCCCTGCTTGACGCATACGGCGACTGGCGCGGCTGGGCCAGCAAGGCCGCGGGCGACTATAGCTTTCATGTCGCCGTGACCTGGTGGGATCAGAGCGTCTCGGACGAGATGGGTGTGCTGGTGCGGGAGCACGGCGTGAACAGCTTCAAGCATTTCATGGCATACAAGAATGCCATCATGGCCGACGACGAAACCATGGTGCGCAGCTTTCGCCGCGCGCTGGAATTGGGCGCCATCCCGACCGTGCACGCCGAGAACGGGGAACTCGTCTACATGCTCCAGCAGCAATTGCTGGCGGCCGGAAACACGGGGCCGGCCGCGCACCCCTTGTCCCGTCCGCCCGTGGTCGAGGGGGAGGCGGCAAATCGCGCTATTGCCATCGCCGAGGCCACCGGCGTTCCGATCTACATCGTGCACGTGTCCTGCGCGGAGTCGCTCGAGGCGATCGCCCGCGCCCGGGGCCGCGGCCAGCGCGTTTTCGGCGAAGTGCTGGCCGGCCATCTCGTCATCGACGACAGCGTCTACCAGAACGAGAGCTTCGAATACTCGGCAGGCCATGTCATGAGCCCGCCATTCCGCTCCAGGCAGCACCAGCAGGCGCTCTGGCAGGGCCTGCGCGCCGGCCATCTGCACACGACCGCGACTGACCACTGCACGTTCTGCGCCGCGCAGAAAGCGAATGGCAAGAGCGACTTCACAAAAATTCCGAATGGATGCGGCGGCGTCGAGGAGCGCATGACAGTGCTCTGGAACGACGGCGTCAATACGGGCCGGCTGACACGTTCCGAGTTCGTCCAGGTCACTTCGGCAAACGCCGCGCAGATCTTCAACATCTATCCGCGCAAGGGCCTGATCGCCGCCGGTTCCGACGCCGATCTGGTGGTATGGGATCCGGCCGCGACCAAGACGATATCGCGCACGGCTCAATTCTCCAAAGGCGACTTCAACATCTTCGAGGGCATGCAGGCGCGGGGTCTGCCAGTGCATACCGTCCGCGCCGGGGCGCTGGTCTATTCCAAAGGCGAGTTGCGGGCCGAACCCGGCAGCGGCAATTACATCAAGCGTCCCGCCTTCGCGCCGAGGCTGCAGGCCATCAACCGGATTGCGCAGCCCGCGCAAGCACAGTCCGCCTAGGCTTCGCCGGCGAGCCCGCAAGACCCTGTGGATGTAGGAGACGAATCTTGAACACTGAGCTACGAAAAAAGCTGTTGGCGGCCGGGCAGGCCACGGGCGAGCAACTCGCCGATCTCATGCGCGCCGCATCCGAGCTTCGTGATGCCGCATGGGGCCGTCGGGTGACGTATTCGCGCAAGGTCTTCATTCCCCTGACCAATCTTTGTCGCGACACTTGCGGGTACTGCACCTTCGCGAAAACACCTGACCAGCCAGGCGCAGGCTACCTCACACCCGACGACGTCGTGGACATCGTCAAGCGCGGACAGCAGCTGGGCTGCAAGGAAGCGCTGTTTTCGCTGGGCGAACGGCCCGAAGCCCGTTACCCCGAGGCGCGCGCCATGCTGCAGCGGCTGGGCTACAAGACCACGCTTGAGTACGTCGTCGCCATGTGTGCAAGCGTGCTGGAGACGAGCTCCCTCATTCCTCATGTGAACGCCGGCACGCTGACGCTTGACGAGCTGGCGGACATCCGAAGCGTCGCCGGCAGCGTGGGACTCATGCTGGAAAACGTCAGCCGCCGGCTGGTGCAAAAAGGCATGGCCCATTACGCGTGCCCCGACAAAGTGCCGGCACAGCGGCTGCGCACGCTGGAACGCGCGGGCCAACTCAATGTGCCTACGACCAGCGGGATCCTCATCGGCATCGGCGAAACCTGGGAAGAGCGCGTGGACAGCCTGATTGCATTAGGTGAAATCCACAAGCGCCACGGTCACCTCCAGGAGGTCATCGTCCAGAACTTCCGCGCCAAACCGGGAACCTTGATGATGCACGCGCCAGAACCCGACATGGATGACATGCTGCGCACGATAGCGGCGGCTCGCCTGGTGCTGCCGCCGGACGTTTCATTGCAGGCGCCGCCGAACCTCAGCGAGGATTTCGAGCGCTATCTGGACGCTGGCATCAACGATTGGGGGGGGATTTCTCCTGTGACCGCGGACCACATCAATCCGGAGCGAGCCTGGCCCGCGTTGGCCGAAATCCTCCGCCGCTGTGCCGAGCGCGGCATGCAGCTGACCGAAAGATTGACCACCTACCCCCGCTTTCTTCAGGAAAGGGCGACTTATCTTGCGCCACGCCTGTCGACGGCAATGGAGAGGCTCGCGCGCGCCGATGGCTTGGCCAAGGTGCAAACCGATCTCACAATCGCGGCGCTTGCCTGAGAGGCCGACATGACTAGCCTGGACATTCCTGATCTGATCGGAAACGCGGCGCCGGATCTGCAATCCGCATTGGCGCAATGCTCGCCGGCGCTGCGCCGGATTCTTGAGGCAGCCCTTGACGGCAGGGAGACAAGCAGAGCCGACGGCGTACGTCTGTTCTCGGCCCAGGCGCGGGAGTTGCCGGCCCTGGCCGCAGCCGCGGACGCCGTCAGGCGCCAGCGGGTGGGCGACGCCGTCACGTTTGTCGTGACGCGCAATATAAACCCGACCAATGTTTGCTACATGGGTTGCCGTTTCTGCGGATTCGCCAAGCGGCGCGAAGAGGCGGGCGCCGAGTGGATAAGCATGGAAGAGGTCGCGCACCGCGCGCGAGTGGCCTGGGATCGCGGTGCCACGGAGGTTTGCATGCAAGGCGGCTTGAATCCGGATTTGCCGCCCACCTACTACCGCGACCTGGTGCTAGCCGTGAAAGCGGAAGTGCCCGGCATGCACATCCACGCGTTCTCGCCGTTCGAAATCTGGTTCGGCGCGCACAAACTGAAGACCACGCCTGCCGCCCTGATCCAGGAACTCCGGGAGGCAGGGCTGGGCTCGATGCCTGGCACCGCCGCCGAGATTCTGGACACGGAAGTCCGCAAGCAGCTCACGCGCAACAAGCTGAGCGCGCAGGCCTGGGTCGACACCGTGCGGGCAGCGCATCAGGTGGGCTTGAAAACCACCGCGACCATCATGTACGGCCACGTGGACGGTCCGCGGCATTGGGCTGCCCACATCGATCTCATCCGGTCCATCCAGAAAGAGACCGGCGGATTCACCGAGTTCGTGCCGCTGGGTTTCGTGCACGCGGAAGCGCCTTTGTATGTGGAGCGCGAGATTCCCGGCGTGCGCGCGGGCGCCTCGCAGGAGGAGCATCTCAAGATGCACGCCATCGCACGCATCATGCTGGCTGGATGGATCGACAACATCCAGGCTTCATGGGTGAAGCTTGGTCCGCAGGTCGCTCGCGCGTTGCTCAATGCGGGTGTCAACGACCTGGGCGGGACGCTGATGGACGAGTCGATCTCCCGGTCGGCCGGAGCCACCTTCGGAGAGGAGCTGACCTCGGCCGAAATGGTCCGGATTATTCGCGACGCAGGGAAAAGCCCAATCCGCCGCAGTACCCTGTACCAGCATATCGAGTCATACGCGGACCATGATCCCCAGGATATCGCGCCGCTCAAACCGCGGCAGCAGGATCCGATCCTGTTCCTGAAGAACATCTCGCGCGGCGCCGCCAGGGAGGCTGCTCATGTCTGACCGCAGCGCGCCCTTGCGCATTGTGCTCCTGGCCGGCGGCGTAGGCGGCGCCCGCATGGCGGTTGGCCTGTCCGCAGAGCCTAGAGTGGGCCAACTGACGGTGATCGCCAATGTCGGGGACGACGATTGGTTTCATGGCCTGCGGGTGTGTCCCGACATCGACACGATCACGTATACCTTGGCGGGCCTGGTCAACCGCGAGCAAGGGTGGGGCCTGGCGGGCGATACAGCCGGCGCTCTCGCCACGCTACGGACCCTGGGCTCGGAAGATACGTGGATGTCGCTAGGCGACAGGGATATCGGGCTTCACATCTTTCGCTCGCACCGGCTGCGCCAGGGCCATCCCCTGTCCTCGATCACTCGCGCCGCCGCTCATGCGCTGGGCGTGTCCGCGGCGATTCTGCCAGCCACGGACAGCGAAGTCCCCACCATCGTTTCCACAGCAGAGGGACGGCTGCGTTTCCAGCAATGGTTCGTCGAGCGCCGCGCCAAACCCGCGGTCGCATCGCTGGAGTATGCGGGGGCCGGCCAGGCCATGCCGGCGCCGGGCGTGCGGGAGGCGATTGCATGTGCCGATCTGATCGTGATCGCGCCCTCCAACCCGCTGCTGTCCATCCATCCGATGCTTGCCATTCCGGGCATGCGCACAGCTTTGGCGGCTGCGTCCGCATCGATCGTCGCCGTTTCCCCCCTGCTGCGCGGGGCCGCGGTCAAAGGGCCTCTTGCGGCGCTTGCGGCCGACCTCCACTTCCCGCCGGGCAACCTGGGTATCGCGCGCATGTACGACGGACTGGTCGATGCCATGGTCATCGACCATGGCGATGCCGCCGACCAAGCCGGAATATCAGGCGCCATCGGCGTCCCCGTACTGTGCGCACACACACTGATTGCGGATGCGGCCAGTGCGACTCGCTTGGCAAGCACCTTGATCTCCTGGGCCGGCACGCGCCGTGGCGAGCCCTTGGCGAGGGCGCGCTCATGAAAACCCTGATCGCCATGCCGATGAAGGCATACGCCGACGCGAAGACCAGATTGTCCGGGGAACTCGATTCAGGGGCGCGCCAGCGGCTGGCGAAGGTCCTGTTCGAATACGGTCAGGCGTTCTTCTCGGAGAACTATCCGCAGCTGGACCGCCTGGTCGTCACGCCTTCATCTGAAGTCGCGAGAGCCGCCAGACGGGCGGGAGCATCGGCCTTGCGCGAGCCCATCGGTGTGGCCGGGCTGAATGCCGCCGTCGCCATGGCGCTGTCCTATGCGCGGCTCAGGCGCTATGACCGTCTGATCGTGCTGCCTGCCGATCTGGCCATCCTGAAGACGGTTGAATTCGATGCGCTGTTGGAGCTGGCGGACCGCTACGACCTGGTGACGGCAAGGGCGCACGATGGCGGAACGAATGCCTTGCTGCTGAAGCTACCCAACGCATTCACGTTTCGCTATGGCGCGGACTCGGCGCGTAAGCATCTACATCAAGCGCTGGAGCTGGGCATGCGCGCCGTGACGGTTTCTCTTCCGTTCATTGGGCTCGATGTCGATTCGCCCTGTGACCGTGCTGAGGCGCGCCGGATCGGCGTCGGGGCCGGAGCCTACCTATGAAGAACCCTCAAGGCTGCGCTTCGATGCAAGCATTCGCGATCTCGGGTATCCCGGCCGTCAAGCAGGGGTGCGATATCGGCCGACTCATACTCGATGCGATTGCGCCGATGGACCTGGCGCTGTTGCCATCGGATGTGTTCGTCATCGCCCAGAAGATCGTCTCGAAAGCAGAGGGCCGGACCCGCCAGGCTGGTGCTATCGAAGCCGGTCCTCAAGCGCGCGATATCGCCGCCCGCAGCGGCAAGAATGCCGCAAAGGTACAGGCCATCCTGGATGAAAGCAGCGAGATTCTCCGGGTGGTGGACGCTCCGCCAGATGGGATCGTCATCGCGCGCCACAAGGCGGGTTGGGTCTGCGCGAACGCAGGAATCGATGAATCCAACCTGGGAGATGAGCTGGCCGCGGACACGCTGTTGCTGCTGCCCGAGGATCCGGACGCCAGTGCGCGCGGGATAGCCGAAACCATCGCGGACGCGACTGGCGTCAGGCCGGGCGTGATCATCAGCGACACCTTTGGCCGGCCCTGGCGGCGCGGGCTGCTCAATGTCGCGATCGGCGTGGACGGCGTTGTCCCCATCGTGGACTGGGTCGGCAAGAAAGATGCCTACGGCCGCCGGCTCAATGTTTCGCAGCAGGCCCTGGCAGACGAGATCGCCGCGGCCAGCGGCTTGCTCATGGCGAAGGATGCCGCGACGCCGGTGATCCTTTTCCGGGGAATCGAATGGGATCGATCGGCGTCGGCGCGCGCGGTCGACTATGTGCGTCATCCAAACGAGGATCTTTTCAAATGACTATTGCAATTCTTGGCGGTACCGGGCCCCAGGGTCAGGGCCTGGCCCTGCGATTCGCCAAAGCCGGCGTGCCGGTGGCGGTCGGTTCGCGCGATGGCGAGCGTGCAAGCGCCATCGCTGCCGAACTCAATCAGAAGCTTGTTCCATATCCTGCCGCGGCAACGATAGTGGGATGCTCGAACGAAGAGGCAGTCGCGAAGTCCGTCCGATTCGTCCTTATTGCGGTTCCTTTCGCCGCCCACGCCAGCACCGTCGAATCGGTCGCTTCGCGCGTCCGGGACCGGATCCTCGTCGATCTGGTCGTGCCGCTGGCGGACAAGAATCCCCGAGCCCTCGCGATGCCGCCGGAGGGCTCGGCCACTGAGCAGGCCCAGCGCATCGTCGGCGACGGGGTCGCCGTGGTGGGCGCGCTGCATAACGTTTCGGCACACACACTCAACGACCTCGAGGCCGCCATCAATTGCGACATTCTCATTGTCGGCAACGCGCAGGAAGAAAAAGAGGAAGTGTTGGCGTTGGTCGAGCGCATCGGCGTGCGCGCCTACGACGCAGGGCCGGTGGAGAACGCGCGCGTGGTGGAGGGCATCACGCCCCTGCTCATCCGTCTGAACATGAGCAAGAAGGTTCCCTTCTCTCATGCGGGCTTGCGCATCTGGGCGCCCGGCACGTAGGAAAAACAGGTCTGCGCAGGCAGGACAACCGTGGATGAGAAACGGGCATGCGCCGCGCAGCGCCAGGTCACTGAATGATCCAAGGAGAACGAGATGGAGACAGTAGGAGAGTTGCGGGTGCAGGGCGGGCGCTTGTGGGATTCGTTGATGACGCTGGCCGAAATCGGGGCGACGCCCAAGGGCGGCGTCAAACGACTGGCGCTCACCGATCTGGATCGCCAGGGGCGGGATCTGGTTGTGCAATGGGCTCGGGATGCGGGAATGACGGTCGCCGTGGACCAGATAGGCAATGTTTTCATGCGCCGCGAGGGCAGGAATCCGGAGCTGCCGCCGGTCGTCACGGGCAGCCATATCGATACGCAGCCCACTGGCGGAAAGTTTGACGGGAACTACGGCGTGCTGGCGGGCCTGGAGGTCGTCAGAACGCTCAACGATCACGGGATCCAGACGGAGGCCCCGATCGAAGTCGTGTTCTGGACCAATGAAGAAGGAACGCGATTTGTTCCGGTCATGATGGGATCCGGCGTTTTCTGCGGAGCGTTCACGCTGGAGCACGCCTACGACGCTACCGACGTGGATGGCCTGAGCGTCCGGGACGAACTGGTGCGCATCGGATATTGCGGCCCGCACAAGCCGGGCAGCCGTCCGATCGGGTCGTATTTCGAAGCGCACATCGAACAGGGACCGGTGCTCGAGGACGCCGACAAGGTCATAGGCGTAGTTCCCGCAGTTCTGGGCCTGTCCTGGTACGACTGCGTCGTGACCGGCATGGAGGCGCATGCAGGCCCGACCCCGATGCCGTTGCGCAAGGATGCGCTTCAGGTGTCGACACGCATCATGCAGGAGGTCGTTGCCATCGCGGATCGCCATCAGCCCTATGGCCGTGGCACCGTCGGCATGGTGCAGGTCCATCCCAACAGCCGCAACGTCATTCCGGGCGAGGTCAGGTTTTCCATCGACCTGCGCAACGTCAATGACGAACTGTTGAACGGGATGCACGCCGAGCTGCTGGCCGTCGTGGAACGTGTCAGGCGTGAATCGGGCCTGTCCGTCGAGATCGAGCGTGTTTCCTACTACCCGCCATGCGCGTTCGACGAGAGCTGCGTGTCGGCGGTCCGGAATGCGACCGAAGCGCTGGGCTACTCGTCCATGGATGTGGTGTCCGGTGCCGGGCATGACGCCATCTACGTGTCGCGGCTCGCTCCTGCGGGGATGATCTTCGTGCCATGCAAGGACGGCATCAGCCACAACGAAGTCGAGGACGCCAAACCGGAGCACCTCGAGGCTGGATGCAATGTCTTGCTGCACGCGATGCTGGCCCACGCCAGGCCGGTCGAGCGCTGACCGGTTCAGATCCATGCCGTGGGCCGGAATACGCCGGCACGGAATTCGTTGGCAGGAACAAAAAAGGGGGGAGAAATGCAGATAGGTGTTCCAACAGAGCGATCGCCGGGAGAAGCGCGGGTCGCTGTCACGCCGGAAACCGTCAAGCGCTTGAAATCGCGGGGGTACGACGTCCGGGTGGAGACGGGAGCCGGCGTACAGGCATGCATCACCGACAACGCTTTCCTGGATGCTGGAGCAAGCATGACGGATGCCCGCGGCGCACTGGCCTGCGATCTGGTGCTCAAAGTCAGGATTCCGTCGCCCGATGAGTTGAGGTCCATGCGGCCGGGCGCCACCTTGGTCGGGATGCTGGATCCTTTCGAGCCTGAGGGCCTGGACCATCTGGCGCGCGCGGGTCTCACCAGCTTTGCGCTCGAGGCCGCGCCTCGGACCAGTCGTGCTCAAAGCATGGATGTGCTTTCAAGCCAGGCGAACATCGCTGGATACAAGGCCGTGGTCGTCGCGGCCGCGCGCTATCCGCGCTTCTTTCCCATGCTGATGACCGCCGCGGGTACGGTCAAGGCGGCCAAGGTCGTGGTGTTGGGCGTGGGGGTGGCCGGCCTGCAGGCCATCGCCACGGCCAAGCGCCTGGGCGCTTCGGTGGAGGCCTGCGACGTGCGGCCTTCGGTCAAGGAACAGGTTGAATCCCTAGGCGCGAAGTTCATTGACGTCCCTTGCGAGACGGATGAGGAACGGACGGCAGCCGAAGGCAGCGGCGGCTATGCGCGTCCCATGCCTCAGAGTTGGCTGGATCGGCAACGGCTGCAGGTGGCGAAACAGATTGCCCGAGCGGACATTGTGATCACGACAGCGCTTATCCCGGGCAGATTGGCGCCTGTCCTGATCACGGAAGAGATGGTGAAGACCATGCGTGCGGGTTCCGTGATCGTGGACCTGGCTGCGTCCAATGGGGGCAACTGCCCGTTGACGGTGGCCGGCGAGACGGTCAAGGCGCACGGCGTCTCGATAGTCGGCGAAACGGACCTGCCGGCGCAGGCCTCCGCGGACGCAAGCTCACTCTATGCGCGCAATGTGCTGTCGTTCCTGAACCTCATCATCGACGGCGAAGGAAAGCTCCATGTGCCGATGGACGACGACATCGTTGCGGCATGTCTGGTCACTCATCAAGGCAACGTTACGCGAGGCAAGTAATGGAATCAGTAGACATCACCTTGATCAACGCCATCATTTTCGTTCTGGCCATCTATGTCGGGTATCACGTGGTGTGGACGGTAACGCCCGCGCTTCATACCCCTTTGATGGCCGTCACCAACGCCATTTCCGGGATTGTCATCGTCGGCGCGATCCTGGCGGCAGCCATGACATCGACGCCGCTGGGCCGTGGGGCCGGCCTGGTCGCCGTCGCCTTGGCGGCGGTGAATGTATTTGGCGGATTCCTCGTGACGAAGCGGATGCTCGCCATGTTCAAGAAGAAAACCAGGAAGCAGGAATAGGCGACAGCTTGTTCCGGCAGTGCGGAGATTCGAGAAATGAATGCAAACGTTGTAACGGCCCTATACCTGGTCGCGAGCATCTGCTTCATCCAGGCATTGAAGGGCTTGTCTCATCCTTCCACGGCGATCCGTGGCAACACTTTCGGCATGGCCGGCATGCTGATCGCCATTGTCACCACCGTTGCGCTGATATTCGACGTGTACGGCGAAACGACCGGGTTGATCTATGTGTTGCTGGGCCTTGCCGCCGGCGCGCTCGCGGGGGTACTGATGGCCCAGCGGGTGGAAATGACGAAGATGCCGGAGCTGGTCGCGTTCATGCACAGCATGATCGGCCTGGCTGCCGTGCTGATCGCGGTCGCCGCGGTTACCGAACCCTGGGCCTTCGGCATTGTGCAGGCGCCGGGCGTCGCCGGCAACGGCTTGACGCCCTCTGGGGGGGCAGCTATCGCCGAGGGTATCGCGCGCTTGCCGATTCCCCACGGTAACCGGCTGGAGCTGTTTCTCGGCGCGGCCATCGGTGCGATCACCTTCAGTGGCTCGGTCATCGCGTTTGGCAAGCTTTCGGGAAAATACCAGCTCCGTGTTTTCCAAGGCGCACCCGTCAGATTCGCCGGTCAGCACTGGCTGAATCTTGCGATCGCCGTTGCGATCCTGGCGCTGGGCGGATGGTTCGTCGCGACCGAGAACGGCTACGCCTTCTATTCGATGGTGGCGCTTTCCTTCCTGATCGGTGTCTTGATCATCGTTCCGATCGGCGGCGCGGACATGCCCGTGGTGGTGTCCATGCTCAATAGCTATTCGGGATGGGCGGCGGCGGGAATTGGATTCTCGCTGAACAATCCGATGCTCATCATCGCGGGCTCGCTGGTGGGGAGCTCGGGGGCAATCCTGAGCTACATCATGTGCAAGGCGATGAACCGCTCCTTCTTCAACGTGATTCTGGGGGGCTTCGGCAGCCAGGAAGCCACCGTGGGTGGAGGTTCAGCGATCCAGAGAAACGTGAAGAGCGGCAGCCCGGACGACGCAGCCTTCGTATTGGGCAACGCGGAGAGCGTCGTGATCGTTCCGGGTTACGGCCTGGCTGTCGCGCGCGCGCAGCATGCGGTCAAGGAGCTCGCCCAGAAGCTGACCGAAAAGGGCGTGAATGTGCGATATGCCATCCATCCCGTCGCCGGCCGCATGCCGGGTCACATGAATGTCCTGCTGGCCGAGGCCGAAGTGCCCTACGACCAGGTCCACGAGATGGAGGACATCAACAGCGAGTTCGGGCAGACGGATGTGGCCATTGTGCTGGG
Organism: Achromobacter pestifer; assembly: GCF_013267355.1. Classification (NCBI taxonomy): domain Bacteria; kingdom Pseudomonadati; phylum Pseudomonadota; class Betaproteobacteria; order Burkholderiales; family Alcaligenaceae; genus Achromobacter; species Achromobacter pestifer. Next base: position 3,107,408 of record NZ_CP053985.1, read on the forward strand.
CGCAAACGATGTGGTGAATCCGGCGGCGCACACCAAGGGCAGTCAGATCTACGGCATGCCCATCCTCGAGGCCTACAAGGCCAAGACCATCATCGTCAACAAGCGGTCGATGGCTGCCGGCTATGCGGGCCTGGATAACGAGCTGTTCTACATGGACAAGACCATGATGGTATTTGGCGATGCCAAGAAGGTGGTCGAGGACATGCTCCGGGCGGTCGAATGATGAGCGCGCGCGCCCATCGGGTCGAAACGGCGGCAGTCCGCGCACAGGTCGATCTGCCGGTGTCTTCGGCCAGCGGTCCATGCCGACTGGTCACCTTTTCCGGTCTTTCGCATGCGGATCATTTCGCACTTGTTTTCGGCGAGCTATCAGCGTGCCCGCTGGTGCGCGTGCATTCGGAGTGCGTGACTGGCGACGTATTCGGATCGTTGCGCTGCGACTGCGGCACGCAGTTGGACGCTGCCATCTCCCGCATCGAGGAGGCGGGCGGCGCGATTCTCTATCTACGGCAGGAAGGACGGGGCATCGGGCTGGCGGCGAAGATCGACGCCTATCTGCTGCAGCAGGAGGGGGTCGGTACGTTCGAGGCCAACCGCCGCCTCGGTTTCCCGGAAGACCCCAGGGACTATCGGGATGCGGCAGAGATGCTCAGGCTCCTCGGCATCGGCCGAATTGAACTGTTGACCAACAACCGGCACAAGTCCGCGGCGCTCGAAGCGGCGGGGATCACGGTGGCACGTGTCGTGCCATGTCCGGGAAAGTTGACTGCGCACAACGCGGCCTACCTGCGGGAGAAAAGGGAGCGGGACGGAATCACGAAGCACACAGGGCGATGACCCGCCCATATTGGAGGACGAACGATGAATGCAGTACTCGAGACCAGCGGCCAGATCGCGAACAGTGCGGACCCGGAGTTTCCGGTGAACACCGAGCGGACATGGTTGCAGGCCCACTGGATGCCTTTCACCGGAAACCGCAATTTCCTGCGGGATCCGCGCATGATAGTGGGCGCCAAGGGCAGCTATTACTTCGATGCGGATGGGCGCAAGATCTTTGATGGACTTTCGGGGCTTTGGTGCACGGGGCTGGGGCATTGCCGCGAGGAAATCACGCAGGCGGTGAGCCGCCAGGTCGCGCGCCTGGACTATTCTCCGGCGTTCCAGTATGCGCACCCGCTGTCATTCGAATTGGCCAACAGGATCAAGCAATTGATGCCGAAGGGCTTGGAGCATGTGTTCTTCACAGGTTCGGGCTCGGAGGCGGCCGACACTTCCTTGAAGATGGCGCGGGCCTATTGGCGGGCGCGGGGCAAGGCGTCCAAGACCAGGCTGATCGGCCGCGAGAAGGGCTACCATGGGGTGAACTTCGGCGGCATTTCGGTTGGCGGCATAGGCGGCAACCGCAAGGTGTTTGGCCAGGCGGTCGATGCGGATCATCTTCCCCACACGCAACCGGCAAGCGGATCGTTCGTTCGGGGCATGCCGACGGAAGGCGCTGAACTGGCCGACAAACTGCTCGATCTCATCGCTTTACACGATGCGTCCAACATTGCGGCCGTGATCGTCGAACCGTTCGCCGGTTCGGCCGGCGTCATCATTCCGCCGCAAGGCTACTTGCGTCGTCTGCGGGAGATATGCACGGCGCACGACATTCTGCTGATCTTCGACGAAGTCATCACGGGCTTCGGACGCTCCGGCGCCATGACCGGCGCGGAGCGGTTCGGGGTGGTTCCCGACATCATCAATATTGCCAAGCAGGTGACCAATGGCGTTCAGCCCTTGGGCGCAGTGGTCGCCACGCCTGAGATCTATGGCGCATTCATGGCGGCGGGCGGCCCGGACTACATGCTTGAGTTTCCGCACGGCTACACCTATTCGGCGCATCCGGTGGCCTGCGCGGCAGGCATTGCTGCATTGGACCTGCTGGTCAAGGATGACGCCGTGGCTCGCGTTGCGCAGCTCGCCCCTTACTTCGAGGAGCGGGTGCATGAATTGCGTGGCGCCAGGCACGTCGCGGATATCCGGAACATCGGCCTGGCGGCTGGATTGACGATCGAGGCGGTTCCGGGAGAGCCCGCGCGCCGCCCCTACGAGATCGCTCAACATTGCTGGAGCAAGGGATTCTATGTCCGGTACGGCGGGGACACCATCCAGCTGGCGCCGCCGTTCATCTCCACGCAAGCCGAGATCGACGATTTGATCAATGTCCTCGGGGACGCGATCAAGACGACCGCTTGAGAAACCATCAATTCCAAACTGGACCATGAATATGAAGAATGAATACACGGTAACGAACACGATCGGACACTTTATCAATGGACGGCATGTTTGCCGGGCGGAATCGGTACAGCCCGTTTTTGATCCGGCGACCGGCGCGACGACCAAGAATGTGGCGCTAGCCAGCAAGGCCACGGTGGAGGAGGCCATCGCGGCGGCGCAGGCCGCGTTTCCGGCTTGGCGCAACACGCCGCCGCTCAAGCGCGCGCGCGTGATGAGCCGCTTCAAGACCATCCTGGAAGACAACGCCGACCGTCTGGCCCGGTTGCTGGCGGAAGAGCACGGCAAGGTGCTGTCCGATGCGCATGGAGAGTTGCAGCGGGGGATCGAGAACGTCGAGTTCGCCACCTACGTGCCGCAATTGCTCAAAGGCGAGCACAGCAAGAACGTGGGGCCGAGCATAGATTCCTGGAGCGAGTTCCAGCCGCTGGGCGTGGTCGCGGGTATCACTCCCTTCAATTTCCCCGTCATGGTTCCCCTGTGGATGTGGCCCATGGCGGTGGCATGCGGCAACACGTTCATCCTGAAGCCGTCGGAAAAGACGCCGTCATCGACACTGCTGCTCGCCTCGCTCGCGATCGAGGCCGGTCTGCCGCCGGGCGTGTTGAACATTGTCAATGGCAACAAGGAGGCGGTGGATACGCTGCTGACCGATACCCGGGTCAAAGCTGTTAGCTTCGTGGGGTCCACGCCTATCGCCGAATACATTTACACGACGGGTTGCGCCCACGGCAAGCGCGTCCAGGCGCTGGGCGGCGCCAAGAACTTTGCCATCGTCATGCCAGACGCAGACATCGACAACGCCGTGAGTTCACTGCTGGGCGCGGCCTATGGGTCCTGCGGGGAGCGCTGCATGGCGATTCCGCTGGTGGCGGTCATCGGCGACCAGACGGCAGATGCGCTGGTGGAAAAGCTGGCGCTCGAGATTCGCAAGATGAAGGTCGGTCCAGGCCTGGAAGCGGGCAACGACATGGGACCCTTGGTATCGAAGCCTCATTTCGAGAAGGTGAGCGCATATGTTGCGCAAGGCGTGGCGGCCGGCGCCCGTCTCGTGGTCGATGGGCGTGGCGCAGTGGCGCACGCGCGGGACGGCTATTTCCTGGGCCCCTGCCTGTTCGACCATGTCAAACCCGGAATGTCGATCTACCAGGAAGAGATCTTTGGACCGGTGCTCGGCGTGGTGAGATTGAACTCCTTGCAGGAAGCGATGGAAATGATCGACGCCCACGAGTATGGCAACGGTACCTGCATCTTCACCCGGGACGGCGAAGCCGCCAGGTACTTCAGCGACAACATCCAGGTCGGCATGGTCGGCGTCAACGTGCCGTTGCCCGTGCCTGTCGCCTACCATTCGTTCGGCGGCTGGAAGCGGTCCCTCTTTGGCGACCTGCACGCCTATGGTCCCGACGCGGTTCGCTTCTACACGAAGCGCAAGACCATCACGCAACGTTGGCCTTCGGCCGGCGTGCGTGAAGGCGTGGTCTTTGCGTTCCCGTCGAATCGCTAAGACTTGAGCCCGGTACAATACCGGGCTCAGGCCTTGAGTCCCTGTTCTTTGTCTGTCCAGCCAGATGGGGCAGCGCGAGCGCGGGGCAGGCGAAAGCAGGATTTGCCATGAGTCAATTTGCATCTGTACTGAGCCGGCCCGCGCGTGCGGGGCGCCGCGAATCGCTTCGGGATAATCTTGAGACCGTGGTATTGGCGGCCGCGGAGGAATCCTTTTCCACCTACGGATTCGAAGGCAGCTCGCTGGCCACCATCGCGGAAGCGGCAGGCCTGTCCAAGCAGAATCTGCTCTATTACTTCCCCACCAAGCTGGCGCTCTATCAGCGGGTTCTAGGCGATGTGCTGGAAGATTGGCTGAGCCGCTTGAGGGAGATCGGCCGGTCCGAGCTGAGCCCCATGGATGCGATGTCCGCATACATCCATGCGAAGCTGGAGTTTTCCCGCAGGCGTCCCCATGGATCCAGAGTCTTTGCCCTGGAGATCATCGGCGGCGCCAAGACTTATGGGAAAGAAATCCGCAAGCAATTGATCCCGGTCTTGATGGAAGACATCCAGATGGTCGAACGCTGGATCGAGCAGGGCAAGGTGCGGCCCGTCAACGCGCATCATCTTTTCTTTGTGATCTGGGCCTCGACGCAGGCCTACGCGGATTTTGCTCCACAGATGCTTCTGGTCCTGGACAAGAGAGCATTGGGGCGCCGCGATTTCGACGAGGCGTTCAAGACCATCAGCGAGATGGTGTTCCGGATGCTCATGCCGGAATAGCCTCGTCGCATTCCCCTGCTTCAGGCATCGCGTACCGGAGCCCGGCGCGCGTGCCAGCGGCTGCGCGTGTTCCAGCGCGCCATGCTCCTCCTTGCCTAAAGCGCGACGCAAGCGCCGGTTCATATCGTTGATGTGTCCGGGGCTCGGCCCTGCGCGTACCTCGTCGAACTGTTCAGGTCGTTCTGCCGACATGGTTGGCTGCCATGGCGCCGAACTGTACATGTCGTGTCTCAAATGCGGTTAGTAGACTCGCTGGAAATTTGACGAATGGAAAAAAATTTTCCAATCGAAAAATTCATTGAGTTCTATTGAAGAACCGTTATCGAGACATTCAGACCGATCCTCAGGTCATGTAAGGAGAAACAGCATGGAATTCGGCATTTGCTTCAAGGGCTTCGTCGAAGCCGATCGCGCGCGCTACCTGGTCCGCATGGCCGAGGTGGCGGGCTTCAAGTACTGCTGGTTCTACGATTCCCACATCCTCTGGCGCGAACCTTATCCGGCCATCGCGATGTGCATGGAGCATACGAAGGAGATGCGCTTTGGCCCCTTGGTGACCAACCCAGACGTGCGCGACTGGTCGCTGGCCGCGTCGTTGTTCGGTTCGCTTGCCAAGCAAAGCGGGGGGCGTTTCGACGTGGCGGTCGGGCGCGGCGACAGTTCGCGCCGAGTGATGGGCGGCAAGCCCGCGTCACTGGAGCGGGTTGCCGAATTCGTCTCGAAAGTGAAGGGCATGGTGCGCGGCGACGAGGTCAGCTATGACGGCAACCCCAATCCGGTCAAGTTCCCGTGGGCGGTGGGCTACGAGATGCCATCCTGGATCGGCGCATATGGCCCGATGGCGCTGAAGTGCGCCGGCGAGCACGCGGATGGCGTAGTCCTGCAGATCGCCGAGCCCGGACTGTGCAAATGGTTCGCGGACCAGTGCAAGGAGGCCGCGGCGGCCGTGGGCAAGGATCCGGAAAAGTTCCGCGTGATGGCCGCGGCGCCTGCGTACTTGGGGTCGGCCGAGGCTTGCTTCGAAGCGACGAAGTGGTTCCCGGCCATGGTCGGGAACCACGTTGCGGACATTGTTGAAAAATACGGCAAGGATACGGACCTGGTGCCGCACAGCCTGACCAGCTATGTGGAGAACCGGCGCGGCTATGACTATTCCAAGCATGGCCAAAGCGACAACCCTTACCTGGATTTCATCACGCCTGAAGTCGTTTCGTCCTTCTGCGTGCTGGGCCAGGCGAGCGATCACATCCAGAAGATCCATGCGCTGGAGGACGCCGGCGTGACGCAGTTCAACATCTACCTGGATAGCGGCGACGAAGAGAACATCATTGCCACCTATGGCCGTGAAATCATTCCGGAGTTTCAAGCCGAGCGTTCGACATCCTCCGAAGCGATAGCCGCGTGACGTGGCAAGGGGAAATTCCATGAACAAAGGCTATTTTCCAAGGTGGCGCCTGCGCGAGACGCGCGATACGGACCAACCTATAGGCCCCGACGAACGTCTGCCTTGGCCGGAGACCGTCGTCATAGGCATGCAGCACGTTGTGTCCATGTTCGGGGCCAACTTCATTGCTCCGCTGATCGTGGGATTTGATCCGAGCGTCTCGATCTTCATGTCCGGGGTAGGGACGCTGATCTTCTTCGTGGTCGTGGGCGGACGGGTGCCCAGCTACCTCGGGTCCAGTTTTGCCTTCGCCGCGGCGGTCATCGCCGTGACCGGATACTCGGGCCAGGGGCCGAATCCGCAGATTCCTGTGGCCTTGGGCGGAATCATTGCGTGCGGGGTCGCCTATGCCGGCTTGGGTCTCGTCGTGATGAAGTTCGGCGTGGGCTGGATCGAAAAAATCATGCCGCCGGTCGTGACCGGCGGCGTGGTCGCGGTCCTGGGCCTGAATCTGGCCGGGGTTGCCGTCAAGGAAGCCAGCAGCAGCACGTTCGATTCGGCGATGGCATTCGTCACGATCATCTCGGTTCTCGCGTTGGCCGTCGGCGCGCGCGGAATGTGGCAACGCCTCATGCTGCTGCTCGGAGTACTGATGTCCTACGCCATCTACGCGCTGCTCGCCAATGTGGCCGGTTTGGGCAGGCCCATCGATTTCGCGCCCATCATCGCAGCCCCGTGGTTTGGTTTACCTGCCTTTACCGCGCCGTCTTTCACACTGCAGGCCAGCATCATGATGGTCCCGGTCGCCATCATTCTTGCCGCCGAGAATCTCGGCCACCTCAAGGCGGTGGAGGTCATAACGGGTAAGAATCTGGATGGCTACATGGGGCGCGCCTTCTTTGGCGATGGGATAGCGACCGTGGTTTCGGGAGGCATCGGCGGTGTCGGAGCGACGACCTATGCCGAGAACATCGGCGTCATGGCGATGACCAAGATCTACTCTACGTTGACCTTCGTGATCGCGGCGTTCACGGCCATCGCACTTGGATTCTGCCCGAAGTTCGGTGTGGCCATCACGACGATTCCCCCTGCGGTGATGTCTGGAGTGAGCATCGTCGCGTTCGGTCTGATCACCGTTGCGGGTGTAAGAATCTGGGTGAGCCATCGGGTGAACCTCACTCAGAACAAAAACACGATCGTCGCGGCAGCGATCATCATCATGGGTACGGGAGACTTCACGGTCGAGATTTTTGGATTTCCGCTTGGAGGGATAGGAACGGCAACCTTCGGTGGGATGGCGCTTTACGCGCTGGCATCGTTTTTTGAGAGCGCCAAGCGCGGCGACGCTGTCGCCGCCAACCCAGCCGATGCCACGGCACATTGAGAGCGGGACAACAGGGGGGCCGGCTGGGCGGCAGCGTCACCCTGAATCATCTCGACGCTGATGCGGCCGCCGCGTCAGCCGCCTCGGCCCGCAGGCACTCGATCAAATCCCGCATCCGCGGCGACAAATCCAGGCTGTGGTGCCGCACGATGCCCAGCGGGCCGAACACGGGCGGCAGTTCGATATCCAGGATGGCGATGTCGCGGCCGCCGGCGGCGTGGCGTGCGACGCAGCGGGGCAGCAGCGACAGCAGGTCGCTATTGGCCATCAGCATCATATTGTTCAGGGCCGAAGCCGACTCGATGCGCGAGGGCGGGTACAGGCCGTGGCGCTGCAGCAGCATGTCCAGGCCGATGCGCGCCGGGCTGCCGCGCGGCGGCATGATCCACGGGTAGGCCGCCAGTTGCGCCCAGGAGACCTGGGCCACCCCCGCCAATGGATGCCCGCTGCGCGCGCATATGCACATAGGTTCTTCGTACAGCACTTGCGTCAGGGTGTCGGGCGTGCGGACGGCAGCCCCCATGCGCGCGACCAGCAGGTCCAGCTTGCGGGTGTGCAGGTCTGGCATCAACGCTTCCAGTGAACCCTCGCGCACCAGCACATTGACGTTGGCCGCCTGCTGCTCGAAACGCAGCAGCGCGCGCGGCACCAGAGAGGCCGCCGCCGCCGAGTTGACGCCGACATGGATGGTTTCCACGTCGAGATCGGGCGCGCCGGACCATTCGCCGCTCATGCGTTCCAGGTCGCCCAGCACCCAGCGGGCATGGCGGATCAGGGAGTCGCCGTGGGGCGTGGGGAAGGTGCCCTTGGGCGTCCGGTCGAACAGCCGCGCGCCGAGCATGTCCTCCAGTTCCGCGATCATGCGCGACACGGCGGGCTGGGTGGTGGCCATGCGTTGCGCCGCCACGCCGACGTTGTGGACTTCGTCCAGCAACAGCATGAGCTGCAGGTGGCGCAGGCGCAGCCGGCCGCGCAGATACCAGCCGGGCGGCAAGGGGGGGACAGAGCCGGGAGGGTTCATCTCTACATATCAACTCTGATATGGAAAGTGAAAAATATATCATTGGACTGGAATGATGAGCAGGCCGATGATGATTGCCAGCGAGCCGCCCGCCAATGAGGCGCGCCGCGGGATGGAGACAATCATGCTGAAACGTGTGTGCGGCGCCCTGGCCGCCTTGAGTCTGGCCTTACCCCTGGCGGCGGTTGCGGCTTATCCGGACCGGCCCGTCACGCTGGTGGTGCCCTCGGTGCCTGGCGGCGCGGCCGACGTGGTCGGACGCCTGGTCGCCGCGGAAATGTCCAAACAATGGAGCGTTCCCGTCATTGTGGAAAACCGTGCGGGCGGCGCCGGCGTCATCGGCTCCCAGGCGGTGGCGCGCGCCAAGCCCGATGGCTACACGCTGCTGCTGGGGCCGGACGCCTCGTTCACGGCCGTGCCGTACCTGATGCAGGATGTGCCGTATCGCACCGAGGATTTTGCGCCCGTCGCGACGCTGGCGACCCTGCAATACGTGTTGGTGGCATCGCCCACGGCGCCATTCAAATCCTTGCGTGAACTGTTGGAGCAGGCGCGCGCTCGGCCCGACGCCATTACCTACGCCAGTGGCGGCCCGGGTTCGACCCATCATCTGGCGATGGCGCTGTTCGAGCACGCGGCCGGCATCTCGCTCAAGCATGTGCCGTACAAGGCTGCGCCCCAGGGCTTTGTCGGCGTGATGGGCAGCCAGGTTGATCTGATGTTCATCGTCGCCAGCACGGCCGTGCCGCAGATCAAGGCCGGCAAGGTGCAGGGCCTGGCCAACGCGGGCGCCGCGTCGATCGCGGGCGCGCCCGACCTGCCGATGGTGAAGGACGAAGTGAAGGACTTCACGTTCTACAGCTGGTTCGGCCTGTTCGCGCCGGCGCGCACGCCGGCCCCGGTGCTGGCCGATTTGCAGCGCGCCGTGGCCGCCGTCCTGAAGAGCCCGGAGGTCCGGGACAAGATGCAGGCCCAGGGCATGATCGTGGGCGACCAGGACGGGCTGGGCTTGAGCGACCGTATCGCCCATGACACCCGGGTTCTCGCGCCCGTGCTTTCCGACATCAAGACCGCCACCAGCAAGCAGCAATGAAACGCCCCAATATTCTCCTCATTACGACCGACCAGCATCGCGGCGACTGCCTGGGCTTTGCGGGACGGCGGGTCAAGACGCCGCACATCGACCTCCTGGCGCGCACCGGCACGCATTTCGCGGCCTGCATCACGCCCAACGTCGTCTGCCAGCCTTCGCGTGCTTCCATGCTGACCGGCTTGTTGCCCCTGACGCATGGCGTCTGCGACAACGGCATAGACCTGGACCTGCGCACCGGCGAGGCGGGCTTTGCCGGCAGCCTTGCTGCCGCAGGCTATGACACAGGCTTCATCGGCAAGGCGCACTTTTCCACGCACCACACCTTTCAGGCCACCGGGCGGCCCGAGTGCCAGTACAGCGAGGCCGGCATGGGGCCGGGCTGGGCGGGCCCGTACATGGGTTTCAAGCATGTGGAGCTGGTGGTTGAGGGCCACAATTACTGGTTGCCCACGCCCTTGCCCGGAGGGTTGAATCATTCGCGCTGGCACTATGGCGACGGGTTGGGAGAGCTGCGCAACCAGCTGTACCAGACCGATCTGGGCCCGGCCAGCGGCGCGCCGCAAACCTTCCATTCCGCATTGCCGGTAGCCTGGCACAACTCGACCTGGATCGGCGACCGCGCCCTCGATTACCTGCGGGAGCATCGCGACCAGCCGTTTTGCCTGTGGGCCTCGTTTCCCGACCCGCATCACCCCTTCGATTGCTCGGAGCCCTGGTCGCGCTTGCATCACCCCGACGAGGTCGATCTGCCGCGCCATCGCGTCACCGACTACGACCGCAGGCCGTGGTGGCACCGGGCGAGCATGGAAAGCAAGCCCATGGGCAATGCCGAGGTGCAGGCGGTGCGCCAGAATTTCTCGCGCATGCCGACCCAGTCCGACGAGGCGCTGCGCCGTATCATCGCCAACTATTACGGCATGATCTCGCTGGTGGACCATCAGGTGGGGCGCATCATGAAGGCGCTGAGCGAATACGGTCTGGACCAGGACACCATCGTGATCTTCACGTCCGACCATGGGGAGTGGCTGGGCGATCATGGGCTGATGCTGAAAGGCCCCATGCCTTACGAAGGCCTGCTGCGCGTGGCCATGGTGGCCAGCGGTCCCGGCATCGCGGCCGGAAAAAAGGTGGAAGATCCGGTTTCCACGCTGGACCTGGCCGCGACCTTCTGCGACTACGGCGGCGCGTCGGCCCTGGGGCCGCAGCATGGCCGCAGCCTGCGTCCGCTACTGGAAGGCCGGGAAGCCACGCGCGAGTTCGCGCTGAGCGAATGGGACGTGGCGGCATCGCGTTGCGGCGTGGAGCTGAAGCTGCGCACCGTGCGCACGCGCGACTGGAAGCTGACCGTGGAATTGGGCAGCGGCGCGGGCGAGATGTACTGCCTGTCCGAGGACCCGGACGAGATGGACAATCTCTTTGACGATCCAGGCCATGCCGCGAAGCGGCGGGAACTTGCCGCCATGCTAGAAACCCGGCCCGCCGACCAGTTGCCCGCGCGAGTGCCTGCATCGGGCATCGCCTGACCGCGCGGCGCGGGCAGGGCGGTTGCGCCTGCTCCGTGGCCGGGAGGACGCTGGACATGAAACAGGCCCGCCAGCGCGAAGCTGGCGGGCCTTCGATACTGCTGCGCGTTGCGGCTTACAGCGCGCTGGTCAGTTCGGGTACGACCTGGAACAGATCGCCCACCAAACCATAATCGGCCACGCCGAAGATCGGCGCTTCCGGGTCCTTGTTGATGGCCACGATGACCTTCGAATCCTTCATGCCGGCCAGATGCTGGATGGCACCCGAGATACCAACCGCCACGTACAACTGCGGGGCGACGATCTTGCCGGTCTGACCGACTTGCCAGTCGTTAGGCGCGTAGCCCGCGTCAACCGCGGCGCGCGAGGCGCCGAGCGCCGCGCCCAGCTTGTCGGCCAGCGGATCCAGGATCTTGAAGTTCTCGGCGCTGCCCAGGCCGCGGCCGCCGGAGACGACGACGCGCGCGCCGGCCAGTTCCGGACGGTCGCTCTTGGCGACTTCGCGGCCCACGAAGGTGGACAGGCCCGAATCGGCCACGGCGGCAATTTCTTCCACCGCGCCCGAACCGCCCTGCGCGGCCACGGCGTCAAAGCCGGTGGTGCGCACGGTGATGACCTTGACGGCGTCGGCCGACTGCACCGTGGCAATCGCGTTGCCGGCGTAGATCGGGCGCTGGAAGGTGTCGGCCGATTCCACGCCGATGATGTCGGAAATCTGCGCCACGTCCAGCTTGGCGGCCACGCGCGGGGCCACGTTCTTGCCCGAGGCGGTCGCCGGGAACAGGATGTGGCTGTAGCCCGAGGCCACGGCCAGCACCTGGGCGGCGACGTTTTCGGCCAGGCCGTCGGCCAGCTGCGGCGCGTCGGCCAGCAGGACCTTGGCGACGCCTGCGGCGGCGGCGGCCTGGTCGGCCACGGCGCGCGCGTTGGCGCCAGCGACCAGCACGTGCACGTCGCCTCCGATCTTGGCGGCGGCGGCGACGGCGTTCAGGGTTGCGCCCTTGAGCTGGGCGTTATCGTGTTCGGCAATAACCAGCGTCGTCATGTTCAGACCACCTTCGCTTCGTTCTTGAGTTTGTCCACCAGGGCCGCGACATCGGCCACCTTGATGCCGGCCTTGCGGGCGGGCGGCTCGCTGACCTTCAGCGTCTTCAGGCGCGGCGCGGCGTCCACGCCCAGTTCTTCTGGCGTGACGGTGTCCAGCTGCTTCTTCTTGGCCTTCATGATGTTCGGCAGCGTGACGTAGCGCGGCTCGTTCAGGCGCAGGTCGGTGGTGACGATGGCCGGCAGCTTGAGCGTCAGCGTTTCCAGGCCGCCATCCACTTCGCGCGTGACCGTGACCTTGCCGTCGGCCAGCTCGACCTTGCTGGCGTACGTGGCTTGCGGCCAGTCCAGCAGCGCAGCCAGCATCTGGCCGGTCTGGTTGGCGTCGTCGTCGATGGCTTGCTTGCCCAGGATCACCAGCTGCGGCTGCTCCTTGTCGACCAGCGCCTTCAACAGCTTGGCCACGGCCAGCGGCTGCAGCTCGGCGTCGGTCTGCACCAGCACGCCGCGGTCGGCGCCAATGGCCATGGCCGTGCGCAGCGTTTCCTGGCATTGCGCAACGCCGCAAGAAACCGCCACGACTTCAGCGACAGCACCCTTTTCCTTCAGGCGGGTCGCTTCTTCGACGGCGATTTCGTCAAAGGGGTTCATGGACATCTTCACATTGGCGATATCCACGCCGGTTTGATCAGACTTGACGCGCACCTTGACGTTGTAGTCAACGACGCGTTTGACAGGTACCAGTATTTTCATGGGTTTCCTATACGATGGGCAGGCGTCAAAGCTCTACCTCGGCAATATCGTGCTGCAGCCGATTAAGGAAATGCAGAAAGGTCACGCTATCGTCGAATTGAAAGCTCTTCATCGCTTGCCGGTAGAACTCGTAGATGTTGGGCTGGATCTCGTCCCAGAAGCGCTGGCCGGCCGGCAGCAGAATGACGACGCGCGCGCGCCGGTCATTCTTGTCTGGAACGCGGCGCACATGGCCTTCGCGTTCCAGACGCTTGAGCACGCCGTCCAGGCTTTGCCGGCTGACCACGAGATAGTCGGCCAGTTCGCCGAAGGTCATGCCGTCTGCCGCCTGCGGCCGCGTCAGCGCGCCCAGCACGGCCCACTGCACCGTACTGATGCCGAGTTCGTTGCTTGCTTGGCGCTGCAGGGAGTTGCCCAGTTGGAACAGACGGAAGAACAACCGATTGTGGATCTCGGCGCCTGATTTGTTTGCCACGGTGTTGTCGCCCTTGCAACAGATGAATGGAAGCGAGATTACCTCATGGCGTTGCCGGACACGCCTCCTAGAAGGGGGTTTCGACCGGGAACCGGGCCGGCCGCTTCTGCAGGAAGGCGTCCATGCCTTCCTTGCCTTCCGGGCTGGCCATGCCGATGAATTCCATTGCTAGCGAGGCATCGAAGATCGGGCCGGCTTGCCGCAGCCAGTTGTTCAGCGCGTGCTTGGTCCAGCGGATGGCGCCGGGCGCGCCATCGGCCAGCCGGGACGCGAGCTCGACGGCTTTGGCCTCGACCTCCGAGTCGTCCAGCGCAAGAGAGATGAGATTCATGCGTTCGGCTTCCTCGCCCGTGAAGCTGTCCGCGGTGAGCAGATAGTATTTTGCCTTGGCCATGCCGCACAGCAGCGGCCAGATGATGGTGGCGTGGTCGCCGGCGGCCACGCCGATTTTCATGTGTCCGTCGGAGAAGCGGGCGTCCTTGGATGCGATGGAAATGTCGGCGAGGACCACGCATGCGAGGCCGGCGCCGACGGCCCAGCCGCGCGCTGCGCTCACGATGGGCTTGGAGCAATTGATCATGCCGTAGACGATGTCGCGCGCTTCCTTCATCGTCTGCATGCGGGTGTCGTAGTCGTCGGCGCCATGGCGTTCATGATGGAGATCGCCGCCGGCGGAGAAGGTCCGGCCTTCTCCGGTCAGCAGAATGGCCGAGACCGTGGGGTCGGCGTCCACGTCCCGCCAGATCTGGGAAACTTCGCGGTGCATGGCTGCGTCCATGGCGCCCATCTTGAGCGGTGAGGCCAGGGTAATGCGCAAGACGCGGGGGTGCGGCCGGTCGAACTTGAGCCGGGTGTAGGAGGCATAGCGGTCGTTCATGGTCAGCGATTCCTGTGATGAGGAGATAAGAAGCCGCGGCGATAGCCGGCGGCGGAGTCGTGGCGGGAGTGGTTCCCGCGAACAGCGAGATCTCGGTCAGAAGGCATGTCCCAGTCGCAGCGCTTCCTCGATGGCGCGCGCGGCATCGAGTTCAACCGCGCGCCGCGCGCCTCCTATGGTTTCCACGCGCATGCCGGAGCCAGCCAGGGACCGGCTCAGTTCGTCCTGCACCATCTGGCCCGCGCATACGATGACGTCGTCCACCGGAAGCACTTCCGTGACGCCATGGCAGGAGTAGGTCAGGCCCGCGTCGTCGATGCGGTGATAGGTGGCGCCGGAAATCATCTGAACGCCGGCGCGCTTCAGGCGGGTCTTGAGGATCCAGCCGGTGCTTTTGCCCAGGCGCGCGCCCGGCTTTTCCGGGCTGCGCTGCAGCATGTGGATGACGCGCCGCGGGGCGCGCGGCGGGATGTCTTTCACGCCGCCGGGGTTCCGCAAGGACGCGTCGATGCCCCAGTGCTGCCGGAACTGTTCTGGCGACAGCGATTCCTCCGTGTCGCCCAGGAGGAACTCCGCGGTATCGAAAGCAATGCCTCCGGCGCCGATGAGGGCCACGCGGGCGCCGACGCGGCGGCGCCCCGACAGGACATCATCGTAGAGGGCGACTTTCGGATGGTCGATGCCGTCTATGTCGGGCAGACGCGGGGTCACGCCCGTGGCCACGACGACGGCGTCATAGCCTCCCGCACGTAAATCCGCGGCGGTGACTCGGCGGCCCAGCGCGACGGTCACGCCAAGTTCCGCGAGCCTCGCCTGGAAGTACCGCAGCGTTTCGTTGAATTCGCTTTTTCCCGGTATACGGCGGGCCAGGTTCAGCAAGCCGCCCAGGTCCGGTCCCGCCTCGTACAACGCAACTTCGTGGCCACGTTCGGCCGCATAGACGGCGAAGGCCATGCCGGCGGCGCCGCCGCCTGCCACCGCGATGCGGCGCGGCGTCGCGGCCCGGCCCGTCGGGTAGTCCAGTTCGCGCCCGGCGCGGGGATTGACCAGGCACGATGCCGCGCGCTCGGTGAATATGTGGTCCAAACAAGCCTGGTTGCAGGCGATACAGCTATTGATGAGGTCGGCACGGCCCTTGCGCGTCTTGGCGGCGAATTCGGGGTCGGCAAGCAGAGGCCTTGCCATTGACACGAAGTCGGCGGCGCCGCCAGCCAGCAGGCGTTCGCCGACTTCGGGCGTGCTGATGCGGTTGGAGGCGATGACGGGAATGGAAACAGCGCGCTTGATGTTGTGGACGGCGAACTCCCAGGCGGCTCGCGGGACGGACGCTGCAATTGTGGGGATGGCCGATTCGTGCCAACCGACGCCAGTATTTAGCATGTCGACGCCGGCTTGCTGCAGGCGCTGCGCAAGTTGCGCGGTCTCGGCGCCTGTAAGCCCGTCTTGCACCAGATCTATGGCCGAGATCCGGTAGATGAGCAGGAAGCGGGCGCCGACGGCGGCGCGCACGGCCGCTACGGTCTCAATGGGAAAGCGGATGCGGTTCTCGAAGCTGCCGCCATAGGTGTCGCTGCGGAGATTGGTGCATGGGC
The DNA here is from genome assembly GCF_013267355.1 of Achromobacter pestifer. Classification (NCBI taxonomy): domain Bacteria; kingdom Pseudomonadati; phylum Pseudomonadota; class Betaproteobacteria; order Burkholderiales; family Alcaligenaceae; genus Achromobacter; species Achromobacter pestifer. The sequence goes on from NZ_CP053985.1 coordinate 3,123,102, forward strand.
TCGTGAACTCGTTGAGCAGATAGCCCTCGGAGCCCATGATTTCCACGCCGTCGTAGCCCGCCTCTTGGGCGAGTCGGGCGGTATGGGCTATCGCCTGCACCGTCTGAGCAATGCCTTCCGGCGTCAACGCGCGAGGCGTATGACGATTGATGGGGGCGCGCAGCTCCGTGGGGCCGACGCACAAAGGGTGCTTGGCATAGCGTCCTGCATGCAGGATCTGCAATACGATTCTGCCGCCTTCCTCGTGCACGGCGCGCGTGACGGCCAGATGTGGCGCCAGCTGTTCCAGGCGCTCCAGAACAGGTGCGTCTTCCTCCATTCGGCCCGCCAGGTTCGGCGCGTATCCCCCAGTGAGGATGAGGCCGACTTCGCCGCGCGCGCGTTCGCGGAAGAACTGCACCTGTCGCGCCAATGGCTGATCCAGAGTCTCGATGCGGGTGTGCATGGCCCCCATGACCATGCGGTTGCGCAACGTGAGAAAGCCGAAGTCATAGGGCTCAAGCAGGCAGGGGTATGTGTGCATGATTTACCCGGATTTGCGGAAGGCTGGGGATGGGCGGGGCTGACGCGTCTCAGTTGTCGGTGAACGCGGCAGGCCGTTTGGCCAGGAAGGCGGCCATGCCTTCGGCCGCGTCGTGCGACTGCACGCAAAGCGCGAACATATCGGCTTCCATGGCCAGCCCAGGCGCCAGCGCGCCGTCCAGGCCGCGGCGCATGGCTTCGCGTGCCATGGAGGTCGCGACCTTGCTGTGTCTGATCATGGGCTCCAGGAAGGCGCGTCCCAGGTCCGCCGGGTCGCCGCCGTCCACGATGCGGTTGACCAGGCCGATAAGCAGGGCCTCCTCGGCGTCGATGGCCCGGCCGGAGAGAACCAGTTCCGCCGCACGGGCCTCGCCTATCAGACGCGGCAGGCGTTGGGTGCCGCCATAGCCGGGAATGAGGCCCAGCTTGACCTCGGGCAATGCCATCCTGGCCTTGGCCGTGGCGATGCGGAAGGTGCAGGCGAGCGCCAGTTCCAGGCCGCCGCCGAACGCGAATCCATGTATGACCGCCACGCTGGGCAGGGCTGATTGCTGGATGCGATTGAAGAGGGCCTGAGCCTGGCCGATGTTCGCGCGATGCGTAGCGGGTGCGCGGGCCTGGAGTTGCGCAATGTCCGCGCCAGCGCACAGCGCCTTGTCGCCCGCGCCGGTAAACACCATGGCGCGGCAGCCGGAAGCCTCCGCGTCGTCCACCGCCGTGCGCAGGTCGGCGAGCATCTGCTCGTTCAGCGCATTGAGGGCCTGCGGGCGGTTCAGCTCGATCACGGCCACCTGATCGCGAAACTCCGTCACAACGGTCATGCTTGTCTCCGGTTTTGAATTTATATCAACATCATGATTCAAGTACAGAATGCTTGTAAAGGAAAAATTTGCCTTTGGCACAATCGCAAACATATAATTATGAACATCGTTCATATAAGTGAACGAAAGAAAAGCCGCATGGCAGCGGACGGGGATGCGCCCCATCCCGGAGCTGGCATGCAGAGGAGACATCCATGAAACTGTTGCGCACACTGGCGGCCGCGCTCGCCAGCAGTCTGGTTCTTGGTGCCGGTGCGGCCGGCGCCCAGCCGGCCTTTCCGGCCAAGCCCATCCGGGTAATCGTGCCGTTCGCGCCGGGTGGCGCCACCGACCAGGTCGCACGCCTGCTGGCCGCCCAGGTGTCCAGCGAGCTGGGCGTGCCCGTGGTGGTGGAGAATCGTCCGGGCGCCAATGGCAATATCGGCGCTGAAGCCGTGGCCCAGGCCGCGCCCGACGGCTACACGCTCCTGCACAGCACATCCGCGCTGGGCTTCACGGCGGCATTCGGCCAAAAAGTCTCATACAAGCTGGACAAGAATCTGGCCCCGGTTTCCCTGCTGATCGACCAGCCTTTGCTGATCATGGCAAGCAATCCCCTGGGCGTGGCGAACGTGCAGGAACTGAAGGCCTATGCGCAGAAGCACCCTGGCAAGCTGAACTACGGCTCGTCAGGCACCGGCAACCTGACGCATCTGGCCATGTTCGTGCTGCTGCAGGCGGCCGGAATCGAGGCTACGCACATTCCGTACAAGGGCGGTGCGGGGGCATTCCCTGATTTCATTGCGGGACGTCTCGACTTGTTTGCGGACCCCATCAATTCGGCCTATCCCTATGTCCGGGACGGACGGGTCAAGGCGCTGGTGGTGACCGGCAAGGACAGGTCGCACCTGCTGCCCGATGTGCCCACGGCCTCGGAGGCGATCCTGCCCGGTTTCCAGATGGGCGCATGGCAAGCCTTGATGGCGCCTGCGGGAACGCCGCCGGAAGTCATAGGCCGCTTGAACCAGGCCTACGTGAGAGCGTTGAGCGACCCGAAGGTGACCGCCCAATTGGCGGCGCAGGGGGCTGTGCCCAAGGCGACCTCGCCGCAAGAGTTCCAGAGCTTCCTGCAAACCGAAATCGAGCGTTGGAAAAACGTGGTGCAAACCTCGGGCATCAAGCTGGACTAATGCCGGGCGCCCGTTGGCTGGGCTGAAGGGAATCATTCCCAGTCCTTGCCGTCTCAACGCCGCAATGCGCCCATATGCATCATGATGTTGATGTATATGGGCAAAAAAGAACCAAAATTTCATTGTCCATCAGCATGGTCGAATATAAAATAATAAACGACATTCATAAATATGAACGATTTTATACCTGAGGCTAGACATATGGCTGGATCTCTTTCCCACTTGCGCGTGCTGGACCTGACCCGTGTGCTGGCCGGGCCCTGGTGCACTCAGATGCTGGCCGACCTGGGGGCTGACGTCATCAAGGTGGAGCGCCCCGTGCTGGGCGACGATACCCGGCATTGGGGGCCGCCCTGGATCGAGAACGGCGACGGCGAGCGTGTGGGTGATTCGGCCTACTTCACGTCCGCCAACCGCAACAAACGCTCCGTCGCCATCGACATCTCGACCCCGCAGGGGCAGGAACTGGTGCGCGAACTCGCGCGCCAGTGCGACGTGCTGGTGGAAAACTACAAGGTCGGCGATCTGGCCCGGTACGGTCTGTCGTACACCCACTTGCGCGAAGTGAATCCGCGCCTGGTCTATTGCTCCATCACAGGCTATGGACAGGACGGGCCGTGCGCGCACTTGCCGGGTTACGACTTCATTTTTCAGGGCGAAGGCGGACTGATGAGCATCACCGGCGAGCGCGACGACAAGCCGGGTGGCGGTCCGATGAAATCGGCCATTGCCGTCGCCGACGTGCTGACCGGCTTGAACGCCACCATAGGCATACTATCGGCCATCGAGAGTCGGCACGCGACCGGCGCCGGCCAGCATATCGACGTCGCCCTGCTGGATACGGTCGTCAATTTTGGCGCTAACCAGATCGCCAGCTATTTCGCCAGCGGCGTGATTCCGCGCCGCTGGGGCAACGAGCATCCCAACCTCGCGCCCTACCAGACCTTTCCCACCGCAGACGGGCACATCATCATCGGCTGCGGCAACGACGGTCAGTTCCGCAGATTGTGCGAGCTGATCGGCGTGCCTGACATGCTCAGCGATCCGCGCTTCGCGGACATGCCCGGCCGCAACGTCAACCGCGCCGCCCTGGTGGGCGCGTTGGAGCAGGTGTTCCGGGCGCAGCCGTCCAGGCATTGGTTGGGCCTGCTCGCTAACTCCGAAGTCCCGAACGGCTCCATCAACAACTATGCGCAGGTATTCGAGCATCCACAGGTGATGCATCGCGGCCTGCGCGTGGATATGCCCCACCCGGGGGGGGCGACGGTGGGCATGGTTGCCAATCCGATCCGCCTGTCCGCCACGCCGGTGGAGTACCGGTATCCCCCGCCAATGCGCGGACAACATACCGCCGAGGTGCTTGCATCGCTGCTCAATAAGTCGGGCGCCGACATCGAGGCGCTGGAAGCAACACGAATCATCGAGACCAGGAACATCCCATGCACGACTGCCAATACGCTTTGAACGACGATCAGCTGCAGATACAGGATCTCATCAGGCGCGTGGCGCGAGAAAAGGTCGCGCCGCGAGCCAACGAGATCGATAGCAGCGCCGAGTATCCCCATGACATGTATGCCCTGCTCAAAGAGCTGGGACTGTTCACTCTCCCATTCCCCGAGCAGTATGGCGGGGCGGGCAGCATGTTGTCGGCATGCCTGGCGATCGAGGAGTTCGGCCGCGTTTGCTACAACACGGCGTACCTGCTGCTGGTGCAGTGGGTGCCATTCGGCGCGATCCTGCACGGCGGCACCGAGGAGCAGAAGGCGCGGCTGCTGCCCGGCCTGGCCAGCGGCGACCTGCGCGGCGCATTCTCCACCACCGAGGCCCAGAGCGGTTCGGACGTCAGCGGCATCAAGACCCGCGCCGAGAAGGTCGACGGCGGCTTCCTGCTGAACGGCGCCAAGATTTGGTGCACCAATTCGGATATCGCGGATTTCATCCTGGTGGCGGCAAAGTACCGCGAAGAGGGCAAAGACGGAATCAGCCTCTTCATCGTCGAGAAAGGTACGCCTGGCCTGCAGGTTGGACGCAAGGAAGAAAAGATGGGGGCGCGCGGTGTGCCGTCCTGCCCGCTGTTTCTCGACAACGTGCTTGTGCCCGACGCGAACATGCTGGGCGGCGGGTTCAGGGCGGTAATGGAGGCCTTCAACGCCAGCCGTCCGCTGATCGGGGCGCGCGGCGTCGGCCTGGCCCAGGGCGCGCTGGACCACGCAATCGAATTTGTCACCAATCGCACCGCATTCGGCCAACAAGTCAGTGAATTCCAGGGTGTGCGCTGGATGCTGGCCGACATGGCGATGCAGACCGAGGCCGCGCGCCAGTTGGTTTATCGCGCGGCCTCGCTGGTGGATGGCGGCGCGCCGGCGTCGGCCCTGGCCCCGGTGGCGGCGATGGCGAAATGCTTTGCCAGCGACACCGCCATGAAGGTCGCGACCGATGCCGTGCAGCTGTTCGGTGCGGCGGGAATCTCGTCGGAGTATCCGATCAACCGCTATTTCAGGGATGCCAAGGTGCTGCAGATCATCGAGGGCACCAACCAGATCCAACGCAACATCATTTCGAACAGCCTGTTGGGCCGTCCGGCCCGCAAGTAAAAAACACACACAAGGAGACCGCGATGAACCGCGAAGAAATCGAAACCGTAGGCCTGGGCATGTACTTCGAAGACCTGCCGGTCGGACGCAAGTTCAAGACGCTGGGACGCACTATCCAGGATGCGGATGTATGCGCCTTCATCAATTGCATACATATGACCGAGGTCCTGTTCACCGACATGGAATTCGTCAAGAACGAATCCGACATCAAGGGCCGCTTCGCGCCGGGGTCGTTCGTGTATGGCATCTCGGAAGGGTTGCTGACTCAATCGACCATGCAGAAGACGGGCTACGCCTTTCTGAATATGGAACTGGACATCAAAGGTCCGGCTTTCGTCGGCGACACCATCCATGTCGAGTGCGAAGTGATAGAGGCGCGCCTGTCCAACAGCCGCCCGGGGCGGGGCCTGGTGCGTACCTTCAACAAAGTGGTCAAGCAGGACGGCACGGTCGTGATGACGTACACCCCGCTGCGCATGATCAAGTGCCGTAACTAAGACCAGCCAGGAGAGAAACCATGAAGGGTCTGCAAGACAAGGTTGTGATCGTCACGGGCGGCAGCGGCGGCATCGGTGCCGCGCTGTGCGAACGCTTCGCCGAGGAAGGCGCCAAGGTCGCCATATTCGACCTGAACGCCGAAGGGGCGGGGCAGGTCGCCGCGCGCATCCGGGAACAGGGCGGCCAGGCATCCGCGTATCGCGTGGACATTACCGACTATGCCGGGATCGCCGCCGCCGTCGCCCGAGTCGAGGGGGAGCAGGGGCCGGTCGACGTGCTGGTCAACAATGCGGGCTGGGACCATGCCGCGCGGTTCCTCGACACCGAGCCGGAGCTGTGGGACAAGATCATCAACATCAATCTGAAAGGTCCCATCAACCTGCACCACGCGGTGCTCAAGGGCATGGTCGCCCGCGGCAAGGGCCGTGTCGTCAACATCGCGTCCGATGCAGGCCGCGTTGGTTCTTCCGGGGAATCGGTGTATTCGGCCTGCAAGGGGGGGATCATTGCGTTCACCAAGACCATGGCGCGCGAGGTCGCGCGCAAGCAGATCAACGTCAACGTGGTCTGCCCCGGTCCGACTGATACTCCGCTCTTCCGCGATTTCGCCGGCGAAGGCGAAAGCGGCGCCAAGCTGCGTAACGCACTGGAGAAGGCCATCCCGTTCGGCCGGCTGGGTCAGCCCGGCGATGTGGTCGGTGCGGTGTGCTTCCTGGCGTCGGACGACGCGGCATTCATCACCGGCCAGGTTGTCTCGGTATCGGGTGGATTGACCATGGCGGGCTAGATTCCGCCAGCAAAACAGGGCGCGCAGCGCCCGTGGCCGAAAGGCAGGAACAGGAGACAAGCATGATTCACTGCAAGCAATCCCGCAGGGCGTCCAGCGGCGGCCGTCGCGGATACGCATGGCTGGCCAGCATCACGGGCTCGGCTGTCATGGCGATCGTGGCGGGCATGGCGGCGCCCGACGCCATGGCCCAGGAAAACTATCCTTCCAAACCCATCAAGGTCGTCCTGGGTTTTTCCGCCGGCGGGGGGACCGATGCGATCGCGCGCGCACTGGCGAAACACATGGCTGGCACGCTGGGTGCGAACGTGTTGATCGACAACAAACCCGGCGCCAACGGCAACATTGCCGCCGAGGAAGTCAGCCGGGCAGCGGGCGACGGCTATACCCTGCTGTACAACACGTCATCCATTGCCTCGAGTCCCGCGCTTTACAGCAAACGGCTGTCCTACGACGTGAGCAAGGACCTCGCGCCAATCGCGCTCACGGCCAGCCTGCCGATCGTGCTGGTTGTGCCGGCAAAGTCGCCATTCAAGACCGTGCAGGAACTGGTGGCCTACGCCAAGGCGAATCCCGGCAAGCTCAACTACGCGTCGGCGGGCAACGGCAACGTGACTCATCTGGCCGCGTTGTCGTTCGAGGATGCCGTTGGCATCAAGGGCATGCACATTCCCTACAAGGGCGAGGCGCCCGCGCTGGTAGACCTGATGGCCGGCATGGTCGACTACTACTTCGCGACTTCGGCCGGCGCCATTCCCGCGGTCAAGTCGGGACGCCTGAAGGCGCTGGCGGTTGCGACGAAGGCACCGCTGGATACGCTGCCGGATGTGCCCACGCTGGATGCAACGGTGGCCAAAGGCCTGGAGATGTCGGCATGGTCCGGAATGATGGCGCCAGCAGGAACGCCGCCGGCTATCGTCGCCAAACTCAATGGCGCAGTTGAAAAGGCCTTGGCGGACAAGGAAGTGCAAGCGTATTTTGCCAACCAGAGCGCGCAGGCTTCGTCGTCCACGCCTCAGGAATATGGCGCGTTCCTCGACAAGGAGATTGACGCCTTGGCCAAGGTCATCAAGAAGGCCGGCGTAACGTTGGATTGACGCTAGGCCAGTTGCAGCGGGCGGCAACGCAAAGGCTGTTGCCGCCCGCCGTCCGTACCGAAATCAGGCCGGAAATGCCACGATGGTCCTACCCCAGGACCGACCTTCCAGCATGCATTGAAGTTGTTGAGCAAGCTCGTCGAGCGTGATGGTCTTCACCAGTTCCAGCGTGTGCTGGGGCCTGAGGTCGCCAGCGAGGCGAGCCCAAAGCTCGGCTTCCAGATCCAGGTAGTAGGTCAGGTTGACGCCGATGAGGCGCACACCGCGCAGGATGAAGGGCAGTACGCTGGTGGACAATTCGTTGCCGGCCACGTTGCCGAAACTGGCCACGCATCCCCGCGGCATGGTGGACCGGAGCATCAGGTCCAGCGGCTTGCCTCCCAACGCGTCCAGCCCGCCAGCCCAGCGGGCCGGCTCCAGCGGCCTGCCTTGGTCGACCAGATCCGTGGCGCCTAGAACGGTCTGGGCTCCCAGGGCTTGCAGATAGGCCGCCTGGCCAGCCTTGGAGCTTACCGCCGCGACCCGGTATTGCAGCCGCGCCAGCATCTCGATAGCCATGCTCGAGACAGCGCCGGTCGCTCCGTTGACGAGGATTTCGCCCTGTTCGGGCTGGCAGCGCGCCTCCTGCAGCAGATGGACGGCGAGCGCGGCCGTATAGCCGGCGATACCGAGCGTGGCGGCATCGCGCAGCGCGAACCCTCCGGGCAGCTTGATGACCCAGTCTGCGGGCACGCGCAAGTACTCCGAGAATCCACCGTCGTGGTCCACGCCGAAGCCCCGTCCAAGCACGGCAACTTCGTCGCCTTCCCGGAACCTGGGGTCGCCGGATGCCACGATCCATCCCGAGGCGTCACTGCCTGCGACGCGGGGGAACTTCCGGATGACGTTGCCATGCTCGGTCGTGGCCAGTGCATCCTTGTAATTGACGCCGGCGTACGCCGTGCGTATGACCACATCCCCTGGCGATAGATCGGCCAGGGTCAGGCGCGCGAGGCCAGAGGTCATTGGGCCGTCGCGCCGGATCTGGTAAGCGCGGAATGCGCCGTGGCCCGGCGTGCCGTCCTTGGGTGCTGATTGCATTGAGGTCTCCTTGTTCTTGCGGCTTTTTTCATCGTTGCGCCGGTTCAAGCGGCGCTGTGTTTACAGGTATCATTCGAGAATATGAACGCAGTGCATATACATTGCTCCAGGCTGATCTGACCCATTCATGAAAACCCGATCCGAAACGAGTCCCGCTACTTCCGAGCCCCGCTCCCTGCTGCGGATTCTCGGCATCTTTGAGGTGCTGGCGCGCGGGACCGGCGGCGCCACGCTCGCGGAACTGAGCAGCGAGCTCGAGGCCCCCAAGAGCAGCCTGCTCTTGTTGTTGCGGCCCTTGGTGGCCCATAAGTACCTGATGCACGCGGCCGGGCGCTATGAGCTGGGGCCATCCATCTTCCAGTTGTCGGCCGAGGTACTGGCCAGCGCGGGCGTCACCAAGATCCTGCGGCCCTATATCGAGGAGCTGGCGGCGCGTTGCGAGGAAAGCGTGTTCCTGGCGTTGATCGACAAGGAAGCGAAGACGGTTACCTATATCGATGGCATCGACAGCAAGCAACCGGTCCGGTACTCGGTGCCGATCGGCACGAAGCGGCCGCTGCACGTGTCGGCCGCGGGTAAGCTGCTGTTCGCGTTTCAGGACCAGGCTTGGCAAAAGAAATACCTCAAGGCCGCAAAACTCAAGCCCATGACTGGCAAGCCTCTGCCGGACAAGGAGGCTTTCGAGTTACAGCTGCAGGAAATACGCGCGTCCGGAATTGCGGTGAGCATGGGTGAGGCAGTTGCAGGCGCATCCGGCATCGCCGCGCCGATCATCAAGGCTGACGGCACCGCCAGCTACGCCCTGATGATTGCGGCGCCCAGCGACCGTTTCGTGCAGTCGCTGCCCGCCTTGCGGCAGCTGCTGCAGGAAGTGGCCGCGGATGCTTCCGCAACCTTACGGCATATGCCCGGCAACTGAGGCCTGCGCCAGCTCGCTGCGCCATTGTGTCTGTTCGTCGGGCGATAACCATCCCGTCAGCGCCGCTTCCATCGTGCTGGCGCTGGCGGCCTCGGGCGGCGTTGGTTTTCGGGGGGCCGTGCGCGAGAAGCGCGGGGCAGGCGCCGGCTGCATGACGCCGGCGACCTCGATCAGGACTTCCCGCTCCCGCATATGAGGGTGCTCGGCGGCCTGGTCCAGCGATAGCACCGGCGCCACGCATACGTCCGTCGTACCGAGCAGTTCACACCATTGCGCCTGCGTCTTCTTCCTGAAAGCGTCGGCGAGGATGGACCTGGCCAGCGGCCATCCGTCGCGGTCGGCCTGGCGGCCGAGTGATTCACGGTCCAGGCCCATGAGTTCGAGCAGCTTGTCGTGGAACTTGCGTTCCAGCGGCGCGACGGATATCCACTTGCCATCGGCGCACTCGTAGACATCATAGAAATAAGCGCCAGAATCCAGCATGTTGTGGCCACGCTTGTCGTTCCAAAGCCCGGCCGCATGCAGGCCGAACAGGGAGGTCGCGAGCGAAGCGGTGCCGTCCACGATGGCGGCATCGACGACCTGGCCCTGTCCTGACCGAGCCGCTTCGATGATGGCGGCGAGTACGCCCAGGGCCAGGTACAACGCGCCGCCGCCGAAGTCTCCCACCAGATTCAGGGGCGGGGTGGGCGGCTGGCCTTCGCGGCCCATGGCGTGCAACACGCCGGTCAGGCCGATGTAATTGAGATCATGGCCGGCTACCTGGGCCAGCGGCCCGGTCTGGCCCCAGCCTGTCATCCGGCCGTAGACCAGCCGTGGATTGCGCGCCAGACAGGAGTCGGGTCCCAGTCCCAGGCGTTCCATCACACCGGGCCGGAAGCCCTCGAGCAGGGCGTCGGCGCCTTCGATGAGGCGCAGCACCAGACCCCGCGCCGCGGCGCTCTTGAGGTCCAGGGCGATGGCCTTGCGGTTGCGCAACAGCAAGTTGAACCTGAGCGGACGCTCGATGCCCAGCGACGGGGGTTCGGGCCGGTCTATGCGCAGCACGGTAGCGCCCAGATCCGCGAGCAGCATTGCGGCCATCGGGCAGGGGCCTATGCCTGCGAACTCGATGATCTTGATTCCCTTGAGCGGACCCATCATGCGTCTCCCTGGCCGGCCAGGGGCGTCTGGGCGCCAGGCGCCGGGCTGGCGGGCGTCGGCACGAGGTAGAGCGCGCGGCCGCTGGCGATGAGATTGCCCTCCGTGTCCAACACGCGGGCATGGGCGGTCGCGAAACGCCTGCCCAGGTGTATGACCTGGCCTTCGGCCCGCAAGTCGCCGGGTTTGGCCATGCGGTGGAAGTCTACATGCATGTCGATCGTTGGGACGGGAACGCCCACTTTCAGGGCGACCGCATAGTCGCCGGCGGCGTCGATCAGCGTGGCAAGTATGCCGCCATGCGTGGAGCGGACATCCGGGTTCGAAATGAGTTCCTCACGCCATCGGATGCCGAGCGCGATGCCGTTGTCATCGGCTCGCAGTACGGACATGCCCAACCATCGGTTCAAGGGACTGCGGTTGACGATGCGGCTTGCCTCTGTGAATGCGGTGGAACTCATAAGGCCTCATGTGGCTAGGTTTGCCCAACGGCCTTCGGCCGGGTGCGTCAGTGTTTTATTGGTTCATAATTATGAACGTCATTCATAAATATAACGATGGAGAAAAAGAAGTGTCAAGGTCGGAAATCCCGAGCCTCGCTTGTCGGCAGACGCTGTCAGACGGCCTGTTCCGTGGCCGGTTGGCGTGCGGGCGTTCCGATGGCGCTTCTCACAGCGGCAAGCACGTCATCGCAGGTGCGCGACACCGCATCCGCCGATCCGCTGACGCCCAGCTGGTTCAGACGTGCATCGAGCTGGGCAAGCTGTTCGGCCAGAGCGGGCAGGCGGAAGATGGCCAGCATGCCGCGCAGTGCATGCAGTTCGCCGCGCAGGCGGCCGCCGTCTTCGTCCTTGGCGGCCTGCTTGATGGCTGTCAGGGACTGCGTACAGGATTGCTCGAGCGTGCGCAGCAGCGCTGGCGGAAAGGCGCGTCCCCCCAATAGGGTCTGCAGGCCGGTTGTATCCGGGGGCGGCGATTGCGGGTGCCGTCCGGCAGAGGGCTCCAGTCCGCACACCTCCTGCAAGGCGCGTTCGAGTTCGGCCAGCGGCAGGGGCTTGGTCAGTACCCGCGTGATGCCGGCTTCGGTACAACGTTGCCGCTCGCGTTCCGTCACGCAAGCGGTGGCGGCAATCACAGGCATGTCCGGCCAGGTGGAGCCGGCCAGGCGCGCCAGCGTATAGCCATCCATGCCGGGCATCGCCAAATCGCTCACCAATACGTCATAGCGCCGCGATTCCAGTAGCGTACAAGCCTGGAAGCCGCTCTCCGCCAGATCGACCTCGCAACCCAGCAGCTTGAATTGTTCCTCGAAGAGGTTGCGGTTGGCGGCGTTGTCCTCGGCCACCAGCACGCGCAGAGCACGCCGCGGATGATCCAGCGGCGGCGTCGGAGCGGAGGAAGGCGTGGGCAGAGGCGTGCCCTGCAATGTATGACGCAACGCCGAGGCCAGCCCTTGCATCCCGTACATCGACACGCTGAGCTTGTGTCCCGCGTCCTGCGGCATGACGGGCCCCAGCATGCCGCAGTCGATCACCCACGAGGACTGGTCCAGCAAGCGGCTTTCATCGTGTGGCTGCCAGCCCTGCTTGTCGCCCCAGATGATGAGCGTCGTCGCTTCTTCCAGGATGTCTTCGTTCAGTTCGGACGGGTGGCGGCTTGCGGCGACCCGCAGGCCCCAGGAGCGCAAGGCCACTTCGAGGCGATGGCGGCAGCTGTCGCGCGCCGCCAGCAGTATGACCTGTTCGCCGGCGAACCATGGCCTGGCGGCCTGGCCGGCTTGCGCGCCCAGAGGCAGGGTGAATGCGAACAGGCTGCCGCGTCCGGGCTCGCTGTGCACGGACAGGGCGCCACCCATCGCGTCCACCAGCCGGCAACACAAGGTCAGACCCAGGCCAGTGCCGCCGTAGCGCCGGCCTATGGTGGCGTCGGCTTGGCTGAAGGCGCGGAAGACGCTCTGCGTCTGTTCCTCGGTCAGGCCGATACCACTGTCCTCGATCTCGATCATGATGCGGGCTGCGGCGGCGTCGGGTCGCAAGCGCAGCACCACCTCGCCGTGATCCGTGAACTTGATCGCATTGGACAGCAGGTTGTGGATCACCTGGCCCAGCCGGGTGGGGTCTCCCTGCATGGGTTGTGTCAGCGTTGTACCCAGTTCGCCAAGCAAGGCCAATCCCTTGGCCTGGGCTTGGGGCGCGAACATGGACAAGGCGCGGGCCGCGATCTCGGTCAGATCGAATTCGGTTTTTTCCAGGCTGAGTTCGCCGGCCTCGATCTTGGAGAAATCCAGCACGTCGCTGATCGTGCCCAGCAGCAGGCCGGACGAGGCCCGTATGGTCTCGAGCCGGTTGCGCTGAGCCGGCGTCAGGTGCGATCGTGAAAATAGTTCCAGATGTCCCAGGATGGCGTGCAGCGGCGTGCGGATTTCGTGGCTCATCGCCGCAAGAAAGCCCGACTTGGCGGCATTGCCGCGGTCAGCTGCGGCCTTGGCCTCGCGCAGGCGCTGCGCGAGCAGGTATTTTTCGGTGACATCGATAAACGCGGCCACGACCACGTTCGAGCCCCGGTAGCGGGCGCCCGCCATGCTGACGGACAAGGTGATGGGGTTACCGTCGCGCGCCACGAACGAGAGGTCTTCCTCGATCACATCCGTGTCGCGCTTGCCGCCGGCTTCGCCCGAGCGGCGCCGGTAGCGATTGGCCAACTCCGCGGACAGGCTGAATTTCCCCGCGCCGACGCGCGCGGTCATTTTCTCCATGGTCGGGCTGTGCAGCAGCGGACTGCCGCTGGCCGCATCGATCAACCCAAGTCCGACGGGGGCGGTTTCGATGAGGGTGCGGTTGAGATGTTCGCTTTCCAGCGCCAGCCTGGAGCGATTCATCAAAGGCCGGACCACGCGCAGCTCGAAGTAAAGCAGCAGGGCCCATATGAGCGCCAGCGTTGCCGCCGTCATGGTCGCGGGCGTGGTCAGCTGCGCGCCGATCGCGCGCACGATGCTGCTCCAGTCCTGCGTGAAGACCAGCACCCAGTCCGTGGGACCCAGGCCCTCCGAAATGGAGACCTGGCCTGAGCGCGTCCTTTCCTGGCGTGTGCCGGCGGGAATGTCGGCAAGTTCGGCCGCGGGCGCCGTGTCCTGCGCGGCGTCGGCAACCGCGCCGGGCGACGAGGCTATCAGTTGGCCGCTGGCAGACATGATGGCGAAGTCGCCGGCCTGCTGGTGTGCGGCTTGCGAAACGCCGGGCTGCAAGGGCGCATACTCCGTCACCAGCACGGCGACAGGCATGCCCTTGTCCAGTATGGTTCCGCCAATGCGGAATACCTGCTTGCCGGTGATTGGATTGGCGACGGGAGGAATCCAGCGCAGGGGGCGCCAGGTATCCGTGCCTGCGTCCGTGGCGATCAGCATGCGCCGGCTGACCTCGCCCGTCAGCAGGGCCAGATATCGGTCGCGGTCCGCCAGGATCCTGTGGCGGATGGTCTCGGCGGGGGCGGGGACCAAGCCGGCGATGCTGCCGTTGACGCCGAAAAAAAACGATGCCAGCGAGTTGTCGTGGGCGGCAGCGCCGCCGGACGGAATGCGGCCGATCTGCTCGGCCAGATTGAGGAACTTACCCAGCGCCGCATTCGTGACCCGGCCGCTGCCCGATCCCAGTATCCATTGCGAGCGGGAATCCTCGTCGGATTCCAGCAGCAGCTCTTCGCCCTGGCTGCGGTACTTCTCGATCTGCGCGGCGTCGAAGGCTGCGGCTTCCCGCCACATCAGCTCAGCGCTGGCCAGGTTGATGCGGAATGCGTTCTCGCGGGTATAGATTTCCTTCATGAGCACGGCGTGTTCAGCTATGAAGGACTGGCGCACGTACTCCAGGTACTTTTCGGCGGTGGTCTTGGCTTCCAGGACAAAGGTCAGCAGCACCGCGACCGTGATCAGCACGCCGCCGCCCAGGCTCTGCCAGCGCTGGAAGCGGCGAAAGCGCGTCACGGTGTCGAGCCGCGAGGGGCTCAGGCGGTGGCGTAGTCGAATCAAGATGCGAGAGGGTGCGAGTGGAGCAACGCCGGCATGTCGTCGCGGATGGGCGGGCGCAGCGGGTCGCGGGCGAGGATGCCGTCACTTGAACATTCTTTCGATGTGCCCGGCGCAAAGCAATGCAGGCAGTTTTGATCCAAATCAAACAGCGGGCATATCAGGCCTTGACGTGCATGGCATGTCGACATTGCACAAGGGACAGGAATGGCGGGATTCGGGGGGGTTCAAGCGATCTCTTCGCTCTGCGCTTCGGGCAGCACCGTGTCGGCCATCGGCGCAGCGGTCAGATCCGGCAAGGTGGCGCAGCCGTACCGGATCAGATCTGCATCGCGTTCGATGCCCAGCTTTCTCATTGCGCTGCGCTTCTGCGAACTGACCGTCTGCACGCTGCGGCTGGATATCCGGGAGATCTCGGTGATGGTGGCGCCCGCGCAGAACAGACGGACGATCTCGGCTTCCCGGCGCGTCAACCGCGGTTGATCCACGGAAAGGGACTCACGGATGATCATGTCCTTGACCGTCGGCGAATAGTAGGTCCGGCCGCGGTTCATCGCATGTATCGCCTCGGCGATGTGGCGCGTGGAATCGGCCTTGCTGAGGATGCATAGGTCTCGTTCCGCGAGTAGTGCCCGCAGCAGCGTGGGGTGCTCGACCATGGTGAGCACGGCGACGCGCAGCGCGGGGAAGCGCCGCCGCAGAAAACCGATGAGTACCAGGCCATCGCCGTGCTTGCCGCCGGGCATCGCGTAGTCCGATACCACCGCGTCGCAGGGCTGCGCTTCCAGCAGGGTGATCAGGTCCGTGGAGTTCCGGGCGCAGCCGATCACTTCAATGGTCGGGTCGCGGGCGAGCTCATGGCTCACGCCCAGGGACACGATGGGATGATCGTCGGCGACGATGACGCGGATGCGGCCATATGACATGTTTTCTTCCCCGTTTAACCAGAGACTGCTCCGGGAACTTCCCGCGCCCGTGGCCGGTTTCCGTCTGGAGTCGCCGGATGGCGTTTTGAACGCCGTATGCGTGTAGCAGCGTGGATGATGCCGCTGCTGGACATATTACCGGTGGTGGGTAGGCGGAAGAATAGGAGGATTACGAAAGGGCCGAATCCCTGGCAGCCCCTATCGCAGTCGCGCCTCTCGCGAGCTCCAGTGGAATCATAGGAATACGACTTCAGTTTCGTAGTTTTCCCAAAGCCCCACGCCCACGCGCTCCGTATTCTGCCCGCAAGACTAGCGTCGCCCGGCATGGCCTGGAGCGGCGACCAGACGGGGTGGCTAACGCCTCCCGTGCGAGCCGGAAGATGGCAAGGGGAGAAGGGATGAAAGGCGGACGATCCGGCACACCGGGGCAGGCGGGGGCGCGCTTGCGGCGCAAGCATTCAAACGCTGGCCGTAAGGTGGCCGTGATGCGCGCCGGGCTGGCCATGGCGCTATGCGCGGGTACTTCGTGGGCGCAGATCCCGGACGCGGGACGCGCCTTCCGGGATCTGGAATCGGCTTTGCCCGCAATGCCTTCGACCACGAGGGCTCCCGACGTGGAGCTGCCCGAGCCGCAGCCGCCCGCGCGCGCGTCGGGCGACGAGACGGCGGGGCCATCCGTCCTGGTGCGCGAGTTCCGCTTCGAAGGCAACCATGCCGTCGACGGAGCCACGCTGCAGGCGCTGCTGGCCGATCTGGCGGGCTCGGAGCTGATGTTGCCGGGCCTGCGAGCGGCCGCCGACCGCATCACCGCCTACTACCACGATCAGGGTTATGTGCTGGCGCGCGCCTACCTGCCGCCGCAGGATATCGATGCGGGCGTCCTCCGCATCACCGTGTTGGAGGGCAGCTATGGCGAGATTGACCTGAAGAACCGTTCAAGAGTCCGTGACGCGGTGCTGGAGCAGCCGCTCTCCACCTTGCGGTCCGGCGACGCGGTGCAAGCCCGTGAACTGGAACAGGCTTTGCTGCTGTTGAGCGACTTGCCCGGCGTGGTAGTGAAGGGTACGTTGCGGCCCGGCGCGGAAACCGGCACGACCAGTCTGCTGGTGGACGCGCAACCCGGGCCGCTCATCTTCGGCAGTGTCGATGCGGACAATTTCGGCGGCTACTACACCGGCGAATACCGGCTGAGCGGCAGCATCGGCATCAACAGCCCTTTGGGTCTGGGCGACCAGCTCCACCTGCGGCTGCTGAGCAGCGACCGCGACCAGCGCTACTACAACCTTGCCTATCAATTGCCGCTCGGCCCCTGGTCCACGCGTGTGGGCGTGGGCGCGTCCCGCATGCGCTACGGGCTGGGAAAGCGCTTCGAACCCTTGGGCGCGCATGGCCGCGCCGACGTCTCGACGGTGTTCATCCAGCAGCCGCTGGTGCGCAGCCGTAGCGCCAGCCTGCGGCTGCAGCTGCAGCATGAGCGCAAGCGTTTGGCCGACAGCATGGATCTATTCGACCTGACCAGCCGCAAGCGCGTCGGACTGTGGACGGTAGCCTTGACTGGCAGCAATGCGGACGGATGGTTTGGCGGCGGACAGAGCGCCTTGCATCTTTCGCACAGCCGCGGCCGGCTGCGCCTGGGCGACGCACAGGCCGAGCGCGAGGACCGCCAGACCGTGCGCGCTGGCGGCTGGTTCGCCAGGACCAATCTCTCGGCCAGCCGACTGCAGAACCTGGCGGGCCGCCTGCAGCTGTTCGCCCGGCTCGACGCGCAATGGGCCTCGAGGAACCTGGACAGCTCGGAGAAATTCAGCCTCGGCGGCCCGTACGGCGTGCGCGCCTATCCCTTGGGCGCGGCCAGCGGCGATGAGGGTTGGCTGGCCAGCGCCGAATTGCGCTATCAGCTGGCGCCTGGCTGGCAACTGAGCGCCTTCGCGGACCGCGGCGGCGTGCGCATCAACAAGCGCCGCTGGACGCGGGAGGACAACGGTGTCGACCTGGGCGCGGCGGGCATCGGCATTACGCAGTTCGGCTCGAATCATCAGGTGAGTCTGAGCGTGGCCTGGCCTATGGGGCGGCAGTTGCTTGCGACGCAAGCCGACCAGGAGCCGCGCTTCTGGCTTCAGGCCTCCCGGTACTTCTGACGCCGGCGTGTCGCGGGCGCACTTTTTCTTAACCGGCGCAACCTGCCATTCGGGCGGATCCGCCATTTTTGCGAGGCAATCATGAACAAGATTTATGCACTGGTATGGAACGAGGCCAGACAGTGCTGGAACGTGGCGCGCGAATCCGCGCGCTGCCGCGGGAAGAGGGGAGGCGGGAGGCGTGGCAGCGTCATGGCGCTGGCGCTGATCGGTCTGGCGGGCCTGTCTTGCGCCCATGCGGCACCCATGGGCGGCACGATCGGCGCCGGCAATGGCATCGGCGATATCCACACCACGCTGGACCAGAAGCAGGTGTCGATCAACCAGCACACGAACAAGCTGATCATCGACTGGAACAGTTTCAATATCGGCGCCGATGAGCGCGTCACCTTCAACCAGCCTGGCAGCGGCGCCATCGCGCTGAACAAGGTGAACGGCCTGTCCCCGAGTTCCATCCTGGGGCGCCTGGACGCCAATGGCCAGGTCTTCCTGGTCAACCCCAACGGCATCGTCTTCGGCAAGGGCGCCGAGGTCAATGTGGGCGGTCTGGTGGCATCGACCAAACTGCTCTCCGACGCCGATTTCCACGCGGGCAACCATCGCTTCGCGGGTTCGTCCGAGGCCTCTGTGCTGAACCAGGGCGTCATTACCGCGCGCGACCGGGGCAGCGTCGCGCTGCTGGGCGCCAAGGTCAGCAACCAGGGTGTGATCCAGGCGCGGCTGGGGCGGATCGCGCTGGCGGCGGGCAGCGAGTTCACCGTGAACTTCGACGGTAGTGGATTGCTGGACCTGCAGGTGAACGGCGCCGCGCTTTCCGCATTGGTCGAGAACGGCGGCATGTTGAGGGCCGACGGCGGACAGGTGCTGATGAGTGCCAGGGCGGCCGGCGCCGCCTTGCGCACAGTGGTCAACAGCCAGGGCATCATCGAAGCCAGAACGCTGCAAGGACAGGGCGGCAAGATCACGCTGGACGGCGGCAACGACGGCCTCGTGGTGGCAGCCGGAAAAATGAACGCCAGCGCGCTTTCCTCGCACGGCAACGGCGGCACGGTGGAGATGCGCGGGCAGCAGGTCAAGGTGCGGCTGGGGACCGAAATAGATGCACGGGCCTCCAATGGTGACGCGGGAACCTGGCGCATCGCGTCAGGAGATATCGGCGTGGGAGCCTCCGCAGCCGAGGCAAGCGCCAGCATCCATGCGGACACCATTGCCCGCAATCTTGCGGCATCGAACATCGTCTTGGAAAGCACAGTCGGCGATGTCGCGCTCAATGGCCCGATAGCGTGGAGCAGCGGCAATGCGCTCAGCCTGGTTTCGGCGGGTGGCATCTTGGCCAATGGCAGCTTGACCGCCTCAGGCCAGAACGGCGGGATCAGCATGTCCGCCGCCGGTCAGATTGCACTTAACGGCAAGACGGCTATCAGTGGCGTCAACGGCTCGTTGTCTTTGCAGGCACCGCAGGACCATGTGCTGGGTGACGGCGCGGCCGTGACGCTGTCCGGCGCGGGTGCGTCGTTCCGCGCCAATGGCCAGCGCTACGCGGTGATCCAGAACCTCGCCCAGTTGCAGGAGATCAACCGCAATCTGGGTGGGTTGTATGTGTTGGGCAATAACCTGAGCGGGCGCGGCAAGATCGACCCCATCGGGGGCGCGTACGGCACGTTCTCGGGCGTCTTCGACGGCCTGGGCAACAAGCTGAGCGGTTTCTCGGTCAGCGGAGCTGGCCCCAATGTGGGCCTGTTTGCCGCGTCGTCCGGCAGTATCCGCAATACCCACCTGGTATCGATGGAAGTTACTGCGCTGTCTAGCGGACCGGGGACCATTTCGATGGGCGGGCTGGTGGGGCGAAACTCGGGCCAGATCGTCAACGTAACGACGGAAAAGATGTACGTGAGGGGCAATTCTTACCACCGCAATGTGGCGGGTGGACTGGTGGGCACCAACGTGGGCGGCAGCATCGACCGCGCCACCGCCGGGGGCACCATGTACGCGAGTTCCCACACGGTTGCCATGGGAGGACTGGTGGGCGAAAACCTGAACTCCGCGCTGAGCCGCGGCAGCATCACCCGCAGCATCGCGAAAAATGCCATATCGGGATCGATGCAGCGCGATGACCTTGGCGGCATGGGCGGTCTGGTCGGTGTGAACCGTGGCTTGATTGCGGATTCGTCCAGCCATGCAAACACCCAGGCCGGCGGCGCTGGCCACAATGTCGGCGGGTTGGTCGGCAACAATCTGGGCGGCGACATCGAACGCTCGTTCTCGGCCGGCCGCGTCCAGAATGGCGGCAGCGGCAACACCGGCGGCTTGGTGGGCTTGAATGGCGGGAATATTTCCGAGGCGATCGCCTATGGCAACGTCAGCGCTTCGAGCGGCGACGCGACCGGAGGCCTGGTGGGCCGGAGTCATAGCAACGGCGTGCTGCGGGACGTGAAGGCTGCCGGCGACGTGTCGGATTACTACGGCATCAATGTGGGCGGCTTGGTCGGCGCCAATCATGGGCGTATCGATACGGGCGAAGCGGGCGGCGCGGTGAACGCCAGCTACAACCGCGGCGGCGGCAGGGTGGGGGGGCTGGCGGGCTACAACAGCGGCACGATTGAAGCCTCGGTCGCCCGCGGCAAGGCCACGGGAGGCAGTTATGGGTACGTCGGCGGACTGGTCGGCTACAACTCCGGCATGCTGGCGACGGTCGCCGCCAGCGGCAATGTGACGGCAGGGCAGAACAGTGCGGTCGGAGGGCTGGTCGGCGCCAACGAGGGCATGATTGTTTCCGCCATGGCCGATGGCAACGCTTACGGTGGCTACTACAGCCATGTGGGCGGCGTGGTGGGAGAGAACGGCGGCATGGGAGAAGTCCTACAGTCGTCCTCCGCGGGCATGGTGAGTGGTGCCCGCTATGCTTTCCTGGGTGGCCTCGCGGGTTTCAATCAGGGTGAGATTTCCTACTCCAGCGCCAGCGGCCAGGTGAAGTCCGACAACTACCTCTATCAGCGCCATGGCGGCCTGGCTGGCGTGAACCACGGGGTTCTGCGCGCCAATAGCACCTTCGGGCTGGCATCCCTGGTGCAACCGGTGGGCTTGAACCAAGGTGTCATCGAACCCTGACGCTCAGCGCATGGGCAAGGCCATGGACGCTTGCGCGGCCATGGCCTTGTATCAGGATCGCCCCAATCTCAAGGAAATTCGAAGGTGAACTCGGCGCTGCCGTCGGCGGTGCCGGCCTTTACCGCGCCGTCGGCCGGCGCCGTGCGGACGTAATGGGCCCGCAGCGCCAGCACGGCCTGATCGCCCACGCGCTGCATGTCATACGCGGCGCCGTAGCGGACGGGCGTATTGGCGGTGTCGTTGAACATGGCGATGCCTATACCCTGGGCCGTTTCCGATCCTGGCTTCAGGCTAAGCACATGAGGATCCGCGTTCTGGCCGTACTTGTCGGCAAAGGTGATGGTGGGTTTGGCTGCGGCGCTGCATTGGCTAAGCGTGATGGAGAAATCCTTGGAGGGCGAGGCGGCCCCAGGTGCGTCGAAGGTGGAGACAGGCCAGTCTCCCAGCGATACCGGTATGGTCCGGTAGGTGCCGACTTCGCATTTGTTGGGCACGATAACGCCCGTGCCGCCGCCGATCCCGATGACACCCGTACCCTGGTAGGAAAAGGGTTGATTGCCGCAGGCGCCAGGAATGCCGGGCGTCCACACGGGAAAACTCTGGATGCTGTCGCCATAGCCCACCCTGCCCTGCTGATAGTTGATGGCGTACAGCGTCAAGATGATGTTGGGGTCCACGCCCGTCACTTTCAATTCCCCGCTGGGCAGATTGGCGGGTGAGTCGAGCAATACCAGGCGCTGTATGTATTCGGTGACGGTGGAACTCTTTTGCGACCATGACCCGGAGGTGTCGTAGTACACGGGGCGCTTGTCCATGACCACGGGTAACGCGCCGGGCTTGATCCTTCTTTCGACGCCGTCAGCGCCCATGACGGATACCTGCAATCCGATGCCTGGCACATTGGTCCGCGCCGTGCCGTCGGCGGCTACGCCGACGTTGGGGCCCCATTGCGCCGCCGCCACCATTTCGTGGAGCACGCCTGGCGACACTCCCGAGCCGAACTGGAAGTTATTGAATAGCCCGGCGCCCCGCTCGAATAGGACGTCGCCGATCCGCGATGAGCTGGTCAATGGAGCGACTTCGCGCCAGGGGCCGCCGGCCTGATTCGATTGGGTGCAGTTGATGGCGGGCCGCGTCATGATCAGTTCGCCATGGGCCGGGGCGCATTGCAACGTTACCGCGGCGGCCAGCAAGGCGTAGGCGGGCCGGGCCGGCTTGCCCCGCCGGGCGCGCGCGGGGGTAGGATGTTGGGTCATCTGGTTTTCTCCTGGATACCGGGACCAGCCCGGACTCAATCTGCGGGCACGAGCGCCGCCTCGCCGAAGATCAGGTCGCCGGCGTCGCCGGCGGCCTCATATCGCAGCGTGGCCGCGCCTGCGCGCGGCGGCGGGGCGGCGGGCAGCGCGTAGCGGGTGGTGGCATAGGGCGCCAGCGTCAAGCCATCCATGCGCTGGGTGCCGCTTGCGGCTGGAACCTCGAGCCGCGCCAGCGATACGTGAAAGGGCGTTGGGTTATGCGCCTCCAGTTGCCATGGCGCGGCGGCGTCGCTTGCGCGTCGGTATTTCCATGTGACCTGCGCCGGCGCCTCCCGCGGACTGCCTTGCAGTCCTGCTGGGCGGAACAGCACTTTCATCCGCAGCCGGAATGTCAGTTGAAGCTGGTTGCGGCGCGCAGGCGGAAGCGAGGGAATTTCAAGGAAATTGATCCAGAACACCGATTCGCGGTCAGGCGGCAAGGGCTCGCCGGTGTAGCGCAGCCGCAGCGCCTTGCGCTCGCCGGCGTCCAACCGGTAGACCGGCGGCGTCAGCATGAAGGGCGCGGGCAGCTCGCTGGGGTCGGTGCGCGTTTGCGCATGTTCCTGATCCAGCCAGGTTTGCACCAGGATGGGAACCTCCCCCGAGTTGCCGGTGTGCAGGGTCAGAGACCGGGCGTTCGCCGGGTAGACGAAGCGCGTGCCGATCACGGTCAGGCCGGCTTGCGCTCCGGCCGCCGTGGCGGTCAGCAGCAGGCTGGCGGCCAGGCGCAGGATCGAGGCTCCGTCTCGCAGGCGCTTCATCGCCGTGCCAGCGGGCCGGGGCTTGCGGGCCAGGGGCCATCCGCCGGGATTGGCGTGCAGGTGCGGGAGAGTTCGGCGTAGCCTTGGTCGCGCTGTCGCGCGCGCTCGGGCAGGGCGTATTCGATGCTACAACGCTGCTGCGCTCCGGGTCCCCATTGCACGACGATACGCCCCTGATCCTGCTCCACCCGCATGACGATGCGGCTGCCCTGGCCTACCGCGCCCACGGACTTGCCGCTGTTGGCGTCCAGCACTTCCGCGCCGAACGGCAGCGCGGCGCCGTCGGCTTGACGGCCGTTGATCAACACCGGGCGCGCCACGCGGGTGGGGTAGGTCAGCAGCACGACCGCGCCGGCGCGGGGCGCCACGTTGCGCGAGCTGGCCTGCAGTTCCACGTCGTCGGGGATATCGCGGGGGTCGATGTCGACGGTGTTGAGCTGGTATGGGCTCAGGCTGGCGACGACGCCATAGCCCCGGCCGTCCAGCCTGTCGCCGCCATATCCGATCAGCGCGCCTTCGGCGTCGTCGGCGCGCACCAGCGCCACCGTTTCACCCAGTGTCTGCGAGAAGGTCACGCCGCCAGCATGGGCGAGCACGCCGCCGGATGCGTTAAACGATGCCTGCCGGTAGCCGGAGCCTTGCGAGACGCCGGCGCCTACCCAGGCTTGCGGCAGCCGGTAGCCGATGTTCGCGCTTGCCGAGTTGGCGTTCTCGCGGCTGGCATGAGTTGCGGATACCGAGTATGTGCCGCGATTGGATTCGCCCACCGTGCCCGCGACCGAGGTGGTGAAGTTGGCGCCGGCGCGGGAATCTGCACTGTAGTAAGTATTTAGCGTGGGGGCGCCGCGTACGGCCTGGCCCAGGGGAATGGAGAGGTTCACGGTGACCAGGGTGGAGTTGTCGCGGCCGCCGCCCCGGTAGGCATTCCGGGTGGCGAGGTTCTGCATGCGCTGCACGCCAAGGGAATAGGAAATGTCGCGCCAGCGGTTGCTGTAGCCCAGCGCGAAGTTGATGGTGTTGCCATGGCCTTGCCAGTACTGGATGGCCGAGCCGGACAGATAGACGTTGCCGCCATTCGCGCCCAGTTGTTGGCTGATGTTCGCGTCGAGCCGGCCACGCGTGCGGCCCACGTCGCCGAACCAGCGGTAACGCCGGGGCGTGCCTTGCAGCGCGATGCTCTCGCGCAGGCCGACGAATCCGCTGGTGGAATAGCGGTAGGCCAGGAGCGAGAAGTTGGTGCCGCTATTGGGCAGGTTCTTGCTGTACGACAGGCGGTAGCTGGCGCCCGTCCGTGAGCCTTCCTCGGGTAGCCTGGCGCGCGACAGCGTGACGTCCGCGGCGAACGCGCCCATCGCGGTGTTCACCGCGGCTCCGGCCAGCGCGGAGCCATAGTGCCGGGTGAACGCAAGACCGCCGTATCCTGTGTACATATCGCCCAATCCGCGCTTCAGCGTGCCTTGGAACAGGTATTGCGAGCTGCTGCCCATCCCCAGGTCTATCGCCCGTCCGGCGGTGAGGTTGTACCGGCTGGCGCCGGGCCGCAGCAGCTGGACCGTCGTGGCGAACGGCACGACGAAGCTGCGCGTACTGCCGTCCGCCTCCACGATGCGTACGTCCAGGTCGCCGCCATATCCCGCTGCCTGCAGGTCCTCGATCGCGAAGGGGCCTGGCGCCACCGTGGTTTCGTATACGAGATAGCCGCGCTGGTACACCGTTACCTGGGCATTGCTGTTGGCCGTGCCGCGCACCACCGGGGTATAGGAGCGCAGCGCGCTGGGCAGCATGCGCTCGTCGCTGGCGAGCTGCACGCCGCGGAACGACACGGAGTCGAACAGATCGCCCTCGGTGGAGCTTTCGCCCATCAGCAGCTGCGACTTCCAGGCCGGCACATCGGTCTTCAGATAGGTATAGCCGCGTTGATAGCGGGCGCCATGGCCCGGAGACCAGGTGGCGCTGCCGTAGTGGCGCAGTCGGAACGCGCCCACGTTGAGGCCGACGTTCAGGCCGGCGTAGCCGCGCGTGGTTCGGCTGCCTCGGCTTTCCGAGGTGAAGAGGTTGCTGTTGTAGTTCAAGCGCGCCGCGGTCACGCCGCTTTCCCAGTTCGACGGGTCCACATAGGCGCCAGGAGCGGAAAGGCGCAGATAGTATTTGGGCACGGCCAGGTAGAGCTTCTGTTCGGCCACTTCCACTTTGACCTGCGCGCCAGGAACGTAGCGCGCCAGCTCGCCGCAGGCTCCGTCTGCGGACAGGGCGAGCATGCCGTCACCGCGCGCGGCCTTGTCCACGTCCAGGCCCAGGCGTCCCAGCAACGCGCTGTCGTAGCAGGGCCTGGCGCCGTCGCCGCCGGCCTGTTGGCGAAACAGCAGTTCTTCGACGCCGCGCCACTGACCGTTGACATAGACATCCAATCGGTGCGTGCCTGGCTCCATGAAGTTGCCGCGTTCGAAACGGGCGGTGTCGATGGCGGTTCCGCCCGCGCCCTGGAACATCATTTGCGGGTCAAAGAACGCTTGCTTGCCGTGCGCCGGCGCGGCCCAGACCGTCACCGCCAGCAGGGCCGCCGAGATGCCTGGCGCGGACCTGGACGCGGCCGAGCGCCGTTTCGCGGGACGAACGGGGTCAGGCAAGCGGGGGCAAGCCCTTGCGTATGGTTGTTCCATCGGGAAGTGTCAGCTCTTTGATGCACTGGCGCTGGCCGCGCCACGCTTTTATTCGGAAACGGCCTTTTCAGTCTTGCTTGTGCCGCCGTAATCGGTGATGACTTCGTATTGGACCGAGAACTTGCCTGCTGGCCTGGCTGCGCGTGGAATCTCGAAGCGCGCCTTTTCGAACGGCGCTACCATGCCGCCGGCTAGCGCGGTGCGTTTACTGTCTGCGATGAGATCGACGCTGGCGAAGGACACGTAGTAGGGAGTGGGGTTCGTGACTTCCAGCGTCTGCCCGTGCAACTTCCAGCGCAATAACGCCGGGGCGGCCTGCACGTTGGGACGCAGCGATGTTGGCCTGAAGAACACCTTGATGCGCGACCGGAACTGGAAGACCAGCACATTGGCCTCGTTCGGATCGCGTGGCGGCGTTTCCAGCACGTTCAGATAGAACAGGCTCTCGCGGTCGGCCGGCAGTGGCTCGCGGGTATAGGAAATCCGCAGCACTGCGCCGCTGTCCGGATCCACCCGCACGACCGCGGGCGCCAGCACGAAAGGCACGCGCATGTCCGCGGGCGAGGTGTCGGCGCTGCCGTCGTCCAGCCAGCTCTGCGCCAGGACGGGGCCGGCGCCCGCGTTGCGGATGGCCAGCGTCACGTCCCGGGCGTCCGGCGAAATGATCAGGCGGGTACTTTGCAACACGAGCCCGGCCTGGGCCGGAGCGGCCCAGGCGCACAGGGTCATGGCGCAAGCGGCTGCCAGGGATGAAACGATGCGTGCTACCGGCGCCATGACGGGTCCGCGCCTAGTTGTAGGAGAGCAGGTACTTGATGCTCGACGCGCCCGAACCGGCGCCCGCCGCACCGCCGACCTGGACGTACTTGGCGGCGTACTTCAGTTCCGCGGTGCCAGGGGTGCCGGTGATCGTGGCGACCTGCGGCGTGATTTCCGATCCGCCGATGGGGATGGTCGAGGTGTTGCCGGTGGCGTTGTTGCGGATCTGGATCTCCACGTTGGCGGCGCGATCGGCGTCCAGCAGCGCCAGATTGCCCGCCGGCGTGCCGTTGCTTGGATCGAACATGATGCGGACCTTCCTGCCGTCGGAGCAGCCTGCGCCGCCTGCGAGATTCAGCTGAAACTCGGCTTCGACGGCATTGCCCAGGCCCACTTCTTCCGGTGTGGGCGTGCCCAGCTGCACCGTTTGCGTGTTGCCCAGGCCAGGCGTGTTGCCGTTGATGTCGCAACCGGGAGCGCGGATCACGCCCATGAAATTGATGACGCCGTCCACCGCGTGGGCGGGAACCGGCGCAAGCACCGAGATCAAGGCTCCGGATGCCAGAAGAGAGGCGAGGAGACTGCGTTTCATTTTGTATTTCCTTCGAAGCTAGGCTTGCCCGCGGCGATCGACACCGGGCCCGGACGCGGGCCGGATCTGGGTCCTTGCGCAGCCGGAACGGGGCGATCTCTGGGGAGTTCATGTAAGGCCGGACACCGCGTATGCGGCGATGTCCAGGCGGCTCGTACCCGCCGGCCGCATGCGCGAATCTGCGCATGCCGGCGAGTACGGACACTGTATGGGGCAGGGCCGGGAAATTAAGTCGGAAGACAACGATTTCCGCGTCTGAGAAATACGAAATTGCGCCGGGCGGGAACTTGCCGCCGCAGGTAAGGCGTTCCGCGGGGCTTGGTTGCTAGTCTGCGCTGCTCAGCGGATGAACAAAGGTGTAGCCCTGGCCGTAGCTCGTGCGCAGCGGCAGTTCGATTCCTGCCATCCGCGCCCGGCGGCGCAGACGCCCGACCACGCTGGAGACGATGGCGCGCTGTAAATGCTCCGGGCGGCTTGCCGCGTCCGGCCAGACCTGCCTGTGGAGGTCCGAAATGCTGCAGTACTGGAAGTCATGGCCGCTCAGGCACGACAGCAGCGCATATTCCTTGTTGCTCAACGCGATATTGCCGGCGCTGTCAGGCGCGCGCAGCGTCTTCTCCGCCTCGATCAGCGCCCACTCGCGGACCGGCGTGACGCGGACGGTCGCGACAGTTCCGGTCAGGGCGCGCTGCTGCCGCGCCCGCGCTGCCGGGGCCGGGACGACTTCGCTCCGCAGGCGCGCGCGCAGTACCGAGGACAGGCGTTCCAGGCTATTCAGCGCCGCCAGCAGTTCGCCGGTGCCCGCATCCGAGGACAGGCAGGCGTCCGCGCCGGCGCAGATCAGTTCTGCCCGGGTATTGGAGGAATCGTGGGCTGTGATCATGACCACCAGTCCGGCGACGTAAGGGCTGCGCCGTGCGTATAGCGTGGCGGTCAGCCATTGCGCGCTGCCATGCATGACGACATAGTGCAGGCCGGGTTCGGCAAGCTGTTCCTGCAATCTGGCGGCGGATTGGGTCAGGCATACTACCTGAGCGCTATCGCTTAGTCCCTGCACCAGCGCCGCGGCGGGTTCTATCGCTTCGACGCAGGCGTGGACGGTGTGGTTGAACGCGGTTTTTTTCATGATAGATGGCCTGTGGTTCGTGGATGCCAGGGGGCTCATTTGTATTCAAGCGTGAAGGTGGCAGAGCCATTCGCCAGACCGGCGGTCACCTGGTTTGCGGTCTGGTAGTAGCGGGCATAGAACGGCAGGTTGTAGGTGGCATTTTTGGACATGCCCACCAAGTTGCTTTGGCCGTAGGTCACCGGCTGACGGTTCTTGTCCAGGATCTGGATGCCGACGCCGGTCGCGGCATTGGCGTCGGGGCTCAAGGCGATCACGCCGGGCGCGCCCGAGGCGTCGGGTTTGGCGTCCATCCGCAGGTACACCGCATTCAGTTCCGGCTTGGCTTCAAGGCAGTTCAGCGTGATGTTGAAGCGCTGTTCGGCCGCCGTGCTGCCTACCGAGCTGAACAGGTTTTTCCAGACCTTGCCGAGTTGAACGGGAGGCGTGGGAGCGGCGGTGCAGGAAGGGGTGACGATGGAGGTAGAGCGTCCGCTGATCCTCACTTGCAGGGCTTTTCCCGGCTCGTGGGACGAATACATCGTCGCGTACAGTCCTTCTTCAAGAGATCCGTTCCCGGTGGTTGGGGCGATCTTGAACAGCTGGGCATGAATTACCCAATTGGCGCTGGTACTTGTTCCGTAGCTGCCCTTGCCCATCTTTGAGATATGCGGGAAATACTGGGTCCCGTCAGATTCCCACATCCGAAAGCCGATTCGAATGCCGATGCCGGGAATGTTTGTCCGGAAGATGGAGTCGGTGGCTAGCTGTGTTCCCATGTGGATGGAGCCATTCCTGGACCCGTCAATGTTGCTCTTTCTGCAATCAATCAATATTGTTCCCTTGTGACTGACGGGGAATCTCTTGTCGGCGATTGGGCTTGTCCGACTCACTGGCGCATTCGGCGGCACGACCACGGGACCGAAATTGAGCGTGATCACATTCTTGTCGATCCCCTCTCCAAGCACGCATTGCGCGCGACTTTGCGACGCATACCCGCACAACATCAGCGCCAGGGACGCCAATGCCAGAATGCTGCCCGCACGATTCTTCTTGATGGCATGTTGGTCTTTCATTTCATGTCCGTTCATATGTCTTGCGATGTTCAATGTAGGCACTACTGGCACGTGTAGCTGACTTCACGTATGGGCGCGGGGCGGTCTTCTTCAGGCAAGCTGTAGGACACGGCGCAGCTGTCACTGGCGTTCCGGCCCCAGGTGATGCGCATCGCTCCCGACTGCTGTGCCCCAGTCACGAAGGCCTGGCCGTCCGCTCCAACGATGCCGATCTCCTGGCCCGTCTCGTCGTCGATGCGCGCGCCGAACGGCACCACGCTGTTGTCCTGGCGAGTCAGCGTCATCATCAGGCGAAAGCCCACGACCGTATCGAACCCCGCCTGTATCACCGCGCCGCGGGTGGGCACCAGGTTCACCGCCGCGTTCTTGACTTCGACGGTGTCGCCCAGATCGGCGGTGCGCATGGCCAGGCGGTTGGAACGGTACGGGCTCAGGCTCGGCACGATGGCGTAGCCGCTGGCGTTGGTGCTGACGCCGGGATGCGATTCGAAGCGCACATCCTCGGCCGACGGCGCGCGCACCAGCGCCACGGTTTCGCCCAGAGGCTGGCCGAGCGTCACGCCGCCGGCATGCGCCACGATGCCGCCTGACAGGCCCGCGCTGATCTGGTTGTAGTTGCGTCCTTGCGACGCGCCCAGGTCGAAGCGGCCGATCCTGGACAGGTAGCTGGCGTTGCCGGTGCTGCTGACGCCGTTCTGATTTGAGGTAGCGGCGGTCAGGTTGTAGGTAAGCTGATCGTCTTCCAGCGCGGATCCGAACACGCTGGCCTGGTGGCTGGTCTGGCCGTTGTTGCCCGTGACCACGGAATACTGGGCGCTGCTGCGCGACGCGCCCAGCGGGATCGACAGCGACAGCATGACCTGGCGGTCATTCGAGCCATTGCGGCCGGTGTTCATGTTGACGAAGACGTTGTAGCTGACCTGCCTGTAGAAGCCGGAGTACCCGACCTGTATCAGCCGCTCTTTCTCTTTCGTCTGCCAATAGGTCTGTTGGCGCGCCGACGCGTAGACCGAACCCCAGGAGCCGAGCGACTGGGCTACATCGAGCCGCAACTCGTTGCGGCGGTTGGGCATCCTGGAACCCTGCTCGAAATCGTCGACGCCGGTCGCTTCCTGGAAGGTCCGATAGCCGCTGGTGGAGTAGCGATATCCCGCGATGCGGAAGTTGGTACCGGCCTCGTCGAAGGATTTTGCATAAAGAAAGCGCACGGATTGTCCTTGGCTTTTCAGTCGCTCGGTGGAGGTGCGCGCATGCGACAGGTCCAAGGAAATCGCGCCAAAACTACGCAAGTTCTTGCCGACGCCCACCAGGCCCGATTGGTATATGTCCGCAGCGGTGACGCCGCCGTACAGCGAGAACTCGCTGCCCAGGCCGCGCGCCACGGTGCCTTGCACGAAGGTGGGTTCGCGCTCGTTCGACCCGTAGGCGTTGCGATAGCGTCCGGCGGTGGCGCTGTAGCGCCAGGTGCCTTCGCGCAACAGCGTGGGCACGGAGGCATAGGCCTGCACGTAGCGGTTCTGCCGGCCGTCCGATTCCGTAATCGTGACTTCCAGATCGCCGCCCGAGGACGTCGGGTACATATCGTCCAGCACGAAGGCGCCGGGCGCGACATAGGTGCTGTAGACGATGTAGCCGTTTTGCCTGACGGTGACGAGCGCGTTGGTCCGGGCGATGCCGCGTATGGTCGGCGCGTATCCCTGCATGCTGTCCGGCAGCATGGAGTCGTCCGACGAGACCTGCACGCCGCGAAACGGCACGCTGTCGAAGAAGTTGCCGGGCGTGTTGCCGTCACCGATCAGCAGCTGGCCATTGATCGAGCGCAAGTCCCGCTGCAGATTGGTTTCCATCGCTTGCCATTTGCCGCGGCCGTCGGAGCCGCGGTTGTAGTTGGAACTGTGGCGCAAGCGCCAGTCGCCGAAGTTGAAGCCGCCGCGCAAGCCGGCGAACCCCATGTAGGGCGATTCGGCGCCGCGGTTGGACGAGCCGCCGCCGCCTTGGCGGGACATGTTGAGCTGATAGTCCAGCAGGGCAGCGGTGATGCCTTTGTCCCAGCGTGCGGGATCGACGGCATCGCGGGCCGTGCGCTTGACCGCGGCCTGCGGAATGCTCAGATGCAGGCGCTGCTTGCCGCCATCGAAGTTCACGGTCGCATCCTGCACCAAGACGGCCAGGTCCACGCAGGCGCCGTCCGCGCCCGCTGATTCCGGCAGCGCGGCCATGTTGACGCCCCAGCTTTCCAGCTGATTGCGCGTCAGGCAGACCGAGGGCTGCTTCTGGCCGTCCTGCACCTCCACGATGATCTTGCTCTTGCCCACGGACTGCTCGTTGACGACCACGTCGGCCAGATACTCGCCCGGCAGGACGCTATTGCCGAAGCTGAAGATGGACAGATCCGCCTGCGGCTGGTCACCGCCCGTGCCCAGGAAATCCTGATTGAAGACAGCGCCCGCCGGCTCGGCGGCCTGGCCTGAAAAAGAGGCCAAGCCCAGCAACAGCGACGCCAATGCCGTGGATGTCGGCATGCGAACCTGCGATACGCCTTTCATTCGATCAACTCCGGGCGTTAGCGGCCTGCGGCAGGCGCGACGGGCTCGGCCTTGACGTGGACGGGGGCTTGCGCGCTGGGCACACGGACTTTTTCCTCGGGGGTCTCGGCGCCGTAGTCATTGATGGTGGTGAACACCACGTCCACGTCCCTGGGCGCGGACAATCCCGACAGCGGGTACTCCAGCACGCCGCCGGGCGGCACCATTCCGCCGTTGATCTCCTGCTGGCCGCCGTTGACGTTCAGCGTGGCGAAGGTGACGTGATAGGCGGACGGATTGGCGATCTTCAGCACCGCGCCCTTGCCGCCGGAGGAGACGGCCCATTGCAATTGCTGGCGCTGTTCACCAGGCTTGCCCGCCAGGCCGGCGGGCCGGTAGAACAGTTTGATGCGGGTGCGCACCGCGATCTGCAGCACGTTTTCGTCCTGGCTCTTTTCCGGGATTTCCTTGACGTTGAGCCAGAACACCGATTCGCGGTCTTGCGGCAGGCTGCCGGACAGGCGCAATATGCGCAGCACGTTTTCCTGGCCAGAATCCAGCCGCGACAGCGGCGGGCTGGCCACGAACGGCGTCTTGGTGTTGCCTTCGCCGGCATCGATCCAGGCTTGCACGACGTAGGGGGCCGTACCCGTGTTCTTGACGGGGATGGAGGACTCGCGTTCCTTCTCGTTGAAAATGACGCGGGTGCCGCCGACCATTACGCCGGCGCCGGCCGTGGCGTGCGCCAGCGTGGCCGCAAGGGCGAAGATCATGAAGGGGCGCGCCTTGAGCACGAACCGTTGCGCGATGTCTTTCAGCATGGGGATCTCGATGTTTTGCTCGCAAGCCATCCGGGGGCGATGGCGGCGATTCAGGTTGCGGTTCCGTGGGAACCGCCCGCTGCGTGGAGGCTTGCGGCCAGCCCCGCTTGCGTGGGGCTGGCGGTCTGGCAAAGCGGCGTCAGTTGTAGTTCACCGTGAACTGCGCGGTGGCGTTGGCCGGGCCGGGGGTGACGGAGGCGCCGGTCGAAACGTAGGCGGCTTCGAACTTCAGGTTGTTGGTGCCGAGGCCGAGAAAGTATTTCGGCGAAGCCGAGCCCAGGGCGATCTTCGAGTGCAAGACATCGCGAATTTCGACTGCTACGCCGGTGGCGTTGGCGGTCAGTCCGCCCGAATTCGCGATGGCCAGCACGTCGGTGCTGACGCTGTCCGGCGTGCCGCTGAACGTCACGCTCGCGCCCTTGGCCGATGCGCTGCAATCGGTCAGTTGGATTTCGAACTGCGCGGGAGTCGAATGCTTGCCCGCGGCGCCGTCCATGCTGGCGCGCGACACTTTGCCGAGCGGCACGACCAGATTGGTCGCACTGGGGGAGACGGAGCACGGCGCATCAACGATTTCGCCGTTGAATTGAATACGCCCGTCTTCGGCCAGGGCGGCTTGGGAAACCGCGGCGGCCGTGGCGAGCAGGGCAAACTTGGCAAGGGTGTTCTTGTTCATGGAAGTAAATATCCTGATAGTCGATTAATAATCAAAACGCCGCCTGTGGATTATTTAAAACAGATGGCGGCCGACTTTCGAAATGCTATCGATGGATTTTTAGGAATTAACTTCCGCTTGGTCCGGTTATTATCAAAATTCAATTCGAATATTGATAAAAAGGTGCAGAAAAATAATCAATTCTTCTGCTCATCCGAACTCCGAATCCTGCATTTCGTCGGCAGTTGAAAGTTAAAAGAATCAGGGTTTCTGAAATGTAGGAATCCTCTCTTCTTGTTGTATGAAATTTCATATGAAAACGATGATTGGCGATTCTTGCCAATGATTGCCAAATTTGTCGCAATAAGGCGACTTAATTGGTATTTTTTGGGCCTTTTTTTCCGTGATTTGAAAGCAACGTTTCGTGGATTTTGTTGGGCTGCTAGGCCGCGCAATAGGTCGGCGGTATGTCTTCTGCGATAAAATCGCCGCTGCGCAGCGCGTATCGAATCCAGCCACATGCACGACCACCGACACTCCTAGAATGAAGCCGGAAGTTCATGCGAGCGCTATGCAGCGCAGCGGCGTCGTCCGCATCTGGATGGCGGTTGGGGCGGCCGCGATTCTGATAATCCTGTGCGCGTTGGGCGCGCCGATGGCCGCCACGTTCCTGCGACAACAGCTTGCGTCCGCAGCGATGCTGTCTTGGGTCTTGAACGGCGTCTTGTTTCTGGCCGTGCTATGGGCCGGGTTGGTACTGAAACGCGCCGCGAAAAAAAACCAGGATCCGCTATCGCACTTGAGGCAGGCCGCTCGCCTGATCGCTGCGGCGCCCGTGGACATGACCATTCGGGAAAAATCACTGCGGCTGGTCGGGTCTAGTGCCGGCATGAAGCGCTTTGCCGACATCCTCATCAGGAATGGATGGGCCAGGCCCGAGCACATCGACCTGGGGTTTCTGTCCGGCGCCAAGAAGGATCAGATCCCGTTGCCGCCCGAATTTGCCGCCATCGTGCAGGAATTCCAGGCCGCGGTGGCCAGCGGCGAACCGCGCGCTTATGACTTCGGCCATGAGCTGGTGGGGCTCGCCGGCGTCATGGTGGCAATCCAGGCAAGGGTTTTTCCGTTGCGGGGCGCAGAAGATCAGGTCATAGGCCTGTTGAACGTGGGCATGTACTTCCTGGGCCATAGCCAGTCGCTGGACGATTCGGCAAGCGCGCGTCACAGGGCAGAGCGCATCAATGACATGAAGACCCGGTTCCTGGCGGCGGTCAGCCGCGATGTGCGCAATCCCCTGAACGCTACGGCAGGCCTGCTGGAGATGGCATCGGTCGATGCCGCGATGTCCCGGCAGTCGAAAGAGATGTTGGCGACCGTGCGTTCGTCCACCCAATCCCTGCTCCAGCTGATTCCGTCCATCGTCGATACCCGCAGAATGGAAACGGGCGATCTGGCATGCGTACGCATGTCCGTTTCGTTGCGCAGGGTTGCGGCCGACGTGGTCGCGCTGTTCGCGCCTAGCGCCTACGAAAAGGGCATAAGCCTGACGCTGGAGGTGGCTCCCGAGGTCGCCGCCAGCCACTTTACGAACGCTCAGGGATTGAATCAGTTGCTCAACAATTTCCTGTCCAATGCCATCCGGTTCACGGAACGCGGCGGGGTCCGGATACATCTGGACGGCGCTCCGGTGGAGGATGGCCGGCAATGGCTCACGCTGTCGGTCATCGATACCGGCAGCGGCATTGAGCCGCACATACAGCAGAAGCTGTCGGCGTCCCGCTACGAAGCGGGACTGAGCGCCTCGCCCGAAGGCGCCGGGCTGGGCCTGCACTATTGTCAGCAGATAGTGCACCGCATAGGCGGAACCATCCACATCTCCAGCGTTGTGGGCGAGGGCACGCATGTCCATGTCCGCGTGCCGCTGGCGCTTGGATCCGGCGAGCTGCGCGACTCGCCGCAAGAGGTCGTGTTCGGATTGACGCAGCGGCCCGCCACTGGACTGCGGACGCTCGTTGTCGAAAGCCAGGCCGACAACCGCCTGCTGTTGAAAAGCCAATTGGAATTCCTCGGTCATGCTGTGCAGACGGCGGTTGATGGCGCGCAGGGCTTGGCGCTTGCCAAGGGAAGCAGGTTCGATCTGGTTGTCTGCGATGGCGAGATGACGGACATGGACGGGGCCGGGTTCGCACGGGCGTTGCGTGCGGGTACGGGAGAAAACGCTGCCGTTCCCGTGCTGGGATACACGGCCGGTGCGCATCCGGAAGATCGCGAGGCGGGCCTGCAGGCCGGCATGAACGAGGTGTTGGTCAAGCCTGCCGGTCTGAAGGCGCTGGAAGACGCCGTTGCTTCCTGCCTGTCGGCGGCATGCGCCGTAAGCGGACACGCTCGGGACGGGGCGGCATAGTGGTCCATCGCGAGGCAGACGCCATACTCACGCTTTCCGTATTCTTGAACATGGCGCTGGCGGCCGCGCTGGTCGCCATGTTGGTCTGGATCGGGCTGCGCATCCGTGGCGCCAGGTCACCGCGCCGCGAGATGGCCGGGCTGGCGCGCTTGGCGGATACGTTGCCGGCCGGGATATTCCTCCGGGATCTCGATCTCAATCTGGTGACGCGCAATGATGGACTCAAGGAGTACGCCGCTGCCTGCCGCAGCGAAGGCTGGAGCCGCCCTCTGCATGTTCCGCTGGAGTCCTTGTCCGCGCCGGACCCCGGCGGCGAACTGCCGCCCAATCTGAACGAGGTCATCCGCGACTATCGCCAGGTGCTGGCCAGCGGTGAAACCCTGGTCCGTGAGCATCCCTTCGAGCATGATCCCACGTGCGGGGTGGCCGCGTGGGCCGCGCCTTTGCGCGGGACGGACGGCGCCGTCATCGGTTTGGTTGGGGGCAGCGCGCGTTTTCGCGGATTCCCCGACATGCTGCGGGACGTGTCCGAAACCCGGTTGAACATGGAAAGGGCCAACCTGATGAAATCGACGTATCTTGCGTTCATCAGCCATGAGCTCCGAACGCCCTTGAACGCGATCATCGGCATGCTCGAACTGATGTTGTCGCGCGGTGGACTCTCCGACGAGACCCACGAGAGGCTGGCCGTGTCGCGCCAGTCAGCCCAATCGCTGCTGTCCCTGATCAGCGGCCTGATCGACATCTCCAAGCTGGAGACCGGCCACTTCCAGCTGCGGCGGCAAAACGTCGACCTGCGCGCGCTGGCGGCCGACACGCTTGCGCCGTTCCAGGCTGCCGCCCAGGCAAAAGGGCTGCAGCTGTCGTTGGACATCGCCAGCGACCTGGCGGAGCGCCATTTTTCGGATCCAATCCGCCTCAAGCAATTGCTGGACAAATTGCTGTCCAACGCGGTCCGCTTTACTGACCATGGCCGCATCGATGTCACGCTAAGCGCCGGGCGCGCCACGGAAGAGGTGCAGTGGATCACGCTGTGCGTCGCGGACACCGGCCCCGGGATCGCCGAGGAGGTTCAGGCCAGGCTGGCTGCGCCTCACTTTGAACCCACGCTGCGGGAACCAGGTGCCGGCATCGGGTTGGGGCTGTCCATATGTAGCGAACTTGCGCGGCTGATGGGAGGTTCCATGGAAATAGCCAGCGCCGCCGGCCAAGGCGCCAGGATATCGCTGCAGTTGCCCCTGGCGCTGCCGCCGTCGGAACATGCCGCGGTGGCGGCGGCTCCAGCGCCAACGGCGGCCGACGCTGGCGGCCTGCGCATCCTCGTCATCGACGACCATGAGGCCAACCGGCTATTGCTGAAACATCAACTGCGGATGTTGAAACATTCCGCGCAATTCGCGCAGAACGGCGCGGCTGGCCTGGCGTTGGCGGAACGGCTCGAGTTCGATCTGATCATTTGCGACTGCGTCATGCCCGTCATGGACGGCGCCGCATTCACGGCGGCCTTGAGATCCGGCGGCGGCCTCAATGCAACAACGCCGGTGCTGGGCTATACCGCGAGCGAACTTGAACTCGATCTGGCTTCCGGCGCGCGCGCCAGCATGAACGCCGTGCTGATCAAGCCTGTGGATCTGCAGACGCTGCAATCCTTTATTCTCGCGCACGGCAGGCGGCCGCCGGCTGGCGGGGCTACGATCCACTGAAGGGGGGACGACCATGTCAACGGTCTTGATTGTTGATGATCATCCAGCGTTTCGTCTGGTCTTGCGAACGCAGATTGCACTATTGCCCAGCGCCAGCCGGATCCTCGAGGCGGATAATGGGGTCGACACGCTGGCGCTGGCCAAGAGCGAGCGTCCGGATTTGATCGTGCTTGATCTGGATATGCCCAAAATGGGCGGCCTCGAGGCCATTTCCAGAATCCTCGCCGTCAATCCGGACTTACGGATACTGGTGGTGTCGGCGCATGACCCTTCGGTCTTTGCGCCGCGGGTGGCCGAACTCGGCGCCTGCGGCTACGCCAGCAAGCGTCTGGAAATCAAGGAACTGGTCCGCTGCATCGAATCCGTGCTGGCGGGCTATAGCGTGTTCCCGAATTCTGCCAAGACGGCCAGCCTCGCGGATGTGGTGGACGCCTATCAGAAGAAGCTCGACCTGCTTTCGAACAAGGAAATGGTCGTTACCCAGATGCTGGCCCAAGGGTTGAGCAACAAGGAAATCGGCGACGCGTTGTTCATCAGCAATAAAACTGTCAGTACGCACAAGACCAGGATAATGAACAAATTGCAGATCGGCTCGCTGGTTGAATTGGTCGATTTCGCCAGAAAATCGAAAATAGCGATGTGAAAAACTTGATACGGCGTATCCCCGCGTGAAGAACCCAGCGGCTCCGGCCCTTTATCCCGTGCAGGAAGCCTCGCAGGCGCAGGCAGTGGCGGCGTTGCGTGGCGAGTTGCTTGCCAAGGTCGGCAACGACCTGGATATCGCCGCGGAGCTTGCTCTCAGCCTGCACCTCAACCACAGGGAGGACGTTAGCGCGTTGTTGCTGGCGATCAAGCAGGAGCGGTGGACGGAGGTCAGGCGATATGCGCACAGAATCCTGAATACCGCGCAATTGCTGGGCTGTGGCGCTTTGGTCGGACTTTGCGTGCAGGTTGAAGAGATGCTTGCCAGAGAGGCCGGCCAGACGCGAGCGGAGCTGTTGGCCGATTATGTGCAGGTAGTCGAAAACTTGAGCGTAGTCCTGGAGCGCGTGAACCGCACATTCTGAATCGTCCTACATTTTTCGTTCCCAAAGCGCCTTAGAGTGATGGAATCCGAATTTCGTCCCCAGCCAACCAGGAATGAAGTATGAAACGCGCAGCAGCGCAAAGCCAGCAACTTGGCGACCAGGAAGTCATGTTGATGGCACAGCGCGGAAACGGCTTGAGCGTCGTGCTGCAGCCGCAGTTCAATCTGCTGAACGGCGAAATGGTCGCGGCGGAATGCCTGGCCCGTTGGAAGCATCCGACCAGGGGCGATATCGGGCCGGCTGAATTCGTGCCTGCCGTTCATCGTCTCGGCGTGGATCTGTTATTTTTCGAACAGATCTGCCGCCTGGCCGTCGCTGCCTCGCAGGCGCTGCGCCAACAGGGGATCGACGTGCCGCTGGCGATCAACGCCTCGGCCTCGACCTTGTCCAGCCATGAGGCGGTGGATGTCCTGGCTCGTCATGCTGGCGCGGCGAACATCCCCTTGACGCGGTTTCGGATCGAGTTGACCGAAGACCAGCCCGTCACCTGTCTCACGCCGCTGCGCAAGTCACTGAAGAAATTCGCGAGTGCCGGCTGCCAGGTCAGCATGGACGACTTTGGAACCGGCTACGCCTCCTTGCAGCTCTTGAACGCGCTACCCATCTCCGAGCTGAAGATCGACGGGCGTTTCGTGCGCCGCATCCGCCGCGACAGGAAAGCCAGGGAAATCACGCGCCTGTCGGTGCTGCTGGGGGAGCGGCTCGGCCTGCGGGTGATTGCCGAAGGCATCGAAAGCGCGCCGGACATCGCTTTGCTTCAATCCATGGGGTGTAGCCATGGGCAGGGCTATGTGCTGTCCCCGCCCATCGTGCTTTCCGAGTTTCTCGAAAATGAGCATGGCAGGCGCGCCAAGACCTGATTCCTGTGAAAATACCAACTTCCAGGGATATGCGGTTACGCCCGGCTGAGACATAGTTCAGGCTGGGCAATTCCGCCCGCTCTCATCCGATGACCACCTACATGCTTGCTTCCGAGTCGACCCTGCCTGCCCCGGTGCTGCTGGTGGAGGACGAACCCCTGATCTGCCGCAGGCTGGAGGGCCTGCTGCTGCAACTCGGGTATGCGCCAGAGGCGCTGGTGTTCGCCGCCACGCTGGCGCAGGCGCGCGAGCGGCTTGCCAACCAGCCGTTCGCGCTGGCGCTGGTCGATCTGGGCTTGCCCGATGGCAACGGCACGGATCTGATCGCCGAGATGCATGCGGAAGATCCCAGCCTGGCGATCCTGGTGATTTCGGCCTGGAGCACCGAGGACGCGATTCTCGCCGCCTTGCGCGCGGGCGCCACGGGCTATGTGCTCAAGGAGCGTGACGACCTGGAGGTGTCCTTGTCCATACGCAGCGTGCTGCGGGGCGGGGCGCCAATCGATCCCTTCGTGGCCCGTCGCATCATCGAGGAGCTGCGTCCCAGGCGAGTCGAGCCGTCTGGCGCGGCGGCAGACGATCCGGGCGAGTCCGCTGAACCGGGCGAAACCCTGAGCCCGCGCGAAAGCCAGATCCTGCGCCTGGTCTCCGAGGGGCTGGGCAACCGCGAGATCGCCGAGGAACTGCACCTGTCGCGCTACACCGTCGAATGCCACGTCAAGCACATCTACCGCAAGCTCGCCGTTTCTTCGCGGACCCGGGCTATACACGCGGCGCGCACGCGCGGCTTGCTCGATTGAAGTGGCTGGCCGTCCTGTGGCTGGCGCTGTGGCTGGCGCCGGCATGGGCCCAGGAGCCCGCTGCCGCCTGTACCGCGCAGGTGCTTTCCATCCAGGCCGCCCGGGGCGGCGACGACGGCGCGCGGCCCGAGTCGGCGCAATGGCAGACGGTCAAGCTGCCCGATGACTGGAGCGCCCGCTGGCCGGAATACAGCGGCACCGCCTGGTACCGGATCGGCTGGCGGCGCGATTGCGCCGCCGGGGGTTCCGGGCAGGTGGCGTTGGCGCTGGAATCCATCATCATGGCGGGCGAGGTCTACATCAATGACGAACGCATCTGGAGCGATCTGCAACTGACCGAGCCGCTTTCGCGCAGCTGGAACATGCCGCGCTACTGGCTGATTCCCGACGCGCTGGTGCGTCCGGGCGAAAACACGCTGTGGATCCGGGTGGTCGGCGTGGCGGGGCAGTCGCCGGGCCTGGGGCCGGTCCATCTGGGCGGGCAATCGCCGGTATTGCAACAGTACGAAGACCTGTGGTGGCGCAATCGCACCCTGTTCACGCTCAACCTGATCGTTTCGGCCGTCATGGGCGGGCTGTGCTTCTGCATCTGGCTCATGCGCCGCGAGCAACGCACCTATGGCTGGTACGCGCTCATGGCCTTGTTCTGGGTGCTGTTCATCGCCAATGTGCTGATGACCAGTCCCTGGCCGTTCCCGAACAGCGTGATGCTGGCCCGGGCCAACATCATGGTCCTGGTGTTGTACGTGGCGTGCTTTTGCATCTTTACGTGGCGCTTCGGCGGGCAGTCATTGCCGCGCATCGAAAAGGCGCTGTGGACGCTGGCCGCCGTATTGCTGGGGATCGAAGCCTTCACGCCGCAGGCGTATCTGGCCGAGGTGCAATTGACGGTCGTGCTGATTGTGTCGGCGATTTTCTTCGCCAATTGCCTGCAGTTCCAGGTGCATGCGTGGCGGACCCGCCGGCCGGAGCACGGCATGCTGGCGGTGTGCCTGCTGATCTTTCTTGCCGCCAGCGTCCATGACCTGCTGCGGGTGTTGAAGCTCATCGACAGCCAGAGTGCCTATACGCCGTTCACCAGCGTCGTGGTCACGCTGTGCATGTCCGCCGTGCTGGGGCTGCGCCATGCGCGCAGTGTGCGCCGCATCGAGCGTTTCAACCAGGAGCTGGCCGACGGCATCGAGCAGGCGCGCACCGAACTTGCCACGACGCTGGAGCGCGAACATGGACTGGCGCTGACGAACGCCCGGCTGCAGGACAGGCTGCAGATCGCGCACGATCTGCACGACGGGCTGGGCGGCTCCCTGGTGCGCATGATGGCCATGGTGGAGCAGGCCAGCGAACCCTTGCAGAGCCAGCAGTTCCTGTCGATGCTCAAGCTGCTGCGCGATGACCTGCGCCAGACCATAGACAGCGGCTCCAGCGCGGGCGTAAAGGTGCCGGCCACGCCGCGGGAATGGATCGCTCCCTTGCGCCACCGCTTCATGCAGCTGTTCGACGAGCTGGACATCAGCGCCAGCTGGCGGGTTCCCGAGTTGTGGCGTACGCCGCCCAGCGCCTTGCAATGCATGGCGCTGACGCGGCTGGTGGAGGAATCGCTGGTGAATGTGCTCAAGCACAGCCGCGCCCGGCGCGTGGAGCTGGTGCTGCGGCAGTCTGAATCCGACCGCCTGGAGCTGCGCATCGAGGATGACGGCGCTGGCTTTGACGTGGCCGCGGTGCTGCGCGCGGGCATCAGCGTGGGCATGCGCAGCATGCATACCCGCATCGCCAGGGTAGGGGGCGCGCTGGACGTGGCCTCGCGGCCGGGGCAGACCGTGCTGACGGCCACGCTGGAGCTGCGCGCGCCTCAGGCTTGAGGCCCGCTATTGGGTGGTGTTTTCGTCGTCCACCGTCAGCCCGCCGCTTTTCATGATGCTCTGGGCGATCTCTTCGGCGGACTTGCCGGCAAAGCCATGTTCGCCCGCGGTGATGCGGAAGCTGTCGCCTTCCAGCGGGCTCCGCAGTGTGGCGGAGGACAACAGCACGCCGCCCGAACGCAGCTGGATGCGCTTGCCCACGCGGTCGCGCGTGAAGTCGGCCAGGGCCTGGCGGCTTTCCGGTTTCAGCTCGACATCCACTGTCCTGGCTGAGGTCTGCGGGTCGGCCCCGGCGGTGGCCCGCGCCACCTGCAGCACGACGGTTTCGGCATAGGCCGCGCAGGGCAGCAAGGCGGCAAGCGCGGCCGCGCGGGCGAGTTGTCTCATTGATGGCATGGCAGGCTCCTTCTGATGGACATCCTGGCCCGAGCCCATCCG
This sequence comes from Achromobacter pestifer, assembly GCF_013267355.1. Lineage (NCBI taxonomy): Bacteria > Pseudomonadati > Pseudomonadota > Betaproteobacteria > Burkholderiales > Alcaligenaceae > Achromobacter > Achromobacter pestifer. Next base: position 3,165,320 of record NZ_CP053985.1, read on the forward strand.
AGGGCTCGGGCGGTTCCTACATCCTAGCGTATGCCGCGTGGCGCGATGCGAGGCCGAGGCAATTGGGGCAAGCGCGCGTTCGCAATGAGCGCTATGCTTCGCGGCGCGAAGTTCAGCGCGGCAACGGCCGTCGCAATCCATTCAAAGAGAGTCGAAACATGTCGAACATCACCCCCGGCGCCACGCCCCTTGCCGCGCTCTACCAACATGTGGTTCAGGAAGAACTGGGCCTGGTTGCCCGGATCGATGAAGAGGGCGATGTCCTGTTCCGCCATCCCGAGCTGGGCACCCTGTATTTCAGCCTGAGCGCCGACGATCCCGAGTTCCTGCGCCTGGTCTATCCGTCCTTCGTCGATGCGGCCGATATAGGCCTGGGCCGCGCCGAGCTGCTGGAGATCATCAATACGGTCAACAACCGCTGCAAGGCGGTGAAGCTGTACATCACGCAGGGCAGTGGAGACCCGGTCACGAACCGCGTCTCGGCCGCGATCGAGAGCTTTGTGGCCGCGCCGGACGCGTTGCCCTCGGAAGCCTTGCTGCGCGGCATCGTCGCGCGTTGCCTGTCGGCGATCCGCCATAGCGCCGCCGAGGTGCTGAGGGAAGCCGGCGTGCTGAAGCCGGCGGACGAAAGCGCACACTGATATTGCGTAATGATCCCGGATCAAGACCGGGTTCCACGAAGGAGAGTCCCATGGCGGTGCGAGAAATTTGGTTTGCGGCCTGCTTGTTGTTGAGCGGCGTTGCCCATGCGGGATCGGCGCCCGCCGAACTGAACTGCGTATCCGAAAGCGGCAAGGTCAAACTGGCAGGCGCGATCCCATCACCATCGTCCGAGGAAATGCAGCTGAAGCTGAGCTACGCGGACGGCAGCCTGACGTTCGACTCGAATGCGAACCAGAGTTTCCTGGTGGCGGACTTTCCGCAGTCCGTATTCACGCTGGTGGTGGCGGCCCAGGACCAGCCGCTTACGCTGTACGCCATGCCGTCCAGCATGACGGTGAAGCGGCAAGACAACGGCGACGACGCCGGCAAGTTCCAGGCCAAGCTGTTGGCTCCACGCCCGTCCAGCGTATCGGGAGTGCAGGGCAATACCCCGTTGAAGGCCACCTTGAACTGCGCGTATCGATACTCGCTGTAAGGCTGGCGAGGCTGGGCGCCGCCTAATCCGGCCCCTTTTTTCAGATGATTCGGCATCTGAAAAAAGGGGCTTTTTCAATGCATAAAGCATGCGGATACCGACTGAAGCCTGCATGCTGCGAGCAGATTGGTGCACTCAAGTTGTTGTTATTGCGCCGCACTTAGGCCTGTTTTTCCTATCGAATTTCACAAAATTGACAGTTTTCTGAATAAAAACTGACTATTTTTTGAATGTAAAAATAGGAATGAATATCATTGGCACTCTTAAAAAAACCAGACCGCGCTGATAGCGCAGCCGCCGCGGGGCGGTTTCCGACAGAGTCCAATGAACAAAGCAGATACATCGACGGCCCATGCCAAGGCCGGTGGGAATACTTCGGCCTCCATTTATGCAGCGGTGTGCGGCGCGCTGATGTCGCCGGGCCTGGCCCTGGCCCAAGGCAGCGTGGCGCCAGGCGCCGTGCACGAACTGTCACCCGTGCGCGTGCAGGGGCAGGCGGTCAGCGATGGCTACGAAGCCAACATCGCCTCCTCCCCCAAGATGACGGCCCCCTTGCTGGACACGCCGCGTTCGGTCACGGTGATTACCGAACAGCTGATGCGCGACCGCGCGGCCACCTCGCTGATGGACGTGCTGCGTACCGCGCCGGGCATCACCTTTGGCGCTGGCGAGGGTGGCACGCCCACTGGCGACCGGCCTTTCGTGCGCGGCTACGAGGCCAGCACCGACATGATGGTCGACGGCATGCGCGACCTGGGCCGCTTCTCGCACGAGACCTTCAACCTGGAGTCGGTCGAGATCCTGAAGGGGCCGAGTTCCGCGTATTCCGGCCGCGGGTCGACCGGCGGCAGCATCAACCTGGTCAGCAAGAGCCCCAAGCTGGAGAACTTCGCGGAAGGCACGGTCGGCGTGGGCACCGACGACAACTGGCGCCTGACCGGCGACGGCAACTGGGCACTGGGCGAAAGCTCGGCATTCCGCCTGAACTTCATGAAGCAGGGCGGCGACATCCCGGGCCGCGACCACGTCGAGACCGACCGCTGGGGCGTGGCGCCCTCGTTCTCCTGGGGCCTGGGCACGCCCACGCAAGTCACGCTCAGCTACTACCACCTGCAGAACGACGACACGCCCGACCTGGGTATTCCGTTCAAGAACGAATCGCGCCCTGGCCGCGTCACGCCGCCCAAGGTGGACCGCGACAACTACTATGGCCTGATCGGCCGCGACTACCGCAAGAACCAGGCCGACATGACCACCCTGATGGTCGAGCACAAGTTCAGCGACAAGCTGAAGCTGCGCAACGGCACGCGCTATAACGAGTCCACCAACGAATACGTGATGACGCGCCCTTCCTTCGACAATTGCGCGGCGCGCGTGGGCGGCAGGCCCAATCCCGCCTATGGCGTGGCGCCGTGCTCGAACGAGGCGGAAGGCGTGAAGATGAGCAAGGCGCTGCGCAGCCTGAACCAGACCAACCGGTCCTTCATCAACCAGACCGACATGTTCGGCGAATTCACCGCCGGCGGGCTGCGCCACAGCTACGTGGCCGGCCTGGAGTTCAGCACCGAGACGATCAGCAAGCGCGACGGCGTGCCGTCGGGCGGCTTCGACAAGACCCTGGTGGATGACCTGTACAACCCGAATCCCCGGCAGCCCTATACCGGCAGCCTGAGCTGGGGCCCGCGCTACGACGCCGCCAAGACCATCACGCGCGCGGCCTACGTGTTCGACACGGTCAAGTTCAGCGAGCAATGGGAAGCCAACGCCGGCCTGCGCTACGACAACTACCGCGTGACCAGCGGCAACGTCGAGCGCACCGACAATATGTGGAACTACCAGCTGGGCCTGGTCTACAAGCCCGCGCCCAACGGCAGCATCTACGTGTCCTACGGCACCTCGTCCAACCCGTCCGGCGAAACGGCGGGCCAGTCTGGCGGCGCGGACGGCGCGGCAGGCGGCCGCCTGACCGCGGGCACCGCGGCCTTGGCGCCCGAGAAGAGCCGCAGCATCGAGCTGGGCACCAAGTGGGACGTGTTCGACGAACGCCTGTCGCTGACGGCGGCGGTGTTCGAAACCCGCAAGACCGACGCGCGCAGCTCCGATCCCATCACCGGCGACGTGACGCTGGCCGGCAGCAACCGCGTGCGCGGCATCGAGCTGGGAGTGGCCGGTTCGATCACGCCCAAGTGGCAGGTCTGGGGCGGCTACAGCTACATGGACCCGAAGGTCACCAGCTACCAGAGCGGCGGCACCGACTACAGCGGCAATCAGATGAAGTTCATCGCCCGCCAGAGCGCGAGCCTGTGGACGACCTACAAGTTCCTGCCCGAACTGACGGTGGGCGCCGGCGCCACCTACACGGGCAAGCGCTATGTGGATGACGCCAATATCTACCAGCTGCCTTCCTACTGGCGCTACGACGCGATGGCTGCCTATCAGTTCAACAAGAACTTCGGCCTGCAACTGAACCTGAACAACCTGACCGACGAGACCATCTACGAGGCTTCGCACGTGGGCTTGTTCAGCTACGTGGCGCCGGGCCGTTCGGCGATGCTGACCGCCACGTTCCGGTACAACTGACGCGGATCGCGCCAGCCTCGCTCTTGCGGGGCTGGCGCTCCGGATTCACGCGTCAGTCGATGCGCGCGCCGGAGATCTTGACGGCTTCGGCCCACTTCGCGATTTCCTGCTGCACGAAGGCCTGGAACTGTTCCGGCGTGGACGGCGTGAACTCGCTGCCGGAAGCGACGATCTTCTCCTTGGTCTTCGGATCGGCCATGACTTCGCGCATGTCCGCCGAGATTTTCTCCACCAGCGGCTTGGGCGTTCCCTTGGGTGCGAAGAAACCTGACCAGGGCGGCGCGGCATAGCCCGCGAAACCTTGTTCGGCCACCGTGGGATAGTCGGGCGCGCTGGCGAAGCGTTCGCCCGTGGTCAGGGCCACGATCTTCAATTTTCCGCTCTTGGCATAAGCCTGCACGGCGGGCAGGCCGGTAATACCCACCTGGATCTGGCCGCCCAGCAGGTCGGTCACCATCGGCGAGCTGCCACGGTAAGGAATGTGCGAGATCTCGAACTTGCCCCGGTTCTTGATCAGTTCCATGCCCAGGTGCGACGCCGTGCCGTTGCCGTCCGAGCCGTAGGAGTAGTGCGCGTCGGGCTTCTTCAGCAGGGCGATGAGTTCCTGCAGATTGTTGGCCGGCACGTCGTTGTTGACGATGATGGCGTTGGGATACAGCGTGGCTTGCGTGATGGCCTCGAAATCCTTGACCGGGTCATAGCGCATGTTCTTGTAGAGCGAGGTGTTGATGCCGTGCGAGCCGGTCACGCCCAGCACCAGGGTGTAGCCGTCGGGCGCGGCGCGTGCCACATACTCCGAACCGACGTTGCCGCCCGCGCCGGGTTTGTTTTCCACCACGACCGGTTGCCCCCACTTCTTGGAGAGTCCTTCCGCCACCAGGCGCGCGGTGATGTCGGTGGCGCCGCCGGCCGGGAAGGGCACGACGATGGTGACTGCGCGCGTGGGGAAATTGTCCGTGCCCTGCGCGAAGGCGGGAGCGGCGGCCAGCCCGATGGCGCCGGCGAGCAGTGCCAGCATGGTGCGGCGGGTGGTTGGCCGCGAGTGAGTTGCGGAGATAGTCGAGTACTTCATGATTCAAGCCCCTTGTAGTGTGATGTAAGCCTTGCGTGAAGTTGGCGGCGGCTGCGCTACAGCGCGGTGTATCCGCCGTCCGCGCGTATGTCCGCGCCCGTGATGAACGATGCGGCATCGCTCATCAGGAAAACTGCCGTTTGCGCGATTTCGCCGGTGGTGCCGAGGCGTCCGGCTGGATACTTGGCCGACAGCGCGGCGCTGGCAGCTTGCGCGCTGCCATAGCGTGCGACCAGCCTGCTGGTGAGCACCGCGCCCGGAGAAAGGCTCAGGCCGCGGATGCCGTCGGCCCCATGGTCCACCGCGATGGCGCGCGCCAGCGCGATCAGGCCGGCCTTGCTGGCGCCATAGGCGCCGCGGCCTGGCGCGGCGACGCTGCCCAGCTGCGATGCGATGTTCAGCACCACGCCGCCGCCGGTCCGCGCCATGTGAGGGATGGCGTGCTTGCTCATCAGCCATGCGCCGGTCAGGTTCACGTCCAGCGCCTGCCGCCATTGTTCCAGCGTCAAGTCCGCGACCTTGTTGCCCGGTGTGACGGTGGCGGCGTTGTTCACCAGGGCGTGGATGGCGCCCCAGCGCGCGGCTGTTTGTTCGACGGCTTCGCGGGTGGCGTCCGCGTCGGTCACGTCGCAGGCGCGCGCCAGCACGAGGGCATCCGGCGCGTCCAGTGTCCGGCGGCATTGGGCGAGCAGTTCTGGATCCCGGTCGAGCAGGGCCACGCGGGCGCCGGCAAGCAGGCAGTGGGCTGCAATCGCCTGACCCAGTCCGCCGGCCGCGCCGGTCACGATTACCGTCTTGCCGCTCAGTGCGGGTATGCCTGTCGTCGTCATAGCGGCATCGCTCCCAGCGAGGCGCCGCCGCAGACATAGAGCGTCTGTCCGGTGATGGCGCCAGCCTGCTCGCCCAGGAAGAAGGCGATGGCCGCGGCGACTTCACGCGCTTCGATCAGGCGCCCCAGCGGCAGGTCGACGCGCGGCGCGGCGCCGCGCTTTGGGTCGTGCAGCATCGGGGTGTCGACCGCGCCGGGCGCGACCACGTTGACGGTAATGCCGCGGACGATGAGTTCGGCCGCCAGGCTGCGCGCCAGGCCAATCTGCGCGGACTTCGTCGCGGCGTAGGCCAGGCGGTGGGCGCGCCCCAGCACGGCGCGGCTGGACACCAGCGCGATGCGGCCGCGGCGGTCCGGCAGTTGCGGCGCCAGCGCGCGGACCAGCGCCATCGGCGCGACCCCGTGCAGTTGCCACAGCAATTCCGTGTCGTCTGGCCGCGTATCCAGCGCGCCGCCGGTGCGCACCACGCCGGCGCAATGCGCCAGGGCGGTCGGGGCGCAGTCGTCCAGCAGGGCGCACAGGCCACGCAAGGCGGCGGGGTCGGCCAGATCGCAACGCAGATGGCGATACTGCCCATGGGCCGGGATGGCGGCAGGCGCGATGTCCACGCCCGTCACCCGCCAGCCCGACGCCAGCAGCAGCTCGGCCAGCGCCAGGCCGATGCCGGACGATGAGCCCGTCAGGACGCAATGCGCCTGCGCATTCCGCTCAGTCATGGCGAGGTACTCAGTCGGCCAGCGTCGTCAGGCGCTTTTCCATGGCGCGCATCTGCTCGTAGCCCATCAGCTGCATGATGTCTTCGATGCCGACCAGCAGGTCGGGGCGGTCCGCCGGTTCACCGCTGGCAATCACGCCCTGCATGACTTGCAAGGCCTGGCGCATGCCGTAGATGGCGGCAGCGGGCAGCATGCGCGGCAGGCTGATGCGCTTGACGCCGATTTCCTTCAGTCGGGGCAGCGGAATCAGCGGCGTGGTGGGACGGTTGCGGATGCCGAATCCCATGTTGATGCTGACCGGGATGCCGGCGGCGTCGACCAGGCGCTTGATGTCGTCCTCGGTGCGCACGGCGTCGGGGAACAGCATGTCGGCGCCGGCCTTGGCATAGGCGCGGGCTCGCTTGACCGCACCTTCGATGCCTTCTATCGCCAGGGAGTCGGTACGGGCGATGATGACGAAGTCATCGTCGCGCCGCGCCAGGCAGGCCGCCTCGATTTTCTTGACCATTTCCGCCTCGCTCACCACATCCTTGCCGGGCATGTGGCCGCAACGCTTGGGGCTGACCTGGTCTTCGAGGTTGATGCCGGCGACGCCGGCTTCCTCGAACATCTGCACCGTGTGAAAGACGTTCACCGGGTTGCCGTAGCCGGTGTCGGCGTCAGCCGTGAGGGGAATGGAGACGGAACGCGCCAGGTGACGGCAATGGGTGACGTTTTCCGACAGGCCCATCACGCCGATGTCGGCGATGCCCAGCAGCGCATTCGACACGGCGGCGCCGCTGGTGCAAGCGGTCTTGAATCCCGCGGCCTCGACCAGGCGGATGCTGTATCCATCGTATACACCGGGGGAGACGATGAAGGGTTCGTTCTTCAGCAATTGCCGGAACTGGTGGCGCGGGTTGTTCATGTCGTACTGCTCCAAAAGGATGTCAGGCAGCCGAGACGGGGTGCCCGGCGATGCCGGACGCCCCTTCGGCCAGATGTTCAAAAAGGTGTTTCGCCGCGCGTTCGATGTGCGAGCGCATGAGCGATTCCGCCAGCTCGGCGTCGCGCGAGCGGATCGCGCGCAGGATCTGCCAGTGTTCGGCGTAGGCGTCGTCCTTGCGCTCCAGCACGGTGCCGGAATGCCGGCGGTAGACGCGCAGCAAGTGATAGAGGTCGCCGCAAAGGGCATTGATGATGCGGTTGTTGCCGCTGGCCCGCACGATGCGCTCATGGAAGTCGAAGACCCGCGGCGCGGACGCGCCGCCATTGGCCGCTTCCAGGCGGCGCTGGCGGTCCTGTTCCAGCTCGGCCAGCAATTGCGCGATTTCGTCGTCGCTCATGCGGCGGGTGGCCAGGTTGCAGGCCACGCCTTCCAGCGCCATGCGCATCTGGAACAGTTCCAGCGCGGATTCTGCCGACAGCGTCACTACGCGCGCCTTGATGTAGGGCTCGCGCGTGATCAGCTGGATCCCCTGCAGGCGGCGCACGGCCTCCCGAACCGGACCACGGCTGACGCCGAATTCTTGCGCCAGCGCGACTTCATTGATGACGCTGCCCGGGGCCAGCCGGCCCTGGTAGATCGCGTCCAGCACCTGGTCGAACACCACGTCGGCCAGCGGGCCGGAGGCGTCTTCCTTGGTGGCGATGGAGATCGTGGCGGTGTTCATAGTGTTGACAGCCTATCAAAGGAATTTAAAAAGTGTCAACTCTTTTGGAGTTGTCTTTGTTGTGTACGCAGTGCTGGATTGCGAGCAGCGCTATGGGTAATTCGCCTATTTTATCGGATAATTTCAGGGTTATCCCTAGACAAAAGAGGTTCGGCAACCTATCTACACTTTCGTTGGCTCGTCTCGAAACTGTATTTTCCAAATTCACAATTCGGATGGATTCAAGCAATAGTGTTGACACTATTATTTCGTAAGCCGTAAGATGATCCAAGTTGAGATTCTCCCGATTACCGCTGCCATGATCCAGTCTTTCCCCTGTTGCGGCAGGATGCTGCGCTACGCGGACCTGTCCGCCGCCGCCCTTGCGGCAGGGCGCGACATCCACGCATATCCCTATGTCATCCGCGTGTTGCTGGAGAACCTGCTGCGTCATCGCGCCTGGGGCGCGGCCGTGTCCGAAGAGGAGATCGGCAGGCTCTGGGATTGGCGCGCGCACCCCGGCGCCGATCTGCCGCTGTATGTGGCGCGGGTGATCCTTCCGGATTCCAGCGGCCTGCCGGTGCTGCAGGACCTGGCGGCATTGCGCGACGCGGTGGCCCAGGCGGGCGGGGACGCGGCGCGGGTGGACACCCGGATTCCCGTGGACCTGATCGTGGACCATTCTCTGCAGGTCGACCATTGGGGCGACGAGGGCGCGGTGCAGCGCAACCTGCGCCGCGAATTCGAGCGCAACGAAGAACGCTACCGGTTTCTGAAATGGGCGCAACAGGCCTATAAGGGACTGCGTGTCATCACACCGGGCATCGGCATCATCCATCAGGTCAACCTGGAGTACCTGGCGCCGGTGGTCGCGCGCCAGTCCCGGTCGGATGGCGACTGGGCCTATCCCGATTTCGTCATCGGCGGCGACTCCCATACCCCCATGGTCAATGCCCTGGGCGTGCTGGGCTGGGGCGTGGGCGGCATCGACGCCGAGGCGGCCCTGCTGGGCCATGCCTATACATTCCCGATTCCCGAGGTCGTGGGGGTGCGGCTGCGTGGCGCCATCAAGGCGCCGGCGCTGACCACCGACGCCGCCCTGCTGATCACGCAGCAGTTGCGCGCGGCGGGCGTGGTGGGCTGCATGGTCGAGTTCTTCGGACCCGCCGTGCCAGCGCTCAGCGTGCCGGAGCGCGCCACCATCGCCAACATGGCGCCCGAGTACGGCGCCACCTGCGGCTTCTTCCCAATCGATGGCCGCACGCTGGACTATGCCCGCCTGACCGGGCGCGGCGACGAGCAACTGGCGCTGATCGAAGCCTATGCGCGCGCCAACAGCCTGTGGCGCGATGCCGACGAGGCGGCGCCCACCTATAGTCGCGTGATAGAGATCGACCTGTCCGCGGCAAGTCCCAGCGTGGCGGGTCCGCGCCGACCGCAGGACCGCATGGACGTGGGCGAAGTCGCGGCGGATTTCCGCCGCCGCCTGGGCCAGCCGCTGGCCGAAGGCGGATTCGGCATGGACGCCGCCGCCCTGGCCGCGCATCCGCCGAGCCGCGCCGCTCTGGGCCACGGTTCCGTGGCGTTGGCGGCCATCACTTCCTGCACCAATACGTCCAATCCCGGCGTGATGCTGGCCGCCGGCCTGGTCGCGGAAAAGGCGCTGGCACTGGGTCTGAGGCCGCCGGCCTGGGTCAAGCGCTCGCTGGCGCCTGGTTCGCGCGCGGTGACGCGCTATCTGGAATCCGCCGGTCTCCTGCAGGCCTTGCAGGCGCAGGGCTTTCACGTGATCGGCTACGGCTGCACGACTTGCGGCGGCAAGTCAGGCCCCCTGGATACGGCGGCGGCCGATGCCATCACCGAGGGCGGCCTGGTGGCCGCGGCGGTGCTGTCCGGCAACCGCAATTTCGAAGGGCGCATCCACAAGCTGCTGCGCGCCAACTATATCGGCTCTCCCGCAATGGTGGTGCTGTACGCGCTGGCCGGCAGGATGGACCTGGACTTCGAGCGCGAGCCGCTGGGGCCGGGCGCCGATGGCGCGCCCGTCTATCTGCGCGATGTCTGGCCCAGCCAGGAAGAGATAGCGGCCTTGTTGCCGCTGGCCGCGGATCCCGCCTTGTTCGCCGAGGTGTATGACCCGGCGAACCTGGACAGCGCGATCTGGCACGATCTGCCCGCGCCCTCGGGCCTGCGCTTTCCCTGGGACCCCGAATCGCAATACCTGGTCGAGCCGCCATTTTTCAAGACCGAGCCCGGCCGCGATGCGCTGGCCGATCTGGAAGCCAGCCTGGCGCGCGGCCGCGTGCTGGCCGCCTTCGGCGATTCGCTGACGACCGACCATATCTCGCCCAGCGGCGAGATTCCGGAGGATACGCCGGCCGGCGCGTACCTGATCGCCAAAGGCGTGGCGCCGCGCGACTTCAATACCTATGTGGCGCGCCGCTGCAACCATCATGTGATGACGCGCGCTACCTTCGCCAACATTCGCATCAAGAATTCCCTGGTGCCGGGCGTGGAGGGCGGCGTGACCCGCCATTTTCCCGACGGCCAGGACATGGCGGTGGTCGATGCGGCAGAGGCTTACCGCGCCGAGGGCGTGGCCAGCGTGATCCTGGGAGGCAAGGACTACGGCATGGGCAGCAGCCGCGATTGGGCTGCCAAGGGCTCGGCGCTGCTGGGCGTGCGCGCCGTGATCGCGGAGTCCTTCGAACGCATCCACCGTGCCAATCTGGTGGGCATGGGCGTGCTGCCGCTGACCTTTGCGCCGGGCGAGGGCTGGCGCCAGCTGGGCCTGACCGGAGCGGAGGCCCTGCGGTTCGAGAACGTCGCCAATGGAGTGCTCGAGGGCGAGCCCGTCACCGTCATCGCCGCGGACGGCAAGCGCCGCATCGTCTTCCAGGTCCATGCGCAGGTGCTCACGCACGCCGAACGCAAACTCATGGCGGAGGGCGGCATCCCCGCCAGCGTCCTCAATGGTTTCTTGAACGACACGGCGGCCGCGCACGCGGCCCCTTGCTGATAACGCGCATTTCCCGGGAAAAACGACATCATGCTGGATCTCCTACTTACCAATGCAAGACTGTATTTGCCGCGGCAGGGGCTGACCGAGGGCGTGCTGGGCGTCATCGACGGCCGCATCGCCATCATCGCCGAGCCGGGCACGCCGCTGGAGGCTCGCGAGACCATAGACTGCCAGGGTCTTTGGGTGTTGCCGGGCCTGATCGATCCGCATGTGCACTTCGGCTTCGGCTCGCCGGAAACCGACTTCGAAACCGAGTCGCGCTTCGCCGCGCTGGGCGGAACCACCTCCGTGCTGTCCTTCCACCGTTCGGCGGACATCCGCGAGTCCTTTGACAAGGTGCGTGACCGCGCCCTGTCGCAAAGCTGCGTGGATTTCGGTTTCCATTTCGGCATCACCAGCAATCTGCACGTGGAGACGCTGGAGGAAATCTCGCGCCGCTTCAACGTGAATTCCTACAAGCTCTACATGATGTACAAGGGCGCGGCGGGCCTGTCCAAGGGTTTTACCGACATCGACGACGGCCTGCTGTATTCGGCGCTGCGCGCCACCGCGGCGATTCCGGGCGCGATCATGGGCGTGCATTGCGAAAACGTCGAAGTGATTCCCGTCCTGCGGGATCCGTTGCGCGCCGCCGGCCGCGACGACCTGAAAGCCTGGAACGAGCAGAGCCCGGACTTCCTGGAGGCGGAAAACGTACACCGCGTCTGCTACTTCGCGGCCAAGACCGGCGCGGCGGTCAACATCGTGCACCTGAGCAGCCGCGAGGCGCTGGACGAGGCGCGGCGCCACCGGCGCACGCCGGACGCGCCGCCCATCTACGTCGAGACCTGCCCGCACTATCTGTTCCTGAACGACGAATCGCCCGCCGGGACCTATGCCAAGGTCAACCCGCCAGTGCGCGGGCAGGACGATGTGGATGCGATGTGGGAGGGCGTGCTGGACGGTTCCATTACCACCATCGGCACCGACCACGTGCCGCGCAAGCGCGCTACCAAGGACACCGACATCTGGGCCGCCAGCAACGGTTTTCCCGGCACTGGCCTGATGCTGCCGATTCTGCTGCACGAGGGTTATCACCGCCGCGGCGTGCCGCTGGAAACGCTGATGAAGGTCAGCGCGGAGAATTCCGCCCGCATCTATCGCATGCCGGGCAAGGGCAGCATCGAGATCGGCAAGGACGCCGACCTGGTGCTGGTGGACCCCGACCTGGAGCGCACCGTCGATCCCGCCACGCTCGAATCCAATTCCGATTACTCGCCCTACGAGGGGATGACCCTGAAGGGCTGGCCCGTGCGCACCCTGGTGCGCGGGCGCACCGTGGCGCTGGACGGCCGCATCACCGATGCCGCGCGCAGCAACCCGGGCGGCCGCTATCTCAAGCGTCTTTGAACTGAACCTACTCTCTTTCTGGCAGGCACTACCATGAGCGATACCAAGCGAATCTGGGACGATTTTCTGACCGAGCGCGACAAGCAGGTGCTGGCGCAAGCCGGCTACGGCAAACGCGGCGGCTTCGGCAAGCGCCCGGCCCTGTTCATCATCGACGTGCAGTACAACTTTTGCGGGGATACGCCCCAGGACATCCTGGAAGGCCTGAAGCAGTACCGCACCCACTGCGGCCGCGAGGCCTGGGACGCGGTGGCGCATATCGTGCCGCTGCTGGAACTGGCGCGCGACAAGAACATTCCGGTCTTCTATACCGAAAGCGGCCGCCGCGCCGATCTGCTGGACAGCGGCGTGCAGGTGGGCAAGAACCATCGCGGCGGCGAGAAAACCGTGCTGGCCAATACCCACGCCACGCAGACCGTGGAGCCGTTGGCGCCGCGGCCGCAGGACATCCGCATCACCAAGCAGAAGCCGTCCTGCTTCTTCGGCACCATCTTCATGAGCCACTTGAACTTCCTGGACGTGGACACGCTGATCCTGGTGGGTTGCACCTCGTCGGGCTGCCTGCGCGCCACCACGGTGGACGCCTATTCGTACAATTTCAAGGTCATCATTCCCGAAGAGGCCGCATTCGACCGCTTCCAGGCTAGCCATGCCATGAGCCTGTTCGACCTGAACTGCAAGTATGCCGACGTGATTCCCTCGCGCGAGGTACAGGACTACCTGCGCAACCTGCCCGCGCCCGCCGCGGAACAGGCCTGAGCCGCCCATGTCCACGACCGCCGGACCGTTGCCGGTCTACCTGCTGACGGGTTTCCTGGGCAGCGGCAAGACCACGCTGCTGTCGCGCCTGGTGCGCAGCCCGCGCTTTGCCGACACGGCGGTGGTCATCAACGAGTTCGGCGAGATCGGCCTGGACCACATGTTGGTCGGTAGCGCCGACGACACCGACGTGGTGCTGCTGGATTCCGGCTGCCTATGCTGCGCGGCGACCAGTTCGCTGCAGGACACGCTGGAGTCGCTCTATTACCGGCGCCAGCGCGGCGAGATCCCCGCGTTCACGCGGGTAGTGGTGGAAACCTCCGGATTGGCGGATCCCTGCCCGGTCATCAATACGCTGGCGGCGGATCCGCTCATTGCCCGCCACTATCGCTTCGGCGGCGTGGTGGCGACGGCGGACGCGTTGCATGGCATGGCTGCGCTGGACGCGTACCGCGAGGCCAGCACCCAGATCGCCATCGCCGACCGCATCGCGCTGACCAAGGCCGATCTGGCTGATGAGGCCGCCATCGGTGCGCTGCGCGCCGCGTTGCGCGGCTATAACGCCAGCGCACCCATCCGCGCGGTGTCGCCAGATACCGTGGATGAGGATGCGCCCGCGCTGTTCGACGGACTGCGCGCCGAACATCTGGATGTTGCGGCGCTGAGGGCGGCGCCCGCCGCGGGGCCCCTGGCGCACGTGTTGCGCTACGGCATCGTGTCCTATGCCTACACACAGAGCCGGCCAGTGGGCTGGGAGGACTATGCGCGCTGGACCAGGCATATGCAGCGCCAGGTCGGCGACCGGCTATTGCGTGCGAAAGGGATCTTGCACTGGACGGACGGGACCCTGCGCGCCGTGCATGGCGTGCGGCATGTCTTTTCCGTGCCCGAGCCTGTCGCGGGGGCGGAGGGCGCGGCGCGCGCGGGCGCCATGGTCCTGATCGTGCAGGACATGTCGGCGGAGGACGTGGGCGAGGCGATTCGGCCGTTGGGTTTGTGACGCTGCACCGCTGACACGCGAAGCGCCAGCGTTCAGGGGCGCGCGCCGTTGCCCAGGTGCAACGCCACCACTTCCGTATCCGCGCCGGCCAGGCCCGGATACCGAGTCCTGACCTGGGGATCGTGCCCCGGCACGATGTGGTCGGGCGATTCCGCGAACTTCAGCAGGATTTCATAGCCCGCCAGCATGTCGGCGACGTTGTCGACGATGGGAAACGGTGCGTCCCGGCCCAGGTTGTCGTAGTAGTGGCTGGCGTCCGAGGCCAACACCATCCAGCCCCGCGCGGTGTGCACGCGCACCGCCTGCAGTCCGCGGGTGTGGCCGCCGATGTGCAGCAGCTGCAGGCCCGGCGCGAGTTCGTCGTGGCCGTGGTAGAACGCCACGCGCTTGTCGTACACGCCCCGCACCACGTCGACCACGTCTTCCACCGCATAGGCGTGACGCAGCATGTCGAAGCGCATATTGCAGCCGCAGGCGTAATGCAGCTCGCTTTCCTGCAGATGCAAGCGGGCTTGCGGCAGCTTGCGGATGTTGCCCGCGTGGTCGTAGTGCAGATGCGTGACGATGACGTCGCGGATGTCGGCGGGCGCGATGCCGAGCTTCTCCAATGCCTCGATCGGGCAGCGCAGGAATTCGCGGCCGCGGGCGCGGGCGGCCTCTGCATTGAATCCCGTGTCGACGAGGTAGACGCGTTGGCCGTTGCGGATGACCCAGACGAAGTAGTCCATCGGCATCGGACCGTCGTGCGGGTCCGGGGGCGTGATGAAGTTCTGGCTGCGCTGGCGTGCCACGGTGGCGTAGCGCAGGGCATAGACTTCGTAATGGGGCAGCGTCATGCGAGGACTCCGGTGGTACGCAGGCGGGCCAGCTCGGGCCGCAGATATTCCAGCAGGCGTTGCGGGTTCTCCACCATGGGGAAGTGTCCCAGTTCGGGCATGGCCTGGAACCGTGCGCCGGGGATCAGGGCCGCCACACGCCGAGAATCCTCCGGGCTGGCCGAGTAATCGTAGGCGCCGGTCAGCAGCGATATGCCGAAGGCGCCGGCATTCAGGCCGGCCAGGTCGCGGGCCGCGTCGAAGTCCTCGCTGTAGAACCAGAGGTCGTTGGCGTAGACGTTGAAGCCGCCTTGCGAGTAGATCCAGGCCGCCTCGCGCCGGGCTTGCAGCGTGGCGGCGGGGCCCATCAGTCCGCGCACGTAGGCGGGGTTGTGCGCGGCCTGGTTGACCTGGGGGTGGCACAGCAGGGGGGTGCGGCGTCCGGCCGCCTGGTAGGGCGCCTCCAGCGCGACCACGCCGGCCACGTCGGCGGGGCTGCGCGCCGCCGCCACCAGCGCCATCGCCGCGCCCATCGAGCAGCCCAGCAGCGCCGCCGGCCCGCCCGCGACCTGGCGGATCACCGCCAGACAGGTCTGCAGATAGGTCTCGCGCGTGAGGCCCGCATCGATCCACGCCTGGCCGGGCAGCGGCATGCTGCGCCCGTGCCCGGGCATGTCGAAGGCGATCATGCGCCATTGCCGGCGCAGCCCAGGGTCCGTCATCAGCGCGTGGTACTGCCGGGAATCCGCGCCCGCCGTGTGCAGCATCAGCAGCGCCGGCCCGGCCGCCAGCCCGCTGGTTTCATAGTAGATGGAGGTTTGCGCCGCGCCGGTATCGATCGTGGCGTAGGAGCCGGCAATCGCGCCGCGGTCGAGCAGGTCCGGCGTGGCGTCAAGCTGGCCGCGCAGGATCTCGAACAGCCGCTCCAGCGGGTGCAGGGCCTGGGCGATGGCCAGCGCATCGCCCGTGACGCGCAGGCCTTGCGCCTGGCGGCGGGCCGCGGTGAAGGAGTGGTAGCCCGGGGGCGGGGTGTCGCTGAGCAGCTTGCGCCAGGTTTCCGGCGGCGCGCTGAGGGTGATGCATTGGGAGGGGGCGGTGGGCTGGCCGGCCCAGGCGGTCACGCGCTCTTGCGCCGCGGGGCCGGCCTGCAGCCAGAGGGCGCAGGGCAGGCCGCGCGCGGCCAGGATGAACTCGCTATCCTGCTGCGCCTGGGCCGCCGCGGCCCTTAGCTTCTGAACGATCGCGTTCACTGTCGGATGTCTCCTGTTGCTGGCGCCTGAGCACGTCGAGCGCGGTGCGCTCGGCGTTGACGATATGGCTCTGTGCGGCGCTTTGCGCGCCTTGTGGGTCGCGAGCGCGGATACGCTCGTAGATCAGATCGATTTCGGCCATGCTTTCCGGCAGGCGTTCGGGGCGCGCGAACGAGGTGGCGCGCAGCAGATTGATGCGGGACAGCAGGCCGGGCAGCATGTCCTTGACCAGATCGTTGTCGCAGCCGCCCAGCAGCACGTCGTAGAAATCGCGCTTGGCCGCCAGCAGTGCCGACTTGTTGTTGCCCTTGGCCTGGCGGTGCAGGGCATCCACGGCCTTGCGCAGGCGCTCGACATCGGCGTCGCTTGCGAGGCGCGCGAATTCATGCGCGGCATAACCTTCCAGCAGGGCGCGCAGGGCGTAGAGATCGCGGGCGGCCTTTTCGGTGATGCGCATCACGGTAGGGCCGCGGTGCGGCTCGATCGTGATCAGGCGTTCGGCCTCCAGCGTGCGCAGCGCTTCGCGCAGGGTGCTGCGGCTGATGCCGAGCTGCTCGCACAGTTCCTGTTCGCGCAGGCGTTCCCCGCCCTTGATCCGTCCGTCCATGATGGACGCGCGCAGGAATTCCTCCACGCGGGTGCGCAGGGTGCCGGGTTTTTCGAATACTGCGCCGGTCGGGCTGGCCATGGCTGTCTCTCGCTTATGCTGGCGGCGAATCCGCCCGCGGGCGCAGGCTCATGGCCGCGCCGCGGCGAATCGCCGTGTCTACGTAAAGACGCAATATATCCCGTCGGCGGGCCATGGCTACAGTCCGAGGTAGGCCGCCCGCACGCGGCTGTCCTGCAGCAGCGCGCCGCTGGGGCCGGACAGCACCAGCGAGCCGGATTGCAGTACGTAGGCATACTCCGCCACCGACAGCGCCAGACGTGTGTTCTGCTCCACCAGCAGGATGGTCAAGCCGCTGCGGTGGATGTCGATCATGGCCTGGTGCATTTCCTCGACGATCTTGGGCGCCAGGCCGTGGCTGGGTTCGTCCAGCAGCAGCAGGCGGGGTTCCAGCATCAGCGCGCGGCCGAAGGCCACCATCTGCTGTTCGCCGCCGGAAAGCGTGCCGGCCTGTTGGCGACGCCGCTCCTGCAAGCGGGGAAACAGCGCGTAGATGCGGTCGCAGCCGCGCTTGACCGCTGCCATGTCCCGGCGCCGGGTGTAGGCGCCCAGGTAGAGGTTTTCCTCGACCGTCATTTCCGGAAAGACGTGGCGGCCTTCCGGCACGTGGGCAATGCCCAGTTCGGGGATGCGGTGCGGCGGCAGGCGCAGTATCTCCTCGCCGTCGAACCGGATGCTGCCGCCCACTTTGTCCAGCAAGCCGGAGATGCAGCGCAGCAGCGTGCTCTTGCCCGCCGTATTGGCGCCGACCACGGCGATGAAACCGCCCTCGGGAACGTCCAGCGATACGTCGTGCAGCACCGGGCTGCGGTTGTAGGCGGCGGTTAGTCCCTGGATATGCAGGAGGCTCATGCCAGTTCCTCCACCTGTTCCAGCGACTTGCCGAGGTAGACCTCGATCACGGTGGGATCGGCCGCGATCTCCGCCGGACTGCCTTCTGCGATCTTCTGGCCGAACGACAGCACCAGGATCCGGTTGCACAGGCGCATGATGGCGCGCATGTGGTGTTCCACCACGATGAAGGTGATGCCGGCGTCGTCGCGCAGGGCGCGGATCAGGTCCAGCAGCGCGTCCATTTCGGATTCGTTCAGCGCCGCCATCACCTCGTCCAGCAGCAAGACCTTGGGATCGGTGCACAGCGCGCGCGCCAGCTCCACCCGCGCTTGCTCGGGAAACGAGAGTTCGCCGGCAGGCTTGCGCGCGATGGCTGCCAGGCCGACGCGGTCGAGGTTGTCCAGCGCCAGCTGGCGCGCACGGTTCACATCGTGGCGCAGCAGTCCGCCGACCAACACGTTGTCCAGCACCGTCATTTCGGGAAACAACGCCACGTTCTGGAAGGTTTTGGTCATGCCCAGCGCCGCGATCTGGTGGGGCCGCAAGCCGCTGATGTCGCGGCCTTCCAGTTCGATGCGTCCGCCGTTGCCGCGGTACAGCCCGACGAGCAGGTTGAACAGGGTGGTCTTGCCAGCGCCATTGGGGCCGATCAGGCCCAGGATATCGCCGCGCGCCACGTTGAACGACACGTCGTCCACGGCCTTCAGGCCGCCGAAGCGGCGCTGGATGTGGGAAACGTTCAGGATGTCAGGCATGCTGGCCTCGCATCAGGTTGCGCAGCCGGGTCCACAGCGCCGAAAGGCCGCGCGGCTCGATCAGGATGATGGCGATGAGGATCAGCCCGAACGCCAGCTGCGACACGCCCGCTGTATGGCCGGACAGCCAGTCGTTGAACACTTCTTCCAGCGGGATGATGACCAGCGCGCCGATCAGCGGGCCGGCCACGGTGCCCACGCCGCCAATGATGCAGATCAACGCCACGCGCACCGAGATGCCGACCAGCGAAAAGACCGTGTCCGGGTCGAAGAAGTAGATGAATTGCGCGTACAGCGTGCCGCAGGCGCCCATCAATGCGGCCGAGATGACGGCGGCGAGGATGCGGGTGCGGGCGGTGTTCACGCCTATCACTTCGGCGGCCTGCGGATTGGCCTTGACCGCGCGCAACCGGTAGCCCAGCCGCGAACGACTGATCAGCGCGAACACGGCCGAGGTGATCACGGCGGCACCCAGCATCAGGTAGTAGTAGGGGATGCTGGACTTGAACTGCATCTGTGCCAGGCCTTCCGAGAATGGGATCGACACGCCCACCGGTCCGCCCGTCACGGAAGCCCAGGTGTTGGCGATGGCGCGCAGCACTTCGCCGAAGGCCAGTGTGGCCAGCGCGAAGTAGTGCCCGCGCAGGCGCATGGTGGGCAGGCTGAGCAGGGCGCCCGCGGCTGCGGCCACGGCCATGGCGGCGACGATGCCCAGCCAGGGCGAAATACCGTAGCGCATGAGCAGCAGGGTCGAGGTATAGGCGCCCAACCCGAAGAAAGCCGCGTGTCCCAGCGAGATCTGGTTGGCCAGCCCGCCCACGATGTTCCAGGACTGGCCCATGGCGGCGAACAGCAGCACCAGCGTCATGACGCGGATGCCGTAGCCTTGGTCTTGCATCAGCCACGGCGCGATCAGGGCGGCCGCCAGCGGCAGCGCCCACAGCAGGAGTTGTCGGTTCTGAGCCATCAGCCCGCCCTTTTCAAAAGACCTTCCGGGCGCACGGCCAGCACCAGGATGAAGATGGCGAACAGCGCCAGGTTCTGCAGCTGCATGGGCAACACCAGCGAAGACAGCGACTGGATCACGCCGACCGCCACGCCGCCCACCACCGCGCCTATCACGCTGCCCAGCCCGCCCAGTACCACCGCCGTGAACATCAGCACGCTGAACTGCGCGCCCACCGTGGTCGAGGCCGTCAGGTAGGGCAGGATGATGCCGCCGCCCAGCGCGGTCATGCCCACGCCCAGCCCGAACGCCAACTGGTGCACGCGGTGGGTCGAGATGCCGGACAGCCTGGCGGCCATGGGATCCTGGGCGGTGGCGCGCACCGCCATGCCCCACCAGGTTTTCTTCAGCACCCACCACAGGATCAGCCCCGCCACCGAGGCCACTGCGAAAGCCAGCAGGTAGGGCGCGCTGAGCAGCAGCGGACCCACCGCCAGCGCCGTCATCTGGTAGGGCGTCTGTACCGAGCGGAACTCGGAACCGAACAGGATCAGCGCCAGGTTCTCCATGACGATGAGCAGACCCACCGTCAGGAAGATCTGCGCCACGGCTGGCGCTTTCAGCACCCGATCGATCAGGTACTTCTGCGTCAGCACGCCCAGCACGAACGCCACCGCGAACGACAGCAGCGATCCCAGCAGGGGATCCAGCCCGAGCAGCTTCCAGGCGAAGTACGCCACGAACATGCCCACCATCAGGAACTCGGCCTGGGCGAAGTTGACGATGGAGACCACTCCGAAGACGAGCGTGAGCCCGATGGAGATGACCGCGTAGACCCCGCCCAGCAGAATGCCGTCCACCAGCGCCTGGAGGAATTGCATGACTGTTCTCCGCGCGCGAGGCTCAGGCAGCCGCGATGACGCGGCCCTTGGCCAGCGCCTGCGGCCAGACCGAGACCAGTTCGCCCTTTTGCCACTGGACCATGATGGGCTGCGCCAAGGTGTTCAGGCCGTTGGCGTCGAAATGCACGCCGCCGCCGGACATCACGCCGGCCCAGCCCTGGTCGTACTTTTTCGCGCGCAGGGCCTGGCTGACGGCTTCCGGCTTGTCGGATGCGGCGACTTCCAGCGCTTGCGCCAGCACGCCCGCGCAGACGGCATGCTCCAGCGCCTCGTGCGGCATGAAGGTGCCGAAGCGTTTGCGGTAGCGTTCGGTGTATTCCGGCGCCTGGTCGTAGTTGGCCGGAGCGATCGAAAGGACCGCTTCGGAATACTGGCCCAGCGCCTTGGCGAAGTCGGGGATGACGTAGCCCGCCGCGCCGCCCACGATGGGCACCGTCAGGCGTTGCTGCCGCATGACGCGGATGATCAGCAGGCTGTCGTTCAGGTAGGAGATCGGGAAGACGATCTGGGCATCGGACCCGCGCAGCTTGTTGATCAGCGGCGTGACGTCGGTGATGCCCAGCGGGTAGGCCTCGTCCAGCACGATCTGCGTGCCGGCGGCCTTGGCCGCATTGCGTACGCCGACCGCCTGTGACGTGCCGTAGGCCGTGTCCTCGTAGAGCAACGCAATCTTCTTGATGTCCGAGGCGCCTGCCACGACCGATGCCGCGTAGTCGTATTGCGCGCGACCCAGCACCGAGCCCTTGGAGACCACCTGGAAGATGTGCTTGAAGCCGCGCTCGGTGAGCACGTCGGAGAACGACATGGTGAGCAGGGGAATGCCGCGGCGCTCGGTCACTTCCGACACGGCCAGCGTCAGCGACGAGGCGTAGGCGCCGATGATGGCGACGCAGCGGTTCTGCGTGATCAGGCGTTGCGCCACGGTGGCCGCGGTGGTGGGCTGCGAGGTGGCGTCCGCGACGATGAGCTTGAGCTTGGCGCCGCCCATGGCCTTGATGCCGCCCGCCGCGTTGATTTCGTCGGCGGCCAGTTCCAGCCCTTGCCGCGAGTTGATGCCGAACTGCGCGTTGGCGCCTGACAGCGGCAGGATCACGCCCACGTTGATTTCCGACGACGCGGCCAGCGCGCGGCCGGGCAAGCTGGCGGCCAATGCGGCGGCGCCCAATCCAGCGACGAATTCCCTGCGCCCGCGGCGCATGGCCTGTTGGGGTTTTGTCATGTCTGTCTCCTGGCTTTTTTCGGATGTGGCGCAAGGCTGCCGGCCCGGCGCTCTGCGGCACATTATTGTGCTCAAATTTTAAGCAGTCAAGAAGATTGTCAGACAATCAGACTATTGACGATTTCGGGAAAACTGCCTGACAATCAGACAAGACAAGTGGGCAAAAACCCCATGCAACGCCCTTCACCCCATCACAAAGAGGAACTCATGGCAGACATCAAATCCGAAACCCAGGCCCTGTTCGACCAAGGCTTGAACCTGCGCCGCGAAGTGCTGGGCACCGAGTACGTGGACGGCTCCCTGGCCCGCGCCAACGAATTCATGATGGCCTTCCAGCACATCACCACCGAGTGGTGCTGGGGCTATACCTGGGGCCGCCCCGGCCTGGAAAAGAAGACCCGCAGCATGCTCAACCTGGCCATGCTGACCGCGCTGAACCGTCCGGCCGAGATCAAGCTGCACGTCAAGGGCGCGCTGAACAACGGCGTGACGGTCGAGGAGATCAAGGAAATCCTGCTGCAGGCCACGGTCTACTGCGGTATCCCGGCAGGGCTGGACGCGTTCAAGGTCGCCAATCAGGTGCTGGAAGAAGAGGGCGCCTTCAAGGAGTCCAAGGCATGAGCGCCCCACAAGAGCGGGTGGGTCTGATCGGCATCGGCAGCATGGGCTGGCCCATGGCCGCCCGCCTGGCGCAGGCCGGCTTTGCGGTCACGGTGTTCGACGCCGTGCCGGGGCAGGCCGCGAAGTTCGCCCAGGAAGTGGGCGGCCAGGCCGCCGCCACCTGCGCCGAGCTGGCGGCGCAGTCCGACATCATCTTCACCATGCTGCCCACCAGCGCGATCGTCGAGCAGGTGCTGAACGGCGAACAGGGCGTGCTGGCGGGTTTGCGCCCGGGCGGCGTGGTCGTGGACATGAGTTCCGGCGTGCCGGCGCATACCCAGCGCCTGGCGCAGGCCGTGGCCACCGCCGGCGGCGTCATGGTCGACGCGCCGGTTTCCGGCGGCGTGCCGCGCGCGCGCACGGGCGAGCTGGCCATCATGTACGGCGGACCCGCGGCGACGCTGGAGCGGGTGCGTCCGGCTCTGTCCTGCATGGGCACGACGATCACGCCCGTGGGCGAGGTGGGCAGCGCCCACGCCATGAAGGCCCTGAACAACCTGGTGTCGGCCGGCGGCTTCCTGATCGGCGTCGAGGCCATGCTGATCGGACAGCAGTTCGGCCTGGATCCGAACGTGATCGTCGACGTGCTCAACGCATCGACCGGCATGAACAATTCCACCCAGAAGAAGTTCAAGCAGTTCGTGCTGTCGCGCCAGTTCAACTCCGGCTTCGGCCTGGACCTGATGGTCAAGGACCTGGGCATTGCGCTGGGCATCGCGACAGACACCGGCACGCCCACGCCGTTCGCCGCGCTGTGCCGCGAACTGTGGGCCTCGGCCGGCAAGACGCTGGGCAAGGGCCAGGACCACACCGCCGTCGCCCGCCTGTCCGAGCAATTGGCCGGGGTGGAGCTGGGCGCCAGGCAGCAAGACTGAAACTGCTGCGGCCGGACTGGCGTCCGGCTGCCTCGCGATGCTCAGTGTTTTCCCTGGCACTGCTCTTCGCGCCAAATTTGTATGATGACATTATGACTTCAATCCCAGAAGGCAACGTCGTCATGCCCTTGGCATCCTCATTCCGCATGCTCGCCCCTTGTTCGGCCGGCGGGCGTCCATGACCGAAGAATCCCGCATCCGCGAAGAGATCTGCGCCGTCGGCGCCAGCCTCTACAACCGTGGCTATACCGTGGGCGCCGCCGGCAACATCAGCGCGCGCCTGGACGACGGCTGGCTGATCACGCCGACCGACGCTTGCCTCGGCAGGTTGGATCCCGCCGAACTGTCCAAGGTCGATGCGGCGGGCAGGCATGTGTCGGGCAGCAAGCCGTCCAAGACACTGGAGTTGCATCGCGGCATCTACCAGGCCAGTCCCGGTGCTCGCGGCATCGTGCACACGCATTCCACGCATCTGGTGGCGCTGACGCTGGCGGGCGTGTGGCGGTCCGATGAAGTGCTGCCGCCCATCACGCCTTATCAGGTCATGAAGGTCGGCAGGATTCCGCTGATCCCTTATCGCCGTCCCGGCGATCCGCAAGCCGCCGCGGAGGTTGCCGCCGTGGCCGGCGAGGTGCGCGGCGCGCTGTTCGAGCGCCTGGGGCCGGTGGTGTGGGAGCGCTCCGTGGCACATGCCTCCTACGCGCTGGAAGAACTGGAAGAAACCGCCCGCCTGTGGCTGATGAGCGATCCTCGGCCGGCGCCCTTGAGCGCAGCGGCCATCGACGAACTGCGGGCCGTGTTCGGCGCGCGCTATTGAATCAAGGAATCGCGATGCCGCGCCTGGCCGCCAATCTCAGCATGATGTACACCGAGCATCCCTTTCTGGACCGCTTTGCGGCCGCCGCGGGCGACGGGTTCGCGGGGGTGGAGTTCCTGTTTCCCTACGAGTATCCGGCCGCCGACATCCAGGCGCGGCTGCGAGCGCAGGGGCTGACCCAGGCGCTGTTCAACGCGCCGCCCGGCGATTGGGCCGCAGGCGAGCGCGGCACGGCCTCGCTGCCCGGCCGCGAAAGCGAGTTCCGGCGGGGGGTCGATCTGGCGCTGGAATACGCCGCCGCGCTGGGCAACCGCAAGCTGCATCTGATGGCCGGGCTGATCCAGCCGGGGCAGGACCGCGCCGCGCATCGCGCGGTCTATCTGGAGAATCTCGCGTGGGCCGCGCGCGCCGCAGCGTCGGCCGGCGTGACGGTGGTGATAGAACCGATCAACACGCGCGATATCCCGGGCTTCTTCCTCAACCGCCAGGACGACGCGCAGGCCATCTGCGCCGAGGTCGGCGCGGACAATCTGAAGGTTCAGTTCGATATCTACCACTGCCAGATCGTGGAAGGCGATATCGCGGTCAAGCTCAAGCGCGACATGGCCGGCATCGGCCACATCCAGATCGCGGGCGTGCCGGACCGCCACGAACCCGACCAGGGCGAGCTGAACTATCCCTATCTGTTCGAGCAGATCGATGCGCTGGGCTATGCAGGCTGGATCGGCTGCGAATACCGGCCGCGAGCCGGCACCTCCGCCGGGCTGGGCTGGGCCCGGCCTTACCTGACTCACACGGGGCAAACCGCGACATGAAGATACTCATCACCGGCGGCGCCGGATTCCTGGGGCAGCGCCTGGCTCGCAAGTTGCTGGAGCGCGGCACGCTGGCACTGGATGGCGGCAAGCCCGAAGCCATCACGCAGATCGATCTGTTGGACGTGGTGGAAGCCCAGGGCCCGGACGATCCCCGCATATGCGCGCAGGTCGGCGACATCGCCGATTCCGCCGTGCTGCGGCAAGCCATAACCACGGAAACCCGCGCCGTCTTTCATCTGGCCGCCATCGTCAGCGGGCAGGCGGAAGCCGATTTCGATCTGGGCATGCGCATCAACCTGGACGCGTCGCGCGCACTGCTGGACACCTGCCGTGCCCTGGGCCACAAGCCGCGGGTGATCTTCACCAGTTCGGTCGCGGTGTATGGCGGCGCGTTGCCCGACACCGTGCGCGACGATACCGCGCTCAATCCCCAATCGTCCTACGGCACGCAGAAGGCCATCGCCGAACTGCTGCTGGCGGACTACACGCGGCGCGGCTACGTGGACGGGCGCGTGTTGCGCCTGCCCACCATCAGCGTGCGTCCGGGACGGCCCAATGCCGCGGCCTCCTCGTTCGCCAGCGGCATCATCCGCGAACCGCTGAACGGCATCGACGCGGCATGCCCGGTGAGCGCCGACACGCGCCTGTGGCTGCTGTCGCCGCGCGGCGCGATCCAGGCGCTGATTGCTGGTTGCGAACTGGACGCCAGCGCCGTCGCGGATCGTGCGCCCATCAACCTGCCGGGCGTGTCGGTCACGGCGGCGGAGATGGTGCGGGCGTTGCGCGACGTGGCGGGCGACGAAGTCGCCAGCCGCGTCGGCTGGCAGCCTGACGAGCGCGTGGAGCGCATCGTGGGCAGTTGGCCGGGCCGCTGGGACACGGCTCGGGCCGAGCGGCTGGGCCTGCGCGGCGATACCGATTTCGCGGACATCATCCGCGCCTACATGGCCGACGACCTGCCGCGCTGAGCGCGGGCCACATTCCATTCTTTCCGCAGCCGGACCGCCAACGATATGAGCAATCCTCAAACACCCTCCCGCCGCGTCGGCGTCATCGGCTTGGGCGCCATGGGCGCGGGCATCGCGCAAAGCCTGCGCCGGGCCGGCCACGACGTGCACGTGTACGACATCCGCAAGGAGGCGAGCGCGGCATTCGCGGCGCAGGGCGGCGTGGCCTGCGCCACGCTGGCCGAGATCGCGGCCGCCTGCGACATCGTCATCAGCGTGGTCGTCAACGCCCAGCAGACCGAGGAAGTCCTGTATGGGGCAGGCGGCCTCGCCGCCGCGCTGCGCCCGGGGGCGGTGTTCGTGATGTGTTCAACCGTGGATCCCAACTGGTCGATCGCGCTGGAGGCGCGGCTCCAGGAGCAGGGCATCCTGTACCTGGACGCGCCCATCTCGGGCGGCGCCGCGCGCGCGGCCTCGGGCGAGATGACCATGATGACCGCCGGCCGCGCGGCCGCCTACGACGCCTGCGGTGCCGTGCTGGAATCCATGGCCGGCAAGGTCTATCGCCTGGGCGACCGCGCCGGCGCGGGCAGCAAGGTCAAGATCATCAACCAGCTGCTGGCGGGCGTGCACATCGCTGCGGCGGCGGAGGCCATGGCGTTGGGCTTGCGCGAAGGCGTGGACGCGGATGCCTTGTATGAAGTGATCACGCACAGCGCGGGCAATAGCTGGATGTTCGAGAACCGCATGGCCCACGTGCTGGCGGGCGACTACACGCCGCTGTCCGCGGTCGACATCTTCGTCAAGGACCTGGGGCTGGTGCTGGACACCGCCCGGCATACCCGCTTTCCCTTGCCGCTGGCCTCCACCGCGCACCAGATGTTCATGCAGGCATCCAGCGCTGGGCACGGCCGCGAGGACGACAGCGCCGTGATCAAGATATTCCCGGGGATAGCCCTGCCGGAGGCCAAATGAGCATCAAACTGGGCTGCATCGCCGATGACTTCACCGGCGCCACCGACCTGGCCAATAACCTCGTGCGCGCCGGCATGCGCACGGTGCAGACCATAGGCATACCGGATGAGCCCCTGCGCGGCGAGGCGGATGCGGTGGTGGTCGCGCTCAAGACCCGCACGCTGTCCGCGGCCGAGGCCGTGGCGCAGTCGCTGGCGGCGCTGGACTGGCTGCGGACGCAGGGCGCGGAACAGATCTATTTCAAGTATTGCTCCACTTTCGACAGCACGCCCGAGGGCAATATCGGACCGGTCGCCGATGCGCTGATGACGCGGCTGGGCACGGATTTCACCATCGCCACCCCGGCCTTTCCGGACAACAGGCGCACGGTGTTCAAGGGCTATCTGTTCGCGGGCGACGTGCTGCTGAACGAATCGGGCATGCAGCATCATCCGCTGACGCCCATGACCGATCCCAACCTGGTGCGCGTGCTGTCCGCGCAGACCTCGCGCCGCGTCGGGCTGATTGACTACGGCGTCGTGGCGCGCGGCAGCGAGGCCATCCGTGTCCGCATCCGGGAGCTGCGGGCACAGGGCGTGGAGATCGCCATCGTGGATGCCGTGTCCAATGACGACCTGCTGGCCTTGGGCCCCGCGCTTGCTGGCATGCCGCTGGTGACGGCGGGTTCGGGCGTGGCAATCGGGCTGCCGGGCAACTGGGGCCTGACGGCGGCGTCCGCGCAAACGCGGCAACCGCGCGCGCCAGGCATGCAGGCGGTGGTGGCGGGCAGTTGCTCGGCGGCAACCAATGGCCAGGTGGCCGCGTTCATCGAAAGCGGCCGGCCGGCCCTGGCGTTGGATCCGCTGCGGCTGGCGGCGGGCGACGACATCGTGGGAGAGGCGCTGGCCTGGGCCGAGGCGCGCATGGGCGACGGCCCCGTGCTGATCTACTCCACCGCGCAGCCCGAGCAGGTGCGGCAGGCGCAGGGCGAGCTGGGCGCCGCCCGCGCGGGCGCCATGATCGAGGAGGCCATCGCGCGCATCGCGGTGGGGTTGATCGAACGCGGCGTGCGGCAGCTGATCGTGGCGGGAGGCGAGACCTCGGGGGCGGTGGTGCAGGCGCTGGGACTGCAGCAGATCGCCATCGGCGAACAGATCGATCCCGGCGTGCCCTGGTGTGCCGGCCATGCGCCCGCGGCGCAAGGCGACATCAGCATCGCGCTGAAGTCAGGTAACTTCGGTACGCCGGATTTCTTCATCAAGGCATTCGGCTAGGCGTCCTTCGGCGCCCGCCAGGCTCAGCGGTGCGCCTGGCTCAGTCGTTTGGCCGCATTCACCATGTGTATGCGCGCGGCCTCGCGCGCGCCGTCCACGTCCTTGCCGCGTATGGCTTCGACGATGGCGATATGTTCCTGCAGCACGGCACGCATCAGGCTCGCATGGCGCGCCTCGTTGGCGCGCGTGACGCGCGTGGCCGCTTCCAGGAACTGGCTGACGAAGGCCAGGGTCGTCAGGAAATAGGGGTTGCCGGTGGCGCGGGCGATGCTGCGATGAAAGGCCACGTCTTCCTGCACGCCGTCGCCGCCGTCGTCCACCGCCCGCGAAATGGCGGCGAGCGCGGCGTCGATCTCCACCATGTCCTGCTTCTTGCGCACCGCCGCCGCTTGCGCCGCGATCTCGGTTTCCAGCGCGCGCCGCAGGTCCACGATATGCAGCACTGCGTCCAGCGAGGATAGGTCGGCGGCGTCGATGCGCAGGGCGCGGTTGCCGGACTGGCCGGTGACGTACACGCCGCTGCCTTGCCGGGCTTCCACGACGCCGTCTTGCCGCAGGCGCGACACCGCTTCGCGGATGACCGTGCGGCTGACGCCGAACTGTTCCGCCAATGCGCTTTCCGTGGGCAATTTCTCTCCGGGCGGCACGCGGCCCTCGTCGATTTCGGCGAGCAGGCGCTTGGCGACCGTGTCGGTCAGCGTGGGAAGGGGCGGGAGTCGGGGGAACGCCATCGCCGTACATGATACGCGCGCCCGCGCCGCGCCGGGCCGGCCATGAGCCGGGCGGCGCATTCATTGCCTCCGCGCGCTTGCGCCATTTTCGAAATGTTATATCATTCGTAAATTATTTGGTACGTTATAACATTTAAAAGAGGGCGATGATGAATGGCAAGAAACTGGCGTGGCAAGGAAAGCGCGGAGGCCGGGCTGCCTTGCGTGCGGGCCGCCGGGGTGCGCTGAAACCCCTGGTCTGCGCGCTGATGCTGGCCGCGCCCGCCGCGCAAGCCGAGGAAGCCGCGGCAGACCGCTCGGCCGCCAAGACGCTGGCGCCGATCACGGTATCCGCCAATCCGCTGGGGCTGGACCTGAACAGCACTACCTTGCCGGCCTCGGTGCTGGAAGGCGATGCGCTGATCGAGCAGCGCAACGGCACCCTGGGCGACACGCTGAAGAACCTGCCCGGGGTCAATAGCGACACCTTTGGCGGCGGCGCCAGCCGTCCGGTGATCCGCGGCCAGACGGCGTCCCGCGTGAAGGTGCTATCCGACGGTTCCGAGGTGATGGACGCGTCCAGCATTTCTCCCGACCATGCGGTGACGGTGGAGCCGTTGCTGGCCGAACGCATTGAAGTGCTGCGCGGTCCGGCCACGCTGCTGTATGGTGGCGGCGCGATCGGCGGCGTGGTCAATGTGGTGGACAAGAAGATCCCGACGGCGGTGCCGGAAAATGGCATCGAGGCCGAGGCCGAGCTGCGCGGCGCCACCGGCACCAAGGAGCGCGCAGGCGCGGTGGGCATCACCGCGGGCGAAGGACAGTTCGCGGTGCGCGTGGAAGGTCTGAAGCGCCGCACCAGCGACTACGACGTGCCGGACTGGCCGGGCGGCAAGCTGGAAGGTTCGTACAGCGAGTCGACGCAGGGCACGGTGGGCATGTCCTGGATCACGCCGCGCGGCTACGTCGGCCTGGCGTTCACGCATCTGGAAAGCAAATACGGCCTGCCCGGTCACAACCACGAATACGAAGGCTGCCACCCGCACGGCACCCATCTGCATTGCGGCGGCCATGACCATGGCCACGGCGAAGAGGGCCACGATCACGATCATGAGCACGAACATGGCGGCGTGCCTTACGTGAAGCTGCGCAGCAACCGCCTCGATTTGCGCGCCGAGTACCAGGATCCGTTTGCGGGCTTCGAGAAGATCCGCGTGCGCGGTGGATTGACCGACTACCAGCACGACGAGATCGAAGGCGGCGAGGTGGGCACCCGTTTCAAGAACAAGGGCTACGACCTGCGCGTGGAAATGCAGCATAAGCCCATCGCAGGCTGGCGCGGCGTGGTGGGCGTGCAGAACGCCTACAGCGATTTCCGCGCCGATGGCGAAGAGGCGTTCCTGCCGCGCAGCAAGACGCGTTCTTACGGCCTGTTCGTGTTGGAGGAGTACCAGTTGAACGACTGGCGCTTCGAATTGGGCGCGCGGCAGGACTGGCAGCGCATCTCGCCCACGGACGGCGCTGCGCGCAGCAGCCTGTCCGGCACCTCCTTGTCGGCCGCCGCCATCTGGGACTTTGCGCCGCAGTACTCCGTCGCCCTGTCCCTGTCGCGCTCGCAGCGCCTGCCCACCGCGCAGGAGCTGTATGCGGATGGCGTGCACCTGGCCACCAACACCTATGAGATCGGCAATCCCGACCTGGGCCGAGAGACTTCGCACAACATCGACCTGACCCTGCGCAAGCATTCGGGCGACACGACCTTCTCGGCCAGCGTGTTTCACAACCGCGTGAAGAACTACATCTACGCCAACACGCTGGACCGCTACGAAGACTTCCGCCTGATCGAATACACCCAGCGCGACGCGGAATTCACGGGCGTGGAAGGCGAACTGCGCCACCAGTTCACCCCGGTGTTCTCGGCCGCGGTGTTCGGCGACTACGTGCGCGGCAAGCTGACGGGCGGCGATGGCAACCTGCCGCGCATCCCCGCAGGCCGCGCCGGCGTGCGCGCCGACCTGAAATGGCAGCAATGGTCGGGCGGCGTCGAGTACGCCCGCGTGTTCGCCCAGAAGGACATTGCCGCCTACGAGGAAAGCACGCCCGGCTACAACATGGTCAACGCGGTGGTGGCCTATCGCGGCCAGTATGGCGCCACGGGCTACGAGGTCTATCTGCGCGGCACCAACCTGCTGAACAAGCTGGCGTACAACCACGCGTCCTTTATTTCGACGGTGGCGCCGCTGCCAGGGCGCAGCGTGCTGCTGGGCGTGCGCATGACGTACTGAAGCAGGGAAATACGCGGCAGCAGCGGAGACGGTAACCCCGTCTCCGTTTTTTTTGCACGGGCGCCGATGCCGGGGCCGGTGCCACGGCCCCCACTCAGGGCTGGCGCTTGCTCAGATGGTTCACGAAGAGCTTGGCCGCCGTGGGCAGGGCGTCGAAGGAGCGCACGCAGATCTGGATCTGGCGCCGCGCCCAGGGTTCGGTCAGAGGAATGATGCGGATGTCGAACATGGCCGAGTAGCGGCGCGCGATATCCAGCGGCAGCACGCCTATGCCCAGCCCCGAATTCACCATGAAGCACAGCGCGTCGAAGCCGGTGACCTGCACCTTGAGCTGGATGTTGCGCTTCTCGTCGCTGGCGGCGTTGGACAGGATGCGGTTGATGGCGCTGCCGCGGTGCAGGCCGACGAAATCGTGTTCCAGCGCGTCGGCGAAGCGAAAGCCCGGTTTGTCCTGCAGGGGATGGTCGGCGGGCACCACCAGCGCCAGCGTGTCCTCGCGGTAGGGGTGGATCTCCACATCGTGGTCCGGCGCGGTGCCCGAAAAGATGCCTACATCGGCTGCGTTTTCGGCAACCGACTTGATGATGGTCGAGGTGATTTTCTCTTCCAGGTCGACCTGCACGTTGGGGTAGTCGTTCAGGAAGAGCTTGATGTCCTGGGGCAGGAACTGCGTGATCGCGGAAATATTGGCGTGCACCCGGATGAAGCCGCGCAGGCCGCGCGAGTAGTCGCGCATGTGCACCGAGATTTCATCGAGTTCATGCAGGGCGCGCCGCGCCATGGTGGACAGCGCGATGCCGGCCGGCGTGGGGCGGATGCCCTTGTTGGTACGGATGAGCAGCCGGATCTTGAGGTTTTCCTCCAGCTCGCTGATCCGCTTGCTGATGGCGGCAGCGGCGATGTGCTCGTGTTCGGCCGCGGCGGCGATGGTGCCTTGCTCGACCACGCTGATGAAGAGCTTGAGGGAGGTGGGATCGAGACGCATGGCGGGACGGACGGGAAAGCGGACGAGACGGTCCATTGTAGCCAAGGGCGGGTTTGTCATCGCGGATGGCGATGGCGGCATCGCTAATGACTGCTGTTGCACAGGCGGCGGCCAGGGCTATCCTCCCCAAAAAATTTCCCCCCGGGCCCCATGGCGTGGACCGTGCGGAGCATGATGGATGGAGCGCGAGACAAATGAATCTGCAGAATAGCCAGCTGCTGCGGCAGCAGGCCTACATCGGCGGCGCCTGGTGCGACGCCGACAATGGCGCCACCCTCACGGTGCGCAATCCCTTTGATGCCAGCGTGCTGGGCACGGTGCCCAATCTGGGCCAGGCCGAGACGGCCCGCGCCATCGCGGCAGCCGATGACGCCTTGCCGGCCTGGCGGGCCAGGACGGGCAAGGAGCGCGGCGCCATCCTGCGCAAATGGCATGCCTTGATCGAGGCGAACGCCGACGACCTGGCGTTGCTGCTGACGCTGGAGCAGGGCAAGCCGCTGGCCGAGGCCAGCGGCGAACTCACATACGCGCTGTCCTTCGTCGAATGGTTCGCCGAAGAGGCCAAGCGCGTCTATGGCGACGTGCTGCCGCATACGCGGGGCGACCAGCGGATGCTGGCCATCCGCCAGCCCGTGGGCGTGTGCGCGGCCATCATCGCCTGGAACTTTCCTTCGGCCCTGGTCACGCGCAAGGTCAGCCCGGCGCTGGCCGCCGGCTGCACGGTGGTGCTCAAGCCGTCCGAACTGACGCCCTTCACCGCACTGGCGCTGGCCTGGCTGGGCGAGCAGGCCGGCATACCTCCCGGCGTGCTCAACGTGGTCATCGGCGACCCCGCGCCCATCGGCACGGAGCTGACGCAGAACCCCACGGTGCGCAAGCTGACCTTCACCGGTTCCACGCAGACAGGCCGGCTGCTGATGCAGCAAAGCGCCTCCAACATCAAGAAGCTGTCGTTGGAACTGGGCGGCAACGCGCCCTTCATCGTGTTCGAGGACGCCGACCTGGACGAAGCCGTGCAAGGCCTGGTGCTGTCCAAGTTCCGCAACGCGGGCCAGACCTGCGTGTGCGCCAACCGCGTCTACGTCCATGCCAGCGTCGCCGACGCCTTCAATGACAAGCTGTTGGCGGAAATCCGCCGCATGAAGGTGGGCGGTGGCCTGGAAGAGGGCGTCACCCAAGGGCCGCTGATCGATCAGCGCGCCGTGGACAAGGTAGCCCGCCTGGTGGACGACGCCACCGCGCGCGGCGCGCGCTTGTTGGCGGGCGGCAAGCTGCACGCACCCGGTACCCTGCTGTATGAACCGACCCTGCTTGCCGGCATCACCGACGCCATGGAGCTGGCGCACGAAGAGATCTTCGGCCCGGTGGTGGGCATCAGCACGTTCGAATCCGAAGCCGCGGTGCTGGCGCGCGCCAACGACAGCGCCTCGGGCCTGGCGGCCTATTTCTACACCGCCAACCTGGAACGGGTCTGGCGCATGATGGAAGGGCTGGAATACGGCATCGTCGGCGTGAACACCGGCGCTGTGTCCAATGAGGTCGGGCCCTTCGGCGGCATCAAGGAGTCGGGCGTGGGCCGCGAGGGCTCCAAGTACGGCATCGAAGAGTTCCTGGAAATCAAGTACGTCTGCCTTGCCGGCAAGTCGTTCAACGCGATTCCCTGACGTACGCGGATCCAGACATGAGCCAAGCACAGCCTTCCCTCCGCGACGCGGATCAATTCGATTATGTGATCGTGGGATCCGGCGCCGCCGGTTCCATTCTGGCCAATCGCCTGAGCGCGGACGGCGCCACGGTCTGCGTGCTGGAGGCCGGCCCGCCGGACCGCAGCCCTTATCTGCACATTCCTGCCGGCTTCATCAAGGCGGTGTTCAACAAGAAGTACGCCTGGCAGTTTTCCAGCGAGGGTACGGTCCAGACCAATGGCCGGCGCGTGCCGATTCCGCAGGGCCGCACCCTGGGCGGTTCGACTTCCATCAACGGCCTGGTCTACAACCGCGGCCAGGCGGCGGATTTCGACCACTGGGCGGCGCTGGGCAACACTGGCTGGTCCTATGACGAGGTGCTGCCGTACTTCAAGTCCATGGAGCGGCGCGTGGGCGGCGACGACCGCTACCGCGGCCGCAAGGGCGAGCTGCCGGTCACGGACATAGACTGGATCCACCCGCTGTGCGAGGCCTTCATCGCCGGCGCCGTGGAGCAGGGCATCCCGCGCAATCCCGACTACAACGGCGCGGAGCAAGCCGGCGTGGGCTATTTCCAGCGGACGATCGACCGCGGCTGGCGCATGAGCACGGCAAAGTGCTTCCTCAAACCTGCCATGGGCCGCAAGAACCTGGAAGTGCGCACCTACGCACAGGCGACGCGCATCCTGTTCGATGGCGGCAAGGCCGCGGGCGTGGCGTACTGCCATCCAGCGCATCCTTCGCAGGTCCGCGCGGTGCGCGCGCGCCGCGAGGTGATCGTGTCTTGCGGTGCGATCAACACGCCCAAGCTGTTGCAGCTGTCGGGCCTGGGTCCGGCGGAGCTGCTGCGCCAGCACAACATCGACGTGGTCCGCGATCTGCCAGGCGTGGGCGAGAACCTGAGCGACCACTACTCGGTGCGGGTGGTGGCGCGCGTCAAGAACAGCCAGACCATGAACCAGCTGGTCAAGGGTCTGAGCCTGGCCGGCCAGATCAGCCGCTGGCTGATGAAGCGGCCCAGCATCATGGCGCTGAGCCCGTCGCTGCTGCACTATTTCTGGAAGTCCACGCCGGACCTGGCCTTGCCCGACCTGCAAGGCGTGTTCACGCCCGCCAGCTACAAGGAAGGCTATGTGGGCATGCTGGATGACTTTCCCGGCATGACCGCGGGCGTCTGGCAGCACCGGCCCGAGAGCCGTGGCCAAGTGCGCATCCGTTCGGCGGACCCGCTGCAGGATCCCGTCATCCTGGCCAACTACTTGGAAAACGAGCGCGACCAGATGACGCTGGTGCGCGGCATCCGGCTGGCGCGCCAGCTGCTGCGTTCGCAGGCCCTGGTGCCGTACTTCGACAGCGAGGTGCTGCCTGGTCCGCTGTGCGAATCCGATTCCGAACTGCTGGACTTCGCGCGCCGCTACGGCGTTTCGTCCTATCACGTCAACGGCACGGCCCGCATGGGACAGGCCGACGACAAGTACGCGGTGGTCGATCCGCAGTTGCGGGTGCACGGCGTCGGCAATCTGCGCGTCATCGACTCGTCGGTGATGCCAGCCATGCCGTCGGCCAACATCTGCGCGGCCACCATGATGATCGGCAACAAGGCCGCCGACCTCATCAAACAATCCTAATTGCCAATCAGCGGTCACCAGAGTGATCCAGAAGGAGACAAGATGTACCTCAAACATTTCCCCAAGACGATGAAATCCCTGCTGCTGGCGGCGGCGCTTGCGGGCGCCAGCGGCGCCGCGCTGGCCGACGACATCAAGATCGGCTTCAACAGCGATATGTCGGCAACCGGTTCGGCGGACTTCGGCATTTCGGCGCTGGCCGGCGCGCGCCAGGCTGCCGATGAGCTGAATGCGGCCGGCGGCGTGCTGGGTAAGAAGGTCGTCATCGTCGAACGCGACGACGTGGGTGCGCCTCCCAAGGCCATCCAGAATACCAACGAACTGGTCGACAACGTCAAGGTCAACGCCATGCTGGGTGGCGTCAACTCCGGCAATATGCTGGCCTGGCTGCACCTGGTGCAGCAGAAGAAGATCCCGACGATCTCGCCGGTGGCCACCGCCACCGACATCACCGGCCGCTACGCGAAGTCGCCGCCGAACTACGTGTTCCGCGTATCCATGCGCGACCGCGACCAGATCGCCCTGTTGGCCGCCTATGCCGCGCGCGCCAGCAAGAACGGCAAGGTCGCCATCATCGCCGACACCACCGGGTACGGACAGCAAGGCGCCAAGGATGCGGTCGAGATCCTGGCCCTGCACAAGATCACGCCCGTGGCCAACGAGAAGTTCGGTCCCAAGGATACGGATATGTCGTCGCAGCTGAACAAGATCAAGAGTTCGGGCGCCGACACGCTGATTGTCTACGCGCTGGCGGACTCCAACGCGCACGTCATGCGCAGCCTGGAAAAGATCAGCTACTTCCCGACCACGCTGGCCTCCTGGGCCAACCTGAGCTCGCCATTCCTGCGTATCGCCGGCCCCGAGCTGGCCGGCAAGATGATCTTCACGGCGTCGATCACCGAAGACTCCTCGCCCGAGTCCAAGGCGCTGTACGACACGTTGATGAAGCGTGACGGCCGCGTGCCGACCTACGTCATGGCCGCGCAGGCGTATGACTCGGTCAAGCTCATCGCCGCGGCCATGGAACAGGCCAAGTCGACCGAAGGCGAGGCGGTGCAGGCCGCGCTGCAGAACCTGGCCCAGGCCAAGGGCGTCATCAAGACCTACGAGAAGCCGTTCACCGCGGAGAACCATGAAGCGCTGTCGGTGAAGGATTTCCGCCTGGTGCGCTGGATCGACGGCAAGGTGGTGTCGGTGGATGACGAGGTCACCCGAGCGATCAAGCCGGAAGACCTGAAGCTGTAATCCGGCGCGGCAACGAAGAGATCTCTCCCCGGCGCGCCGGGGAGTCGTCAATAGGGGGGCATCCAGCATGCAAATACTACAAGCCATCTTGAGCGGGTTGGCCATGGGCAGCGTCTATGCCCTGGTCGCGTTCGGGTTCAGCATCACGTACACCACGACCAAGACCTTCAACTTCGGACAGGGCGCGTTCCTCGCGCTGGCCGGCTTGATCGGCATCAGCGCCATCCTGCTGGTCAGCCAGGGCAAGCTGATCGGGTTTCCGAATCCGGAGGACGTGACCTGGGGCACGTTCCTGTTCGCCCTGCTGGCCGCCATGTTGGTATTGAGCCTGCTGGGCTACGTGCTCTACATCACCGCCATCCGCCACTTCGTGGGCGAGGCGGGGCTGTCCTGGGTGATGAGCACCATCGGTTTCGGCATCATCATCCAGAACCTGGCGCTGCTGGTCTGGGGCCCGGCGCCCATCGCGGTGGCGTCGCCGCTGGGCGAGGGCATCATCACTATCCTGGGCACGGGCGTGCGGCCGCAGGAAATCCTGGTGTTTGGCACCACGCTGGTCCTGATGATCGTGTTCGACTGGGCCTTGCACAAGACCAAGATGGGCAAGGCCGTGCGCGCGGTGGCGTTCAGCAAGACCACCGCCAGCCTGATGGGCATCAACGCCAACGCGGTGGCAATTGCGGTGTTCGCGATCAGCTCGGCGCTGGCCGCCATCGCCGGCGTGATGGTCGCGCCGATCGCGACCGCCTCGGTGTTCGTGGGCACGCTGTTGTCGCTCAAGGCCTTTTCGGCCGCGATCTTGGGTGGGCTGGAGAATCCGCGCGGCTGCATTTTCGGCGGCTTCCTGATTGGGCTGCTGGAATCGCTGATCGGTCTCTGGTATTCGAACCTGCGCGAGATCGCGGTGTTTGCGCTGATCATCGTGGTGCTGTATTTCCGCCCGGCCGGCATCCTCGGCCGCGTGCATGCGGAGAAAGTATGAAGCTCTCCAAAATTCTCATTCCCCTGGTCATTGCGGCGCTTGCCATCGGCTACGCCTATTCGGGCCTGAATGACTTCTATCTGCTGATCCTGTTCAACATCGGGGTCTATTACATCGCGGCCACCGGCTTCAACATCCTGGTCGGCCAGACGGGCCAGAAGTCGTTGGGCCACGCCGGGCTGTTCGGCGTGGGCGCCTATACGGTGGCGCTCCTGACCGTGAACTACCAGGTCGATCCCTGGCTTGCGCTGGGCTGCGCCGCGGTGGTGTCCGCGGTCTTCGGCGTGGTGATCGCGATCCCGGCGCTGAAGGTCAAGGGCCCGAGCCTGGCGATGGTGACCATCGCCTTCGGCCTGCTGATCGAAAAGATCGTGTCCGAATGGACCGACGTGTTCAAGGGCCAGGAAGGTTTCTACGGCATCACCGGCCTGACCTTCGGCGGCGCGCCGCTGGACAGCCGCCAGTGGGTGGTGGTGGTCGTGGTGCTGGGCCTGGCGCTGCACGCCATGACCTCGCTGTTGCTGAACGGCCGCTTCGGGCGCGGCTTTGCGGCGGTGCGTACCTCGGAGATCGCGGCCGAGAGCGTGGGCATCAGCGTCTACCGCTTCAAGATCCTGGCCTTTGCCATCAGTGCCATCACCTGCGGCATCGCGGGCGGCCTGGTGGCGCAGCAGAACCAGTACATCAACTCGGATTTCGTCAATTTCAACCTGTCGGTGTTCTTCCTGGTGCTGGTGCTGTTCGGCGGCCGCACGCCGGCGGGCTCGTTCCTGGGCGCGGTGGTGCTGACGGTGATCGACGCCATGCTGGCGCGCTGGCCGGAAGTGCAGCATTTCGCCTACGGCCTGATCCTGCTGTTCGCACTGTACGCCATGCCGGAAGGGCTGGCTGGCCTGTTGGCCAAGGTGCTGCCCAAGCGCGGCCAGCGCGAGGCGCTGGCTGCCGAGGCGGGCGCCGCCGACTGGACGCCTGTGCCTCCGGCCGCACGCGGCGGCGCGGCGTCCGGCTTCCTGGAAGTGAAGGACCTGTACAAGGCCTTCGGCGGCGTGGTGCCGACCAACAAGGTGTCGTTCACGCTGCAACAGGGCTCCGTTGTGTCGCTGATCGGCCCCAACGGCGCCGGCAAGACCACCACCCTGAACCTGCTGTCGGGCCTGGTGGTGCCGGACGCCGGCAGCATCCGCTTCAAGAACCGGCAGATGGTGGGCCTGTCGCCCAATGAGATCGCTGCGTCCGGCATCGGCCGCACGTTCCAGAACCTGAAGCTGTTCGACGGGCTGAGCGCCCTGGAGAACGTGATGGTGGGCTTCTACCGGGTGCAGAAATCGAGCTTCTTTTCCAACCTGCTGGGCTTGCCTGGCAGCTTGGCCGAAGAGCGGCGCATCCGCCGCCAGGCATACGCCATCCTCAAGTTCTTCGAGCTGGAACGCTATGCGGACGATGCCGCCAACAGCCTGCCTTACGGCTTGCAGCGTCGCCTGGAAATCGCGCGCGCGGTAGCGGCCATGCCCGATCTGTTGCTGCTGGATGAGCCTGCCGCCGGCCTGAACCCCGCGGAAACCGACCAGTTGACGGACTTGATCGTGAAACTGAAGAACATGGGCCTGACCATCCTGCTGATCGAGCACCACATGGACCTGGTCATGGCCATTTCCGACCATATCGTCGTGCTGGACTACGGCGTGAAGATCGCCTCGGGCCTGCCGAACCACATCCAGGAGAATCCGAAAGTCATCGAAGCCTACCTGGGCGCGCCGGCATAGGAGACCGCAATGAGCCGTTTACTGGACATCAAGAACCTGGCGGTCAGCTACGGCGCCGTCAACGCCCTGAAGCAGGTGTCGCTGCATGTGGACACGAACGAGATCGTGACCATCATCGGCGGCAATGGCGCGGGCAAGAGCACCATGATGCGCGCGCTGTCGGGCATCGAGAAAGCCACGGGCGATATCGCGTTCGCCGGCCAGGACCTGGGCGGGATCAGCGCGCACAAGCGCGTGGGGCTGGGCATTGCGCACGTGCCGGAAGGGCGCCAGGTGTTCCCCGACCAGACCGTCCACGACAACCTGATGCTGGGCGCGTTCCTGCGCAAGGAATCGCCCGCCGAGCTGGCCGCGGAGATCGAGCACTGCTTTGGGATGTTCCCGCGCCTGAAAGAGCGGCGCGGCCAATATGCGGGCACGCTGTCGGGCGGAGAACAGCAGATGCTGGCCATCTGCCGCGCCCTGATGAGCAAGCCGCGCATCCTGATGCTGGACGAGCCATCGCTGGGGCTGGCGCCGCTGATCGTGGCCGAGATCTTCAAGATCATCAAATCGCTGAAAGAGCGCGGCATGACGATCCTGCTGGTCGAGCAGATGGCCAATCAGGCACTGGCGATCTCCGACCGCGCATATGTCCTGGAAGTGGGCTCCATCGTGATGGAGGGCACTGGCCAGGAGTTGTTGGCCAGCGAGCGCGTGCGCGAGGCCTATCTGGGCAAACACAAGAGCTGACGAGGCAATCATGTCATCCAAACCATTGAGCGGGATCCGAGTGCTGGAGTTGGGCCAGCTGATCGCCGGACCGTTCGCCGCCAAGATGCTGGGCGAATTCGGCGCCGAAGTCATCAAGATCGAACCGCCCGGCAAGGGCGATCCGCTGCGCAACTGGCGCCTGATCCACGACGGCACCTCCGTCTGGTGGCAGGTCCAGTCGCGCAACAAGAAATCGGTCAGCCTGGACCTGCGCAAGCCCGAGGCGCAGGACCTGATCCGGGCCTTGGTCAAGGACATCGACGTAGTGGTCGAGAACTTCAAGCCCGGCACCATGGAAGGCTGGGGCCTGGGCTGGGAAGCACTGCGCGCCATCAATCCGCGGCTGGTGATGCTGCGCGTCTCGGGCTACGGCCAGACGGGTCCCTACCGCGACTTGCCGGGCTTTGGCGCCATCGGCGAAGCCATGGGCGGCCTGCGCCACCTGAGCGGCGAGCCGGACCGCACCCCGGTGCGCGTGGGCGTTTCCATCGGCGATTCGCTGTCGGCGCTGCATGGCGTCATCGGCATCCTGCTGGCGCTGCGCGCGCGCGATCAGAACGGTGTTGGCCAGATGATCGACGTGGCGCTGTACGAGTCGGTCTTCAACATGATGGAAAGCCTGCTGCCCGAGTACTCCGTGTTCGGCGAGATCCGCCAGCCCGCCGGCAGCAGCCTGCCGGGCATCGCGCCCAGCAACGCCTATCGCTGCCAGGACAACAAGTACGTGTTGATCGCCGGCAACGGCGACAGCATCTTCAAGCGCCTGATGGGCGTGATCGGCCGGCCCGACCTGGCCGAGGCGCCGGAACTGGCGAACAACGCCGGGCGCGTGCGGCACGTGGTCATGCTGGACGACGCGATTTCGCAATGGACCGGCCAGCATCCGTTGGACTTGGTGCTGGAGCGCCTGAATGACGGGCAGATTCCCGCCGGCAAGATCTATGACGTGGCCGACATCGCGGCCGACCCGCATTACCGGGCGCGCGGGATGATCCTGGACGGCGCCTTGCCCGACGGCACGCCGGTGCAGGTGCCGGGCATCGTGCCCAAGTTGTCGGAAACGCCGGGCGAGGTGCGCAGCCCGGCGCCCGCCCTGGGCCAGGACACCGACGAGGTGCTGGCCGGCCTGGGCATCGGCGAGACACAGCGCCAGGACTGGCGCGCGCGCGGCATCATCTGAGGAAAGCGGCCATGAATGTGACCAACCCGGGAATCAACCCAGAAACCAATTCCAGCCGTCCGCGGCTGTACATCCAGGAAGTCGCGCCGCGCGACGGCTTCCAGAACGAAAAGCAGTTCATTGAAACGCAGGACAAGATCGCCTTCATCAACCGGCTTTCCGCCAGCGGGTTCGCCAAGATCGAGGCGACGTCCTTCACCTCGCCCAAGGCGATCCCGGCCCTGCGCGACGCGGAGATCGTGATGCACGAGATCGAGCGCAATCCGGCTGTCATCTACACGGTGCTGGTGCCCAACGTGCGCGGCGCGCAACGGGCGCTGGAGTGCAAGGTGGACGAGGTCAACCTGGTGATGTCGGTCAGCGAGACCCACAATCGCGCCAACCTGCGCATGACGCGGGAGCAGTCGTTCGAGCAATTGAGCGACGTGGTCAACGCCGTGCGTGGCAGCCGGGTCGCCATCAACGTATCGTTGTCCACGGTATTCGGCTGCCCCATGGAAGGCGATATCAACGCGTTCGAGGTGTTTGAATTGGTGGGGCGCTTCGCGGCGCTGGGCGTGGACGGCGTGACGCTGTGCGACACCACCGGCATGGCCTATCCCACCCAGGTCGGCAAGATCGGCCGCGAGGTCCGCAAGCTGTTCCCCGGTCTGACCACCACCATGCATTTCCACAACACGCGCGGCATGGCGCTGGCCAATACCCTGACGGCCATCGAGGCCGGCATCGACCGCTTCGACGCCTCGTTGGGCGGCCTGGGCGGCTGCCCGTATGCGCCGGGCGCCAGCGGCAACGTGTGCACGGAAGAACTGGTGCACATGCTGGAACTGATGGGCTATGACACCGGCGTGGACCTGGACGCCATACTCGGCGCGTCGGCGACCTTGCCCGCGCTAGTGGGACACGACATCCCCAGCCAACTGCTCAAGGCGGGGCCGCGCCTGACCTTGCATCCGGCGCCTGACTTCGGCGCCTAGCGCTGCGGCGCAGGCGGGGCGGGCGGTTGTGCTAATTTCCATGCATGCCGCCCGGTCCGGAGCCCCGCCATGTTGAAGTTCGCCGCCAATCTGTCGATGATGTACACGGAACACGCGTTCCTGGACCGCTACGCGGCCGCCGCGGCGGACGGGTACGCCGGCGTAGAATGCATGTTTCCCTACGAGGCCCCGGCCGCCTTCGTGCGCGAGCGCATGGACGCGGCTGGCGTGACGCAGGTGCTCTTCAACGCGCCGCCCGGCGTCGCCGCCCGCGGCGATCGCGGCGATCGCGGCCTGGCCGCGCAGCCGGGGCGGCAGGCGGAATTCCAGGCGGGGATCGAGCAGGCGTTGTCCTACGCCACGGCGCTGGCCTGCCCGAATCTCCATGTGATGGCAGGCCTGGTCGCGCCTGACGCCTCGCGCGAGGCCATGCTGGACTGCTATCACGAGAACCTGGACTGGGCCGCGCGCCAGGCGCGTTCGGCCGGGGTCACCGTGCTGATCGAGCCTATCAACACCCGCGACATCCCCGGCTATTTCCTGAACCGCCAGGACGAGGCGCATGCCGTGGTGCAGGCGGTCAATGCGTCCAATCTGAAAGTGCAGATGGATCTCTACCACTGCCAGATCGTCGAGGGCGACGTCAGCATGAAACTGCGCGAATACCTGCCTACCGGGCGGGTCGGCCATCTGCAGATTGCCGGCGTGCCGCTGCGCCAGGAACCCGATCGCGGCGAACTGGATTACGGATGGATCTTCGGCGTGCTGCGCGAGTTGGAGTACGGCGGCTGGATAGGCTGCGAATATCGTCCGGCCGCAGGCACTTCGGCCGGCTTGCGCTGGCTTGCCGCCGCTCGCACCTGACCCGTGCCGGATCCACGGACTCCGGGTTTCTCCCGTGGTGTGTGCCAGCGTGCGGCGTCCGATAATAAGTAGTTAATATGTTAAATAAATAAGCAGGCGAGGAGAGCGCGACATGTTCAAAGGCATACTGCATGGCGCCTTGCTGGCGGCGGCGCTGGCCGGGGCTGCGATCGTCCCGGGCCAGGCCGCGGCAGCCGGGTTTCCCGATCATCCGATCCGCTGGCTGGTGCCGTTCAGCGCGGGCGGGGGTAGCGACATCGCCACCCGCATCGTCGCCAAGCATGTGGGCGACGCACTGGGCCAGCCGGTGGTGGTGGAAAACCGTCCGGGCGCGGCGACCATCGTCGCCGCGCAGGAAACCGCCCGCGCGGCGCCCGACGGCTACACCTTGCTGACGGCCGGGATGAGCACGCTGGCGCTGAACCCCTGGCTGTACCAGAAGCTGCCCTACGATCCAGGGAAGGACCTGACCCCGGTCTCCACGCTGGTGGCCTTGCCGATTGTGTTGGTAGTGTCGCCCGATTCCTCGATGCATACGCTGGCCGATGTGAAGGCGTACCTCAAGCGCGACAAGCCCGGCAGCTATGCGTCCCTGGGCGTGGGCAGCCCGCATCACCTGGCCATGGAGCTGTTCCTGGATACCATCCAGGGCCGGGCCACGGCGATCCCCTACAAGGGCACGCCGCCCGCCTTGCAGGACGTGGCGGCCGGCGTGGTGCCGATGATGATGGCCGACCTGGCCGCCGCCCGTCCGCTGATCCAGGCGGGCAAGCTGCGCGCCATCGCGGTGCCGGCCGCGCAGCGTTCCGGACAATTGCCGCAGGTGCCGACCTTCGCCGAGGCGGGCGGCCCGGCGTTCGAGGCCGCCGCCTGGCAGGGCGTGGTGGCGCCCGCCGGCACGCCGGCGCCGGTGGTGGAGAAGCTCAGCCAGGCCATCGCGCAGGCACTGCGTACGCCGGAGGTGGCGGAACAGTTGAAGTTGCAAGGCATGGAGCCCACGGGCAGCACGCCGCAGGCTTTCGCGGATTACGCGCGCAAGGAGTATGAGCGTTGGGGCGCGGTGATCCGGAGCAAGAACATTTCGGCCAATTGAAGGCGGACGGTAACAGCCGCCGCAAGGTGTAACCGGCGCGTCTGCGCCCGCGGCGCGGGCGTACGATAAAGGCACGTATATCCTGCCCGGCAGCCCGGGCAAGGAGCACATCATGTCTCTGATCGTAGCAGCCCGGTTCGAGGGTTTCGAAGCGGCGAAGGCCGCGGCCGAGCGCCTGTCCGCCAGCGGTTTTCCCGACTGGGACATCAATACC
The DNA here is from genome assembly GCF_013267355.1 of Achromobacter pestifer. NCBI lineage: Bacteria > Pseudomonadati > Pseudomonadota > Betaproteobacteria > Burkholderiales > Alcaligenaceae > Achromobacter > Achromobacter pestifer. Next base: position 3,209,554 of record NZ_CP053985.1, read on the forward strand.
TTCTACGTCAATCCGGCTGGCGAGCATGGCCGCTACCCCTTGGGCGGCGACCGCCGTTCCGACCCGGACTCGGGGCGCGCCGACATCGGCGCTTTCCTGGGGGCGGGCGGAGTGGGCGCAGGCTTCGCGGTGTTTGGCGGGTTCGTGATGTCCGAGATCAGCGATTCCACACCGCTGATCCTGGCCGCGGCCGGGGTCGGCGCCTATCTGGGGTCGCTGTTCGGCGCCCTCTGGGTGACGGGCCACGGCAGCACCCTGCATGGCCACTTCAATCCGGATTCCCATGCCGAGATCCGCCAGGCCGGCGTGATGGTCGCCGTGCGCACGCGTCCGCAACGTGAAATGCTGGCGTGCCGCATCCTGCGCGATGCCGGCGGCGCGGACGTGGAACACGCCAACGGCCGCTGGCGCAACAACCATTGGGAAGACTTCGACCCGCTGGCGCCGCCCCAGCGCGAGGTGGGATTCGGCTGAAACGCCCGTGGCCCGCGGCGGCGGCGCGCGTCCGCGCTCAGTCCGGCGCGGGCGTGGGAGCGGTGTTTTGCCGGCGTGCGGTGGCCGCGCAGCCCGCGGAAGCCACGATGATCCCGCAGATGGCCAGCCATTGCGTCTGCGACAGCTGCTCGTTCAGCACGATCACGCCGGCCAGCGCGCCCATGGCGGGCTCCATGCTGAGCAGTACGCCGAAGGTCTTCTGCGGCAGGCGCCGCAGCGCCACCATTTCCAGCGAATAGGGCAAGGCGCTGGACAGCACGCCTACCGCGATACCGGCCAGGATCAGGGTCGGATCCAGCAGGGCTGCGCCGGCGTGCGCCGCGCCTATGGGCAACGCCACCAGCGTCGCGGCCGTCAGCCCCAGCGACGTGGCCTGTCCGCCATGCACGTTGCCGGCCATCTTGCCAAAGATGATGTAGAGCGCCCAGCACACCGCCGCGCCCAGCGCAAAGGCGATGCCGACGGGATCCAGGTCATGCACCGATTGCCCCGTGGGAATCAGCAGCACCAGGCCGGCGATGGCGCAGCCGATCCAGACGAAGTCGATGGCGCGCCGTGACAGCGCCACCGCCAGGGTCAGCGGTCCGATGAATTCGATGGCGATCGCCACGCCCAGCGGCAGCGTGCGCAAGGCCATGTAGAACAGCAGGTTCATGCAGGCCAGCGTCACTCCGTACAGCGCGATCTTGGCCGCCGCCTGGCGCGTCAGCGGAAAGCGCCACGGGCGCCAGATCGCCACCAGGATCAGCGCGCCGATGGCGATGCGGTAGGCGGTCGTGCCCTGGGCGCCGACCATCGGGAAGAGCGACTTGGCGAACGACGTGCCGACGCATAGCGAGGCCATCGCGCCGATCAACGACAGGATGGGGAGCAGGGTGGAGGACGAGGCGTTGCGTCCGGTGTTCAGGGTTGCGGCGGTCATGGCAATGGCGGAAAGGCGGGATATGTACAGGACGGCGGACGGTTCAGGGCGTCAGACTTGCGGCGGTGGAGTAGAGCACATACAGCGCCAGGCCGAGCATGACGGCGCCAAGCAGGCCCTGCTGCATGCGCAGGAACCAGGGATTGCGCCCCACCCAGCCGCGGATGCGCGACGCGCCGTAGGCAAAGAAGCTGCCGTAGGGCAGGCTCAAGACCTTCATCGTCACGCCCAGCACCAGCATCTGGATCCACACCGGCCCATTGTCCGGCGTGGTGAACTGAGGCAGGAAGGCGATCATGAACAGCAGCACCTTGGGATTCAGCAGATTGGTCGTGAACCCCTGCCAGAACGCGTCGCGCGCGTCCCCGGGGCGCGCGGCCAGCGACACGTCGGCCGAGCGCGCACAGCGGACGATGGCCTTGATGCCCAGGTAGCCCAGGTACAGGCCGCCCGCCGCCTTGATGCCCATGAACAGCGATGGGAACGCCTGCAGCACCGAGGCCAGGCCCAGCACGACCGCTGGCACCTGGATGAATCCGGCGGCGACATTGCCCAGGACGCTGTGGAAGGCGGGCCGGAAACCCTGCGTCATGCCCCGGGACAGGGTCAGCGCCATGTCGGGGCCGGGCGTGAGCTTGAGCGCCGCGTCGGCGGCGAGAAACAGCAGAAAAAGCTGGAGTGACGGCATGATACGGAGGGCGTACGTACCCGCGGCGCGGGCAGAGGGCTCCCAGTGTAAGCAAGCCGGCTGAATAATTCCTGCATCCAACGAGGCGGAAATGAAGTTTCCCGTCAAAATGGGGCCGGATTCCGGCGCCGCCGGGCTTAGAATCTGTCGACGGGCCTGTCCCACCCGCCACCTCCCGTTCCGAGACCCTTATGGAACTAGACGATTTCGACCTCCAGATCCTGCAAAGCATGCAGGAAGACAACCAGCGCACCAGCCAGGAAGTCGCGCAGCGCGTGAACCTGTCGCCGGTGTCCTGCCTGCGCCGCATGAAGCGGCTGCGCGAATCCAAGGTGGTGCTGGGGGACGTTTCCGTGGTCGATCCCGCCGCCGTGGGCCGCGGCATCATGATGGTGGTGCTGGTGACGCTGGAGAGCGAGCGTGCCGACAAGCTCGACCAGTTCAAGCGCGCCATGCAGTCCGCCCCGGAAATCATGCAGTGCCTGTCGGTGACGGGCGAAGTGGACTTCGTCCTGACCATCACCATGCGCGACATGGCCGAATACGAGGCCTTCGCCCAGCGCAACTTCTGGGGCAATCCCAACGTCAAGCGCTTTTCCACGCTGGTCGTGCTGAACCGCGCCAAGTACGGCTTGGCGGTGCCGGTGGGCTGATTCTTCCATTTGCTGCCCGCGCCGGAACGCGGCGCGTTTTCGCGACATCCAACCCCATAAGCAGGCAAGGTTCCTGGCCAATCCGGCCGCGCCTGCATCCATGGTTTCGGGGGATGAGATGAAAGCGATTCAAGCAAGATGGTTCTATGCGCTGGCCTTGGTGAGCTGCGGGGTGTTTGCCCACGGCAACGGACCGACGGATCCGCAGATCGCGGCCATAGTCGTGGTCGCCAACCAGGTCGACATCGACGCCGGCAAGCTGGCGCAGGACAGGACCGGCAACAAGGAAGTGCGCGAGTTCGCCACGCTGATGGTGACCGACCATGCCGCCGTCAACAAGTCGGCCGGCGAACTGGTGCAGAAGCTCAAGGTAACGCCCGAACCGAACCCGACCAGCGACAGCCTGCAGCAAGGCGGCGACAAGAACCTCGCCGCGCTCAAGGGCATGAGCGGTGCCGCCTTCGATAAGGCGTATGTGGATCACGAGGTGGCCTATCACGAGGCCGTGATCCAGGCGCTGGACACCACCCTGATTCCGGGCGCGCACAACGCGGAGCTGAAGGCGCTGCTGGTCAAGGTGCGGCCCGCGTTCATCGCGCACCTGGAACATGCCAAATCCCTGCAAAAGAGGCTCAGCGGTGGCTGACACGACGACACCCGGGGCGCGCGGGCGGGGATGCTACGCCGCGCTCTGCGCGGGCCTGCTGCTGGCGGGCGGGCCCGCCACCGCCCAACAGAACCCGCCCGGCACCCAGTTGGCCGAACATGTGGTGACCATCGAAGGGATGCAGTTCACGCCCGCGACGCTGACCCTCAAGCGGGGCGACAAGGTGACGTGGATCAACAAGGACCTGGTCCCGCATACCGCCACCGCGGTTTCCAAGGCCTTCGACTCAGGGGTTATCGCAGCCGGCGCCTCCTGGACCTACACTGTGCGGGAGGAGGGCGGCAGCGCCTATGTCTGCCTGTTCCATCCTACGATGCAGGGCACCTTGATCGCGCAATGACGCATGGCGGAGGTCTGGCTTATGACTGCACTTGCGGCGCTGGCGGCAACGCCGGCCGAGGATGACGACCTGGCGCTCGCGCACCGCATCGCGGCGGGCGAGCAGGCCGCATTCGAACTGATGATGCGGCGGCACAACCGGCGGCTCTACCGCCTGGCGCGGGCCACCTTGCGCAACGATGCCGACGCCGAGGATGCGCTGCAGGAAGCCTATCTGGCGGCTTACCGGCACATGGGCAAGTTTCGCGGCGAATCGACGCTGTTCACCTGGCTGTCGCGGCTGCTGCTCAACGAATGCTACGGCCGGCTGCGCAAGCACAGCCGCCGCGTAGCGCTGTGCCCCATCGCCGACGACATAGAGAATGAGGTTGATGCGATGACCATCCACGACTTCAACCCGCCTTACCACGCCGCCGCCCGCGCCGAACTCAGAGGCCTGTTGGAAGCGCGGCTGGATGCCTTGCCGGTCTCGTTCCGGACCGTGTTCGTATTGCGCTCGGTCGAGGAACTGTCCGTCGAGGAAACGGCGCATTGCCTGGGCATCCCCGAGGCCACGGTCCGCAGCCGCCATTTTCGGGCCAATGCCTTGCTGCGCGAAGCGCTTTCGCGGGATGTAGGGGTGGTGGAGAAGAGCTTGTTCGAGTTCGATGGCGATGATTGCGACAGGGTGGTGGCGAGGACGCTGGCGCGGTTGGGCGGGAGCGCGCATGTTCCAAAAGATCGGTAATTATTGACATGTACCTACTTATTGGAACAATATCGCCGGATGACAAGCGCCACTGAAAAGCTTCTGGCCTTGGCCCGCGAAGAGGGGCTGATCCGCGCCCGGGACTTGGCCCCGCAAGGTATTGCCCGCGTGACGCTTACCCGTGCCGTGCGCCAGGGCCAATTGCAGCGCGTAGGCCGGGGACTGTATGGCTTGTCATCGCGCCGGATTTCCGAGCACGCGACATTGGCCGAGACGGCCCGGCGCGTACCCAAGGGAGTCATTTGCCTGCTGTCGGCGCTCCGCTTTCATGGCCTTACGACTCAGGCGCCGCGCGAAGTGTGGCTTGCCATCGGCAACAAAGCGGCGGCACCGAAGCTCGACTATCCGCCATTGCGTGTTCTGCGGTTTTCCACAAGTGCGCTGGCCGCAGGGGTAGAGGAGCATGTGGCTGATGGTGTACCCATCCACGTCACGGGAGTCGCCAAGACCGTGGCAGATTGCTTCAAGTTCCGCAATAAAATTGGCCTGGACGTTGCCCTGGAGGCGTTGCGTGAAGCGTGGCGCGAAAAACGTATGACCAGCGATGAAATGTGGCGCTATGCGAAGCTATGCAGGGTGGCCAACGTAATGCGCCCCTATCTTGAAAGTCTGGAATGACTGTCGCTCGCAATATCGCGGCATCGGTGCGGGCGCGGCTGCTCAACAAGGCGCGCGCGGATAAGCAGAATTTCAACCTATTGCTCACCCGCTATGCGTTGGAGCGCATTCTTTATCGCCTGAGTATCTCACCCTACCGCGAGCAGTTCTTGTTGAAGGGTTCGTTGCTGTTTGACCTATGGTTCGACATGCCGCACCGTCCGACGCACGATGCCGATCTCCTAGGATTCACGCTCGCGGAAGTGCCGCACTTGATGGCCGTGTTTCAAGAGATCAGCGCCATCGCTTGCGAGGACGGAATGACCTTTCCGCCTGAGTCGGTAAGGGCTGCCGAAATTCGCAAGGAAGCCAACTATGCTGGCATTCGCGTGAATCTGGCTGGATCTCTGGACGGCGCACGATGTCCGGTACAGATTGATATAGGCTTTGGAGATGCGGTCGTTCCTGGGCCGGAAGAGGCGCAGTATCCCGTCATCTTCGGCGACATGCCCGCGCCACGCCTGCAGGTTTATCCCCAGTACACAGTTATCGCAGAAAAACTGGAAGCCATCGTTTCACTGGGCATGGGCAATACACGCATGAAGGATTACTTCGATCTTTGGGTGATGGCGCGGCGCGCAGAACTCGATGATGGAATGCTCGCGCGCGCAGTGCGCGCGACGTTCGCACGCCGCGAAACGCCGGCTCCGGCAGATTTCCCTTTGGGGTTGGCTGATGAATTCGTCCAAGACGAAAGAAAGGTGCAACAGTGGGATGCCTTCCTGCGCAAGAATGGGTTGGCGAAAGTGTCGCTGAATGAAGCCGTGGGGGCGATACGGCCGCTATGGCTGGCAGCAATGAAAAAGTAGCTTTGGTCTCGCACGGCCGGAGTTGTCCTAGACCGCTCTTTTCGCACCCCGCAACCTCAACGCATTAAATATCACCGAAGCCGAACTCAGGCTCATCGCCAGCGCCGCGATCATCGGTGACAGCAGCCAGCCCGTGAAGGGATACAGCAGGCCCGCCGCTATTGGCACGCCGATGCCGTTATAGACAAAGGCGAACATCAGGTTCTGCCGCATGTTGCGCACGGTGTCGATCGAGATCTGGCGCGAGGCGGCGATGCCGCGCAGGTCGCCCTTGACCAGGGTCACCTGGCCGCTGTTCATGGCCACGTCGGTGCCCGTGCCCATGGCCACGCCCACGTCGGCGCGCGCCAGCGCGGGGGCGTCGTTGATGCCGTCGCCCGCCATCGCCACCACATGGCCGTCCTTTTGCAGCTTTTCCACCAGCGCCAGCTTGTCGGCCGGCTTGACCTCGCCGTGCACCTCGTCGATGCGCAGCGCGGCGCCGACGGCGCGGGCGGTGGTGAGGCCGTCGCCCGTCGCCATCACGATGCGCAGGCCGCTGTCGTGCAGGTTCTGGATGGCCTCATGCGTGCTGGGCTTGATCGGGTCGGTCACCGCCAGGATGCCGGCGAACTGGCCATCGACGGCCAGGTGCATGATGCTGGCGCCTTCGCCGCGCAGGCGTTCGCCGTCCGCGCGCAGAGCGTCCACCTGCACGCCTTCCTGTTCCATCAGGGCGGTGTTGCCCAGCGCCAGGCGCCTGCCTTCCACCATGCCGCGCACGCCGATGCCGCTGCCGGAATCGAAGTCCTCGGCCTTGGCCAGCGCAAGGCCCTGCGCGCGCGCCGCACTGACGATGGCGTCGGCCAGTGGATGCTCGCTGCCCTGGTCCAGGCTGGCTGCCAGGCGCAACACTTCGTCGGGGGTGTATCCCGGCGCCGCGATCGCGGTGTCGAAGGCCGGCCTGCCCTCGGTCAGGGTGCCGGTCTTGTCCACGATCAGCGTGTCGACCTCGCGCATCTTCTCGATCGCGCCGGCGTCGCGGAACAGCACGCCCTGTGCCGCGGCGCGGCCCGTGGCCACCATGACCGACATGGGCGTGGCCAGCCCCAGCGCGCAGGGGCAGGCGATGATGAGCACCGCGACGGCGTTGATCAGGCCATACACCCAGCTGGGCTCCGGTCCGAAAAAGCCCCACACCAACAGCGTGGAGATCGCCACCAGCACCACGGCGATGACGAACTTGCCCGCCACCACGTCCGCCATGCGCTGCATGGGCGCCTTGGAGCGCTGGGCGTTGGCGACCATCTGCACGATCTGCGCCAGCATGGTGGCCGCGCCGACCTTTTCTGATCGCATCACCAGGGTGCCGCTGGTGTTGAGCGTGGCGCCGATCAGCTTGTCGCCTTCACGCTTGCTGACGGGCACGGGCTCCCCTGTCAGCATGGATTCGTCCACGGCGCTGCGGCCCTCGGTGACGGCGCCGTCCACCGGAATCTTCTCGCCAGGGCGCACGCGCAGCAGGTCGCCGACGTGCACGTGGTTCAGCGGCACGTCTTCCTCGCTGCCGTCGGCGTTGATGCGCCGCGCCGTCTTGGGTGCCAGCCCGAGCAGGGCCTTGATCGCGGCGGATGTCTGCGAACGCGCTTTCAGCTCCAGGATCTGCCCCAGCATGGTCAGCGAAATAATGACCACGGCGGCCTCGAAGTACACCGCCACGCGCCCCATCGATACAAAGGAATCCGGGAACACGCCCGGCGTCAGCGTGGCGACCACGCTGTAGATGAAAGCCGCCGCCGTGCCCAGGCTGATCAAGGTCCACATGTTCGGGCTGCGATGCACGAGGGATTGCCAGCCGCGCACGAAGAACGGCCAGCCTGTCCAGAACACCACCGGCAGGGACAGCGCCAGCTCCAGCCAGCTCTGGGTTGCCATGTCGAACCAGCCCAGGCGATGGCCGAACATGGCCATCACGGCCACGATGAGGGTCAGGGGCAGTGTCCACCAGAAGCGGCGCTGGAAATCCTTGAGTTCGGTATTGTCTTCTTCGTCCAGCGGAATGAGCGGTTCCAGCGTCATGCCGCACTTGGGGCAGTTTCCCGGATGATCCTGGCGGATCTCGGGATGCATGGGGCAGGTGTAGATCGTGCCGGCGGGGACATCGGTGGGGACATCGGCGGGCGCGGCTGGCAGTGGGGCGGCGGCGTCGTGGCCTGCGTGGCGGTTGCCGTGATCGTGGCCGTGATGGTGATGCTGGTGCGCATCATGGCCGCCGTGCGCAGGCGCAGCCTGATCCTCTGCCTGTCCCTGCGCCACCAGATGCATCTGGCACTTCGGGCAGCGTCCCGGATGGTCCTGGCGGATTTCCGGGTGCATGGGACACACGTAGAGCGTGCCTTCCTTCGATGCCGCGTCGCCGTGACGAGAGTGATTCATACCCATCCCTTTCGAGTGCCGGTGTGATCCTTCGTGCGCCTATTATGCCCAGGCAGGGTGTTTGCGGTGCTACCGCTTGCCGCAGTGGCATCGCTGCGGAGCGGGCCGCAGCGATGACTCATGCCGATCAGCCCTTGGCCGCCGGGGAAGTTGCAGGTTCCGCCGCCGAGGGCGCATCACCCGTCGGGTTCATCATCGATCCCATCATCTGGCGGCAGCCTTGCATGTCGGGGCCATTGGCGGGCATGGACCTCATGTGGTCGGCCATCAAGGCCTGGCGCTCTTCAGGCGTCTGGGCCGCAGCCATTTTCTGGTGCATGCCGTTCATGGCCTGCATGTGCGCCTCCATGTTCTTCATCATGCCGGCGCCCGGCGCCATCTGCGGTTTCGTGGCCGCTTCGCCCGCCGCAGCCGGCGCGGGATGATGCGTGGCATGGTCGCCGTTCCCGGCCTGCGCGTGGGCCGCGCCGATCAATCCCAGGCTCAACGCGCACGCGCTGAACAAGGTGGTCAGGGTCTTCATGAGTCAGCTCCTTTCTGTGGTCTGGAAGTGCATGGACTCCAGTGTGGGGGGCTGACGGGGGCGGGGAGGTTACGTGGGGATTACTTTTTTGTAATGTTGGAGGGCGCATCCGAGACGTCAGCCGGCCAACTCCTATGAGATCCCTGATATGGCGGCGCGTCCGAAACGCGTACACGTATTTCGGACTGATCAGGTGAAGAGCAGCAGTCAGCGGTTCTCAGGCCACCGCGTAAAAATCGCATCCTGCTCCAGCGCCCGCTTGCGCCACGCATTGAGCAATTCAGCTAACGCCTCGTGGGTCAGCCCGTAAGTTTCCCCCAAGCTGGAATTACGCCCGACGACATGCCTGTTGAGCCCCGCAGTGCCGCTGCGTTCGACCGCCGCGTCGTCGAAAACAATGAGCTTGGGCACCGCGCGGCTGACGCTGATCACGGTGAACTCGCTGGTGTCTTGCCAGCGTATCGTCCTGCCGTTCCACACCTGCCGCGTCTCGAAGCCATCACGGCCCAGGCGCAGGGCGGTATCGTCCTTGGCGGCGCGCACCAGCAGCTTGACCGCGCCGAGCAGAAAGAACGCGGCGCCCGGCCACAGGATAAATTGCTTGAGCGGCGGCAGCGACTCGTGCAACAGCATCCACAGGATCACACCGCCAAAGCCCGCCGACAGCAGAGAGAACACCAGCAGCTTGCCTTTCGCTGCCTTGAGCTCCAGGGGGCCTGGATACCGCACCAGCATTGTTGCGGCCGAGCGCGAGTCGCGCTGGAGCAGTTGCGGCCATATCTGCAGGACGGCGGTCGCGGCGCAGATGCCGAAGAACAGCGTGACAGGAATGCCCGCATCGGCGCCGTCCCGGATCATGCCCGCGCCCAGGAAGACAAACGCCAGGCTGATCGCCAGGCAGGCATAGACGAGCAGGCTCGCGCGCCTTCGGCCGGGTGGACGCTGCGCAGTGTGGGTGGTGGGCGGCTGTGTCATGGACGCTGAGTGTAGACGCCTGGCCGGCAGAAGTTGTTCATCAAGGCTGATGCCGGGCCAGCACTTCGTCGCGCGGACCGGCATCGACCACGCGTCCGGCTTCCATCACCACGATGGTGTCGAAGCGGTTGAGCAGGCTGGGCCGGTGCACCGAGGCCACGATGCAAGCCGTCGGAAAGGCGGCGTACATGCGGTCGAACACCCGGCCTTCGGCTTGCGGGTCGAGCGCGCTGGTGGGTTCGTCCAGCAGCAGCAAGGAACTGCCGTGCGCGGCCAGCGCCCCGCGTGACAGGGCCAGGCGTTGGCGTTGTCCGCCGGACAGGTTGCTGCCCCGCTCATTCATCGGACTGGCCAGGCCCTCGGGCATGCGTTGCAGCACTTCGTCGAACACGCCGGTATGCACGGCGGCTTGCAGCGCCGCCGTGTCGGCAGGTTCGCCGAAGGTGAGGTTCTCCTGCACGCTGGCCTCGAAGACTTCGGCCTCTTGCGGAATCAGCGTGGCCAGCGTGCGCAGTTCGGCCCAGTCCACGGGCTGGCCGTCGCGCAGCAGCTCGCCTTGTTGCGGCGGGTAGAGTCCGGCGAGCGTGCGCAACAGCGTGCTCTTGCCGCCGCCGCTGGCGCCGATCAGCGCGACGCGAGAGCCGCGCCGCAATACCAGGTCGACGCCATGCAGGCCGCCGCGTCCTTCATCCGAATAGCGCCAGGTGGCGCCGCGCAACTCCAGAGTCTGCCACGGTGCTTCGGGCTGCACGGCGGGCACGACGGCATTGGGGTCGCCCGGCGCCTGCCAGATGGGTTCGGCGCTGCTGTAGTCGGTGTGCATGCGCGCGAAGCTTTGGAAGTTGGAGGCGATGGCGCTGACCACCGACGCGGCCTGCTGGGCGTATTGATAGATCATGAAAATGGTGCCCAGCAATAGCGCCTGCCCTGGCTCGCGGTGCCGCAGCACGTACTCCACCACGAGGATCCAGGTGAGGCACATGCCCGCCAGGTCCACCACGCACCACTTGACCTCGTTGATCCACAGGGCGCGGCGCAGCGGTTTCATCACCGCCGCCAGGCGGCGGCCCAGGATCTTGCGCGAGGCGGCCTGCAGCCGCAGCCCGATCACGGTGCCGGCATTGCTGACGAAGTCGAGCAGCGCCGCGACGTAGCGGCGTTCCTGGTCGTTTTCGGAATGGGCCAGGCGCATCAGCGCGAGGTCAAAGCGCAATGTGACCAGGGCGATGATCAGGTAGCCGCTCACGGCGATGAGGCCGCTGACGTGGGACAGCAAGGTCAACGCCACCAGCGGGCCGATGAAATTCAAGGCGCTGTGCAGGTATCCGTACATGCTGCGGGCGAACGTCGACAATGCGCGGCTGGATTGCAGCACGCGGTGTTGCAGGTCGCCGGAATGCCGGCCGTCGCGCCAGGTCAGCG